>NZ_LT629748.1:664640-1329280 GCF_900105005.1 Halopseudomonas litoralis
GGGCCTTGCTCCGCCCAAAACCACGCACCTCGGAGACACTCATACCGCTGATACCGCTCACCCGGTGCAACGCCAGGGTCACTGCTTCGAGCTTGTGGTTCTTGATATAGGCTTTGATCTCTTGCATGGAGTTATCTCCTTTCAACGGGTTTCGCCGATATCAGCTGGTTTATCAGCGAACCATTGATAAAGAGCGGGAATAACCAACAGGGTAAGAATCGTAGCTGTGACCAGTCCGCCGACCACGACGGTGGCCAGAGGCCGTTGCACTTCGCTGCCGGCGCCGCTGGCGAACAAGAGCGGAAACAGCCCAAGCGCCGTTGTCACAGCAGTCATGATCACCGCTCGCAGACGTGCACACGCCGCCCGGACACTGGCTTCAGCAACGGAAACGCCATCTCTGACCAACTCATTGAGATAGCTGACAAGCACCAGACCGTTTTCCAATGCGATACCAAAAAGCGCGATGAAACCAATTGACGCAGGTACTGACAAGCTCTGCCCCGTCAACCACAAGCCAACGATACCGCCCACCAGAGCCAACGGGATGTTGAGCATGATCAGTAAAGCGTTACGCAGCGAACCAAAGTTTGCGTAAAGCATTATGAACACCAGCGCCAGAGTAATCGGCACCACGATCATCAGGCGCTTGTTGGCCTGTTGCTGAAGCTCGAACTGACCACCCCACTTGAGAAAATACCCCGGCGGCAAGTCGACCTGTTCCGCAATAGCGGCATCGGCTTCGGCAACAAAGGAGCCGATGTCCCGATCACGCACGTTGGTTTGAATGGTGATGAAACGCTGATTGTTTTCTCGGGTGATTTGCCGTGGCCCGACAACTTCTTCGATACTTGCCAGCTCCTCCAGGGGGATCCGCTGGCCGGAGGCGTTTTCGAGAATCAACTGCCGAATGACTTCCATCTCGTTTCGCGCCTCCTTTTTCAGACGCACATATATATCGAAACGACGAATACCCTCGAACACCTGTCCCGCTTCGCTACCACCGACCGCCACGCTCAACGTATCGTGAATATCACTCACATTGAGCCCGTAGCGGGCGATCGCAGCCCGGTCCAACGTAATGCGCAGTTGCGGTGTGCCACCGATCTGATCGCGTTGAACATCCTGAGCTCCACGCACTGTGCCCATCACCTGTTCGATCTCTCGTGCTTTTTCAACAAGCACATCAAGGTCATCACCAAAGAGCTTGGCTGCAAGTTCGGCCTTGGTCCCCGTCAGCAACTCATCCACAGCTGCGGCGATAGGTTGTGTGAAGTTGAACTTGGCACCGGGGAAATCTTCAAATCTCTTGCTCATTGCGGCGTAAAGACCGTCCAATGTATCCGCGCTTACCCACTCCTCCTGTGGCTTGAGAGCAACGAATATCTCGGCGTTGTTTACCGGATCGGCGTGAGCGCCAACTTCACCCCGGCCAATACGCGAGACTACCTGCGTTACCTCCGGAAAATCCTCCATCAATTGCCGTTCAAAAACAGTGATAGTGGTTTTGGCTTTCTCCAGCGAGATAGAAGGCGCCATGGTAGCGCGAATCAACAGGTCACCCTCATTCAGACGCGGCACAAATTCCGAGCCCAGACGCGGCGCTACTGCAGCGCCCACGGCCAGAACGACGACCGCCAGCGCCAACGCGATCCAGCGGCGAGCAACCATTGCCTCTACCAGTGGTTTATAACCTTTGAGCAGAAAGCTGATGATGTCCTTGCGTGGCTTGTCCTCACGAACCTTGGGACTCCTCATCAGGAGCGAAGCGGCTACTGGAGCGATCACTAGCGCGAAGATCAGCGATCCAAACATCGCCACCGCCACCGTGTAGGCCAGCGGTTTGAATGTCGCACCTTCCACGCCCTGTAAAGTGAATAGCGGCAAGAACACGACAATGATAATGCTGATCGCAAACAGGATCGGTCTTGCGACCGACTGGCAGGCGCGCATCACGATATGCAGACGCGACTCATCAGGCTTGGCTTCGCGCAACATGCGATCAACGTTTTCAACCACCACAACCGCGCCATCCACCATCATACCGATAGCGATGGCAAGCCCACCCAGCGACATCAGGTTCGCGGATATTCCGAAAATTTTCATCGCAAGAAAGGTAAAGCCGACCGAAAACGGAATGGAGAGCGCCACCACCAGGCTTGGCCTGAGACCACCCATAAAAGCCAGCAGAACCAGGGCTACTAGAATGATGCCCTGCAACAGAGCATTGATCACAGTGGTTACGGCCGCTTTCACGAGCGTAGCCTGGTCGTAATACGGCTGCACCTCGATGCCTTCAGGCAGGTTGTCGTTGATTGTCGCCAACTCCTGCTTTACCGCATTGATCACGTTGGAGGTGTTGCTGCCGATCAGCTTCAACACCATGCCGACAACCACCTCGCCGTTGCCATTCTTGGTGGTCAGTCCGCGGCGAATTTCTCCGCCAATGTCCAGATCGCCAAGTTGGTTCAAATAAACGGGAGTCCCGTCGATGGTCTTCACCACAATGTTGCGAAGAGACTCGAGATCTGTGGCAAGACCCACCGACCGCACAATGTACTCTTCGTCATTTTTGACGATGAACTGGGCGCCGGCATTGGCGTTGTTGGCTTCAATACGCTCCTTGATTTCCGGCAAACTGACGTCGTAGCGAAGCAGCGCGTTCGGATCGACATTCACCTGAAACTGTTTCACTTCGCCGCCAATCGAAAGAACTTCGGTTACGCCCTTGACGGTCTGCAAATTGAACTTGACGATCCAGTCCTGAATCTCACGCAGCTCGGTAGTGCTGTACTGACCGCTGGTGTCCTCGAGTACATAAAACAGTATCTGCCCAAGCCCTGTAGTAATAGGCCCCATGACCGGCTCGCCAAAACCGGCGGGAATCGACTCCCGGGCGACCTGAAGCCTCTCGCCCACCAATTGCCGGGCGAAATAGATATCAGTTCCATCCTCAAAATAGATATTGACAACTGACAGCCCAAAGTTGGAAATCGAACGCACATGGTCGAGTTCTGGCAGACCATTCATTGCACTTTCGATCGGATAGGTGACGTATTTTTCCACTTCTTCGGGTGCCAATCCCTCAGTTTCTACGAACACCTGGACCAATGCCGGCGAAATGTCAGGGTAGGCGTCCACCGGCAGGGTGCGATAGGCGAAGTAGCCGCCCACCAGGGTCGCCAGAGCTAGCACGACTACCAGTAGCCGGTTATCCAGCGCAAAACGGATAATGCCTTGCATACTATTCTCCTGGGCTAGTGGTTGTGACCGGATTCAAATTCATTCTTCTGCAGCTGCGCCTTAAGCACGAAACCGCCCTCGGCAATGTAACTTTCTCCGGGTTCAAGACCGCTCAGGACTTCGACCATTTTTCCATCGTCGCGACCGAGCTTCACTGACCGCGGCTCCCAGCGCTCGCCTTCCTGTACAAAAACCGTTGGCTGACCCTCCAAATCAATGATCGCACCCTCGGGAACTACGACGTCTACCGGGTACTCGCCAATGGCAATATCACTCTGAACGAACATACCCGGTTTCCATGCGCGGCTCTCATTTGGCAGGAAGACTCGAGCCAGGCCAGTACGCGTGCGCTCATCTACCGACGGGGCCACATAATCGATGCGAGCATCAACCGGCTCTGGGCCATAGCTGGTACTGAGACGAACCGGCTGACCAACCTCCACCAACGGTACTTGCTTGGGATAGAGCGCTATGTCAGCCCAGAGAGTAGACACATCCGCGACCACGAAGGCAGTGTCATCCGGTGACAAATGTTCTCCCAACGTAACGTCCCGATTGATCACCACCCCGTCGATCAGCGATGTGAGGTTGAAGCGTGCAAGCGTTTCAGAACTCTCTGCCACGGCAAGGGTTTCGCCGGCACTGACCTTGTCGCCGATCTTTGCCCGCACCTCAACGATTTTCGCCGCAAAACGCGGACTGATGTGAGCGACGGCTTCCTTGTTCAGTTGGATCTCGCCTGGCAATGACACCTGCTGGCGAATGACACCCGCGTCAGCAACGGCAATTTCACCACCGAACTCGCGTAACAGATCAGCGCTAAGGGTCAGAACCGGCTCTTCGTTCTCCTCGTGGCCTTCGTGGCCCTCAGCCTGACCTTCTTCGGCATGACCGTCATGATCGTCATGTCCTGCTTCTTCCGCAGCATGGTCACCTTCCCGCTCACCGTGCTCCTCTTCAGAATGTTCTGCTTCAGCTTCTGGCTCTTCCGATTCATGCTGATGCGAAGCTTCCTCCTCGGTGTGAGCGGCTCGTGTTTCCACTTTTGGATCGGTTACCGCAATTGCGCTGTGAAGCGGCAGCCCTGCCAGGAGCAAACTGCCAAGTACCAGATTCAATAGTTTGTTCATCGAGATTCTTCCTGTCGTGACGTTTGCTCTGCACCAGCGGATCCATCCAGGTAGGGCAGACGGAATTCGGACGACACACCGCTTGCGGTATCGGCTCGGGTAAGAATTTGTCCGCTTCCCGTCAGAGGCTGGCCCGTCAGGGTTTCAAGGGTAATAAGGGTTTGATGGAAGTCGGTGGCGGCGACAACCGCGTCGTTCTCGACGGCCAGCACTTGCTGCCGGGCCTGCACGAGTTCGAGATAGGAGAAGCGCCCCACCCTGTAACCGTCCTGAATCAACTCGAGAGTCTCCCGTGCTTCGGGCAGGATATCGTTACGCAGTACCGTGACCTGGTTACGTGTCTGTTCCAGTTGTGCGTATGCATTGTGTAGCTCGGTAAAAATCTTGACCCGTGTTGCCTCCTCTTCCAGATCGAGCTTCGCTAGGCCCTCACGGGCGGCCTGGATATTTCCCTGATTCTGGTCATTAACGCCCAGCGGCATGGAGAACTGCAGCACCATTCCGATATCGTTCGTTTCCCGAATGTGTTTGAACCCGGCGCCGACCTCAATGTTCTGTCGGCCGCGAGCGGTAGCGAGTTCAAGCTCGGCCTCGCGTAACCTGCCCTGTGTCAGAAATCGCTGCAATTGCGGTGCTTGCTCGAGTTGAGTACGAATACGGGCGAAGTCCGGAAGCTCCACCAATGAAAAAAGTTCCGCGCCCACAATCGCAAAATCCGGTTCACTGTCCCCCCACAAACTTGCCAGGCGGCGCTTGGCATTCGCCAGCCGAACCTCGAGATTGCTAACCGCCAGCGCAGCCTGCATCGCATCCGTTCGTGCGCGACCAAGCTCGGCCCTGCTTGCGCTACCAGCGTCGAAACGTCTATTGGCCACGGATTGAGCGGCTAAAGTCCATTCAACAACCTGCTCGGAGAAATCCAACAATCTCTGGGTTTGCGCCACTTCCAGATAGCGGCTTGCAGCTGCCGCCAGAACATCAAGGCGAGCAAGCTCGTAATCACGCTCCACCGCCTGGCGCTGCCAACTGCCGACGTCGCGCCGCAAGTTGCGTTTATTACCCATCTCAATGACTTGGCTCAATGCCAGGGTGGTTTCCATTGCATCAACCCCCGAAAATGCTCCGTTGCCAAGAACATTTTCGACTTCCACGGAAAGAACAGGATTGGGTCGCAGGCCCGCCTGCAGGGTTCGCGCTTCGGCGGCACGGATTTCATAGGGATAAACAGCCAACTCGGGGCTGGACTGCAGAACACGAGCTAGTGCCTTAGGCAAGGTCAGTATTGCGGTCTCGCGGTCGGCTGCCCAAGCAAGGTTTGACAACCCCAACATACTGCAGACAAACAGGAGCCTCGCCTGACGCGGCCATCGGGCCGGACGTAGACGACAAATAAGGGCGAGCATAAACCACCTCACATAAGGTTGAACCACAATTGGAATGTCGTAGGGCCGGCTGTGCTGGTATTTACAGTCACGCTGCCTTGATGGATCTGCATGATCGAACGGACGATCGAAAGACCAAGTCCAGTCCCTCCTTCGTCACGTGAGCGCCCGCTATCCACGCGAAAAAATCGCTTGAATATCGCTTCGGTGTGCTCTTCGGGTATACCGGGGCCATCGTTTGTCACAGACAACACGATAGATTGACCTTGACTCTCGATGAGTATCGGAATGTTGCTGTGGTGAGACGCGTGTCTGATGGCGTTCGATAGTAGGTTCGATATGGCTCGCTGCACCATCAGCCTGTCGCCCACGATAACGCCGTCTCCCTGGACGGTCAGCGATATTCCCTTTTCTTCAGCCATAATATTAAACAGGTCGACTACCTGTTCAGCTTCTCTTTTTAAGGATATTTGATCTGACAGATCAGCTGAATCCGACTGAAGAGCTTGCGAAAGGTAGAGCATGTCTGAAACGATCCGAGATATTCTGCCGAGCTCTTCTACACATGATTCTAATGTTTCTTTGTATTCGGAGGATAATCTGTCTCGAGAAAGAGCCACCTGCGCTTTCCCCATTAGATTAGTAATCGGAGATCGCAATTCGTGGGCCAGATCATCCGAAAAATCGGAAAGTTGTTGCACGCCGCCCTCAAGCCTTCCCAACATGAAATTTACGCTGTCTGCTAGCTCTTTAAGCTCCACGGGCAGACCAGAGGTTATTATTCTTCCATCAAGATCATTTGTGGTAACGATGGAAGTCAGCTCTCTGAAGTTGCTCAGCGGAGCCATTCCTCGTCGGGCAATCCACCAGGATCCGAACCCAATTAATACCAGGAACAGCGGCACCGCTAATATGGTCGAATTCAGGTATGCACTAAGCAGTTCGGAATCATCGGAACGATTACTGAAGAGTACTAGCAGAAAACTCTCATTGCTCCCGGCAATGCGCACGATGTTAGATTCTATTAGCGCCTCGATGCCATGCTGAGAGAGTCGTTTTTTATATGTATCAGGTTCGACGGCACAAGTACTTCCAGTTAGCAAATGACTTGGCACCGAGCCAACCGTAAAATTTAGTTTATTCGGCCTTTGAGCATCGCATACTAGCAGGCCTAGATCTGGATGGCCGGACACTAAGTCGCCCAGCGGGTGCGAGCTAGTATCTTTAACAAGCGACAGGTTAGACTCTGATATTACATGTTCGATTTGATTTAACTTTTGTTCTAACCTGGACTCGGCAATTATTCCCAATTGATTGCGCAGCGTCATCCAGGATTGACTGAATATCAAAATAACGAGAATTGATCCCATAACACCTACAGACAATCCAATTCGCAGCGACAAACTCAAAGGCTTGGTCATCCGCGATCCTCAAGGACATACCCTACCCCGCGCAGGGTGTGGATTAGCTTCCTGTCAAAGGGTTCGTCTATTTTGGCGCGCAACCTTCGGACAGAGACGTCAACTACGTTAGTGTCACAATCGAAGTTAATGTCCCATACTAACGAAATTATTTGAGTTCTTGTCATAACGACACCAGAATTTCGCATGAGCAGATGTAATAAGGAAAATTCCTTAACAGTCAGATCGATGCGCTGCCCTGCTCGGTATGCACGATGTCTGGCGGGATCAACCTCAAGGTCAGCCACTTTCAGAGAGTCGGTTTCAGTCAGTTTCTCACTTCGCCTCAGAAGCGATCTGATTCTTGCCAGCAATTCAGGGAATTCGAAGGGCTTAACCAGATAATCATCTGCACCCAGGTCCAATCCTTTCACCTTGTTCGACAGCCTGCCGCTAGCAGTTAACATCATTACGCGCGCATCGCTAGTGCGGCGAATATCCTCCAATATCGACCAACCGTCCATGCCAGGCAAATTTACGTCCAATATTACTAAAGCATACTGCTGGCTTTTGAACAGGTGTATTCCATCCGTTCCCGTTAAAGCGTAGTCAACGGTGTAACCAGATTCGCTTAGACCTTGTTGCAAATATTCGGCTGTCTTCAATTCGTCTTCGATGATCAAGACTCGCATCGTTGCACCTTTTTGGCCTTCCATCTTCGTGTTCTGATGCGCGGGCGTCGCTAATTGTAAAAAAAGCGCCCAAAGGCGCCTAAAACATCTCTTGTTGAAGGAGTAACTACCCAAGAGATGAAACTGAAATTATCTGTTCGCTGGATCTGATTTTTCTGTCGTTTTCAAGAATAACTCATCATTATTCAGGATACGCTGCTTACGCTCTTTTACTTCATTGCCCTTACGCTCATCAAGAGGCAGACCATATCCGTGACGATCGGCAAGCATCGTCCTCAATTTCAAGCTCCCATCTTCAGCCTGCACTGCTGTACTGGCTCCCATCAAGACAAAAGCCATGCTAAATACGGCCATCATGTTGCGATATGTCATAGCGCCCTCGGCTTGGCATTGGGTATGAATTCCATGCCGCTATTATCCAGTTCAAGCCTGACGAGAGGATTAGCCCTAAATGACAATTTTGTCATTTAGGGCTCCCTCGCTTTTTTTCTGCTGCATCTGCTCTCGGATGGGAAATGCCCTGTCTGTAAAAAGCCTCTGTCGAACCCGTTCCACAGCAAGTGTCTGCGGGCGTTACGGTGCGGCTTTCGCAACAGCCGGCCGGTTGTGCCACGGCATTCGTTTCACAGCCGGCCTCTTGCTTCGTCACGGCATCAGGTTTACAGCAGCTACTCGATGGGGCTACGACACCAGCTTCACTGCCAGCGCCTTGCTGTTCATCGCGACCGCGCCACTTTGGCCAAGCATCCCGCCCGACCTGAACGGAAGAGTGCAGGTACAGTAGCGCGAGTGCCACCCCAACGATCAGATCCGGCCACTGCGACTGGGTCAGCATGACTAGCCCGGCCGCGCCTAACACGCTTAGGTTGGCGATAACATCGTTTCGCGAGCACAACCAAGTCGAGCTCATATTGATGTCGTCGCTGCGGTGACTATAAAGCAACGCCAGGCAGCTCAGGTTGGCGGCGAGCGCAACAAGACCGATCAGACCCATCCACTCCGCCTCTGGCACCACGCCCAAGAAGCTCTTACGGATGGCTTCACCGATAATTAAGATGCTGAATAGTAAAAGAAAGCCACTTTTGAAAAGGGCAGCCCCCGCCCGGGCGCGAGTGCCACGGTGCAGCACGAAAAGCGAGATGGCATAAACCAGGGTATCGCCGAACATGTCTAGCGAATCGCCGAGCAACGCGGTCGAGTTCACGACCCAGCCGGCCGTAAACTCGACAACGAACATAACAGCGTTTATGGCAAGCACGATGTAGAGCACCCGGCTCTGCTTCTCGCGCAGTTTGGCAAGCTCACTGCCCTTGCTGTCGCAGCAATCATCCATTGTCAAACCCTCTTCCAAGATAACGTTCGATGTTAGAAGGACGATCCTCACCAGTCTTGTGCAGCGGTGAACACGATGCTCGATGACCACATTGTTCATGTGCGATCGCAGATAACTGCTCTACATGAACTTGAGAGGCAGCTTGTTGCACTGAGAGGGCGTTGCTCGGATAAGCGCGAAGCAACCGATTGTGGGATCTTGGCGGGAATCAGTGAAGGAAGCGAACCGCGCTGATAGTTGTCAGCGCTATTAAGGTAGGCAAGATCGATTATTTATCCGGTATATCATTGTTTTATATATGTTTATTAAAACAGGCCTGCGCATTGACATAAAAAACGATATGGGAAAAACGCCGGGCTCGGGAACCCGGCGGGGACACGGTAGGAATAGAAGGGCAGCTTAGTGGACGACTGGCCGAGCGGGCCTAATATGACTGCAGTGTTCATGTTTCTCACCAACGACGTTGCTGTATATAAATACAGTATTCCTGTGGCAGGCTGGCGTCAATTGAAATCGAGCGGGAGGTGGGTATGTGCGGCCGGTTTGCACAGTATCGAGTGGCTTGGGATTACCTGGCACCTATTGGTCTGGATGCTCCGCTCCGAAGCGAGGTCACACCCCATCCGATCAATCGGTACAACGTTGCACCGCGGTCCCAAGTCATGACCATACGCAGGGATCTGGACGGATTGAGGTTTGAGCCAATGCTCTGGGGTTACGCCCCTTTCTGGGCGAAGGGGAAGCGACCGCCGACTATCAATGCACGCCTGGAAACTGTAGCGACAAGCAGGTTTTTCAGGAACGTTTGGCAAACTGGAAGGTGTGTCGTACCTGCAGATGGTTGGTACGAATGGGTAGCCGACCCGGCTGAACCTAAGCGGAAACAGCCGTATTACATCCATAGGCGCGACGGTGAGCCGCTGTACTTTGCCTGTATTGGTCAGTTCCCGCGCAATGATGGCCAGCCCGGTGAGGAGGATGGGTTTGTAATAATCACCGCCGACAGTGAAGGAGGTATGGTCGACATCCATGACCGTCGCCCGGTGGTGTTATCTCCGGAGAGCGCGGCAGAATGGTTAGATCCGGAGATGGAAGCAGGGCAGGCGGAGCGGGTTTTGCTTGCCAGTGAGCCGGTTGGCCTGTTCAGTTGGCACAAGGTAGCCAAGGAGGTGGGCAACGTGAGAAATGAAGGGCCCGGGTTGGTTGCGATGATTGGTTAAAGATCACTGCCTGGGCGTAGCGGAGCTGCGATGCATCGCCCATACCCGCTTGACCTGGCTCTCGCTGCACCCGGCCAGCTTGGCCGTCGCTGCAATGCTGTGACCCGCCGAACGCAGCGCGATGATGCGGTTGTGAATTGTCACCGCCGGAGTAATACTGACCCACCAACGCCGACTTAAAATTGACCCACCTGGGCAAAATGGCCGCCTAATCAGATGATCAGAGCGGCGGCCGATGTTGACTCAGGAGGCACTTGTGGAAATTCATGTATTGCATCGTCAGGGCGACAGTATTCGCGCCATCGCTCAGAAGCTGGGCCTGTCTCGTAACACCGTGCGCCGCTATCTGCGAGACCTGAGCGCGGTGCCCAGCTATCCAGAGCGACCGCAGCGAGCGACCAAGCTGGATCCCTACAAAGATTATTTACTGGCACGGATCGAATCAGCGAAGCCACACTGGATACCTGCAACAGTACTGTTAAGAGAGATTCAGGATCGCGGTTATGCTGGCGGGATCAGCCAGCTCAAGTGCTACGTTGCTGATTTCAAAGCCGTTGAGTCTGATCCGGTGGTTCGCTTTGAGACGCCCCCAGGCAAACAGATGCAGGTCGACTTTACGACCATTAACCGCCACCGGCGCACGATTAAAGCCTTTGTCGCCACGCTGGGATTCAGTCGCGCCACGTATGTCCGGTTCTCTGAGCATGAGCGCCAGGAAGATTGGTTAAGTGGCATCGAAGAAGCTTGCCAATACTTCGGCGGGGTTCCGCAGGAAATCCTGTTCGACAACGCCAAGGCCATCATGATCGAGCGCGATGCATACGGCGAAGGCCGTCATCGCTGGAATGCTCAGCTGTTGTCTACGGCGCAGGACTATGGCTTTATCGCCCGCGCCTGCCTGCCCTACCGCGCTCGCACCAAGGGCAAGGTTGAACGCTTCAATGGCTATTTGAAGAGCAGTTTTATCACGCCTCTGGCAGCGACCCTCAATCAAGCCGGATTGCGGTTGGACGTAGCCACGGCCAATGCGCACATAGGTCCGTGGCTGGAGCAGGTAGCGCATCAGCGCATCCATGGCACCACCGGTATCAAGCCTCAGATTCTGCTGGATCAGGAACGTTTTGAACTCATGCCCCTGCCATCACGGCTACTGGCGACTCAGCACAGGCCGATATCCACTCGGCCCGTTCCGAGAGAAAGCTTCCAGCATCCCCTCAGCGTGTACGACCGGCTGCTGGAGATCCGTCCATGAATCTGCAGCACCAACGTATTCAGCAGGCCTGCGCAGACCTCAAGCTTGACACCCTGGCCAGCGAATGGGCGGCAATCGCCGACCATTCAGCCTCGCACGAGGCCACATTGGCTGACTTCCTGGAGCAGCTATTAAACCTAGGGAAGGTCTGAAATACCGGCCATATGGGCGGCGATTATGACCTCGACTCACAAAAAAAACATTTCAGGAACGATTTCATCGCCCTCAGTCGCGTTTTCAGCGCGTTGCAGCCCCTTTTCGGCCATCCAGGCCGCTGTACCCAGTACTCCGGGCGGATTTATCCTGCACTTAACAGCTGTTTTCGGGCCATCCATAGGTTGGCCAGGGCGAACAAGGTATGCAACTGGGCCGTGTTCTTCGCCAGGCCCTTGTAGCGCACCTTGGTGAATCCGAACTGGCATTTGATCACTCGAAACGGATGCTCGACCTTGGCTCGTGTACTGGCTTTGGCCCGCTCGATTCGGCGCAAGCCTTTCTCGATCAGCTTGGTTTTGCTCAATGTCTTGAGCTTGCCTGGGCGCATCGCAATCGACCAGACCACCTGCTTGCGCCCTTTGTGTTCATCCCGTTTCTGAACGCCGGTATAGCCGGCGTCACCGCATACATGGGTTTCTTCGCCATGCAGAAGCTTGTCTACCTGAGTAACATCGCCCGCATTGGCCGCCGTCCCCACGAGACTGTGAACCAGCCCTGACTCAGCATCAACGCCAATGTGGGCCTTCATGCCAAAATAATACTGGTTACCCTTCTTGGTCTGATGCATCTCGGGATCGCGCTTACCTTCTTTGTTCTTGGTCGAACTGGGTGCATGAATGATGGTTGCATCGACCACGGTGCCGTGGCGCAGCATTAGCCCGTGCTCACCCAGGTAACGATTGACCACTTCGAACAACGCCGTGGACAGGCCGTAGCGTTCCAGCAGCCGACGGAATTTGAGAATAGTGGTTTCATCCGGAATGCGATCAAGTTGAAGGCCCGCGAAGAGTCGCAAGATGGTGGTTTCATACAGCGCTTCTTCCATCGCTGGATCGCTGTACCCAAACCAGTTCTGCATCAGATGAACTCGCAGCATCGCGTCGAGCGGGTAAGCAGGTCGACCACCTTCGCCCTTGGGATAGTGCGGCTCGATCAGCGCCAGCAATGGCTTCCAGGGAACCACTTGATCCATTTCCAGCAGAAAGCGCTCACGGCGGGTCTGCTTACGTTTACCAGCGTATTCGGCGTCTGCAAAGCTCATCTGTTTCATGCGGTGGTCTCGAAAATGGCGCTGACGCATTTTACCTTTTCAGGAAGTCTTTTTCAGACCTTCCCTAGAGCTGAACGCTCGCTCACAACGATCCCGAGAGACTTTGCTGAAGTTCGCGGGCTTCCCAGGACGAAAGCTCTTTGAGGATTATGACTTCAAGTTCGCCAGCGGCGCCCCCCGCAAACAACTGAATGAACTGACAAGCATGGCCTTCGTGGAGCGGGCAGAGAACGTGGTTCTGCTAGGCCCCAGTGGCGTTGGCAAAAGCCACCTGGCCATCAGCCTGGGTTACAAGGCCGTCAGCCAGGGCATCAAGACGCGCTTCATTGCCGCTGCCGACCTGATGCTGCAACTGGTCATTGCCCGCAAACAGGAGCGTCTGGATCAGTACCTGAAACGCAACGTCTTGGCACCGCGGCTGTTGATCATCGATGAAATTGGCTATCTGCCGTTTGGTCGCGAGGAAGCCAACCTGTTCTTCAATGTCATCGCCAAACGCTACGAGCAAGGCAGCGTCATCGTCACCAGCAACCTCCCGTTCTCACAGTGGGCTAGCGCCTTCGATAACGACACTACGTTAACCGCTGCGCTGCTGGATCGGCTGTTACACCATGCGCACATCGTCCAGATCCGGGGGGAAAGCTATCGACTGAAAGACAAGAAAACGGCTGGTATCGCACCGATCTCGACCAGCAGCCAAGAATTATTAACCAACGCTTAAACGCCAAGGGTGGGTCAGTTTTGGATCGGCGATATTGCTGATAAGTGGGTCACTTTTAAACCGGCGTTGACAGTGAATATCATGGTTGGTTTTTCGGCCCGCGTATTTCCCGGCCTTTCTCGCCAACTCAATGCCCTGCCGCTGTCGCTCACGCCGGTCTTCATAATCGTCATGGGCTATCTGTAGCGCCAGTTTCAGGAGCATTTCCTGAACCGACTCCAGCACCACCTTGGCCACGCCTTTTGACTCCGCAGCCAGATCGGTGAGGTCGACTACGCCAGGCACAGCAAGACGGGCACCTTTGGCACGGATAGAGGCCACGAGAAGCTCAGCCTCAGGCAGAGGTAGGCGACTGATCCGGTCAATTTTCTCTGCGACGACAACTTCGCCAGATTGCAGGTCGGATATCATTCGAGATAGCTAGGGGCGGTCTGGGCGGGCTCCGGAGGCCTTTTCCCGATAAACACCAGCTACGTAGTAGCCGGAAGATTTGGCCGTCTCTATGAGGCTTTCCTGACGTTCAAGGTCCTGCGAATCTGTGCTGACACGCATGTAAATACGGGCGATTTTGAGGGGTGGGGGCATCGATGTTTGACCGCGGTTGTTGGATTCGTGTGTTCAGGCCATTCGCGTTTATCTACTCTATCGACATTGCTGCGCACCAGCAGCGAGCTCCGGAGCCGGAGGCATGCCAGCCGTACCGCTCCAGCAAGCTTCGCGTTCTTTCAACTCCGTAGGCCGTAGAAGCTCGCGTAAGATTCGGTCTTCTGCGTTTGGCATGCTACCGCTTATTGTTGCGCTCCCCCGTCCTAACGGCAACCAGGAGTGTCGCATGAACAACAATGTCGATTTTCTAACCAGGAAGAGATGTCCCTCTTCGCGCAGCTCGGTGAAAAGGTTAGGGACTTTCCTTGCATTGGTATGCTTTGTGAGTGCTCATGTCGGCAAGGGTTTGGGCGCATCAAGGCGGCGCCAGACGTGTTTGGTATTCAATATGCGCTTCTACTGATTTCCGGCCAGATCGAATGACTGGAATCGGCCAGAAGCAGCCATTCGTGATCGGCGAAGCTCATGCCGCCTGAGAGCTACAACAACACCGATAAGCAGCAGCTATTCGACGCCTAAGTATCAAATGGTCTTCTCAAGCGCATTCAGCAACTGCTCGATCTTATTCTCATTGCGTTTGTAGTAAGTCCAGGGACCAATGCGCTGAGACGTAACCAGCTGAGCTCTCTGAAGGGCTGCGAGGTAGTTTGATACGGTCGACTGGGACAGCCCTACTCGTTCCTGGATGATGCTTACGCACACACCAAGCTGACCAGGATCTGCTTCCTGCTCGGGAAAATTCTTCCTCGGATTCTTGAGCAAGGTTAGGATGGTGAGGCGTGTGGGATTATCCAGAGCCTTTAGCGCTTCGCTGAGATCGATGTTCATAGTAAATGGCACATGGCTGGCTTTTCGCTATTTTACGATATTTCGATTTCAGTTGCTGCGCGCATTCCGACGAGGCGCGCAGCTCCATGGCTGTCAGCCTTTGTAGAAGGGGTAATCAACATACCCTTTATCGGTACCACCATACATGCTGCTGGCATCCAGTGGATTGAGCGGCCAGCCATTGGCGATCCGTTGTGGAAGGTCTGGGTTGGCAATGAAGGCGCGACCAAATGCGATTAAGTCAGCCCAGCCAGCGTCAATCGCTGCGGCGGCACGCTCCGCTGTGTACTTCCCCGCATACAGAATGCGGCCACTGAAGACCCCTCGTACAGCGTTGCGGAATGTATCTGGCAGCTCTGGAGCCTCATCCCAGTCTGCTTCGGCCAGCGACAAGTAAGCGACACCGATTTCCTCGAGCACTTTGACGGCCTCAATGTAAGTCTCGTGTGGATTATCTTCCACAAGGCCTAGATAGACCCGAAGCTCATCGGTGCTTGCAAACAGTGGAGCAAATCGAACACCTAAACGATCAGCGCCCACCACGTCAGCAACAGCTTGTGTTATCTCGCGCAAGAATCGCAGGCGGTTCTGCAGGCTGCCACCATACTCATCCGTGCGGCAGTTGGTGTGCGCTGAGATGAATTGGTTTACCAGATAACCATTGGCGCAGTGCAGCTCTACCCCATCGAAACCGGCCTCTAGGGCATTATGTGCTGCTTTGGCGTAGAGCTGGACGAGCTCTTTCACCTCTGCAGTGGAAAGCTCCCTTGGCTCAGACGGATCCGCCAAGGTACCGGTACCTGGTCCCGTTTCGATGAACACCTTCACGCTACGTGCTGGCAGTGCTGATGGCGCTACAGGAGCATCGCCATTTGGCTGCAGCGAGGTGTGGGACACCCGACCAACGTGCCAGAGCTGCGCAAAAATTACACCGCCCTCTGCATGTACCGCTTCGGTGACTTTCTTCCAGCCTTCGATTTGTTCTTGGCTGTGAATTCCCGGAGTCCAAGCATAGCCCTGGCCCCGTGGCTCGATCTGAGTGCCCTCTGTGACCATGAAACCCGCACTAGCTCGTTGTCGATAGTAGGTGGCCATTAAGTCGTTGGGGATGTTCCCTGGCTGCGAGCTACGCGAGCGAGTGAGCGGCGGCAGCACAATACGATTACGGAGGTCATGGGGGCCGATCTTTGTCGAGCTAAACAGCTTGTTTCTATTCATTAGCAAATCCAGATATCGGGAAATATAGATTTAAAGAGGCGCTTCATCTCGCTTCTGAGACGGCTTTAGCTCAACGCACTTTCAATAGGAGCGCTGATCAAGGGGCTGCCGAATGGTCGAAATTCTAATCTATATATCTAGAAATGTAAATATCTAGATCCTTTCAGCCACCCCAGAGAGCCTAGAATGGACTAGCTGTAGCCCAGGCACATACCCTCCGACGGACTGAGTCTCCCTGGCATCGAGGCCAAGCTTATCTTCACACCTCGCCCCCAGAACCAGATACAGCAGTCTGCATCGGCCAGGATTTTGTAATCTGTTAATGACCGCCTCTGGCCGAAAGCCGCCTAGATTGACGGGCGGAAAAACGGCTAAGAGCGGATTCCCGTCAACCGAAGGAGATATTCTCCAAACAGATCAATGCGCTGGTTCAGACCGCCGTTTGAAAGGAGGATCAACAGGTGGGAAACAATCTTTGAACTCTGCGTAAATACCGGCCATTTCCCCGGCCTCTGGTGGAACACCAGCAAGGATCAGAAGCAGGTTGCCCGCAATTCCGAGTAGCCCATTCGAGTGCCGTACTTCCATCAAAATCAGCTCTAGTGGGAAACCTTTTCCGTGTCGATTCACCGCATGTATACCCCCGTGCACGAATGAACTCAGCGGTCGCCAAGAGTAATGTTTGAACTCCTTCAGATGCGCCACGGGAGCGTGCGGGGCCTTCTCCTCAATTTCCACTAGCATTTGGCTAAGCATCGGGATTTTGCTGGCCTTCTTGGCGCTTTGCTCAGTGAGCTCCTGAAGTATTAACTCAGTTTGTTCGTCTGTTGCCACATAAAACGTCCACAGCGCGCGAACAAGAGATTCATACTGAATCCTAAGGAGAGCCGCCGCAGATGTGCACAAGCCTGCTGCCACCAAATACTTAACGCTCTGAGCATGCTCAAATCCAAGGCTTGCAAGCGACCTGGACGCTCGGAGGCGACTGGTACTTTCGAATAGAGGTAGTGAAAGGAAGCTAGCAAGACGGTCTTCTAATAACGCCGAGCGTGCAAGCAGCTGATCAATTTCCATTTTGAATGTGCCTCATTCCGTTCTCGATACTGGAGTTTTTACCGACAGCAAGCCGTATCAGCATTTTACAGATTGGCTCCTTTAGCCAAGGGATTCATTGTTATCTTCCATGATGTGGAGGACAAGCCATGAACACCACTATTGCTCATGAACCCTGGAATAAAGGCAAGCTAATCGGGCAGAAAGCGCCGCTTCGGCTCAGAGATATCTGGTCTATTCGAGTAAGGCTCCAAATTGCTGAGAAAACTCGAGATCTAGCTCTTTTTAATTTGGCAATCGACAGCAAGTTACGGGCCTGTGACTTGACGAAGCTACGGGTGCGCGACATCGCCCATGGTGCACAAGTATCGTCTCGGGCAATTGTGATGCAGCAGAAAACTCATCGACCAGTCCAGTTCGAAATCACCGAACAAACCCGGACGGCTCTAGAAGCCTGGATACATAAGGCCCAACTGCGAAGTGAGGATTTCCTGTTTCCGAGCAGATTGCACGCCTCAGCCCACCTTTCCATCAGACAATACGCTCGAATCGTCAAAGCCTGGGTAATATCCATTGATCTTGATCCGGCCATGTACGGCACCCACACGCTAAGGCGCACCAAGGCTTCACTGATCTACCGTAGGACGAAGAACCTCAGGGCCGTTCAGCTTCTACTGGGCCACACGAAGTTGGAAAGCACGGTCCGGTATTTAGGAATCGAAGTGGACGACGCTCTTGATATGGCAGAACAGACCGAGGTCTGACCAGCGATAGCGCCGCCTTAAACCAGACCGGCGCTATCCGGCCAATACCAGTCCTTCGATATGCCTGGGAAACGCGGGGCAATTCATGCCCCGCGTTTGAAGGCGGATGAGCCTAGTACCATTATCCGATTTCTGACGCGACTACGACTAAGCCGCTTCGGCTCGTCGCTTGCTCAAATCCTCACGCCAGGCTTTGAGTGCTTCCAAGTCCTGACGCAGCTCTGGCTCATCTGGGATAAATACGGGAATTTCACTAGATTGACTGTGCTCGTAGCAACTGTACTTAGTCATCAATGTATCAATCAGCTTGCAGTCCTGTGGTTCGATGCCGTGAATAGCATGCAGACGGTTATCGGTGGTAATGCTACGCCGATGCCGGAGCACGACCTTGTTGAGCAAATCCTCTTCAACTGACCGCTCAATCAGCTTGCGAAACTCACTGCAAATTCCCTGGGCGAGCATCCGGTAGGCAGCACCACCACCCGCCTCACCCGCCTTGCGCGCGGTATCCAGCTTGGTCACCAACAGGTTGTTGGCCTTTTTTGTATTGGCGTTCCAAACGTCCTGATCTGCCGGGTGGCCAGCAACACCAGCGTAGGCCTCGATGCACATAGGTTGGTGGTGAGCTGCTTTCCACTTCTCGCCTTCCTTTCGGGCCAGGTCCTCCAGGATTCCGTAAAGGGACAATCGGTGAGTGAGCACTATCACCTGTCTGGTTTTGGCGAGCTCAACGAGGCGGCATGCCACAAACCACTCGAAATCATGGTCGAGGGAGGAGATAGGATCATCAAATAGGAAAGGGGCCGCTCCCGGCTTATCACAGACATCGGCCAGAAATGCCGCAAGGGAGATGATGCGACGTTCCCCTTCACTCAAGACACTGTCGGGCATGGCGCGACCGTTTTGAGCACCTTTGAGCTTGAGCTGATGCAGTACCTTGGCGTTGCGAGTTCTGGTCTTGACCATTTCGACTTGTATACGGGTTGCTCCGAGTGCCAGGAGCTCACGATTGAAGCGTTCAACGTACGCCTCGGTGACGACGGCCTGGGTCACTTCTGCTGATTTCATCGATATCGCCCGAGTGCCTGCCAACCCTTTCCAAGACTCATAGTCTTTCACCTTGCGCAGACGATCAACCTCGACGCCAATAGCCGCAGCTTGCTCTGTAATCCACTTCTTGGCTTCCAACGCGAGCTTTTGATTCGTCGCCTGCACTCTATCAAAACCCAGAGCATCCTGATCGTACTGGGTGGCGGTTGCTTCCAGTTCATTTCGATATTCCGTCAACTTGGCGAGGTTTTCATCGACTGGGTGAACGGGGTTTGCAGCTTGGTTGACCTCATGGGCAATCAGAGCGTTTTTTGCTGAAAGCGCTTGCTGCCAGAATCCTTTGAGGTAATTCCACCAAGCTTCATCTGTCACGCCGGCAGCCTGGCACTGGGTCTGCATATCTTGTTCAGCCGTGATGCCTGGCAGTTGATCAAGACCCGCTTTGTACTCTGCTTCAGCGGTCTTGGCATCTGATTCAAGCTTGCTGTGCACGAAGGATTCAAAGTCCTTTAAACGCTGCTGCGCATCTTCAGACAGTTCTTGGTGACATAGCACGCACCGTGCATCCGCAGTCGCCGGAAAGGCAGTTTCCGGATATGGCGTTGCGGAATAGAGCCTGGCAGCCTCCCACATCGCACGCCATGTGGCGGTACCCACCCCTTCAAGCGCGGCTGACTTTACCTTGGCGCCCTCGACCGCAATTTGTCGTTTGGACACCGCATCTTGTCTTAATAGGCGCAGTGCCTGGATGTTGTCGATACCAAAAGCAGTAGACGCTTGCTGGAGTGCACTGATGATTTTTTGGAGCTCGGCCTTGGTGCGTCGTTTCTGTTGTGCCAGCGAGGAGGGATCTTCAGTCTTGAGGCGTTCCACTAGCTCTACAAGTCGAAGCTCGTCTTCGGCGGCCCAACGCAGGGCCGTTCCAAGTTCAGCTACGGACAACTTGCCAAGCTCGCTGTACAGCTTCTTGGAGGGGGTTGTGCCGTAAATCGGTGGGAGCACGGGTAATGCGCTGACCAGTGCGCGTTGCTCGGACTCAAGGCTCTGTCGAACCATTTCGACTGCGGAAGCAAGCTTCTCAAAGAGACTGATGACGGGAGGGATGTAGGTCGCAGCGCTTTCAGCTGTCAGGTAGTGGCTGGCCTCGTCACTGTCGAAGATGTCGATGCCTCGCAGTGTGTCGACGGCGTCGCCTTCTACGCTCCACTCATGCAAGCTCTCTACGCCGTTAAGCTGAGAGGTGATACTGCATTTGCTGTGCGCAGGAGCGGCCTTGAACACATTGGCTTTCAGGTCAACGGCCCTTGGCTTGCCCGACACCTTTTTGAGAATGCGGGTATAGCTGGATTTACCTGATCCGTTGTGGCCGTAGATTACGGTGAGGTTCGCGCTGCCAAATTCAAGTGGAACGCGGGGCTCCAGATTCTCGATCCCGACAACCTCGGCGATTCGAACCAGCCGCAGCTCATCTCCTACCTTTGGATTGTTGGTCAACTCCACGAAACCGCGGTGCTTAGTAGGTTTTTGGCCTGCTGGAGTCTTGAGTATGGCCACCAAGGCTGTAATGTCCGCCGGACTCAGCTCTCCATTTTTCAGAAGCCTGTCAGCGGCCTCTTGTAGCCAATCATTTTGCTTTAGTAACCATGTACGAATCTCTGCCTGAACATCCACTGTTTTTCCTCCCTGATGGTAGATCGTAGCAAAAAGCTATCAGAACCAACGAGGCGGAGCTAGGCCATTTACACATGTAGAGCTATACGTATTTTTCCTGAAGTTTTTCGCGGGCACGAAAATGAGCGTCATTTACTGAATCGGTACTAGCTTCGTAGACTCCTCGAGCAGCCGCCTCTGGCCGAAGTGAGATAACGATAGATACAGGTACTCCAGCCGATGATTGGTGTTGTAGCCGGGCAGTGATGACCGGCAGCTGTTGGCCGATTGCTGCCGGTCATGCTTAGCCTTCCATGCCTGGCCAAATTGACCATACCCTAATGCTACTGCTGGATTAGGCTTCGCCTTGATGCTGATAAATTTCATATAAACGGTGGGCGAAACGGCAAACTCTGAACTAGGATTACATACATTCACCGTTGTATGTAATCAGGAGTAGCAATATGGCAGCCCAGCGCCTACATCATCGTTTATCCGTCGCTGTGATCACCGGTCTTGTTCCGCTTGTCAGTCAGGCAGATCTTTATTCATTGAAAATCGAGAACGATATCATCGCCAGCGATAGTGATGGCCACTACAGCAATGGCGTTGAACTGATGCGATCCTTCCGACCGGAGTCCGATCACTGGTCGGTACGATTGGCTGGTACGACCCCTAATTGGTTAGTCAGTGACATCGACTATGTTACCTATCGTTTCGGTCACCAGTTATACACGCCTAATGAGATTGAGGCCACTGAGCTGATCGAGGAGGATAGACCCTATGCCGGTCTGTTGTTTGTCGGTGTGTCGATGTTTGGCGACATTGCCCGTGATGGCTGGCGTGAGGTCAGTGGTTTGCATATGGATGCCGGCCTGGTTGGACCGGGGGCGGGAGGCAAGAGAATCCAGCGTGGAGTGCACAAAGTCACCGGTAGTGACGAACCCAAGGGCTGGAATCACCAATTGAGCAACGAACCCTTCGTTAACGTTGGCTATCAGAGACGCTGGTGGCTGCAGCACCGCTTTGCTGGGTTGGAGCTGGAATACGGCCCGAGCCTGGGTGTTTCGTTGGGTAATCTCTATACCTATGGCTCGGCAGGTTTGGGACTGCGTATAGGGCAAGGGCTGGAACGCAGCTTCAGTCTTCCGTCGGTTGCACCGGCGCAAGGCGGTAGCACGTACTTTGATCAGAACGGTGGGTTTGCGTGGAGCCTTTTCGCCAATCTGGAAGGCCGCTACATGGCGCACAATATGTTGCTGGACGGTAATACTTTTACCGACAGCCATTCGGTAGATAGCCGCGAATGGGTCGGAGACACCAAGGCGGGCGTTGCGCTGACCTGGAACAGCTGGCAGATGGCATTCGCCAGCGTCTGGCGTACGCGGGAATTCCATGGCCAGGCTGAGCATGATCAGTTCGGTTCACTCACGCTGTCTGCCTGGTTCTGATACCAGATGGGCGCATGGTGGTCCTCGCCGCAGAAGAACAATGCCTTCGACGAGTGCTGTCGCTCAGTTGCAATCTACCTATCAAAAAAATCCCTACAGCTAAAGTGGGGGTAGCTTGCTGACCGTTAACGACTTAATTGGCAACAACATGGGCCGTACCCTGGGCTATGCTTGAGCGGAAACTCTAAATAATTACACGGTGGTTGTGGCGGCCTGGGGCTGAGCGTGTTGTGATCGAGCCTAAGACCTTTCAACGTTATGCTTCGATCAGCGTCGTCTCTGCAAATATCGTAGTCCGGTACCGGGCAGGGTTTGCAGTGAGTGGCTGCGGACGGTATCGCATACAGAATTCGGACTGCACTTAGGGCATTCAGTAGGTAACCTGTACGCTCGGCATCGGCCCAGTTTTCAATGAAGACTGCTGTGGGGGTGTCTGGAAAGTAACCTGAGGAAACCATGAATACGATGAAAGCCGTTGGCTATAAACATCCGGGGAATATTGCTCGAGCCGATTCTTTGATGGATATTCTTCTTCCGAAGCCCATCGCTACCGGTCGCGACCTGCTTGTTGAAATCAGGGCTGTCTCGGTCAATCCGGCCGATACCAAAGTGCGTGCAGATGTCGTAAGCAATCCCAACGACGGCGATGATTATAAAATATTAGGCTACGACGCCAGTGGCGTTGTCCGGGCTGTGGGAGATGACGTGACGCTTTTCAACGTCGGGGACCAGGTCTACTACGCCGGCTCCATTGCGCGCGCCGGCACCAATAGCGAGCTGCATTTGGTCGATGAACGTATTGTCGGCCATATGCCCAAGTCTCTGGACTTTGCTCAGGCCGCCGCCTTGCCGCTCACTGCTATTACTGCCTGGGAAATGCTTTTTGATCGTTTCGGCATTGCACCTGGTAAGCAGCCCACGGACAAATCACTGCTGATCATTGGTGCCGCAGGCGGAGTGGGGTCCATCATGACCCAACTAGCTCGACGCCTGACGCCACTGACCGTGATTGGTACTGCATCACGGGCTGAAACTCAGGCCTGGGTAAAAGAATTGGGCGCTCATCATGTAATCGACCATAGCCAGCCAATTGCTGAGGAGCTGGAGCGCACCGGCATCCGTGCCGTGGACTACATTGTAAGCCTGGCTCACACCACCGCCCATCTGGAGCAGGTTGTCATGGCCATTGTCCCACAGGGTAAATTCGGACTGATTGATGACCCAGCGGTGGTGGATATTGCCTCGTTCAAGACCAAAAGCGTTTCTGTCCACTGGGAGATGATGTTCACACGCTCACTGTTCGCCACCAGCGACATGGTGGGACAACATCATTTGCTTAATGAGGTGGCTCAGCTTGTTGATGCAGGATTGATTCGCACCACGCTGGCCGAGCGTTTTGGGACTATTAATGCAGTCAACCTGAAGCGCGCCCACGCCCTGATCGAGACAGGCAAGGCGCGGGGGAAAATTGTTCTCGAGGGGTGGGGCTAAACCCTCGGTTCTCATGTTGATGTATGATTCATCTGCCTCTTTTGCTGCCCGCTTTGGGTCGATCCAATTGGCTGCGCATAAGGGCGACATCCACGACCGGTCTCCGGTCGTGGATGTCCATCTCTACCCTGATCTTCTTCGGCTTGATTCGGTTAATTGATCCGAATGTCATCGGCCAGCGTTTCATCGCCCTGCATCCACTGCTGGTGCGCTCTTCTTCCAAGCGCTGCCAGAACAATCTAGGGGCAACATGAAATAGTCGCCACATCAATCAGGCCACTATGCTCAATGGCCAGCGGCCGAGTGGCATCGGATAGTTCATGTGGCGGTCAGGGAGTGATGGCAATCTCGAACTGGCAGGCAGCGTTGTCTGCCGTCCCGGTCAGCGCGGCAGCTGGCGACCTATCGCGGATCTCTCCATTCCAAAACGGCAACCGTGATAGCCTAAATGGCTTCGGCACCCAGCTTGCTGGGGTATTCATTAAAAATTTGAGGGACTCATGGATCAAGTAATTGAATTATTCACTGTGGTCGGGTTGGGCGTTGCGCTCATGCTGCCATTAGCCAACCCGCTGACATCGGTTACGCTGCTGCTGTCATTGGGACGCACCCTGTCGATACAGGAGCGCAACCGGCAAATCACCCAGGCTACGATTTATGTTGTGGCAATCATGCTAATCACCTATTTTGCCGGACATTGGGTGATGCAATCATTTGGCATTTCAATTCCCGGCTTGCGAATCGCCGGTGGGCTGATCGTCGCTTTCATCGGCTTCACCATGCTATTCCCAACACACGCTGTGGATGAAATACCCGAGGCTGAGGCTAATGCAGAAGCGGCGGCTCGCCGCAAACCCATCAACATCGCCTTCGTTCCGCTTGCTCTGCCGGGAACTGCGGGGCCCGGCACCATCGCGTTCATCATCAGTGCCGCCGCGTCCACACGGCCCGGCACCGTTCCCTATTCGACCCTGACACTCATGCTCGCGCCGGTTATCGTATTCATTGTGCTAGGCGCTATCTTCTGGGTCTGCCTGCGCTATGCCGGGAGGATCGTCAAGCTCATAGGCGAGGGCGGGGTAGAGGCAATCGCACGCGTTATGGGCTTTCTGCTGGTCTGTATGGGCGTTCAATTTCTGATAAATGGAATACTGGAAATCGTGACCCAGTACGGTGCCTGAGTCTCATCTCCCGTAGAGCAGCCAACCGATCCCGATGCTGGGCTACTCTACGGGAGGCCCGTCGCTGCTGTAAATCCTCGGGCAAGGAAGCGTATCCCAGTCACTGCGGTGCACCTTCCCACAACATTGCCAAGGGCATGAAATTCTCAGTTCAGTTACTTTCTCCCTTGGCGGATAAAGGGCCGGAGCAGATTCAATCGTTGGACGCCTGTCGTCATCGTCCGGTACGATCAAGCGCTATCTACATACCGCACTTCGTTGAAAGGTGCTTCAGATGTTTCGAGGGCAGTGCGGTGCATGGTGCCGTACAGCAAACAGAGGAATTCCCAATGACAAAGGATCGCTTCAAAGTCGGCATTGTCGGCATACAGCCCGGAAGAAGCTGGGGTGCCATGGCGCATCTGCCCGCCCTGCGGGCGTTGTCGGATGATTTTGAAATCGTTGGGGTTGCCAATACCAGCCACGCCAGCGCCCAGACAGCTGCTGCGGCTTGCGGTATTCCTCGTGCTTTCAGCAGTGTGGCGGAACTAGTTGGCTCGCCAGAGGTGGATATTGTCGTCGTTACGGTGAAGGTACCGCACCATTTCGAGATCGTGTCTGCGGCCATCCAGGCGGGAAAGCAGGTTTATTGCGAATGGCCGCTGGGCAACGGCCTTGCCGAAGCTCAGGAGCTGGCTCGTTTGGCGCAGGAGAAAGGCATACTCGGGGTGGTCGGAACACAGGCGCGGTTTGCGCCCGAGGTCGAGTACCTGTCGGCGTTAATTGCTGATGGATTCATAGGGGAGGTCCTATCGAGCAGCCTGGTCGCTAGCGGCATGGCCTGGGGTGCCACGGTAGAGGAACGGAACGCGTACCTGCTGGACCTCGAGAACGGCGCCACCATGCTGACGATTCCCTTCGGCCATACCATGGCTGCGGTTCGCACGGTCCTGGGCGGCATCATCGAATTATCCGCTCGGCTTGCCAGTCGGCGCACAACGGCCAATGTCATTGAGACCGGCGAGACCAGACCGATGACATCACACGATCAGGTGGTGGTCGACTGCTTACTCGACAACGGCGCGCCATTCAGTATTCACTATCGCGGCGGCATGCCTCGCGGCACCGGATTGCTGTGGGAAATCAATGGTAGTGAAGGCGACCTGCAGGTGAGGGGGGAGAATGGGCATGCGCAGATGGTGCGCCTGTCCATCCATGGCGCGAGCCACGCGGACACGACATTACGCCCACTTGAGATACCTGACTCCTACCTGGCGGGTTGGCCGCAAGACCCTGTCCCCGGCAATGTGACGCGCGTATATGCCAGGATGGCAGCAGATTTACGCAACGGCACGCGCACGGCGCCCACCTTTGATGATGCGGTTGCGCTGCATCGGCTAATTGCGGCTGTGGAGACGGCTGCAAGCACAGGATGCCGCGTCTCACTGTAGCTTTTGATCCTCTTCTACTGAATTAGTCGGGCGGTGGCAACCTGTTGCAGACGATATGCCTACGACGGCTGAATGAGAGAGCAGGCCGAGGACCTGGTCGATGGTAGATTCCTATCCGGGTTAGCAGACCCTGGGTAGGAATCGCAACGTTCGCACGGGCCTACCCATGATGAGGCAGTCGTCCTGCCTCGCTATTTTCTCAGGGATGAGCCTCTATTGACGATTTCTCCAGCGTCAACAACAAACCACTCGCCGCCCCGATCTCGACCTCGAACACACCGTCCTTTGCGGTGCTGGTTTCGTGACGCTCCGACCCGACCGGTCGACCGTCCTGGCTGCCATCGAACGTTTGGCCACCGAAGGTAATTCCCGACTTTGCACTGAATGACGGTGCCTCGAGGCGCTTGACTGTGCCCACTGAATAGCCTGGCACGCTGATCTGCGCGGTGCCGGATGCGCTTTGATCTTTGTTGAGAACTGCGACGACAATATTGTTGGTTGTCGTGTCACGCGTAGCCCATACCTTCAGGTTAGCCGACGAGTCGACGTCGACCGGAAGCAGCGTGGATTGGTTGGGTGTCGCCTCGGCGAAAAACAGCAACCCGTAGTAGAGCGGCAGCACCGAGCGAAGTTGGTAATCGGCCGGAAACCGCGTGCCCTCAGGCGGCTTCGCCTCGGTGTTTGATGCCTTGTACTGCGCTTTCGGTACATCGAACAGGAAGGCGCCATAGATATCCCATCCGTGGATGGTGTTCCAGGTGTTGCTATGCAGGTTCACGCCTTCCAGCCCGAGCTCTGCGTATTCGAACAGAATGTCCGACGCCCAGAGGGCGGTCTCAAACGCATCGCTGACGCCGGGCTCGCCGGAGCACATAATCGAATTCATCTCGGCCATGCGGTAGGGTTTTCCCGCAGCCTTGGCGACCGCGACGTAGGGCTCGGCCTGGCCTGGATCTTCGGTGGATGACAGTGGGCGCAGCAGGAATCCGGGTGCGGGATCATCGCCGCACAGGGTGGAACCTCCCGTGTAGGCATGCTGGCTCACGAGCTCCAGCTCCGCGCTTTCCTGATCGATCAGCTTTTGCCAGTCGTCGGGCGTGCCGAAGTCCGTGAGCGGTGCGATTGGAATAGCCGGTATTCCGGCGAAACCGCCGCTCGACGGTCCCATGAACCCGGGACTGTCGGGCACGGCGGTCTTTATACTCTGGGCGAAAACCCGGAACTCGCCCAGGTAATCGTCGAAGCTGTATTCCTGAGGCCGGTATTTGTTGAACGCGAAGAAATCCGGCTGGTTGCCCATCTCGATCGCGCGGACCGCGCCCTTGGGCATGCCGTCTAGGTAAGCCTTTGCCTGCCGCGCTGCGAGCGCCGGGTCATTTGCGCCCATGTTGACCCCCAGAATGAACGACGTGGCCGGCGTCGGCGCGGCAAGGTCTTCATAGAGTTGTGCGAGCGGCGTGACTGAATTGGCTCGGGGTTCCCCGGTCCGATCAGTGGTGCTGCCGCCGATACGGATCGAAAGGGGGCCACCGCCATAAGCCAGTAGGTTGTTGAGCAACTGGCGGTAGATCCGGTTCACCCCTATCGCCGGATCGCCAAACATCATCTGGGCCTGTCCCCACTCATGCGAGAACCCAAGAAAGCCGGGCGCAATAGGGGTTCCGGAGTGGCTGGGATCAACCTGAATGCGGGCAATTGAAGTGCTAGACTCGTGCTTCGCTGTTGTACTCGTCTGCTGGCTGGCGCCCACGCTGAACGTCGCGGACAGCAGCGCCGAAGCGAGGAGCGTGCTGATAAAACTCCTTCGGCGACCTACCGTGGCCCACGATCGTGCCGTAGTGCAGATAATTCCGACGCTACTAGCCATCATCTTCTCCGGTGATTTTGCGCAAGGTCTAGCAGAGCTCTGCCGCGCGCTTACGGCCTGTCACTCAGGGCCCTACATCACGCTTCGACGTGCTGGGGATTCTGGCGGGATGCCACTTACGCCTATCAAGGTATAGTTGGTCGCCTGGTATTTACCACTGATACTTAGTATGGAGGCTTGCGGTTGAGCTTTCCCGCAGACACGAAAAACCCGGCGCTTGGCCGGGCTATCGACGGGTGCTGATCCTTCAGCAGAGGCTATGGTACCCCCCCCCCCGCCATGTTAAAAAACTGTGACACCGTCGATCAGCGTCTCGTCGTCCATCATCCTCTGCTGGCGGCTGCGTTCTGCTCCAGCGCGCTGTCTGGGCAATCGAGGGGCAGCATGAAGGTGCTCGCCACATCGATCAGACCAATATGGTCGATGGTCTTGCGGCCGAGCAGTACCGGGTAGTTCATATCGCTACGGTCGCGCAGGGAAAACTGTTCTTCGAAAACGCGGTTGCCGATGCACATGCGCATCTTCACCACCGGTCGATGATCCACACCCCCCGCACCGCGCACCGTCATTTTCCGATAGAGCGGTTGTTCGAAATTCATGGTCACTCGTTCGTCAGTATCTACATCCTTCACTGTGACGTCGTAGCGGACCCACTTTTTGTCCTTGCGGGTAAACTCTTCCAGATTGACCGCGTGCATGGACGAGATAAGCGCACCGGAATCTATCTTGATTTTCACCGCGGTCTGTTCAGGCAGAATCAGACCCTTTTCAATCCATCCAACCACGACCTTGCTGGCTACATCGCCCGCCTGAGTGACTTCTTCGGGCGGATTGCCACTTTCCACCGGCTCCTCAGCAAATACCGCACCGGATAGCATGGATGCGCCCAATAGCGCAGCGATGGAAAAACCCTTGATAAATAAATGCATGAAATACCCTATGTGAAACAGCAAGATAGACCGACGCAGAACAGTAAGGTGCCCTGCACGGTCGAGAATTAGTCTTTTTGCCCTGGTATCGCCAGCGTCTTCTGGGACACGCAATCAGGCTCAATCCTTGATCTTGAAGCTGTAGAGTGTGGTGTCCACTTGTTCCGGGTCGGGGCCCCCGCGGGCGCCACTGTCGAGCGCATCTATAGCCTGCACTTCATCCAGGGTCAGGGCAAAGTCGAAGATGTCGATGTTCTCGGCGATCCGCTGTGCCCGGACTGATTTCGGGATGGCCGAGAAGCCATGCTCGATATGCCAGCGCAGGACAATCTGGGCTGCGGTCTTGGCGTACTTGTCGGCAAGTTCAGTAATGACAGGATGTTGCAGCGGGTCCTGGGACGGCTGTCCTTCCTTGACCGAGTAACGTTGGACGCCGCCGATTGGAGACCAGGCCTGAGTAATGATGCCATGCTTTTCATGCGCCTTTGTCAGGGCCTTCTGCACAAAGAACGGGTGCAATTCCACCTGGTTCAAGGCGGGCACTATGCCGGTATGTTCAATCAGGGTGTCCAAGTGCGCCGGGGTAAAGTTGCACACGCCAATGGCGCGCACGCGTCCCTCTTCCAACAGCTTCTGAGCGGCCTTCCACGCGCCGATCGTGGACTCGAACTCGGTCGGCATCGGCTAGTGCAGCAGGTACATGTCCAGCGTGTCGATACCCAGCTTGCCCATGCTGCGATCAAAGGCGTGGAGGGCCTGGTCATAGCCATAATCACTGAGCCACAGCTTGGTGATGACGAACAGTTCGGAGCGGTCGATGCCACTCTTGGCGATGCCCTGGCCAACTTGCCGTTCGTTACCGTAAGCGGCAGCGGTGTCAATCAGACGATAACCATTGGTTATGGCGGTTGTCACGACATCAATGGTTTCTTCGGGGCCGCTTTGATAGACGCCAAGGCCGAGGGCGGGGATCTGGATACCGTTGTTCAATGTGAGCGTGGGGCTTTTCATTTCGGTGTTTACCTTCTGACAATACATCGATTCCGATGAGATCTAGCCTTGCATACTGATCAAGGACAAACTGTGGCGCTATTTCTGGTCCATTGTCGTGCAGTCCCGGCAATCTCATCAGCCAGTTTGCTGATGGAGCGTTGATGCGCCAGCACCAGACTGTCCAACTCAGCTGTAGCCGGCTCGCTGATGAGGCTCGCGCAGGTCAGCGCCTGGTGTGTCTGACCATTTTTGAACTCAATATTCCACACCACATCCAGCGCAGCATGGCTGCCTGGCAGCGAGTCGAATCGGCGTACATCGGTACGTACGGTCAGTACTGGCTGGTCGGCTGTGTCTGGAAGTCCCGCCAGATCGCGGACGCCGAGGCGGTTTTCCAGCTCGAAGGCCAAGGCGTCATGGAATTCATCGGCCGGTGGCGACGCCCAGAGGGCACTTTCCAATATGGTCAGGCGGTCGTCACTGTCGCGGATCACTAGGCTGGGCTGATCGACCTGTACCGGGATACGCACGGGCATTATCTGCAGCTGGAAGTCTGCCTTGGTTTGAGCACCTGCTGCGGCAGGCTGCGTTGGAATCAGCGTGTGGTATTGCATAGGCGTGGAGCTGCAGGCGCTCAGCACCAGCAGGCTGCTTAACAGGAGCAGAGACGTCGGTAGGTAGCGGCGCAGGGTCATTATTGGGATTCCGTATTGAGTTCGCGAGAGGTGGAGCCGCCCTTGAAGCTAGCTGGCGATTCAGCGTTACCGCGCCCGCGGATAAGGGATTCGGGGTGGCGGCTGAGGTAGTCGGTGAGGACGCGGACCGAGCGCACCGCACGCTGTACTTCTTCAAGGGTGTCGCCCACTTGTTGGCGCTGGGGTGAGCCATCAGCCAGCGCCTGGTTGGCATTATCCAAGGTCTGCTCCGAACGCTCCAGGGTGCTCTGCAGTTGAGGCAATACGCCGCTGTTGACCTGCTCGAGCGTTTTGCGCAACTCGCTCAGGCTGCCGTCGAGATTGTTGGCCATCGACTCGATCGGCAATTTGCTGAGCTTGTCCACCACCGCCTGCAGCTGTTCCTGCAGCTTGTCGAAGCTACCCGGTATGGTAGGGATGACCAGCGGTCGGGCATGCGGGTCAAACACCATAGCCGGCGCGCGGGGGGCGAAATCCAGTGAGATGTAAAGCTGGCCGGTCAACAGGTTGCCGGTGCGGGCCTGGGCGCGCAGACCTTGCTCAACGAAGCCGCGGATCAGCTGTGCGCTGCGCTCCTCATCGCTACCTTCAATCAGCCCCAGCAGTTTGTCATGCGCAGCGCCGAGACGGTTAGGGTAGATAACAGCACCGACCACCACAGGGAAACTCTTGTTGTGCTCGTCATAGTCGAGGTTGACCGATACCACCCGGCCGATCGGCACGCCAAGAAACTCCACTGGCGCATCGACATTCAGGCCACGCAGGGTCTGATCAAAGCGCATCTGTACGTAGCGCGCTGGCCCGTCATCGGGGGCCATGGCCCGTGCCATGTCATTGAACAGGGTAAATTCCCGATCTTCGGCGGCGGGTTCGGTAGTAGTGCTGTAGTTGGGCGCGCGAAAGGCAATTCCACCCGCAAGAATCGACGACAGGGACTGGGTATTGACCTTGAAACCGTCGGCGGCGAGGGAGACATCCACGCCGCTGGCGTTCCAGAAGCGCGTATCGGCGGTAACGAAGTCATCATAGGGAGTATTGACGAATACCTGCACGGCCACGCCTTTGCCATCCTCATCCAAGGTAAAGGAGACGACCTGGCCAACCGGAATGCGGCGGTAGTAGACAGGCGAGCCGATGCCCAGCGAGCCGAGATCGCTGGTCTGCAACGTGAAACGCTTGCCTTCCACGCCAAAGGTGACCGGCGGAGGCGCTTCAAGGCCGATGAACTCGCGCTGGGTTTCCGCTGCATCACCCGGATCCGCACCGATGAAGGAGCCGGACAGCAAGGTATCAACCCCAGATACGCCGCTGGCACCGATACGTGGGCGAACCACCCAGAACTGCGCATCTTCACGGATGAACGCCTCGGTGTTCTGGTCCAGTTCGATGGTGGCGGCCACCCGGGTCCGGTCTTCGCTCAGGGTGATGCTGGTGACCCGGCCAATGACCACATTCTTGTATTTGACCTGGGTCTTGTTTGCTTCCAGGCCCTCGGCGGTCAAAAAGCTCACGGTAATCTGCGGGCCGGCGGATAGCCAATTCTGCACCACCATGGACAGCCCGACCAAGGCGGCAACGATGGGTACCAGCCAGATCAGCGAGATGCGCACCCGGCGCTGTCGGATTTCTGGATCGCCGGCAATGGCAGGGGAGGAACTGGGGTGGCGCGGGTTATCTGACATCGTTTTTCTCTGCATCCCATATCAATCGCGGATCGAAACTCATTGAGGCCATCATCGTCAATACCACCACCAGGCCGAAGAACAGAATGCCCAGACGCGGCTCTATCGTGCTCAGTGCACGGAATTGCACCAGCGCCGCCACCAGGGCAACCACCAGCACATCAAGCATCGACCAATAGCCGATAATTTCAATTAAACGGTAGAGCCGTGCCCGCTCGGGCATGGCCCAACGGCTGCGGCGCTGGGCGGTAAACAGTAGCAACCCCAGCACAAAGAACTTGATACAGGGCACCACCACGCTGGCGATGAAAATCAGCAGGGCGATATCCCAGGAACCGCCTCTCCAGAATTCGATGACGCCGCTGAGAATGGTACTTTCGCTACCATTGCCAAGCATGTCGGTATACATCACGGGCAGCAGGTTGGCCGGTATATAAAGGATCAGCGCGCCAATCAGAAACGCCCAGGTGCGGCCAATGCTGTTCGGCTTGCGGGCGTGTAATACAGACCAGCAGCGGGGGCATTCGTGATCGGTAAGTTGGCAAGCATTGCCGCAGTCATGACACAGCTGCAGTCCCAACTCCGCAGCGTAGGGAGGTTGGCTCATCGCGGAGTGACCTCCAGTTCGTTCCACAGCTCACGGACATCGCGGCCGCCAATCAATATGATCAGTACCGTCAGCATGGACATCGCCCACAGGCCGATCCCGGGATGCACCTCCAGCATGCCGGCCAGCTTGATGATAGCCACCAGTATCCCGAGCAAGCAGACCTCCAGCATGCTCCAGGGACGCAAATGCTCAAGCGTGCGCATGCAGATGCGAAACCCCGGTGCCATTCGCCCACTGCGGGCATAGACAAGCACCCAGGCGAGCAGAATGATCTGCAGGGCCGGGGCGAAGATAATGCTCAGGCCGGTGACCAGAGCGATTAGGGTGATACGCCCCTGCGCTAGGGCTTCGACGGTTGCCCATAGCGTTGCCTCGTTGCTCAGCCCCTGCATGCTGATGCCCATGATGGGAAAGGTATTGGCGAACACAAACAGAATGGCCGCTGCAACGGTCAAGGCCAGCAGTTGATCGGTGCTCAGGCGGCGGCCCCGTTCCAGCAGTGCGCCGCACCGCTGGCAATGGGCAGTTTGTTTGCGGGCCAGGGCAGGGCGTTGGTATGCCGAATCGCAATGCTCGCAAATGACCAGCTGTACCTGGCTTGTTTCAGGCCCTGACATAACCTATCCATATCCTGTTCAACAGTTGCGTATGCTATCACTGTTTGTTGCCTAGGCAATTGTTGCCATGTAAATTATCATCCTGATTCGTCCGAAGAGGCCGGTGCCAGGATGAGCGACCCTTCACAGCAGCCGTAATGGCACAACCGGAGACACACATGGCGTCTGCCGCCGCATTATATGCTTTGACCAACGCGATACAGCCAGTGCTCCGGGCATGGGGGCAAGCGGCTAATATCGCTCTGGCCGACTCGGGATTGGCTCCGCCGCTGGCCAAGGCACTGCTGCTGGCCTGTCGCCTCGGGGATGGCATACAACAGAGCGTGCTTGCCGAGGAAATAGGCGTTAACCCTGGTGCGCTGGTACGTACTCTGGATCAAGCTGAAGCGGCCGGTCTGCTGCAGCGCCGAGAGGTTCCACACAACCGCCGAGCCCGAGCAATTTATGTTCTTGCAGAGGGCCGCCGCATTGCCTTGCACATGGAGGCGGCGCTGGAAGCCCTGCGTGCCGAGCTGTTCGAAGGATTGTCCGAGTCGGAAGTCGTCAGCGCTACTCGGGTGCTGCGGCTGCTTGAACAGGGTTCCATCGACTATCATCAGCACGCCCGCAGCCGCAAATGATCCCTATCGGCCGCCCACAGATACTCTTTTCCATAAAGCTGTTTGTGGCGGGGATGATCGCATTCGCGATAGCAGTGAAAATCGGCTTGCCCCAACCCTACTGGGCACTGGTTACCTGCTGTGTGGTGATGAACCCGCTCACTGGCGCTATCCGCTCCAAATCCACCTATCGCTTCGCTGGGACGCTGGGAGCGGGAGTGGTAACGCTCTTCATGGTCGGCTTGTTGGCCAATACCCCGCTATTGTTGATCATTATGTCGGGGTTGATTGCCACTGCTGCCTTTAGCCTGGCCATTCTCGATCGCAGCCCCCGCGGGTACGGGTTTCAGTTATTCGGTATCACCCTGATGCTGGTGGCTGTCGCTTGGGTGGATAAGCCCGACCTGATGTTCGATATGGTTGCGGCTCGGGTGACGGAGATCTGCATTGGTATCTTTGTCTGCGGGATTGTGGACAGCGTAATCGCGCCTCGCTCATTGGACGCGGTGTTGCGGGGCTCGCTGCGCCGCTGGCTGCCCGATATGCAGAGCTGGATCGAAGATACCTTGCAGGCGCCTGCCGACAGTAGCAAAACCCAGCATGACCGAATGAAGACCCTCAGCGACATCAGCGATTTGTCGCAGCTGGCCTCCCAGCTGCGTTACGACCCGACAGTGGCACGCAGCGACCTGCGTCATGCGCTGGCCATTCAGCAGCGCCTGCTGCGCATCATTCCATTGCTGTCCGAGTTGCAACTGCGGCTGGATGCGATCGACGCGTATCAGCGCTCGCGTTTGAACCCCGCGATGGATATGGCTCGGGCAGCGATCACCAGCGGTTCGGCTGCGTCGCCCAGGCTGGCGCAGGTCATTCGTGCATTGCCCGGTACGGCGGAAGATGGCGCCAAAGACAGCTGGCAGGTCCTGGTTCATGACAATGTGGCGGATATCATCGAGCGGCTCGTCAACCTCTGGCACGAGGTGCTATTGATTGATCAGGCCCTGGCGGGTGCGGTGAGCCTGACGCCGGCGCTGGCGCAGGATGTCAACGAGACCCCGGTCTTCGCCTTGCCGCCGGACACTGATCTGGCGTTACGCGTCGGGGCCAGTATTCTCACTGCCTATGCCCTGTTGTGTGGCATGTGGTGGGCCACCGGGTGGGAGCAGGGCGCCAATGCCACCTTGCTTGGTACTGTCGCGCTGGGGTTTTTTGGCAGCGGGGACGAGGCGGGGCGGGCAATTGCCATGTTCGGGCGTTTCGCCCTGCTGGCCCTGGTGCTGGTTGGAGGGCTTTGCTACGGGCTATTGCCGCTGGCCAGCGACTTCCCGACCTTTGTTCTGGCAATGGGAATATTCATGCTGCCGTTGGGTGTCTGGGCCGCGACCAATCCGATGGCGGTACTGGTGCTGGCCTTTGGGCTTAGCTCGATCAACCTGCAGGGGCATTACATTCCCTACGACTTCGAGTTTTTCCTGGAATACGGTCTCGGCAGCCTAACCGGCATCTTTGTCGCGATGATCTGCGCGGGCCTGTTCCGTACCTTGGGTGCCGAGCATGCCTTGCTGCGCTTTATGCGAATGGAAACCCGGGAAACCATCCGGCTCAGCCACAGCGCCAGCGCGGAAACCCAGCAGGTGCACATCACTCGCACCTTGGATCGGCTGGCCTCCATGACCACGCGCTTGGTGGCATCAGGCAAAACCGAGCTCAGTACCAATCTGCTGAAGCGCGTGAGCATCGGTAGCAACGTGGCCGACTTGCGTATCTGGGCCAATGCACAGAGTGCCGGCCAGCGGGAAAAGGCTGACCGTCTGCTAGGGCATCTGCGTGACGACATTGATCGTGAAACGCCATCTGTGGCCTTGCTTGTCATGATCGATGGCGCGCTCAACACGCTGTGGCATCAAGCTAACAACGCGGTACCTATCCGTGCTCTGGTTGGCCTGCGCATGGTGCTCTTTGGGCAAGCCCCGGCCTGGGAGCTCTCAGCATGATTGGCGAGATCAACGTGGCAGGCGTATTCATATCACCTTTGCTGCTGTGTATCGTACTGGCTTTCTTCAGCCGCCAGTTATTGTCCAGGCTGTTGGAATCCGTTGGGTTCTACCGCACTGTCTGGCAGCGTCCCCTGTTCGATGCTGCTTTGTTTCTACTGCTGACCGGCATCGCTATGTTGGTATTGCGCAGTCTGACCATCTGACAAGGATACTTTACCCCCAATGTCTCGGATTACCCTGGCTCGCTTATCCAAGAAAGTGGTGACTGCTGTGGCAGCCATCGCTGCAGTGTTTGTCCTCTGGCAGCTCTATTCCTATTACACCTATGCCCCGCAGACCCGGGACGGCAAGATCCGTGCGGATGTGGTGGCCCTTGCGGCGGATGTATCGGGGCGGATCGAAACTGTTCAGGTGCGCGACAACCAAATCGTGCAACGCGGCGATGTGCTATTCACCCTGGACCAGGTCCGGCTGCAGAACGCGCTCGACCGCGCCACCGCTGCGGTAGCCTCGGCAAAAGCCCGGCAGGACTCGGCGGTGCGGGAATGGAATCGCTATTCAACCTTGCGTGATGCTGTTTCTCAACAGGAACGAGATAACCGTCAATCTGCTATGGAAGAAACCCAGGCGCAATACCAGGAAGCGGTGGCCAATCTCGAACTGGCCGATATCAATCTGGAGCGGGCCGACGTGCGAGCGCCGGTCAACGGTATCGTTACCAACCTGTCGCTGCGCCCAGGTGCCTATGCCGTTGCGGGCGAACCGGTAATGGCGCTGGTGGATAGCGATAGCTTTCATGTCGCGGGATATTTTGAAGAGACCAAATTGAAGCACATTCATGTGGGCGACCAGGCGACCATACATATAGTCGGGGAAGATCAGCCTCTTACCGGCCATGTGGAGGGGTTGTCAGCCGGTATCGACGACCGGGAGCGCACCACCGCCTCGGGAACCTTGCTGGCCAACGTCAATCCCACTTTCAGCTGGATTCGTCTGGCCCAGCGGATTCCGGTGCGCATCAGTATAGACACGGTACCTGAGGGGATCGAGTTGATTGCCGGCCGCACCGTGACTGTCACGCTAGAGGGAGCCGATGACATGTTATTGACCGGCGACTCGCCCTGGGAACACCGGGAACACCACACCCGCCCCTAACAGCACATTTAAGGACGATATCAGTGAACAGGTTTATTTCTGACTTTCCCCATTCGATGACAATAGGCAAATGGCTGCCCGTTATTCTTTTCTCTGCTGCATTGCTAGGAGGTTGCACTTTGCCGATATCCAATAAGACGGCATCTACGGCCCTGAGTGCCGAGCAAGGTCAGGCAACTCGGCTTGGTCAGGCGCTGGCACCGAGGGTCGTAGCGCACCCAGGCAAAAGCGGCATACATGCCTTGGCGGATCCCCATGACGCCTTTGCAGCACGGGTGCTACTGGCCCGGACTGCGGAGCGGACACTGGATGTGCAGTATTACATCTGGCATGGCGATATTACCGGCACGTTATTGCTTGAGGAGCTCCACGAAGCGGCGGACCGCGGCGTGCGCGTCAGGCTGCTGCTGGACGACAACGGCACCGCGGGATTGGATACCGAACTGGCTGCATTGGCGTTGCATCCACAGATCGAAGTGCGCCTGTTCAATCCCTTCAAGGTACGCAACCCCAAGTGGCTGGGCTATATCACGGATTTCTCCCGGGCCAATCGGCGTATGCATAACAAGTCCTTCACGGCGGACAGCCAGGCCTCCATTGTCGGCGGTCGGAATGTCGGGGATGAGTATTTCGGTGCGACCGAGGGCATTCTGTTTGCCGACCTGGATGTCTTGTCGGTCGGTCCGATTGTCGAACATGTTTCGACCGATTTTGACCGTTACTGGGCCAGCGGGTCCTCGTATCCTGTTGAACAGATCGTACCTGCGGTTTCTGATGAAAGCCTCGCGCAGTTGAGCCAAACCGCGGCGGTCCTGGAAAGAGACGACGCTGCTAAGGATTATGTTGAAGCGGTTTCCCAGTCAGACTTTATTCGTTTGCTGCTGGCCGGAGAGTTGCATTTGGAATGGGCCGAGACCCGCATGGTCAGCGATGATCCGGCTAAGGGCTTGGGTGAGACGCCGCGCGAAGGCAAGCTGACCTATCAGCTTGGACAAATTCTCGGTGAGCCGAAGGACAAGGTAGCGCTGGTCTCGCCTTACTTCGTACCAACAGCCGCCGGCGTCGAAGCCTTCACTGCCTTGGCCAATCGGGGCATTAACGTCCGCATTCTGACCAATTCGCTCGATGCCACCGACGTGGCTGCAGTACATGCCGGTTATGCCAAGCGGCGCAAGGATCTGCTCAGGGCGGGCATTCAATTGTTTGAAATGCGCCAGCTGTCGCCGCATATTGAACGCAATGAAAGCGCTGGGCCGTTTGGCAGTTCCGGCTCCAGTCTGCATGCAAAAACCTTTGCCGTGGACGGCGAGCGGATGTTTGTCGGTTCGTTCAATTTCGATCCGCGTTCGGCCAACCTGAATACTGAACTAGGCTTTGTCATCGACAGCCCGCCATTGTCTCAGACGGTGCATCACGCTTTTGAAAGCGCCATTCCATCCAACGCCTATGAGGTTCGCTTGGATGATAATGATCGGCTTTACTGGGTTGAGCGCGTGGGTGACAGGGAGATCCGCTATGATCAGGAGCCGAATACGGGCTTCCTCAAGCGCTGCGGCGTGTTTCTACTCTCGATATTGCCGATTGAATGGCTACTTTGATTGTCCTGCCTAGGCGGTGAATTGGCTGATAGGCACCCGCTAGGCACTCATTATTCACAATAGAGCATCCCCCTTTACCGACAGGAAACGAAATGGCTCGACAGCATGACGCGCAACCGCTGGAAGCGGAACAGACCATAGCTACCCCGGAACAGGAAGAACCAGCCCCGGCCAAAGCCGGACCGGCAAAAAAACTCGCCGGCATTTTGCTGGGAATCCTGGTTCTCTTGATGATCTGGTATGTGGTCACTGATCGCATGGCACCCTATACCCCACGCGGGGCCGTGGCTGGATATGTTGCCCAGCTGACGCCTCGGGTAGCTGGCCAGGTAACCCAGGTGTATGTGCAAGATGGTGACATCGTCGAAGCTGGCACGCCGCTTTTTCAGTTGGATGCCAGGCCCTTTGAGCTGGCGGTGAGACAGGCCGAGGCCAGTCTTGCCCAGACGATTCAGGCCACCGACGCCTCAGCTGCCGGGATTGTTGCGTCCCAGGCAGCGGTCACCCAGGCCCGCGCCGGCCTGGAGAATGCCCGGTCCTCCTCCAGTCGCACCCTGGAGCTGGTACGACGGGGTGTAATGTCGGAAATGCAGGGTGACGATGCGCGGGCCGAACTCAGAACGGCCCAGGCCGAGCTTAAGCGGGCCCAGGCGGATCTGGACAGTGCCATGCTGGCGCTGGGAGAGAGCGGCATGGAAAACCCCGATATCCGTGCAGCACAGGTCGGACTGGAGCAGGCCCAGCTGGATCTGGAATTCACTACCGTCACCGCGCCAACCCGCGGGGTAATCACCAACATGCAACTGGCTATCGGTCAGTACGTTTCACCGGGTACACCGGCAATGACCTTCTTCGATGCCAGAGGCGCCTGGATTACTGCTGATCTGCGTGAGAACCAGCTTGGTAATGTCGAGCCCGGCGATCAGGTCCAGATACTGTTCGATGCGGTGCCAGGCAAGCTTTTCAACGGCCGGGTTAAGAGCATTGCCTGGGGTATTGACCCGGGGCGTCCTTCAGCCGGAGGACTTATGCAGAATCAACCGGAGAGCGAGTGGTTTGAGCCGGCCCGGCGAATGCCTGTTCAGGTGGAACTGGAAAACGGGCTGAAGGACTGGCCGCGCAGCGTACGTGCCGGCGGGAAGGTCAGTGTAGTGGTGTATGCCAGCGGCACCAGCAATCCGGTAGCCTGGCTGTCCTCGCTGCTTTTGCATATACGTGCCTATCTGTCTTATCTGTACTGAGGTCATTAGCATGTATGTAGCACCACGCCCGCGTCGGGAAGATGACCCACTGTTTGCCATTCGTCTGGCCAGTGGAGCCGTACTCGGGCTGCTGATTGCACTGCTGGTGCAGTCGCCAATGCCCATGATCATGCCCGCCTTGACCATTGGCCTGATGGCTGGCATGCGCAAGGCCTTTGATATCAAGAAAGCCATTGGCGGACCGGTGGCAATGATGGTGGTGATTACTCTATTTTCAACGATCGTCTCGTTGACCAGGCCGATGCCCGGTGTCTTACTCGTCATCATGGCGCTGTGCTGCATATTTCCGTACTACCTGATCCTAAGAACCGGGAGCCCCATTGGCATGCTTATCCTGATCGGCACTGTCCTGATGTCGGTGATGGGAATGCACTCGATCATGGTCATGGAACTGATGCGTGATGCCTTTATTGAAGCCAGCATTGCTGCTCTGGCGATTATCCCCGTGCTCTATTGTCTGCTGCCGGCGGCAGCAAAGGACAATCTGATCGAGGTCTATCAGCCCGATGAGCAGGGACAACATCTACTCAGAGCCGTGATCCGCGGTGCAGTCCTGTTCGGACTTATATTTTGGCTATATACCGTGGTGGATGAATCGAGCCTGATGCTCGCGGTTGCTGCAGTGTTCGTGCTGGTATTTCCAACCCGCGAGAAACTCTGGGCCGAAGCGCTGGAACGCACCTTTGCCACGGTCCTTGGTGGCGGCTTGGCGCTGCTGATCCTGGGGCTGTTCACTCTAGTGGCGCATCTGAGCGTGTTGGTGATCCTGATATTTCTTGGCGGGCTTTTTCTGGCGAGCCGGATGATCAGCGGCCGGGCTCCGCACATGGTTTACCAGTTTGCCTTTTCGGTGATGATTGCGCTGATCGTTGGCGCGCTGGCGACCAATGCGCCGCTTGATTCAACCGTATCGCGGGTCATTCTCACATTGGTCGGGGCCGTCGGCGCTGCGTTTCTAACCAGCTTGTTAGAAGCGTTATTAATTGGTCCTCAAAAGCGGACGTCCAACACGGTGATTTAATCGAGTACATGGCACTAATACGGCAGAATTCTATACCCATGATGGCCAAAGGAAGAGTGGCTAGCCAAAAACATCAGATTTCGATCTATATTGGCTAGGCTTTTTTTGACCATCTATTTGAGCTAACCCGATACGTATTCTTCAACATTATTTCAAGGTCGCACAAGTTGCGTCCACGCAGAGTTCGCCCTCGGTGGCACGCCTTGGCATTAGGGAAGGTCTGAAATACCGGCCATATGGGCGGCGATTATGACCTCGGCTCACAAAAAAAACATTTCAGGAACGATTTCATCGCCCTCAGTCGCGTTTTCAGCGCGTTGCAGCCCCTTTTCGGCCATCCAGGCCGCTGTACCCAGTACTCCGGGCGGATTTATCCTGCACTTAACAGCTGTTTTCGGGCCATCCATAGGTTGGCCAGGGCGAACAAGGTATGCAACTGGGCCGTGTTCTTCGCCAGGCCCTTGTAGCGCACCTTGGTGAATCCGAACTGGCATTTGATCACTCGAAACGGATGCTCGACCTTGGCTCGTGTACTGGCTTTGGCCCGCTCGATTCGGCGCAAGCCTTTCTCGATCAGCTTGGTTTTGCTCAATGTCTTGAGCTTGCCTGGGCGCATCGCAATCGACCAGACCACCTCCTTGCGCCCTTTGTGTTCATCCCGTTTCTGAACGCCGGTATAGCCGGCGTCACCGCATACATGGGTTTCTTCGCCATGCAGAAGCTTGTCTACCTGAGTAACATCGCCCGCATTGGCCGCCGTCCCCACGAGACTGTGAACCAGCCCTGACTCAGCATCAACGCCAATGTGGGCCTTCATGCCAAAATAATACTGGTTACCCTTCTTGGTCTGATGCATCTCAGGATCGCGCTTACCTTCTTTGTTCTTGGTCGAACTGGGTGCATGAATGATGGTTGCATCGACCACGGTGCCGTGGCGCAGCATTAGCCCGTGCTCACCCAGGTAACGATTGACCACTTCGAACAACGCCGTGGACAGGCCGTAGCGTTCCAGCAGCCGACGGAAGTTGAGAATAGTGGTTTCATCCGGAATGCGATCAAGTTGAAGGCCCGCGAAGAGTCGCAAGATGGTGGTTTCATACAGCGCTTCTTCCATCGCTGGATCGCTGTACCCAAACCAGTTCTGCATCAGATGAACTCGCAGCATCGCGTCGAGCGGGTAAGCAGGTCGACCACCTTCGCCCTTGGGATAGTGCGGCTCGATCAGCGCCAGCAATGGCTTCCAGGGAACCACTTGATCCATTTCCAGCAGAAAGCGCTCACGGCGGGTCTGCTTACGTTTACCAGCGTATTCGGCGTCTGCAAAGCTCATCTGTTTCATGCGGTGGTCTCGAAAATGGCGCTGACGCATTTTACCTTTTCAGGAAGTCTTTTTCAGACCTTCCTTAGATGTACGGATGTGGGTAGACCGGTTCGTTCGCTGGTACAACACCGAGCATCGGCACAGCAAACTGCGCTTCGTGACACCGGAGCAACGCCATAGCGGCGACGATGCTGTGCTGCTGGAGCAGCGCAAGCGGGCACTGGAGCAGGCCAAACACAGTATGCCGTCACGCTGGGGTACCCGCCCCGTCAGAAAACGCGAGCCTGTTGGGTCGACGACGTTGAACTCGGAAAAGGAACGGCCTATGAAGCAAGCGGCTTAGCATGAAAACAGTGACGGTGAGTTCAACCGGTGAATGCAACATACTTCATTTATCACAAAACTGGGCATTCACTCATGGCAACGATGAAGGCGCGCGGGTTCTCAGCTTCACAAAAGCGAGAGCTCTGGCTTAGATGGCGAAAAGGACAGTCTCTGAGTGAAATAGGCCGAGCGCTGGGTAAACACGCAGGCTCCATCAGCGGCGTGTTAGCCATTCATGGTGGTATCTCGCCTCCAAATCGGACGCGGTCCGATCTCCTTCTTTCTCTGTCGGAGCGAGAAGAGATTTCGCGGGGATTGTCTGCCGGGCTTTCGCTGCGGCACATAGCCAAATTGATTGACCGATCCGTTTCGACAGTAAGCCGGGAGGTTGGTCGTAACGGTGGTCGCACAAAATATCGTGCAAACACCGCTGATAAAAGAGCATGGGATCAAGCGAAGCGGCCCAAACAGTGTTTGCTGGCTGAAAACCAAGTGCTTCAGCAAGTTGTAGCGAAGAAGCTTCAGCTAGACTGGTCGCCTGAACAAATATCAGGTTGGCTTCAGCGCCAATTCCCGGACGATTCAGCGATGCAGATATCCCACGAAACCATTTACCGCAGCTTATTTGTCCAGGCCAGAGGTGTGCTGAAAAAAGAGCTGGTAAAGCACCTGCGTTCTCGACGAGGGATGCGAAGGTCAAAGCATTCGACCACAGAGGCGACGGAGCGAAAGACAAGTATCGTTGATGCCATCTCTATTCGGGAGCGTCCGCCTGAAGTAGAAGATCGTGCAGTACCCGGCCACTGGGAAGGTGACTTGATCTCGGGCTCTAAGAACTCGCATATTGCCACGCTGGTGGAGCGCCAGTCGCGATTCACAATGCTCGTACATGTAGTGGTCTAATGAAACCGGACACCAACTAGGCGACAATACTCGCCATTGAGAGGTGTTCGATGACAAGAAAGCGACGTACTTTTACCCCTGAATTCAAACAGGAAGCAGCCAGCCTGGTGCTGGACCAAGGCTACAGCATTACCCAAGCCAGCACATCGCTGGGCGTGGTTGAAAGCGTCCTGCGCAAGTGGGTTAAACAGCTCACTGAGGAGCGGCAGGGTGTCACCCCTAAAGGCAAAGCCATGACACCAGAGCAGCAGCGCATTCAGGAGTTGGAAGAGCGGTGCCGGCGGCTGGAGATGGAGAAGACCATCCTAAAAAAGGCTACCGCTCTCTTGATGTCGGACGACTGGAAACGTACACGCTGATTGACCAGTTGAGAGAGCAGGCCCCCGTTGACATGGTGTGCGCAGCCTTTGATATCAACCGTTCCTGTTACTACGAACACCGCCAGAGGATACAGCGTGTGGATGCTGAGCGTGTAGCCCTGAGGGCCCAGATTAACGAGCTGTTCAACAAAAGCCGCAGCTCGGCAGGTAGCCGCACCATCAAGGACATGCTGAACGATCAAGGCGTCGGCATCGGCCGCTTCAAGGTGCGCCGTTTGATGGGAGAGCTTGGCCTGATTTGTAAGCAACCAGGCCCCCATAAGTACAAGCAGGCCACCGTGGAGCGGCTAGATATCCCCAACCGTTTGGACCGGGAGTTCGATGTGGCGCAACCAGATCAGGTCTGGTGCGGTGATATCACCTATATCTGGACCGGGCAGCGCTGGAGTTATCTGGCGGTGGTACTGGACCTGTATGCCCGTCGCGTCGTCGGCTGGGCCATGTCTGACACCGCTGATGCGGACTTGGTGGTACAGGCCTTGGAGCATGCGTGGGAGCAGCGTGGGCGCCCTCATGGGGTGATGTTCCATTCTGACCAAGGATCACAGTATGCAAGTCGCAAGTTCCGGCAGAGGCTGTGGCGCTTCCGTATGGTGCAAAGCATGAGTCGTCGAGGCAACTGCTGGGATAATGCTCCTATGGAGCGGCTGTTCCGCAGTCTGAAAACGGAATGGATACCGCCGATGGGGTATCACAGCCTGGCAGCTGCCCGGAAGGATATCAGCAACTACCTGATGGGGTACTACAACCAGAAGCGTCCCCACGCCTTCAATGGCGGGCTCGCTCCGGCGGTGGCCGAAGAAAAACTTAAAACTGTGTCCGGAATCAGTTGACCACTACACTTGCGATTGAATCAACGCCCACGGAAAACGTTGAGATACTTATCACCAGCTGAGAAACTAAACGAAATAGTTGCACTGACCGGTTGAACTCACCACAGCTATCTTGAAAAACACCGCTGATCTGCCGCCCCAATAAGCCATTCCAGGCTCTTAATCCTATCCCTCACCTCGTCCGGTAATTTTCAACTCAGTCGTTCCTGCAGCCTTGCTCACTTGGTCGGCCAGGACCAGTGCAATAGTCTCCCACCAGGACGTAGATAACGACTACTTCTTCCTGAAGATCAAAGTAGTGTTTCCGGTAAAGTGCGATGAACCTGGGGGATTACCCCGATATCTCCGGGCATAAAAAACCCGCCGAAGCGGGTCTTGATGATCTGTCTTACGTTTAAAGGTTCTGCCTGCAATAGGGCGCGGCCATGGCTAGATCGCTGTCCCGCTGAAAGTCTGCAGGCTTCGATCCAGTGTAAGGGAATTTCGCTGTCAGCGTATCGCCGTTAAGAACAACTGACATTCTTGTGCCATCCTGTATGTAAACCATGCCCGAGCTGTATTTCACCACCTGCAGGTAGTTGGAGGCGCCATAGGAGTTACAGAGCTTGCCACCGCCATTTTCGCTCAGCTGCAGCGTCATGAGGTAGGGCCCATCACTCCCGTCCAGCTACCGGCCATCCCAGCGGGCACGGCTTGAGGCTGATGATTCATATACTGGTTGTTATGCATGTCATCGAAAGGCATAGCACACCCCGCCAACACTCCGGCTAACGACACCACCATCAGCATCCGCATATCTTACTCTCCATGCAAAAGGCTTGAGCATATCAAGCCGCATCGGCCCGGTCACTGCTGCGCCGCCACCTTGGCCTCGACCGATGCCAACCGGCGCATTATGTCTATCTCATGCGGCAGCAGCCTGCGCCCATGCAGATCCGCCCGGGCTTTAAGCTCCACCAGTGAATCAATCGGGCGTGCCGAGCAGTACCACTGCCAGGTCTTCCCCACGCCCGTGGGGGTGTTTCCACCGACTCATAAATCCAGTCGGGCAGGTCGTCGTCTTCCCACTCTCACCTCCGGATTGCGCTTCAGCCTTGCCAAGCACGAATATCATCAGGTGCAAATAGGACGATAGCCAGTCGATGGAACAAGGTGATAAGCGTGTGCGATGAGTACCCTTTCTTGCCCGCTTCCGTTCGTCCTTTTTCCTCCGGGTGGCGGAGCTTCAGTATCCCTTTTCCATGAGCGAATCTTGCCTCTTGTTTCATCAGGCTGTATTCCATCAGCAGGGCACCGCAGCGCCACTGCGATAAGACCTCGGTGTCCATAACACCAATATGCAAACGCCAGCGCGGCCACTCAAATACCTGGGTCACTGTCTTCATGTACCGTCTAAAGTCCTGGGCACTGTGGAAACTGATGCCGGAGTGAGCGCTGTTGATGTGGGTCAAGGTGTACTCGATCAACCAAAGCAGCTCAGGGCGGCTATGACTTTTTGCAAAGAGTTTTCGGCAATGACGGTGCGCGGTGGCCAGGTCACGTTTTTCTGATACGTCGACAGGTTCTGGCGGCAGCAATTGATGACGGCGGCTTTTAGGGAATAAACGCGATGCGTTTTTGTCGGTTGCCAGTTCTCGTAAAGCTAATGCTGCTTGGTGCCAATGCTTGATTTGCGCTGGGGACAGCTGGTAGTACACCGCCGTTTCAGCAGGGTCCTGCCCAGTTTGGATCTTGCCCAACACACCCAGGGCTTTGATATAAGCTGTCTGGTCCATACGCATCTTGGCTGTTTGAATAGGTCGGAGCTTGTCATTGCCCCGGATGGGCTGTCGGGCTTGAATAAATCGAGTGAGCCGCTTGTGCAGATAGCCTGTTAATGCTGCGGGTGTGATTAACAAGTTGTTTCTACGCATGTGGCTGATACGGTGGCGTCGCAGGCCTAGCAGCGCGAAAGCTTCTGTGCTGGATAGGCTGCGTCTATTTTTCTTCAAGTGTAGGGCGAGCAGCAGGTCGCTGAAGTGCATGTAGGTGCTGAGGGTAATACCGGGGCTGCTATGACCGGCCAGAACGGCGATTGCCTGGTATCGGTCCCTCAGGCGACCTTGGCCACAGATCTTTTCCAGCAAGTTTTGCCGATGCATGGGCGGGTAGGGCATAAGTGTGTCGACTTCAGCTGGGAGTGAAACCTGATCATGGTGTATCAATAGCTGAAGGCGTGTCAGGGCGCTGTGCCGCAGATGGTAAAGCCGGTAGTAGAGGCCACCGCTCAAATCCGCAAGAATTTTTTTCACTACGATGGACAGTGTTCTCGTATCCAGGGGTTCTCTTGGGTTGTCCGGTTGGTGAAACAGCAGTTCTGCACTGCTTTGGCTATTAAGGCGCCTGCTTCCGATAAAGTCGCGCATCAATTGACTTTCTGGTTCTGTCAGCAGTGGGAAAAGGGGGACCTTGCGTAACGCTGCTGCCGTTTTGTTGCTGCCGTGCTTGTTGTCGCGAACAAACAACCAAGCATCTGGGGAAGGCTCGATATCCCGCAAGCGCAGCTTGGCTATTTCGCCAGGACGCAGGGCTGTCCTGAAAGCCATGATCAGAAAACATTTGAGCATGGTGCGGTGAAGCGGAGTTATATCCTTGAACTGGTCGCATTGTAATAGCAGCCCAGAAAAAAGAGGTTCATCCACGATAGCGGCGCTGACATGAGGAGCGGTACCGGAGCCTTCTTGCAATGGCTCATGGAGTGGCGGAAAGTCCATTGTCTGAACACCAAACTGGTGCAGATCCTCCAATCGCCCTGCGCGGTATGCGCGTTCCTTCTGACTGCGTTGCGTGTCCAGTATGTGCGAGTACAGCGACTGGAAGTCTTCCTGGTCAAAACTTAGCAGGTCATGCGGCTCTGTGGCGTTCAGCCACTCCGCTGCTACTGTATTCATGTATCGCCGCGCGGTGGACTCAGCATTACCACGCTCATTGAGATGATGAATTAGCCAGCCAAGCAGCACCTGCTCAGAGACTTTCCCGCACTCGTCTGCCAGCGCAGCGAGCTCGGTGATCAATTGGCGCTTGGTCCTGGGCTTGGCGGGATCAACTTTGAATATGCGCGTCAGTTTGGACAATATATGGGGGCGGCGCTGCTTCTTGGTAGGTGTCCTGCTCAGCTGGGATACGGGGCCGCTGAAAACCGCAAAATCTGCAAGTAGATACTCACCGCATGGGCCGATGCTGGGTCGTAGCAAACGATTCCAATAACACGCGGGTAGGCTGCTACTCGGCTGTCTCCCCGTCGCATATTCAACCAGCACTTGCGGTAACTCAACGCCTGGTTGGCTTTCAGCTATCGTCACGCCACCCCATTCAAGCTGGCGTTGGGTGAAGGATGCTTTCAGCTCTTTATTGATAAGTTCAAGGCAGGCCGATAGATTGCCCGGAGCCTGCGGTTTTTTTCCATCTTTGCTGCTCAGGTACTGGCGTAACAGACCCAGAGTAATCGAGTCGGGAAAGTAGTGAACCTCGCAGACTGGTTTTTCCGAGTCTGCACTATCATCCGGTTGCTTTCGATTGCTGGCCCAGCCTTGCCCTGGGGGTATGTGCAAGGGAATCCAGCAGAGTGAACTGTTACCGCATAGTGGTTTGGGTTGGTTAAGTGCCTCAGCCAGAGCTGGCCACAGCAGTGCTCGGTTTAATCCGCCATACATGATCGAAGACAGGAGCAGTCTTGCCAACTGCCCTGACGGGCTAACAGAGTTTGCTGTTGTTAACCTCGTTTTCCAGCTGTCCTCCGCCAGCGCAACAAGCCTGGCGTGTTGATGTCGTCGCAGAGTTCGTGTGGATCTGCGTTGGCGGAGAGTGACGATGGGTGGCGGGATATCGATGACCCAGATTCCGGCCTGATTTCCAGCTTCTAATTGCTTTCTGATCCAGCTGTAAACCCGGCGGTACGCTGTGGGGTTGCCCAAGTGCTGCTCAATGGCCTTATCGGCTTTTGGCCAGAGTTCTGCGAACTGGCTTGCGTCAGGCTGCGCTCTGAATAGTCCCGGGATGATTTCCTGAAGAATAGTAAGCGCAGCTTGGATGGTTCTTTCGTCCTCACGGCGCCTCGCTGCGGTGCGGCTATCACGCCCGAGACGAACATTCCTATAGGTTTGCTGGGCATCAGCAGTCAGCGGGTTTTCCATCCGGGTAGCGCCTTGATTTCGTGATGAGTGAGGATTGCTTGTATGACGTCAGCTACACGCCGGAGCTGGCTCATGCCCAGTTGGCTAAATGGTCCCATTGCTTCTTCGCCCAGCTCTTCGTGGCCCATCCAGCCATCAATCACTTCCGGACTGACTTGGTATCTTAGCAACTCACTGCGCATGTGGTGCCTGCCCCAGTTACGTGCCCAAGGCAACTGCTCCCCCAGGATGAGCGCCAGGCGGGAAGGGGTAATTTCGACAGGCACAACCGCTCCATCATTTTCTTCCAAAAAAAATAATGAATTCTCATCGCCGCTGAGTGTGCGTTCGCAGCGTGCGCATACAGTTGCAATACTTAGGCGAGCGTAGCTGGCGATGTCGCTGAGGTGCTCTTTATATAAGTTGACTTGCTCAATAGCGGTAGCAGGCACGACTAACGTCCGCGCAGCCAAGCCATGCCTTCGCTCTTTGTCGCTTATCCACCAGGTCTGCTGGTGCGGATTCAGGTCTGACAGCAGGCCCATGGGGGCGTTTACGTCTCTATGGCCTGTCACGAACGAAAGAAGTGCCCACACGTAAACTACGTATTTGTTGTGGAAATTAATGAAATCTTTTTCCAAATTAAACGCTTGAGCAAGTACGCTGAACAGGTTGTGCAGTACCCGACCGGGCAAGTGCAGGCGGCTTCCGAGGGCACCTGATTTGGCCTTTATGGGCGGTAGCGAAGCTTGCTGCCCCGAGAGGTCGAACACGGCGTTGATGAAACGATAGTGGTGTGCGAGTACATCAATACGTTCTTGGTGGCTATAGGAAAGGCTGGGGCGTCCCTGATGAGCGTCACCACGTATCAGTGCAATAACGGCGCGATCTGTACCCTGATTCAGGAGCCAATGCTCCATATAGCGGTTAATTCTGCCCATGGTCAGCCGGGTACTGTGTGCCTGGTTGATAGCCTTCAGCCAGGTGCGTAGTACCTGTGCTGTCGGTAGCGGCGCTTGGAGTGGTGCCGACTCAACCCAGGCAGTCATTTGCTGGGGTAGAGGAAGATGCAGTGTATTCAGAACAGCGGGTAACAGAGCGTCCAGATGATTGGGCTGACGGCCTGCAGGCACCCGATGTGTGAGGGTACGGCAAGGGGCCTGATTAATGATCGTGATCCGTACTTTATGTGCATTGGGAAGGTGCCAGCCGGGATCCCGTCCACTTAGCAGCGATAGCAACACCCAGCCAGCGGTATGGTCATTTCTGGTTAAAGCCGACAATGCGTGGGTAACCAGATGCTCGATGTCCCACTCGGAGGCCTGTTCGAAAGAGCAGGGCAGCGATTGTTGCCGCACACGCATTTGCTCAGCAAGTCGTATGCTGTGAATAGCCTGAAGAGCGATTTCCTTTTTATGCAGGCTACGATCGTGAAAGCGATAGGGAACGCTTGTGACGATTGTTGTCGGCTTATCCTCGTTTTCACTGGCTTTGCTGAAGCTGGTCAGCTTTTCAATACGAAACTCCGGGTCATCCACGCCGGTATCGATCAACGGAACGAAAAAGGTGGCTGCAGTCTGTGGAGTTGGAGGGACTGAGGTTGGGCTGGAAGATTCGCCTCGCTGGCGAGTGACCCCTTTCCGGTTTCGCGCAACACTACGGATTACGACAGTCAGATAGCCAAGTCCCTGCTGTTGTACAGAAGGCAAGTTGAGATAGCTCTTCCGTAGCTCATGCAGATGCTCGTCCAATTGGAGGAGGTAGTCGAAATCTTGTGGAGACGGCAGCAGCTCCAGCAACGGCTGATGATTGGCGTTTGTTGCGATCAAGCGGATTTCCCGAAGTGCCGATTCAATCGCACTGTTATGATCTCCTTTGATATGCAGACTACAGCAGCACAGGATCACTAGCCCCAACCACTGTTCGTACTTCTCTGCGTTGGGGAGGGAGCCCCAAGGTGTGTTCAATGCGGATGCGAGCGGTGATAACGTCAAGAGCTTTGAGGTGACCAGGGTTTTATGAGCGGCTGCTCTGTCAGTACTGGCTGCGGGAAAGTGCTGAGAGGAGTAACTGAGGTATTCAGCGGGCAGGTTCAGCATGTCACCAGCGCGTTGGTGCTCTTGAAGCAGTGGTAGGCAGAGCTGATGCAGATAACCCAGGGAGGTCTGCCGTACTGTATCCGGAAGTTTTGTTGGAATAAGAGCGTTGAGAAAGGCTACTTGGCCGTCCGGGCTATTCATCGTCACCCCATGGCTGGTTCAATGCGTCGACTATTGCCTGCGTGGTTGCTGGCGGGCACAGTGGGGTACGTTTCCGCCGCCGTTGTTCGCCGAGAGCTGCCCGTGAGATACCTGTCCATTTGCATATGAGCTGGTCATTTAGCGTTTTGGTATTGAACAGTTCCCGGTGCAGGCCATGCGACATGGACTCTTTCAGTGTATCCCGCAGGTCTGATATTGCATGAGGGTGGAGGCTGTTGAACACCTCGCCAAGCACCGAAACCCAGGCAGCACGCTCAATCTCTACTTCCGATATTTCGTCTGGAGTTAGGCAAACTAATGGTGTGCCGATGGGCGGTTGATCAGTCTGCCATAGGATGCTTGTCCAGAGAGGGGCGTACAGCTGAAATGTGTTGGGAGTAGCGATGCATTGGAGCGGATGCTGTGCCAAGGCCGTTTGCATGGCTTCCGGGAGTGCGGATCGGTTGAATCGGCGGTGTAACTCTCTGCTCCATGTGTGGGCAGCGAGTGCAGCGGGGTGGAGCGTGATCTCTGTAGTCTGGGTGCTTTGTTTCAACCTAGGCATGCCGACGTACTCAAAGGCTCGCTCCGACTGACGCCCTTGCCATTGAAATCTCGATGGAAAGGATGGGAGTGAGCCGACAATGATTTATAGACTGTACGGTTAAACAGTGCTTTGTGTCTATACCCACTTACAGCGAAGGGGGGTTGCAGTAATGAAAGGCTTTCTTGTCCATCGGATTGGGCTGAGGCATACTGCGCGGCCGCAACCAGGTCTGGTAGCGCCTTGTTGGGCAGGCTGTTCTTACAGCTATCGTCGCCAGCGCCTGCATGGATACGAAAATGTGTTGAAAAGTGGCTAAAAACTAGTCACTAAAAACATTGGTTTCCGTGACCGTGACCAGATGATTTCCTTCAATTGATCTCAATCTGCATCAGTCTGAAAAGCTGATGGTTTAGAATAAAACCCTTTAAAATCAATGGCCGTAAAATAAGGTCGATTAACACTTTCTGGCTGGCACGGCCTGTCACGCCGGGGGTCGCGGGTTCGAGTCCCGTCCACTGCGCCATATCCGAAACCCTTGCATTGAAAGATGCAGGGGTTTTTTTATGCCTGTATGCCTAGCCCGAGGCTACAACTCCCGCCATTCCCCCGGCTGCAGATTCTGCAACACCCAATCCCCGATTCGCACCCGTACCAGCCGCAGCGTTGGCAGGCCCACTGCTGCAGTCATTCGTCGTACCTGCCGGTTGCGGCCTTCGCGGATGGTAATGGCGAGCCAGGAGGTGGGTTTGTTCTTGCGAAAGCGTACCGGCGGGTTGCGTGGCCAGAGTGTTGGTTCGGCGATCTGCTCAACGTCTGCAGGGCGGGTGGGGCCGTCATTCAGCACGGGACCGGCGCGCAGTTGCTGCAGCTGTTCTTCGGTCGGTTCGCCTTCAACCTGTGCCCAATAGGTCTTTGCCAGTTTGTGCTTGGGATCTGTGATGCGCGCCTGCAGGCGGCCATCGTTGGTCAGCAACAGCAGGCCCTCACTGTCCCGGTCCAGGCGGCCGGCCGGGTAGACGCCGGGTATATCGACAAAGTCCTTGAGAGTAGCGCGGTCCTGATCGTCGCTGAACTGGGTCAGCACATCGAAGGGTTTGTTCAATGCGATCAGTTTCGGGTTGGCTGGCGGCGGTGCTGCCTGGCGCCGGGGCTGGCCGGTTGGGCGGGACTGGGCTGATTTGCGCGGTCGAGTATTCATGACTTTCCAGTTAAACCTGCGGTGCACTGCGGGCAATCAAGGCAGCCACATCCAGTTCGCGCGGCAGGGTGCCGTAGACTCGGCCTTGATGTTGCAGCCGACTGGCGATGAAGGCGTCGGACACCGTGCTGTTGCCGGCTTCCAGCAACAGCTTGGCCTGCAGCGCGAGGGCGATATCTTCGGTCAGCTGGCGGGCGCGGTACTGGATGTCGTCCTTGTCGGAAAAATGTTGCTGCAGCGTATGAATATGGGCTTTCAGGTGCGAATCGCCATGGCCATCGCCCAGTTCGGTAAACAGCATCTCCACCAGGGTAGGCTCCTTGGTCAGCGCGCGCAATACATCCAGACACTGCACGTTACCGGAGCCTTCCCAGATCGAATTCACCGGTGCTTCCCGATACAGCCGTGGCAGGATGCTGTCTTCCACGTAACCGGCGCCGCCCAGGCATTCCTGGGCCTCATTGATCATGGCCGGGGCGCGTTTGCAGATCCAGTACTTGCCGATCGCGGTGACCAGTCGGGCGAATCCTGCTTCGTATTCATCGTCGAGATTATCCAGTGCTCTGGCCATGCGCATGGTCAGCGCCACCGCAGCTTCGCTTTCCAGTGCCATGTCGGCCAGTACGTTCTGCATCAACGGCTGTTCGACCAGTACGCGACCGCCCACCTGACGATGGCTGCAATGGTGGATGGCCTGGGTCAGTGCCTGACGCATCAGTGAGCTGGAGCCGATCATGCAGTCGAAGCGGGTCATGGCAACCATTTCGATAATAGTCGGTACGCCGCGGCCTTCCTCGCCAACCATCCAGGCCAATGCGCCGCGAAACTCCACTTCGCTGGAGGCGTTGGCCTGATTGCCGAGCTTGTCTTTCAGGCGCTGGATATAGAACTGGTTGCGACTGCCATCGGGACGGTGGCGCGGCAGCAGGAAACAGCTCAAGCCCTTATCGGTCTGCGCCAAGGTCAGGAAGGCATCACACATGGGCGCTGAGCAGAACCATTTATGCCCCAGCAACTCATAGGGCTGGCCCGGGCCTGGATTGTCTACTGGCCAGGCGCGCGTGGTGTTGGCGCGCACATCGGTGCCGCCTTGTTTTTCAGTCATGGCCATGCCGATGGTCAGACCGGTCTTCTGTTCCATCGGCAGATTGCGCTGATCGTACTGGCGCGACAATATCTTGGGTAACCAGCTCTCCGCCAGATTCGGTTGCAGGCGCAACGCGGGCACGCAGGCAAAGGTCATGGTCATCGGGCAACTGGTGCCGGCTTCGGCCTGGTTATGCAGATACATGGTCGCGGCGCGGGCAACGTGGGCGCCGGGGCGTGGGTCGGTCCAGGGCGCGGACGTGATGCCATGGGCGATTCCGGCATGCATCAGTTCATGATAGGCCGGGTGAAACTCGACTACATCAATACGATGGCCGTAGCGGTCATGACTATGGAACACTGGCGGGTTGGCGTTGGCCTGGAAGCCCGCCTGCATCAGGAGCCCGCCGGCCAACTGCCCGTAGGCCGACAGTTGCTCTGTTGCCCAGTCACCCCGGTAGTGGTGCACCCACTGTTGCAAGGGCAGATCGCTGTTGTACAGGTTGACGCCATCCAACGGTGGTGCCTGGTTGACGACTTCATGAGTTTCGGCACAGATGCGCGGTGTCATGATTGTGGCTCCTCAGCTCCAAGAGCGGGTAGATAGCAAAACACCTGCTTATCTTCGATGTGGGCAGGCCTGTTTCCACAGTATCCGCGCAGTGAATCACGATTCAAGAAGAGAGGCGAGGGCGGTAACATCAGCCGATGATCATGATCGCGATTTCCTTGATCACGAAGGCCGCTACCCCCAGACCCAGAACAAAGAACAACACCATAGTGCCGTAGCGTCCTGCCTTGGATTTTTTCGCCAGATCCCAGACGATAAAGCCCATGAAGGCCACCAGTGCAAAGAGGCTCAGGGGCAGGGCAAGGGCTTCAAATTCTTCGTAGGACACAACGGACTCCTGTAAGGAAAGGAAAAGGCTGTTTACTTTCTGACCAGATGATTGAGTGGCAATTCCGTACTGGATACCACCTGGTTCAAGACGAAGCTGGAACGCACGCTGGAAACACCCTCGATACGAGTCAGGGTACCGAGCAGAAATTGCTGATAATGATCCATATCCGGAACCATCACCCGTAACTGATAATCGGCTTCCATCCCCGTGACCAGGCTGCAATCCATTACCTCCGGACAGGCGCGGATGGTGTCCTCGAAGCCGGCGAAACGATCCGGAGTATGCCGGTCCATACCGATCATCACGAAGACCGTCAGCGTCAGTCCGAGCTTTTTCGGGGCGAGTAGCGCGACCTGACGGGTAATAAATCCGGCGTCTTCCAATTGCTTGACCCGCCTGGAGCAGGGCGAGGGCGACAGGCCGATGCGCTCGGCGAGTTCCTGGTTGCTGATGCGTGAATCGTGCTGCAGGGCAGCAAGGATTTTCAGGTCATAACGGTCAAGATTGTCTTCTTGCATGGTGTTCTCTCTTTATATTGCCGAGAATCAAAGTGTATCGATGTATTATTGCGCTACATTAGCGAAATAGCGCAATAAAAGGCAAGAAATGTCGCGGCGGCGTCGCTATTATAACCACATGTTTTCAAGCCCCTGCCGGCGAGTCCAACCAGACGCTCTACGAAAGTGACACTGGGACGACAGGTTCTACCGGATCTGATCGTCACCCGGCTACCCAGCCCACAAGGCCACGGGACAGGCAACATCCCAAAAGGATACTCAATGGACACAGCGCCAACGGCCGACCTTGTCGGCCGTTGGCGTTTGCGGGCCCGGAAAAACTACTGCGCTCGACCATGCTGCGTTGAAAGCCTCCTCAGAATGCTCATTTACAATATGTAAACTGCGCTTCTTCGTCGGATTTCGCCTTGCCTGGCCTTCGCTCGCTACGTTTTTCTTGTCTTTACACCGGGTCCTTGTGCACCAATACATCGGCCTGCGGAAAGCGCCGCTCTATGGCGTGCCGTACCTGCTCGCCCAATTCATGGGCGTCCTTCAGCAGCAGGTCACCGGGTAGCTCCAGATGCAATTGCATGAACCACTGCTGACCTGATTCGCGGGTACGCAGGTCATGCACATCGACCACACCCGGTATGGCGCGAGCCAGGGTCAGGGCTTCCTTGCGCACCTCATCGGGTAGTTCATGATCCATCAGGATCTGCACGGCATCTCGGCCAATCTGCAATGCACTGAAGCCGATGAGCAGGGCGATACCGATACCAAATAGAGCGTCCGCCTGGGGTATGCCGTAATGAGCGAGTACCAGAGCGGCGATGATGCTGGCGTTCATCATCAGGTCGGAGCGGTAATGCAGGGCGTCGGCGCGTATCGCGGTGGAGCCGGTATGCCGGATCACGTGGCGCTGGAAGCTCAGCAACAGCAAGGTGGCGACGATGGATGTCAGCATCACGGCGACGCCGAACCAGGCGGCATCCAGCGGCCGGGGATTGCGCAGGTGGTCGATACCCTGATGCAGCACCAGTATGGCCGAGCCGGCAACGAATACGGACTGTGCCAGACCCGCCAGGGCTTCGGCCTTGCCGTGACCGAACCGGTGGCCTTTATCTGCTGGCGTCAATGCGTAGGCGACGGCAACCAGATTGATCACCGAAGCGCCGGCATCCATCACAGAGTCGATCAATGAGGCCAACAGACTCACCGAGCCCGACATGAACCAGACGACGGCCTTGAGTATGATCAGCGCGACGGCGACCGATACCGAGGCATAGGTTGCCAGCCGCAGCAAGCGGGCATTGCGTTCACTGCGCTGCTGAGCGGTCAGGTCCATCAGGCGCGTGCCGGCAGGCCGAGCAGCGCCAGGTGTTCGGCTTGCGGGTGATGCAGCTGCCGAGCCTGTTCCAGCGGTAGATCAACCCCCAGATCCTGCCGCAGTATTGCCTTGAGTTTCAACGGATTCACCTCGCCTTCGGCATCAACTGCCTCGTCCAGGCGTTCCGGTGTCAGTGTGTAGCGTTCATCCGGGAAATAAATAGCCCCGGTAGTAAAGTCCACGGCAAAGGCGATCAGGCCGGGGATGACGTAGAACAGTAGTCCCATGCCGTTGAGAATGGCCACGCCGGGATCGATTTCCCCACTGATCTGGCCGCGCCGCTCGGGATAGAAAATCGATCCGCACGCTGTTAATTGAGTAACCAGAGTAGTGCCCAGCAAGATGCTGGCCAGAGCCTTCAGATGCATTTCGATCCTCGTACATTGCAGGTGATTCAGTAAGCCATCACTATACGCTGCCAGACTGATTGCGAGAACTGATGAACGACCTTCCTGTACACGCCGTGCTGGGTGAGCTGGACCAGCAATTGGCCAGTCATCCCAACGTGGTACTCCAGGCGCCTCCTGGCGCCGGCAAGACCACCCTGGTGCCGTTGGCGCTGCTCAATAGCCCGTGGCTGGCGGGCCAGAAGATCATTCTGCTGGAACCGCGCCGCCTTGCTGCGCGGGCCGCCGCCGAGCGGCTGGCACAGATGCTCGGCGAGCCGGTGGGGCAAACGGTGGGTTACCGCATTCGTCTGGAAACCAGGGTCAGTGCCGTCACCCGCATCGAAGTGGTTACCGAGGGCATTCTACAGCGTCTGTTGCAGGCCGATCCGGAGTTACCGGGTGTCGGGCTGGTGATCTTTGACGAGTTTCATGAGCGTAGCCTGGATGCCGATCTGGGGCTGGCGTTGTGTCTGCAGACCCAGCAGTACCTGCGTGATGAGTCGCCGCTGAAGCTGTTGGTGATGTCCGCCACCCTGGATGCTGCTGCGGTCAGCCGGTTGCTGGATGACGCACCCTTGGTCAGCAGTGAGGGCCGGCAGCACCCGGTGCAGATCCAGCATGGCGCAGCCGTGGCGCCGGGCCAGTCACTCGAGCCGCAACTGGAGCAGGCGGTGCTGCAGGCACTGGCCACGGACAGTGGCAGCCTGTTGGTGTTTCTGCCGGGGGCGGCGGAAATTCGCAGATTGCAAACCAGGCTGCAGGACTCGTTGGCTGTCTGGCCGACTGTGGATGTTGCGCCGCTGTATGGCGAGTTGGACTTTGCCGCCCAGCGCCAGGCGATCAGTCCGGCTGAGCCCGGTCGGCGCAAGGTGGTGTTGGCCACGCCGATTGCCGAAACCAGCCTGACCATCGAGGGAGTGCGGGTGGTGATTGACTCGGGTCTGTGCCGTGAACCGGCTTTCGACCCGGTATCCGGCATGACCCGCTTGCACACCCGCCGCATCTCCCGCGCCGCCGCCGAGCAGCGTGCCGGTCGCGCCGGACGTACCGAGCCGGGTGTCTGTTACCGGCTCTGGTCTGCCGATCAGCACGCACAGTTGGCGGCCCAGAGTCAGGCCGAGATCCTCCAGGCGGATCTGGCGCCGCTGGCGCTGCAACTGGCTCAGTGGGGTATTGACGATCCTGCCGAGCTGGCCTGGCTGGATGCGCCTCCTGCCGCCGCTCTGCAGCAGGGGCGTGATCTGTTGGTGCAACTGGGCGCGCTGCGAGCCGGAGAGCATGGTTGGCAATTGACCGAGCACGGGAGTGCGCTCGCGGCATTGCCGATGCATCCGCGGCTGGCACACATGCTGGTGCGCGGCCAGCAGCTGGGGTTGGGCCGTCAGGCTTGTCGGTTGGCGGCGATACTCGGTGAGCGGGATCTGCTGCGCGGTGTGGATGACGCGGATATCAGTCGTCGACTGGCGGTGTTTGAACAGTCGCGTAATGAGCCGGCGCTGGACCGCGGCGCGCTGCAGCGTGCGCGTAAGCTGGCCGAGCAGTGGCAACGATTGATCGGTCGAGTCGCTGCCGAATCTTCACTACCGGATCCGGACAGCGAGCGCTGGGCGGGGTTGTTATTGGCGCTGGCCTACCCGGATCGTATTGCCCAGCGCCGTGGAGAAAAGGGCAGCGACTACCGACTGGCCAATGGTCGTTCTGCCAGCTTCCTTCAGGTCGATAGTCTGCAACAACAGGCATGGTTGGTGATTGCCCGTCTTGGTGGGCATGCCACGCAGCGAAATGCGCGGGTTTTCATGGCTGCAGCGCTGGACCCGCAATGGCTGGAGCAGTATCTGCCGGAACTCGTGCATGAGGAGCAGACACTGGAATGGGACCCGCGCAGTGAGACACTGATTGCTGAGCGGCAAAGGCGCATCGGGTCACTGATCCTCAGTCGAGAGCCCTTGCCGGGAATTGATCCGGCGCAACGCAGCCGTGCGCTCTGCGGCGTGGTGCGCCGTCAGGGGCTGGCCCTGCTGCCGTGGACGCCGGCGCTGCGCCAATGGCAGGCGCGCATCCTGCTGCTGCGTCAGCAGGATCTGCAGGAAGGCCGAGAAAGCGCCTGGCCTGATCTGTCCGATAACTGCTTGCTCGATACGCTGGAAGACTGGCTGGCGCCCTGGTTGGACAAGGTCAGCCGACTGGCGCATTTCGCGGCGCTGGACCTGGCGGGGATTCTCAGTGGAATGTTGCCATGGCCACTGCCACAACAGTTGGACGAGCAGGCGCCGAGCCATTGGGCGGTCCCGACCGGGTCACGTCTCCGCATCGACTACAGCGAACAGCCGCCGGTGTTGGCCGTGCGTCTGCAGGAAATGTTCGGCAGCCGGGAAACACCGCGCATTGCCAATGGGCGAATAGCGCTCAAGTTGCACCTATTATCCCCAGCCCGGCGACCGGTGCAGGTGACCCAGGATCTGGCTGGATTCTGGAGCGGCAGTTATGCTGAGGTGCGCAAGGATATGCGCGGACGTTACCCTAAACATTATTGGCCGGAAAACCCGCTTGAGGCGGAGCCGACAACCCGCGCCAAGCCAAGAAAATCCTGAAATCCACCAGGAGTTCAGTGCCGGCTCCGCCGTTGATCGTTCTGGGGCGCTGAATTTTTGGCCCTGTCTTTAAGCCTCTGCCCGCCACGCGTACAATGCCCGGCCTCGTTCATCTTCGGAGCATCATCATGGACAACACCAGCCAGATACTTGAGCGCAGCGCCGAGCTGTTTGCCGGCCAGCGGCTGCTGCTGGTCAATCCACCTGCGGATAGTTTGACCAGCGAACTGCCTGCGGACTGGCATATATGGACCTGGGACTATTTTGTGCAGCAGGGATTGAGCTCCAGTCTGGATGAACCGCACCTGAGTTTTTCCCATCTGTGCCCGCAGGTTGAGGAGTTGGACGGCGCCATTCTGGTGATGCCCAAGGCAATCGAACGGGCTGAGTATGCCTTGGCACAGATGGCGCCATTGCTGAAAGCCGGTTGCCCCTTGTATGTGGTAGGCGAGAAGAAGGGCGGTGTAACCCGGGCAGAGAAGCTGCTGGCGCCGTATGGCTCTGCGATCGAGAAGCTGGATTCCGCACGTCACTGCCAGTTGTGGCGAAGTGTCGTCCAGGGCGAGATAGAAGCTTTCCAGTTGGATGATTGGCAGCGGTCTGTTCGCCTGGAATTCTCCGATCAGACCGTCGACCTGGTCAGCCTGCCGGGGGTATTCAGTCATGGCCGATTGGATGAGGGCAGTCAGCTGCTGTTGGAGGAAAAGGCGCCGTTGCCCGCCGGCAAGGTGCTGGATTTCGGCTGCGGCGCAGGGGTGCTGGCTACCGTGCTGGCGCGGCGCAACCCTGATTCACGCTTCGAGTTGGTGGATGTCGATGCCATGGCATTGTATTGCGCCACGCAGACCCTGAGCCAGAATGATGTGCAGGCGCAGGTCTACCCATCGGACGGCTTGAGTGATGTACATGGCCGCTTCGCCGCCGTGGTCAGCAATCCACCATTCCATACCGGCATCCGCCACGATACCAGCATCGCCGAGGCGTTTTTCAATGAGGTCACCCGCAATCTGTTGCCTGGCGGGGAGTTGCGTATTGTTGCCAATGGTTTTCTCAAGTATCCACCGCTGATCGAAACCCACATCGGCTCTTGCCGAGTACTGCGCGAGAACAACAGATTCAAGGTGTATTCAGCGGCGGCGCCAGGTTGATTCAACGGGCGGCCCCTGCTAAAGTTGCCGCCGTCTTAGGGGAGTAGTCTCTCCGGAAGCCTGTCTTCCAAGGCAAACGTCAACATACTCGGCCCGCAGGCCGTGGCGTTTGCGACCCGCCGATCACCTCCGGGTGACTGGGTTTGACGAGACCTTTGACACAGGTTCACCAGCCGAAGGCGGGGGTGCGCCTGTGTCATTGGAACAGTCTGACCCGCCTTCGTTTGGAAAGTCCGTGGAAGCCTTCTTAGTTTCAACCGGTATTGTTTCGCTGGCGGAGATCGGCGACAAGACCCAGTTATTGGCATTGCTGCTCGCCGCGCGTTTTCGCCGCCCCTGGCCGATCATCTGGGGGATTCTGCTGGCGACAATTGCCAACCACGCCTTGGCGGGTGCGGTAGGCCAACTGGTTGCGGATCTGCTCAGCGATACTTGGTTGTACAGCTTGCTGGCGATCAGCTTTCTGGCCGTCGCCGCCTGGACCTTGGTCCCGGACAAGCTGGATGATGACAACACTCCCCCCATCAGCCGTTATGGCGCCTTCGTTGCTGCACTGGTTGCCTTCTTTCTGGCGGAAATGGGCGACAAGACGCAGATTGCTACAGTGGTATTGGCCGCGCAGTTCGACGCCTATCTGTGGGTTGTGGCAGGCACCACGCTGGGCATGATGCTGGCCAACGTACCCGTGGTGTTTCTGGGTAATGTGGCGGCTGGGAAGTTGCCGCTGGGGCTTATTCGAGTCATCACTTCCCTGATATTTCTGGTGTTGGCCCTGTATGCGGGCTGGCAGGCTTTCTCCGGCGGTTAATCTGGATCTGCAGTGGCCAGGGCAGACGGTCGGCGCTAGTATCCTTGCATGTTCATTGTCTCCGGGTGGGCCATTCGCCCGGAACAACATGGGAGGACAACATGAGCAACGACACTTACGTACCACCGCGGGTCTGGACCTGGGACAAGGATAATGGCGGCAAGTTTGCCAGTATCAACCGGCCGATTGCCGGGCCCACCCATGACCGGGAATTGCCCAGGGGCGAGCATCCTCTGCAGTTGTATTCGCTGGCCACGCCCAATGGGGTCAAGGTCAACATTATGTTGGAGGAGTTGGTTGAGCTGGGGATCGCCGAGGCTGAATATGATGCCTGGCTGATTCGCATCAGCGAAGGCGACCAGTTCGGCAGCGGCTTCGTCGACATCAATCCCAACTCGAAGATTCCGGCCTTGCTGGATACCAGCGTCAACCCGCCGCTGCGGGTCTTCGAGTCCGGTTCCATCCTGCTGTACCTGGCCGAGAAGTTCGGTCATTTTATTCCGCAGGATATTGCCGGGCGCACCGAGTGCCTGAACTGGCTGTTCTGGCAGATGGGCAGTGGGCCTTTGCTTGGTGGCGGCTTCGGCCATTTCTACGCCTATGCGCCGGAAAAGTTCGAATACCCGATCAATCGCTACACCATGGAAGTCAAACGTCAGCTGGACGTGCTCAACCGGCAACTGGCCGACAATCACTACATCGCCGGAGAGCAGTACAGCATCGCCGACATGGCGATCTGGCCCTGGTACGGTGGTGTGGCGACCAACCAAGTATACGAGGCTGCGGAATTCCTCGAAGCGCACAACTACACCCATGTACTGCGTTGGGCAGAGGAGGTCGGGCAACGTCCGGCAGTGCAGCGTGGCCGTCAGGTCAACCGCACCTGGGGCGAGCTGGATGAGCAGGTGCCGGAGCGGCATTCAGCCAGTGATTTCGATCACTGAGACTGAGCGATCCCAGGTTTCTCAGAACCGTTCCAGCTGCATCTCCTGCAAGCGACTCAGGGTGCGGCGGAACGGGAAGGTCAGGGCGCCTTCGGTGTAGAGTTCGGCCAGGGGCACTGCCGCTTCGATATACAGCGGCACTCGACGGTCGTAGCATTCATCGACCAAGGCAATGAGGCGGCGCACGCTGTCATCCTGTTTTGACAAGGGTGCCAGCACCCGATCGCCGGTGGCCACCTGTTCCGCGGCATCTTCGGTGCCCCGAGCAATCTTCGCTTCCCGCTGCGCGCTGCTCAGTTCGGGTACGTCGCCGAGCAGGATTACCGGGTAGCGGTCGCACAACGCCATGAAGTCGCTGGCGGCCAGCGGCTGGTTGCAGAGTTCGGCAAAGCTGAACCAGATGGCGTGGTCGCAATATTGAATGGGCCGTACTTGCTGGTGGTTGAGCTGAACCGGCTCGCTGAATACTGCACTGCCGTCACAGAGCTGCTCAAACACCCCCGCCAGAGACTTGGTATCGCATACCCAATAACGTTGGTGCCGCTGCCCCGGATGCAGCCGGTGGTCCTGGCCGCCATCCACATCCAGCACCTGCATATGGCTTTCGATCGCGGCAATGGCCGGCAGCAGGCGTTCGCGGTTGTGGCCATCTTCATATAATTGCTCGGGCGGCTGGTTGGAGGTGGCAACCAGCACCATGCCTTCGGCAAACATGGTCAGGAACAGCCGGCTGAGGATGCTGGCGTCGCCGATATCGCTGATGAACAGCTCGTCAAAACACAGCACGCGTACTTCTGCAGCCAGTTCGCGGGCGATGACAGTCAGTGGGTCGGCGGTACCGGTGAGCTGGAACAGACGGCGATGCACCCACTGCATGAAATGATGAAAGTGCTGACGCCGGCTGGGTACGCGAAGGCTGTCATGAAAACTGTCCATCAGCCAGGTCTTGCCCCGGCCCACCGGGCCCCAGAGATAGACGCCTTGAGCTGATTGCTCGCCGTTGCTGTGCAATGCCTGAAAGCAGTTTTCCAGATGCTGGACGGCGGCTTGCTGAGCGGAATCCGGGATAAAGCCTTGCTGGTCGAGAGCCTGTTGATACAGCGCCATGGGAGATTGCTTTGTCATGCGGGGAGTTTACCAGCAACAGCAGCCTGGCTGGACTGCGTCATGGTGTGGTTGGCGACAGCCAGATAGCGGGAGAGCAACATTGATGCCCGATGCCCTCGATAATATGCAGTCGTGCGCCGGGAATATCCCGAACCGCCTCGGCGAATAGCTGGGGTGGAACCTTTGCATCTTGTGCGCCGAAGTAGAAATGCCGCTCGCGGTCCGCGCGCCAGGAATCAATCTCTGCCGGATTGACTGAGTTGAACAGGCGGCCATAGCCGTGTTGATCCGCCCAGAGATGGATATCGAGGGGGCTGGAGAGGGCGATCACCCGGCTGACCGGTAGATCCCGCTCGCCCAGTAAAAGTGCCAGAACGCCACCTCCGGAATAACCTGCAAGGGTTACCGATTCGATATCGGGATGCTGGTCGAGCCAGTGCTTCAGGCCGAGAGCCATGCTGTCGATTATCACTGGCGAATAGCGTGAGTAGGTCCACAGCGTGGGGTGGCAAGCGGGCAGTGCTGCATTGCCATAACAGGGGCGGCCCAGATACAGCGCTGGTCCGGAAGTCTGTTGCAGCCACTTGAGCGCCTGTGGGTTGGCGGGTGTCGGGTCTGCAGAAACGATCCGTCCGCCAGCGCGCCATGGGCGGCCGTCGCCTTCGATGAATACCAGAGCATGCCGTCCGGCTGTCTGACGTTCGAAGGAGTGCAATGCATGATTCCCGCCGGGAAGAGTGAGGGCTACCAGGCCTGCTTGCCTGGCCGTCCCGTCAAGACGTTGATTGAGCGAGGTACAGGCGGTCGCCAGTAGGACCAGCAGACAGCTGAATAACAGGCGGGCCGGCAGGGTCACTGCCGGCCCGGTTAAACCTCTGCGGTCAGGTTGCATCGACGGCAGAGCCTTTCAGATCAGAAGTTCTGACGGAAACGTACTTCAAAGGAATGCTCGTCGTAGTTATTGTGGCCCACCAGAGTCTCTGCCCGCAGAGCCAGACTGCGGTTGATACCCATGTCCTTGGTCAGACCCAGGCCGATGCGACCATAGTCCGAGGATTGCGAGGGCGTGCGGCTGTCGAACACGTTGCCCGGGGCTGCGACAAAGGCGGTACGCACCGAGGTGCCGTCATCTTCGAACTCATGTTCCCACGCCAGGCGCAGATCACCCGTCAGGCTGTCGGAGAACTGGACCGCCGTACTGAAGCCGAGCTCCGACACCAGGGACTGGATATCGCTGCTGCCGACCCGCAGCGCGGCCGCGCCGCCCTGTTCGGTGAAACCGTCGATTTCCACATCCGTATAGTGCAGGTAGGCGAATGGCTGGACTGCCAGATTGCGTACCTGCATCGACTTGATGAGGCCGACGGACAGGTTCCAGATATCGCCTTCGGTATCGCCGTCAAGCATGCCAAATCCGCTGTCGCGACTGGTATCGAAATCGGCACGGCTGTAGCTCAGGTTACCTTCAAGGTGTAGTTCGGGAGCCATTTCCAGAGAGCCGTAGAGAATGGCGCCCCAGGTGTCGGCGTCGGTGCCGCCGCGTACGCCGGAGAAATCCGAATCGGTGGTGGAGTAGTTCAGAGCCACACCAAGTTGCAGTGCGTCACTGAGATAACGGTCGACACCGGCCACCAGGGTATAAGTCGTGCTGTCATAGCCCAGTGCTGCCGAGGTGTTGTCGTAATCGCCACGGGTGTAGATACCACGGATGAAGTAACCCACGTCACCCTGGTCTCCGGAAGCAGCGCCGCCGCGGGCGGTGCGCATGGACTCGACCATGTCCGGCGATAGATTGACGTTGGCATTGCTGTAGTTCATCAGATGGATGTCATTGCTGGCCATACCGGTGCGCCGCAGGTCTGACAGTCGATCCAGCACTACTCGCCGTACCTGACGGCTATTGGCCGCTGCGGTGCGCAGCATCTGGCTGACCTGGTATTGACTGAGCTGACGATATTGCTCGGGTTTGCTGATCTGTTGGCCGATCTGCTGCAGACCGGTGTTGTTGGACGCGGCAATAGCGCCGCAGATCTGGGCTGCGACGCCGCTGGCGGCGTTACAATCGATACCCACTACTGGCGTCTGTCCGGCAGAAATATCTGCTACCAGCTTGGCCAGTTCACCGCTCAGGGCAGCCAGGGCATCGGCATCGGTATAGACGCTGCGCAGACCGTCGATGTCCATCGCGGTCCCGCCGCTGGCCAGCGCCAGTTCGGTATAGTCGGCTTGGGTAGTGCCGTCGGCTGATTGAAGTATGTAGCCCTGCACCTTGGTGATTACGCCCGAGGCGTCCTTGACATAGGCGTAGCCGGTCGCCGGATCGGCGCCGACGATGGCTATTGCCGGGTTGCCGTCGAGATCCGTAAAGCGCTGGCTGACCACGGCGTGCACCACGGTGTTGTATTGCGCCAGTTGGGCCTGGACATAGGCCTTGTCGATTTCGGTCATGCCGCTGGGCAGGTGTGAAGTATCGAGATTGGTACGATCATTGTCGCGGTCTTCATCGGTGATCAACATGATGGAAGAACCGGCGGTCGGGCGGAAGTCGAAATTGCGGAAGGTATAGTCAATGGCCCGGTAGCCATCTTCTGTCCCACCGGTAGTCACCAGTTCCGATGTGATGGCATGGAACTCATCGGCTGTGCCCCAGACGTTGTCAGGATCCAGAGACAGGTTGAAGTGGCGATAGAAATCCGCGCCGTCCTCGCGACCTGCTTCGCTGGCTGACGGTGACGTGTAGGTGGCACCGCCGAAGCCGACCAGGCCATATTGGTTCAGCGTGACGTTCTGGTCTTTGAGCATGCTGTCGAGGTTGCGCACATAGGTGCCGATGAAGGCGTTGTGCTCGCCGGACATGGAGCCGGATTCGTCAATGACGATGGCCATATCGAGAGTAGTAGCCGCATGCAGCACGCCGCTTGCCAGGATCGAGCTTATCAGGCTCGCAAGCAGAGTCGGTTTGGTTATTTTCATCAGAAGCTCCGTCACTGCGTCCGCCAGTGGGACACAGATTTTCTACGGAAACACTTCAACAAACGCCTGTGACGTCAGAGTTGGCGACAACTTGTTGAGAAGACAGATTCCAAAATGTAAGTTGCGATGTGTTTTGGTTGGCCGGTTGTTTTTATAGTCAACTGACAAACCCGCGCAGATTCTGGCTCTGTTCGGGGAACTTTTCAACTCTTCTGGGAATGAATGAATGGAGCCGGCTGTGTCAGGCCGGCTTTACCTTGGTTTTTGATGGTGGTGCTGTACATCGGCTCGATGGATATCTGGGCAGAAGCGACGATGGGGTCGATGGTATTCCATGGCATACCGCCGTGGCCTTGACAGCCGGTGACGCTGACGTTCAGCATGTCGCTGGCCGCGGTAGTGACCCCAGTGCGCCAGCTCACCTGAGGGGCCGGGCATCAGTGAATGGCGAAGATGGCAACGGGCTTGATCGAATCGAATAGGCCGTCTTCCAGCATCAATTTGGTACCCCAGCTGGCACCTCGGCGGAGGTCATCAGCATGGCGGTGCGGGTTTCCTGCTCGCCCAGTTCCGGGTGTTGTTGAATGTCCCGGCGCCAGTCGGTCAGTTGAGCTCCTCAACGTAGGACGAAGAGGTTACACCAGGCCAGTCAGTAGCGCGGAACAGAGAGGTTTGCGTAGAAAACTCATATGGTTACCCTGGCGATGAAACGGCAACAGACCCTCAGACAAGACAAGTTTAACGTGTTGATGTGCCATCGAACTGCGGACGGAGTAACTGAATGTGTGAATTGATGGGTATGAGCGCTAATGTCCCGACGGATATCTGCTTCAGTTTTTCCGGGTTGATGCAGCGTGGCGGCAGGACCGGGCCACATTGCGATGGCTGGGGTGTGGCATTTTACGAAGGCAAGGGTGTGCGCTGTTTTCACGACCCGGCGCCGTGCCACAGTTCGGCTGTCGCGCAGCTGATCGAGAGCTATCCGATCAAATCGGAGAATGTGATCTGCCATATCCGTCAGGCCAACGTCGGCCGGGTCAGTCTGTCCAATACCCATCCGTTTACCCGCGAGCTGTGGGGCCAGTACTGGACCTTTGCCCATAACGGTCAGATCAATGATTTCAGTGCCGGTCCGGGGCCTTTCCAGCCAGTTGGCAATACGGACAGCGAAGCTATTTTCTGTGACCTGCTCAATCGCCTGCGCAGCCGCTTCGCTGAGCAGCCGAGTCAAGCGCAGATACTGGCCTCGTTGACTGAAGCCTGTGCCGAATATGCGGCGCGCGGCGTGTGTAATATGTTGTTGAGCAATGGCGAATGGCTTTTCACTCTGTGTACCACCAAGCTGGCGTGGATCACCCGTCGTGCGCCTTTCGGCCCGGCCCATCTGCGGGATGTGGAGATGGCGGTGGACTTCCAGGAGCACACCACGCCGAATGATGTAGTGACCGTGATTGCTACCGAGCCCTTGACCAGTAACGAGCATTGGCACGCCTATGCACCTGGGGAATGGCGGCTATGGCAGGGTGGAGAAACTATTGGCCGGGGTGTATTGGCAGGCCGTCGGTCTGTCTGAACTCGCAGCAGTCAACCTCGTCGTAATCTAGAGCCAGTTGAAATCACGAGGTCACTGCCATGCATAAGCACATCAGCCAATCCGCCCTGACAGATCTGTTGAAATGGGAGGGCCAGACCTGCCTCTCGCTATACATGCCGATGGAGCGCAGCTTTCCGGACAGGGAACAGAATCCGGTTCGTTACAAGAATCTCTTGCGCCAGTTGAGTGAGCAGTTGGGTGACGATGCGAACGCACAGACCCGGCAATCGCTGCAACAGTTCGAGGCACTGCTGAACGATGCGAGCCTGTGGAACAAGCCGCGTGGCGGGCTTGCCGTATTGGCCAGCGGGAATGAGTTCCGCGTCTTTGTACTGCAGCAGTCGGTGCCCGAGCAGGTGCGGGTGGACCGTCAGCCCTATCTGCAGCCGCTGTTGCGTATCAGCCAGACGGACGGCCATTTCCAGTTACTGAGTTTGACGCGGGATAAGGTGCGGTTATTCGAGGGTAATCAGGATTCGCTGGAGGAGGTGGAGCTGCATGAGGCGGTGCCGCGTAATCTGGAACAGGCACTGGGGACGGAGCTGACACCAAAGGATCAATCCGGCCAGCCGGGTGGGCACAGCAATGCGGCGGAAAAAGCCGGCGGCATGACCATGCATGAAGCCGGGGGCGGCGGCAAACAGGCTGAAATCGATATTGATCGCGAACGGTATTTTCGCGCTGTGGACAAGTCGATCATTGAGCACCATTCGCGGAGTATTCCCTTGATCCTGGCGGCATTGCCACGCAATCAGGCCGCTTTCCGCGCGCTCAGCCATAATCAACAGCTGTTGGCAGAAGGAGTTGCGCTGGATCCCGCGCTGCTGGATGTTGCCACGCTGCGTCAGCACTGCGATGAGATCATGACCCGGCGCTACAATGCCTGGCTGGATGGCTTGCTCGAGCGTTACGGCGCAGCTCAGGGCACCGGTCTGACCTGCCAGGATCTGAACGAGATTGGTCAGGGCGCGGTTGCCGGACGGGTGTCTCTGCTGCTGGTAGAGTCGGGGCGCAAGGTGCCCGGTGTGGTCAACAGCAACACTGGGGCGGTGGATCTATATCCGGCCGAGGAGGGCAGCACTGACAATGGTGCCGATGTGCTGGATCAACTGATACCGCAGGCTCTGCGCAATGGCGCAGAAGTGGTGGTCGTGTCCCCCGGCGTGATGCCCACCGAGGCAGGAGTTGCTGCGGTTTTCCGCTTCTAATTCGTTACCCGACTGGTCGAGATGGATCTCGATCAGCTTGAACTGGCGGGGCGCTCGGGGAGGAGCGAAGAGGGCGGTTTCTTCAGGGCGCCTTTGAGCCAAACCATTGCTCTATTCTGAGGCTCGCCTGGGCTTTGACGTCATCTGTTATATACGCCGAAACGGTTGCCAGGGCGGCCAGCAGTACGCCGAGGTCGTCCGTGTAGCCGAGCATGGGGGCGAAGTCGGGAATGGCATCAAGCGGAAAGATGAAATAACCCAGAGCGCCATAGATAGCGGTCTTGGCCCAGCGCGGTGTCTGTGGGTTCTGAGCTGCGTAATACAGCCAAAGTACTTTCTCCACTACCTCTTTGCCAGCGGTCTTGGCGTAACGGGACAGCTTGCTCCATAAGCCGCGTTCACTGAATTTCTTTTCGAAACTATGGAATTGTCTGGCCATGGTCGCTCCTGGGGATCATAAAGGCGAGCAGGAAATACGCCTGTGCTCAGACTACAGACCACAGCAGACAGTTGAAAGTGCGGATGATTGGAGGGAAAGGATGCCCCGGCGCGCCGGGACATCCGATGGTGCTTAGAGCAGAGCGAAGTTGTAGGTCAGGTAGACGCGAACCTGGTCCTGATCAGCTTGATTGGAACCCGTACGCAGGCTGGCGTGACGCAGGGAAACACCCAGGTCTTTCAGGAAACCCTGCTGAACGGTGTAGTCCAGGCGCAGGTTGCGTTCCCATTCCTTGTCCCGCTCGTTGGCTCGAGTATCGAAATCGCTGCCGCGCAGGTACTTGGCGGAGAACTTCAGACCGGGTGCCAGATCGGCGAAGTCGTAGCTGTACTGACCAACCCAGGTCTTCTCGCCGGCACGCTCGAATTTGTTGATCTGCGAGTCGGTGATCAGATAGGCGGTGGCACCGCCACCGTTGTTCAGATAGGCGAAGTCACTGTCGCCGCTCATTTTCTGATAACCCAGACCCAGCGCGTGCTTGCTCAGCTTATAGGTGAACATGGCGCTCATGGCGCGGTTGTCCACTTCGCCGTTGTTGTTTACACCCTTGGCTGCGTAATCGCCATCGCTACCGTTGGCGCCAGTTGAGTTGCTGTCGAAATAACGCAGATCGGTGATCAGCTTGCCCGCGCCGAGATCCAGAGTATGTACGGCGCCCAGATAATGCTGCTTATAGTAGTCCTTGAGCTGACCAAAATAATAGCTGGCCACCAGGTTGTCACCCAGTTGGGCATCACCGCCAGCATACTGGAATTTGTTAACCCGCTGGCTGCCGCCGCCCAGCAGCAATCCTTCGTGGGACGTGGAGTTACGACCGCTGGCCTCGTCGAACTGACCGACACGCAGGGTCAGGTTGTCGATTTCATTGGAGGTCAGCATCGCACCGCTGTAGGTCTGTGGCAGCAGGCGACCGTCGTTGCGGCTCACTACTGGCAGGGAAGGCTCCAGACCGCGACCGATTTTTAGCTCGGTTTCGGAAACCTTGGCCTTGGCGGCGAAATCGATCTGGCTGAATTCGCTAACAGCGCTGCCGTCATCTTCCAGTGGGAACATGGTACCGGGCTGGCGGCTGGTGTCGCCCTTGCCGGCGCGGCTACCGGAATCCAGACGGATGCCGGAGCGGGCGAATACGTCCAGCCCAAAGCCAATGGGGCCCTGGGTGTAGCCGGAGTTGAATTTTAGCATGAAGCCTTGGCCCCATTCTTCATCTCTGGGAGCGCCACCTTCACGAGTATCACCATTGAAATACAGGTTGCGCAGGCCCAGGGTGGCCTTGGCGTCTTCGACAAATCCGGCGCTTTGAGCAACAGACAATGTTGGTAGAGCCAGCAGAGCAGCGGCTACGCTACTGGCGATCAGGGTTTTTTTCATTATGGTCTTCCTCGAGTGCACATCTCAGGCTTGCCCAGAGGGCGGGGTTTTTCAACCGCTGTAACATAGGCGAAATAATCAGGAAATCAAGTGTTTGAGCCTTCGGATTAGACTTATGTCTTAGAGGCTACTTTGCCGCATCATACAGCGGACGCACCTTCGGAATATTGTGCTGCAAATTTTGAATACGCCCTGAGGAGTTCGGGTGTGTGCTCATGAAAGCAGGCGGCTCGCCCTGGGAAGCGCCTGCCATCTTCTGCCACAGGGTCACCGCCGCGTCGGGCTGGTAGCCCGCACGAGCGGCCAGCTCCAGACCGATAAGGTCGGCTTCGGTTTCGTTGGAGCGGCTGTTCGGCAGGGTCAGACCATATTGCACCGCCATGTCGGCTGCCTGGCGTGTGCCTTCACCCAGACCCAGCAGAGAGCCGATGACCTGAGTACCCATCTGTGTGGTATAGGCGCGGGAAATTGCCTCGCGGCCGTGTTCTCGCAAGGCGTGAGCAATCTCATGGCCCATAATCTGTGCAATCTCATCGTCGCTCAGCTTCAGCTTGTCGACGATGCCGGTATAGAAGAGGATTTTGCCACCGGGCATGCAGCTGGCATTCAGTTCATCGCTTTTGATCAGGTTGACTTCCCAGTTCCAGGTACGGGCATCGGAACGGAAGTGATCCACCTCTTTCACCAGCCTGTCGGCGATGGTGCGCAAGCGCTTGAGCATTGCTGCGTTGGTGTTCAGCAGATTCTTGCTTTTCGCTTCGGCAAGCATCTCGTTATAGGACTCGGCCGCCATCTGGTCGACATCGGTGCTCGATAATGCGCTGAACATGTACTGGCTGCGGTCGACGCCGACAGCTCCGCCCTGGGTAGTTTGAACGCTTTCGCAACTGGCGAGCAGCAGGAACGGGAGGCAGCAGAGTAAGGGACGGATACGCATGACGGATTTTCCTACCGTGATGTTTGAGTAATGGACGCTGTGCACAATAGCAGATCATTGCTGAAGGTTTGACCACCCCCGCCGATAAAGTATTCAAGACGGTTTTAATGAGCCCCCCATGAAATTCAAATCCATACAGTTTTCCATCGCGGCGCTTGCAGGCGCCTGTCTGTTCGTCGCCGTAGGCGGTATGACCTTGTACGCGCTGGTCGCTTTTGATCGCAACCAGAGCATGGTTGTCGAGCGCAGTGAGCAGATACTGGAGCAGCATGTGCGCAGCAAGCTGGAAGCAGTAGCCAGTGCCGAGATGCTGCGAATCCGTCAGCAACTGGAGCAGCCGTTTGCCGTGAATGAGCAACTGGCCCTGCTCAACCGCCAGGTGGCGGACGTACAGGATGGTCTGCCGGCGGTAATGATCAGCCGTGAGGAGATGCTGCGCTATGTATACAAGGTGCTGGAGGATCAACCCGAGCTGCTGGCAGCTTATGTAGCCTGGGAGGCGGGCGCATTTGACGGGCTCGACGATCTCTATGCAGGAACCGGAAGGCCTGGGCATAGCCAGAGTGGGCAATTCATCCCCTACTGGTATCGCGAAGCGGATGGGTCGATAGCGCTTGATCTGCTTACGGAGCTGAATGACGAGACACTGCTGGATAATGGTATTCGTGCCGGTGAGTATTATTTCTGCCCACGGGATACCCAAGGGCCCTGCGTGATCGATCCGGCTCCTTATGACGTGGGCGATCGTACTGTGATGCTGTCATCCTTTACTGCCCCGATCATGCTCAATGGTGAGTTTCTGGGGATTGTCGGTGCGGACCTGTCGCTGGACTTTCTGCAGTCCATGCTTGAACAAAGCAATAGCCGCCTGTACGACGGCCTGGGGCATCAGGCGCTGATCAGTACCAACGATCGACTGGTGGCCTGGACGGGTAACGGAACTGCGCTCGGCCAGCATGCCGAGCAGGTGCTGGATACCGCTGAAATGGCAAATTTGAAGCGGCTGGCCGATCAACCCATTTATGAGGTGGATCGCGCCAATAACGAGATCGAGCTGTGGATGCCGGTACCGCTGGGTAACTCCGGCACCCGCTGGGCATTATTGATCAGCCTGCCGTTGGATGTGGTGATGGCGGAACTGCAAGCACTGGAAGACGAGTTGGTGCAGAACCAGTCGAGCGTCGCCGTGACCCTGGCAGTCATAGGTGCGTTGATCGTGTTGATTGGCTTGGGCGTTATGCTGTTGGTCGGCTACAGTCTGGCCCGCCCCGCGCGTCGCCTGGCGACCATGCTTGACGAGGTCGCTCAGGGCGAAGGCGATCTTACCCAGCGGCTGGAGATCAATCGCGCTGATGAGTTCGGTGATATTGCCCGCGGCTTCAATGCTTTTCTCGACAAGCTGCAGGGCATGATGCGAGAGGTGGTGGGCTCGGTGCAGCAGGTGACTGATGCCGCCGAGAACACGGCGGATATCGCCATGCGCACCAATGATGGCGTGCAGACCCAGCTCGGCGAGATCGAGCTGGTAGCAACAGCCGTCACCGAGATGACCGCGACGGCCCAGGATGTCGCACGTAATGCCGGACTGGCCGCGGAGGCCGCCGGCAATGCTCAGGGCTCGGCCAGCCACGGGCGTAAGGTGGTGCAGGACACGGCCGAAACCATCCAGAGCCTGGCGGCGGATATTGAACGTGCTGCTGAAACCGTACAGGCCCTTGCCCGTGACAGTGAGAACATCAGCTCGATCCTGGAAACCATTCGCGGGATTGCCGAGCAGACCAATCTGCTGGCGCTGAACGCGGCCATTGAAGCAGCACGTGCCGGCGATCACGGTCGCGGTTTTGCGGTGGTGGCGGATGAGGTACGAAACCTGGCCTTGAAGACGCAGAATTCCACTGAAGAGATTCAGCGGATGATCGAGCAGCTGCAGGCCGGTACCCGGCAGACGGTTACCGTCATGGAACAGAGCCGCAACCGCACCGTGGAAAGTGTCCTGCAGGCGGAAGAGGCCGACGCAGCGCTCACCTCGATTACCCAGGCGGTGTCGGTGATCAATGACATGAACATCCAGATAGCCAGCGCGGCGGAACAGCAGAGCGCGGTGGCCGAGGATATCAATCGCAACGTCAGCACTATCGGCGAGGTTGCCAACTCGGTGGCCGAAGGCGCCGGTGACGCTTCCAAGGCCAGTGCCGGCCTGACCAAGCTGGCTGAGCACCAGCGGCGGTTGATCAATCAGTTCAAGGTGTAACTGGAAGCTTTTGTAGCGGCCTTGGCTGGCCTGTCGGCGAGCGTCGCGCCGGGTTGGCACTCCTGCAGGCGTGAGTGTCCGGGGGAGATGTTTGATGAGAGCGGTTAATCGAGCCTGACGGCGTGCCCTGTCGGGTTGCAGCAATGCGGGCCCTGGGTGGCAGGGCTGCTGACTGCCGGGTTGACCGGATACATCAACTGTACCTGGGAGTCGGCATTCAGCAGCAGCGGTTGCAGGGCGCTGGGCGCGGTGGCATCAGCCAGCCAGATGGCCTGTTCGGCTCTGTTCAGAGTGACGGGCATGCGTGCGCCCAGGCGTGCCGGGAGGCCCTTGGCGGGGGCAGTGATCAGCGCGCAGCTGTCCCAGTAGGTGCCATCATCCAAGGCGTAGCGATCCCATAGTCCGGCCAGTGCGACGCCGCCATTCTGCTGCCTCAGATACCAGGGCTGCTTGCGCTGGCCCTGCTGCTGCCAGACATAGAAACCGTCCACCGGAATCAGGCAGCGCCGTTGCACCAGCGGTTCGCGGAACATGGGCTTGTCATGCAGGAATTCGGCCTGTGCCGAGAAGGGCGCGCGGCTGAGATCGCGCAGCCAGCCTGGTGTCAGGTTCCACAGCACCTGACTGCATTCGAGTTGCTTGTCCAGCTTGCGCAGGATCAGCAGTCGGTTACCGGGGCAGACATTCCAGTTGGGCGTCCAGTCTTCCGGCATCTCTGCCAGCGGCGCGCTGAACTGGGCGAGGCGGCCGCTCACAGCGGGTCGTCCTCGCGGCGCAGGTCCAGTTGGTAGCTATCCAGATCAGCATCGACCCATAAGTGAATCAATATCGGTTGGCAACATACCGAGCAGTCTTCTACATAGCTTTGCGAGCCGCCACTGAGGTCGACCAGCAGCCTGATCGGCTCGCCACAATGCGGGCAATTGCGGGTGCATTCATCCAACAATGGCATGGGCGTTCTCCTGGAAAGGGGCAATATGGGCAGCAGCCTGAGAGTCTAGCCCGTCCATCAATTCGACGAAACAGCCACTGGGTAATTGTGAGTCGAATCGCGGCGCCGCATAATGCGCGGTTTCCACCCAAGGTAATGAGGAATGCATGGGCGAGTTTGATGCCATCCGGCCCTATGGAGATGTTGAGGTATCTGAGGTTCTGCAGCGCTTGCTGCGGGACGAGGAATTGCTGCGGATGCTGGCCGGTTATCGCTTTCCACGGCTCAGCCGCTGGCTGCCGGGGGTGGCGTCGACAATGATCGCAGCCGGATTGCGCCGCGAGGTGCGGGCTATCGATACCGTCGATGCACTGCAGCATCGCCTCGAACCCTGGCTGGACAAGGTGATCGAGCGCAGTGCGCTGACCGTTACCTACAGCGGGCTGGAGCACCTCAGCAAGACCCAGCCGCATCTGTTTCTGGCCAATCATCGGGATATCGCCATGGATCCGGCGTTCGTCAACTACGCGCTGTATCACGGTGGGCATCCCACGCCGCGCATTGCGATCGGTGACAACCTGCTGCAGCGACCGTTCGTCAGCGACCTGATGCGCCTGAACAAGTGTTTTATCGTGCATCGTTCGGTTGCTGGTCGGCGGGAGAAACTCGCGGTCTATCAAACTCTCTCCGCCTACATCAATCACTCGATTCTGAGCGGGCATTCGGTGTGGATCGCCCAGGCCGAAGGCCGGGCCAAGGACGGCTGTGACCGCACCGACACGGCGATCATCAAGATGCTGTGCATGAGCCGCAAGGGCGAAACCTTTGCCGATGTGGTGCGCTCGTTGAATATCGTCCCGGTATCCATCGCCTATGAATGGGACCCCTGTGACCAGATGAAAGCACGGGAATTGGAGCAGCGGGAGCGTACCGGTGATTACAGCAAACAGCCGGGGGAGGACGACCGCTCCATTGCCATGGGCCTGACCGGTTACAAGGGGCGGGTGCATATCGCCTTCGGCAAGCCCCTGACCGGCGAACATCTAGACGCCAGAAGTGTGGCGGCGGAGGCGGATCGGCAGATCCTTGGGCTGTATCGCCTTTATCCGAGTAATTACCTGGCGATGGAGCAATTGTTGTCGGAGCAGCCGGAGGTCGATATCAGCGGCTGGCGCAACCAGTTCGAAGCATCCATGCTGGCAGCGGAAGAGACGCGGTTTGCCGAACGTCTGGCAGCCTGCCCGCCAGATCAGCGGGTTTGGTGGCTACGCCAATATGCCAACCCGGTAGCCAGCCGGCAGTTGGTGTCAGAACAGGCGGGCAGCGAGCGTCAGCAATAAGGCAAGCCCCAGGCATACTCCGCCGACCAGCATGAACATCCGGTTGGCGCGATGGTTGACGGTGTTGCTGCCTAGCGTCAACGAGCCGGTGGTGTCTGCTGCCAGGCTGGCGGCACGGGCAATACGTAGCTGCGTGGCGATGATCAACCAGCTGCCGCTGAGGCCATAGAATAACGCCAGGCAATTGAGCACAAATGCGCCATTGTTCAGATAATAGATCCACGCGGCCTGCAAAATGGGCATGCAACTTTCTCCGGATAGATTCGGTACTCGTGACCTTGGGGGTATAGTTGTTATTCTGGCTGGAACGTTGAGTAGGTTGATAATCGGTGCGCATTCTAGAGCAAACATCAGCGGAGCTCGATCCATTGCCCGGAAAACCCGATAAAAGGAGCCACGCAACATTCTTCCGCTGCTCGGGTCCAATTACACAGATGCTGACCGCAGACAACCAGGGGCCGTAAGGTTTTACTGCATACACATAGGAGCGACATCATGAACACGCGAATTCTCAAAAGCTGCCTGCTTGGTGCAATGCTGGTGTTAGGCGGCTGTGCTTCCGGGTTGACCGGCGAGACCTACAGTCGGGACGAGGCGCGCGCGCCGCAGACCGTACGCATGGGTACCGTTGAATCGGTGCGGCTGGTACAGATCGAGGGCACCAAAACCAACATCGGCACCGGCGCTGGTGCGGTGGTCGGCGGTGTGGCCGGCAGCTCTATCGGCGGTGGACGCGGCAGCATCATTACCGGTGTGCTGGGTGCGGTAGCAGGCGGCATGGCCGGTGCAGCCGCCGAAGAAGGCATCACTCGCAATCAGGGTATCGAGATTACCGTACGCGAGGATGGCGGCCAGACGCGGGCCTACGTACAGGAAGTTGATCCGAACATGTCTTTTGCCCCCGGCGAGAGAGTCAGAGTGCTGACGGTCAACGGAACATCCCGGGTCAGCAAATAGTCATTTTCATGGCGGGCCGGTCCCGGCCCGCTTGCCGGTCAGTTAAAATTCGGCGCATTGTTTTAACTTCAAATAAGCCAACCGCCACGCTATCGTGGCGGTTGGCCTGCGTTTTCCCATGCGAAAGCTGGCCTTTATCTCGATTCCCGCTATTAATTTGTAAAGCTTTTTCGTAGCCCCGCTGCGCTCACTGTGGATAATGGTCGCCCTGCCCGTGAGGGGAGAGTAGCTAAAACGTGGAGTCTGAACTGAATGACCTTGGCACTGATTGTCTTACTGCCTTTGATATGTGTTTTCCTGCCTCTGTTGGCGGATAGAAAAGGCCGTTCCCTGTGTGCCTTGGCGACCATGCTGGCCCCGGTACTGGGGTTGGTTCTGCTGTGGAGCCAAGCCCCCACTGTGTTCGACGGTGGGGTGGTGGTGCAAAGCTGGTCGTGGATTGAACGGCTCGGGCTGAACATCAGTTTTCGACTGGATGGCCTCAGCTTTCTGTTTGCCCTGCTGATTCTCGGTATCGGCATTCTGGTTATCATCTACGCCCGCTATTATTTGTCGAAGAACGATCCAATGGGCCGCTTCTTCTCCTTCCTGTTGTTGTTCATGGCTGCCATGCTGGGTGTGGTGCTGTCGGAAAACCTTTTGCTGATGATGTTCTTCTGGGAGCTGACCAGTCTGTCGTCCTTCCTGCTGATCGGCTATTGGTCGCACTCCTCGGACGCGCGCAAAGGTGCGCGTATGGCTCTGGTGATCACCGGTGGCGGCGGCCTGGCATTGCTGGCGGGGGTTCTGCTGCTGGGTCAGGTGGTCGGCAGTTACGAACTCAGCGTGGTGCTCGCCTCGGGCGATGGGATTCGCGAACATGCCCTGTATCCGGTGATTCTGGTATTGGTGCTGCTGGGTGTGTTCACCAAATCCGCGCAATTTCCATTCCATTTCTGGCTGCCCCATGCCATGGCGGCGCCAACGCCGGTATCGGCGTATCTGCATTCGGCAACCATGGTCAAGGCCGGGGTATTTCTGCTGGCGCGGCTGTATCCGGCGCTGTCAGATACCGATCTGTGGTTCTTTCTGGTCAGTGTCACGGGCATGGCCACCTTGCTGTTGGGCGCCTGCACCGCGCTGTTCCAGCATGACCTCAAGGGGCTGCTGGCCTATTCGACCATCAGTCATCTGGGCCTGATTACCCTGTTATTCGGGTTGGATACGCAACTGGCTGCGGTCGCCGCCGTGTTCCACATCATCAATCACGCGACGTTCAAGGCCTCGCTGTTCATGGCCGCGGGGATCATTGATCACGAGACCGGTACCCGGGACATGCGCCGGATCAATGGCTTGTGGAAATACATGCCGCATACTGCAACGCTGGCGATGGTGGCGGCATCTGCGATGGCCGGTGTTCCACTGCTCAATGGCTTCCTCAGCAAGGAAATGTTCTTTACCGAGACACTTCAACAACACCAGTTCGGTAACTACAGTTGGATAGTGCCCCTGGTTGCGGTGTTGGCCGGCCTGTTTTCGGTGGCCTATTCGCTGCGTTTCATTCATGACGTGTTTTTCAACGGCAAACCGGTGAACCTGCCGAAATTTCCACCGCATGAGCCGAGCCGCTACATGAAGATTCCGGTGGAGATCCTGGTCGGGCTGTGTCTGCTGGTGGGCTTGCTGCCGGGCTTTACAGTGGCTGCGCTGCTGGCGGTAGCCGCCAGTGCGACCTTGGGTGGAGATCTGCCGGAATACAGTCTCGCCATCTGGCACGGCTTCAATCTGCCGTTAGCCATGAGTTTTGTGGCATTGATGCTGGGTGTGATGATCTACTTTGGTCGACGTCAACTATTGGGTTGGTACGTGCATCTGCCACAGCTGGATGCGAAGAATACCTTCGAGCGCTTTATCCAGCGTCTGGTAAACCTGGCTGCGGGGTTTATCCTGCGTATCGAGGCTGTGTCGCTGCAGCGCTATCTGCTGTGGATGCTGCTATCGGCACTCTTGGTGAGCGGCTATTGGCTGCTGCAGTTGCCGTCGCTGCGCGGCACGGTGCCGATGACGCAGGTGGACGGTGCTACGCTGACCTGCGCGCTGCTGCTGATGGCGGCGGCCGCCGCGACGGCGATCTGGCATCGGCGGCGGTTGGTTTCCCTGGTCATGCTCAGCGTGGTGGGGTTGTTTGTGGCGCTGGCCTTTGCCCGGTTCTCTGCACCGGATCTGGCGCTGACTCAGCTGTCCGTTGAGTCTGTCACCATCATTCTGATGATGTTGGCGCTATTTTTCCTACCACGTACCACGCCAGTGGAGTCATCGACATGGGGTCGTGGTCGCGATCTGCTGATTGCCGGACTGACTGGGGCTCTGGTGACCGTGCTATGTCTGGCGGTACTGACGCGCCCTTATGACAGTATTGCCGGCTTCTTCCTGGCCAACAGTCTGACCGGGGGCGGCGGCACCAATGTGGTGAACGTGATATTGGTGGATTTCCGTGGCTTCGATACCATGGGCGAGATCACGGTGCTGGCGATCGCAGGTGCGGCAATCTACGCGCTGATCAAGGGGCTACGCCTCAGCAGGCCGGTAACGGATACTGCCGAACGCGTCTGGGCGCAGGACACGCATCCCTTCATGCTGGTGAATCTCTCGCGGCTCATCCTGCCGCTGGCATTGATGGTGTCGATGTACATCTTCCTGCGTGGTCACAACCTGCCGGGTGGCGGTTTCATTGCCGGCCTGATTACAGCCGTGGCTCTGATTCTGCAATATATCGCCAGCGGCAATGCCTGGACTCGTGCACGCTGGGGCATCGATTACCATCATCTGGCGGGTGCCGGTGTTGTCATTGCAGGTCTTACCGGCGTGGGCAGTTGGCTGTTCGGCTATCCATTCCTGACCAGTGCCTTCGATCATTTTGCCATACCTCTGGTGGGTGAAATCGAACTGGCTACGGCGATGCTGTTCGATCTGGGGGTCTATCTGACCGTGGTTGGAGCTACCCTGTTGATCCTTTCCAATCTGGGCAAACTCTCAATCACTGCTGTCAGGGAGCCGCAATAATGGAGCTGCTGTATGCCCTCACGCTGGGTGTGTTGACCATGTCCGGAGTCTATCTGCTGTTACGGGCACGTACCTTTCCGGTGGTAGTGGGGCTGACCTTGATCAGTTATGCGGTCAACCTGTTCCTGTTTGCCATGGGCCGGTTGCATACCGGTAAGCCGGCGGTGCTGGCTGAAGCAGCTGAATATGCCGATCCGTTGCCGCAGGCGCTGGTGTTGACGGCGATCGTGATCGGCTTTGCCATGACCGCCTTTGCTCTGGTACTCGCGTTGCGCGGGCAGGGCGAGTTGGAAAGTGACCATGTCGATGGACGGAGAAAGTCTTGATGGGTCATTTGCCAATTCTGCCGATTCTTCTGCCCATGTTCACGGGTGCACTGTTGTTGCTGAGTGGTCGGCGCGGCGAAGGGTTCAAACGCCTGCTGTGCCTGTTGGCGACGTTGCTGCAGATCCCGCTCGCGCTCATGCTGATGGGGCAGGCAGGCGACGGGCTGCAGGTCTATGCTGCCGGTAACTGGATGCCGCCGTTCGGTATCGTGCTGGTGGTGGATCATTTGTCAGCACTGCTGCTGATGGTCACCGCAATACTGGCGACGGCGGCCGTAATCTACGCCATCCGCGGCGATGACCACCTTGGCCCGAACTTCCATGCGTTGTTCCAGTTCCAGTTGATGGGTATCAACGGTGCGTTCCTGACTGGAGATCTGTTCAACCTGTTCGTGTTCTTCGAGATTCTGCTCATCGCCTCCTATGCCTTGCTGCTGCATGGCAATGGATCGGCTCGCGTGCGTTCAGGGATCCACTACGTCCTGCTCAATCTGTTTGGCTCGGCGCTGTTTCTGATCGCGGTAGGCACTCTGTACGGTGTCGTCGGCACGCTGAACATGGCCGACCTGTCGCAGCGTATTGCGCAGCTGTCGGCAGAGGATGCGCCGCTGGTGGGCGCAGCAGCCATGTTGTTGCTGGTGGTCTTCGGCCTCAAAGCGGCGGTATTTCCCTTGTATTTCTGGCTGCCGAGAGCCTATGCCGCGGCCACGCCCCCGGTGGCTGCGCTGTTTGCCATCATGACCAAGGTCGGTATCTATTCGATTCTGCGGGTCTATACGCAGATCTTCGGCGAGACGGCCGGCCCACTGGCCTATCTGGCCGAATCCTGGTTATGGCCAGTAGCGCTGCTGACACTGGTGCTCGGGACTATCGGCGCGCTGGCAGCCGGTACCCTCAATGGTCTGGTCGCTTACCTGCTGGTGGTCTCGGTCGGCACCTTGCTGGCGGGACTCTCCCTGGGGAGTCATGAGGCTCTGGTAGGCAGTCTCTATTATCTGGTGCATTCCACCTGGATCTGCGGGGCCTTGTTCCTGCTTGCAGGTGTTATTTCCCGTTGCCGCGGCCCGCGCTTTGTCAGCCGCCTGGTTCCAGGGCCAGCCCTGCCAAAACCGATGCTGCTGGGTGGGCTGTTCTTTGTCGCGGCGATATCGGTGATCGGGCTGCCGCCGCTGTCCGGCTTCCTCGGTAAGCTGTTGCTGCTGCGTTCTGCTGGTACCGGTATGGAGGCGGCCTGGCTCTATCCACTGTTGCTGGGTAGTGGTCTGATCGTGATCATTGCCGGCAGTCGCGCCGGCAGCAGTCTGTTCTGGCGGACCGACCCAGCCGCCAGCGGCGGAGAGCCGCTGGATGGCATACGTGTGGTGTCGGTGATATTGCTGCTGTTGTGTTCACCGCTGCTGGTGGTGTTTGCGGATCCCATGCTCGACTATCTGGATGCCACAGCCAGGCAATTGCTGGACCCTGCCAGCTATGCCCAACAGGTTCTGAACAGCCAACCCACAGCTGGCGGAGGTGGACATTGATGACCGTAAAATCCTGGTTCCCACACCCATGGCTCAGTCTGCTGTTGCTGGTGGTCTGGCAATTGCTGATGAATGGAGTGTCGGCAGGCTCATTGATCATGGGCGCAGTGCTTGGCCTGCTGATCCCCATTCTGACTCACCTGTTCTGGCCGGACCCGCCCAGAGTGCACCGGCCGCTGGTGTTTATGGGGTTTGGTTTTCGCGTGCTCAGCGATATTCTCATGGCCAATTTCGAGGTGGCCAAACTGATCCTCGGGCCCAGCCGTCGGTTGCAGCCAGCCTTCGTTGTCTATCCGCTTGATCTGCGCCACGAGTTCAGTATCAGCCTGTTGGCCACCACCGTCTCACTTACCCCGGGTACAGTGTCGGCGGATGTCAGCCAGGATCATCGCAGCCTGTTGATACATGGGTTGGATGTGCCTGATGAACGGGAGCTGATCAATACCATCAAACAGCGTTATGAGAAGCCGCTGATGGAGGTATTCGAATGCTCCAGAACGTAATCATCATCTGTCTGGGCATGATATCGGTGGCGATGGTGCTCAATCTGCTGCGCCTGTTCAAAGGGCCGGACCTGCCCGACCGCGTACTGGCGCTGGACACCCTGTATATCAACGCCATTGCGCTGATCGTGCTGATGGGCATGTTGTTGCGATCCAGTCTGTATTTTGAGGCGGCATTACTGATCGCGGTCATGGGCTTTGTCGGAACGGTGGCAGTAGCCAAATATCTATTGCACGGCGATATCATCGAATAAGGAGCACTCATGGAAAGCGCTATCGAATGGCTGGTGGCTGCCTTGTTGCTGCTTGGCAGTCTGTTTGCTCTGATTGGCTCATTCGGCCTGTACAAGTTGCCTGATTTCTACATGCGCCTGCATGGGCCGACCAAGGCGACTACCCTGGGTGTTGGCTCGCTGGTGCTGGCATCCGTGTTGTATTTCAGTGCGGAAGGGGAGGTCGGGTTGCACGAACTGCTGATCACGCTGTTTCTGTTCATGACGGCACCCACCAGCGCCAGCATGTTGGCCAAGGCAGCGATGCAGGTGCATGTTCAGCGGGTGGAGCGTACCAAGGGTCAGCCTTGGGAGCAGTAAGAGAGTAGTGTGCGATCAGGCCGGAATATGCCGGCCTGATCCGCGGAATTACTTCGCCAGCGCGATGCTGGTGGGGTAGGGGGTAAGGATGATTTCGACCCGGCGGTTCAGCTTGCGGCCGGTGTACGTGGAATTATCCGCACGGGGCTGGTTGTCGGCCATGGCGCGCAACTGCATGCGCTGGCGCTCGATGCCGCCGAGTCGCAACACACTGGCCACCGCTTGCGCCCGCTCCATGCTCAGCTTCTGGTTCAACTCATGACTGCCATCGCTGTCGCTGTGGCCGGTGACTGTCAGCTGGCTGGCGCTGTCGACCTTGAGAGCCTGGGCAATCTTGCTCAGCGGTACCAGGCCGGAAGGCAGGAGCAGGGTACGCTTGGGATGAAAATTGCCATCCACCGGAATCAGCAAACGGATCTGCTCACCTTCGCGTTCAACCTCGTAACCTTGCTGTTCGGCAATGCTGGTGATATTGACTATGCGCGATTCGGCCCAGGAGGGTGCCGGCGGAGCCTGTACGCTTTCCTGCTTGGAGGAACAGGCGGTGACGAAAACCAGAGACGCAAGGGCGAACGTTTTTATGATATTCATGTTCTATCCAGACAGTGGGTAGTCAATTCGAAAGTGCATACAGATTAGCACCGCATAGTCGAATTGTGATCACCAAACACAAGCAATTCATCGGTTTATGGCCGATTCTTCAAAGAGGTTCACATTATGGCAGTTTGGTTTGGCCGGTTACCGGTATTGGCAGGCATGCTCTTCTCCTTGACATTGACCGGTTGTGCGTCCTGGTCGCTCTGGCCAGTAGGGCAGAAATCTGCCGGCCAGCAGCGGGTATCAGGGCTGCTGGAGCGTGGCGATCATTGGACATTCAGACCCTGTGGTCAGGAGCACGACCGCTTGCTTCAACCAACTCCCGAACTGGAAAAGCTGTTCGACAATGTCAGCCAGCCGGGGCAGTTGTCGATGTTCGCAGAACTCGTGGTGACGGAAGAAAATGGCCGCTGGATAGTACAGAAAACCCATCGTCTGCAGTCCACTGGGCGTGGCTGCATGGACAACAGCGCCAAGGCGAGTCAATGGGTAGGTTTCAGCTACGACCCGGCCTGGCGGGTGGATATCACTGCGCAGGGGATGCAATTGACAACCGAGGATGCGGAGAGCGGACGGCAATTATCGACCATCAGCGAGCAACTGCCTGATGGTGTGCAGGTGTTTCGCGGCGTGCATGATCAGGGACTGGAACTGTGGCTATACCCGTCCGGCTGCATCGAGCGCAGCACCGGCGATTATCATCACCTGAGCGCTACCTTGGTGCGTGATGGGCAACGACTGCGAGGTTGTGGGTATCAAGGCGCCAAGCAGTAAGTAGAGAGGCCTTTGTGGGGCAGGCTTGGCCGCGAACAGCCTGGCATAGAGACTGTTCAGGCCCCCAGATACGCTTCGCGTACCTGGGGATTGGCCAGCAATTCCTCGCCGCTGCCCTGCATGATAATGCGGCCGTGCTCCATCACATAGCCGCGGTCGGCCAGTTTCAGCGCCTGGTTGGCGTTCTGTTCGACCAGAAAGATGGTCACACCCTGACGGCGCAGCTCTTCAATGATCTCGAAAATCTGCTGAATGATGATGGGTGCCAGTCCCAATGAAGGTTCATCCAGCAGCAATAATCGGGGCCGGCTCATCAATGCCCGGCCAATGGCGAGCATCTGCTGTTCGCCACCGGACATGGTGCCGGCGCGTTGCTGATAGCGCTCCTTAAGACGCGGAAACAAGGCCAGGGCGGCTTCCAGTTGTGATTGAACCTGATCACGCTCCAGAAAGAAGGCGCCCATGGCCAGATTCTCTTCCACCGTCAACCGGCCGAACACGCGTCGCCCCTCCGGTACTATGGCTATATCCCGGCGCATGATATCGCAGGTGTCCATACCGGCCAGTTCGTCATCCTGATAGCGGATGCTGCCGCTGACCGGGGCCGGATCGCCACAGAGGGTCATCAGCAGCGTGGTCTTGCCTGCGCCGTTGGCGCCGATGAGAGTGACGATTTCACCCTGTTGCACCTCCAGACTGACGTTGTGCAGTGCCTGGATCTTGCCGTAGAAAGTATTGACGTCGGTGAAGGACAGCATGGTTCAGGTCTCTCCCAGATAGGCTTTGATCACCTCGGGATCACGGCATACCTGCTCAGGTGTTCCCGCCGCCAACGGACAGCCCTGATTGATCACCACCACATGATCGGAAATACCCATTACCAGTTTCATGTCGTGCTCGATCAGCAAAATGGTCAGCCCATGCTCGCTGCGCAACTCTGCGATCAACGCCTGAAGGTCGACGGTTTCCCGTGGATTGAGGCCGGCGGCGGGCTCGTCGAGCATCAGCAGCCGGGGTTGAGTGACCATGCAGCGGGCGATTTCCAGGCGGCGCTGTTGACCGTAGGCCAGGGTGCCGGCGGTACGGTTGGCAAACTCCAGCAGACCGGTACGCTCCAGCCATTGCGCGGCACGGTCCAGCGCTTCCTTTTCGCTGCGGCGAAAGCTCGGCGTTTTCAGCAGGCCAGCGAGCATATTGGTATTCATGTGATGATGTTGGGCTACCAGCAGATTCTCCACTACGCTCATCTGCTTGAACAGCCGCACATGCTGGAAGGTCCGCACCATACCCATGCGCGCCAGTTTGAAGCCGGGCATGCCGCTGACTTCTTCACCATGAAAGCGGATGCTGCCGGCGCTCGGCTTGTAGAAGCCGGTCAGGCAGTTGAAAACGGTGGTCTTGCCGGCGCCATTGGGGCCGATCAGCGAGACGATCTGGCCTTCCTCGACCTGCAGTGCTACCTGATCCACTGCCAGCAGACCACCGAAGCGCATGCACAGGCCGGATACATCCAGTAACGGGGCGGCGCTCATGTGCGCAACTCCATGTGCGGACGCTTCATCGGCAGCAGGCCCTGGGGTCGCCAGATCATCATCAGCACCATCAGCAGGCCGAACAGCAACATGCGGTACTCATCGAACTGGCGCGCCACTTCGGGCAACAGTGTCATGATGATCGCGGCCAGAATCACCCCCAGCTGGGAGCCCATGCCCCCGAGTACGACAATCGCCAGAATGATCGCCGACTCGATGAAGGTGAAGGATTCGGGGCTGATGAAGCCCTGACGCGCAGCGAAGAAGCAGCCGGCAAAACCGGCGAAGGTGGCGCCGATGGTGAAGGCGTTGAGCTTGACCGCGGTGGGATTGATGCCCAGTGAGCGGCAGGCGACCTCGTCCTCGCGCATCGCTTCCCAGGCGCGTCCCACCGGCATCCTCAGCAGCCGGTTGATGACGAACAGGGTCAGCAGCACCAGTAACAGGGCGAGAAAGTACAGGAACATCACCCGGTGCACCGAGTTGAATTCGATACCGAAGAAGTCGTGGAAGGTCTGCATTCCTTCGCTGGCGCGGCGGCTGAACTCCAAGCCGAACAGCTCCGGTTTGGGGATGCTGCCGATACCGTTGGGGCCGTTGGTCAGACTGGTGAGGTTGTTAAGCAGAATGCGGATGATTTCGCCAAAACCCAGGGTGACGATGGCCAGATAATCGCCACGCAGACGTAGCACCGGAAAGCCCAGCAAAAAGCCGAACAACGCTGCCATCGCGCCCGCGGCGACCAGCCCGGTCCAGAAGCCAATGCCGAAATACATTGCCAACAGGGCGTAGGTATAAGCACCCACGGCGTAGAAGCCGACATAGCCCAGGTCCAGAAGGCCGGCCAGACCGACCACGATATTCAGCCCCAGCCCGAGCATCACATAGATAAGCACCAGAGTCGCCATATCGATATTGCTGCGATTGCCGAAGAACGGCCAGACCAGGGCGGCGGCGATCAGAAAACACCAGGTCAGCCTGTGTACCGCCGGCCGCGCGGCCAGGATACTGAAGGCGGCGGGAGTGCGGGGCAGGGCGGGGAGCTGGGACCAGAGCGCGGCCAGCTGGTCGCGGAACAGGTTGAACAGGAAAATGAACAATGCAGCGCCAGCAATTTTCAACGCCACATCCGCCCCTGCACCAGTCAGCACCAGGCTGATGCCCTGCTGGTTCAGTCGCACACCCATCAGCAAGCCGCTGAGCACTACCACAACCACGGCAGAGATCAGTGCCGGTTTCAGATTGCGCATCATACCTTTTCCACCTCCGGGCGCCCGAGAATGCCGCTGGGGCGGAACAGCAGAATCAGGATCAGCAGACTGAAGGCCACCACGTCTTTGTACTCGCCGCTGAAATAGCCTGCCGTCATCGCCTCAGCCACGCCCAGCAGCAGGCCGCCGAGCACCGCCCCGGGAATGCTCCCGATACCGCCGAGCACGGCTGCAGTGAAGGCTTTCAGTCCGGCCATGAAGCCGATGTAGGGGTTGATTACGCCGTAGTACATACCCAACAGCACGCCAGCTACCGCGGCCAGGGCGGCACCGATGATGAAGGTAAGGGCGATGATGCTGTTGGTGTTGATACCCAGCAGGTTGGTCATCTTCAGGTCTTCGGCACAGGCGCGACAGGCGCGGCCCATGCGCGAGCGGGTGATGAACAGGGTCAGCAGCGTCATGCTGATCAGGGTCACCACGAAAATGATTATCTGCATGTAGGACAGGGTGGCGTGAAAGCCGGTGGCCGGACCTATGTCGATACCGCCGCGCACCAGGTTGGGCATGGCGATATCCCGCGAGCCCTGGGCCAGACGTACCAGGTTCTGCAGAAAGATCGACATGCCGATGGCGGAAATCAGCGGGATCAGGCGGTTACCGCCGCGCAGGGGCCGATAGGCGACTCGTTCGATGCTGTAGCCGTAGGCACTGGTGACGATCATGCTGACTACCAGCGCAGCGATGATCAGCAAGGGCAAGGATTCGATACCCAGTAACGCCAGGGCAGCCAGCACGATGAAGGCGATGTAGCTGCCGATCATGTATACCTCGCCGTGGGCGAAGTTGATCATGCCTATGATGCCGTAGACCATGGTGTAACCGATGGCGATCAGTGCATAGGTACTGCCGACGGTCAGACCGTTGAGCAGTTGCTGAAGCAGATAGTAGAAACTGTCGGGCATGGCAACAGACTCTTCTGAAACATCCTTGAACACGGGGCCGGCGATTGCCGCCGACCCCGAACTACGTTACTTGCTCAGTGCGGTCTTGGTACCGTCTTCGTGCCACTCATAGACAACGAAATTGAAGTCTTTCAAATCGCCCTTTTCATCAAAGGCCAGCTTGCCGGTGGGGGTGTCGAAGGTATTGTTGCGCAAAGCCTCGGCGACGTCGAAGGGGTCGGTGCTCTCAGCCAGGCGGATGCCATCGGCAATCACCTGTACCGCAGCGTAGGAGGGGAAGACGAAGGGGCCGCGCGGGTCCTGCTTGCGTTCCTTGAACGCTTCGACAAGAGGAGCGTTTGCCGGGTCTTCGTCGAAGGCCTTGGGCAGGGTCACCAGCATGCCCTCGGCGGCCGCACCGGCGATCGCGCTGATATCACTGTTACCGACGCCTTCCGGTCCCATGAACTTGACGTTGAGCCCTTGCTCTCTGGCCTGGCGTAGAATCAATCCGAGCTCGGGGTGATAACCGCCAAAGTAGACGAAGTCCACCTGCGCTTGACGCAGACGTGCAATCAGTGCGGAAAAGTCCTTGTCGCCAGCGGTGATGCCGTCAAAGATCGGCACGTCGATACCTGCCTCGGTCAGCACGCCGCGTACGGCGGTGGCAATACCTTCGCCATATTGCTGCTTGTCATGAATGACCGCTACTTTTTCCGGCTTGATGTTCTCAACGATGAACTTACCGGCGGTCGGGCCCTGCAGGCTGTCCAGGCCGATGGTGCGGAAGATCAGTTCATAACCCCGGCTGGTGATATCCGGGCTGGTCGCCGCAGGTGTGACCATCAGAATGCCTTCGTCCTCGTAGATATCCGTGGCGGGCTGAGTGGAACTGGAGCAGAGATGGCCGACCACGAAGCTGATGCCATCGTTGACAATGCGGTTGGCTACCGCGACCGCCTGTTTCGGATCGCAGGCATCATCGAAGACCACGCCTTCCAACTGGCTGCCGTTAACGCCGCCAGCCTTGTTGATCATGTCGATTGCCATATTGGCGCCGGTGAACTGCATATCACCATACTGCGCGACGGCACCTGTGACCGGGCCGGCGAGCGCTATTCTGATAGTCTCGGCGGCCAGCGTCAGGCTGCTGATACCCGCCAGGGCGGTGACTGCCACGAACTGAGAAAGGACTTTGCGATGTGTCTTTTTCATGCCAGTTGCTCACTGTTTTATTGGAGTTGTATTTGAACTGTAGCGGAGGCGATGCCGTCTGGCCATACCGCCGTGCATATCGCAACTGGATATTGCATATGGCGCTGTGATGGTTACCATGCGCAGCATCATTTTCCATGAGGTAGAAAATCATGTCCGCGCCAAGCGAAACCTACGCCGCCATTCTCGGCGCCACCGCCCAGATCGAATGGAATGCTCTGGAGCGGCACTTTGCCCGGGGCGAATTGTTGGTAGTCGACCGGGTACTGGATCTGGTGGCGGTCGCTCAGGCGTTCATTGACGATGACAGCGAGAAAGTACAGAGCTGGATGGCGCAGAACCAGGTGGCAGTGGCGACCGACGAACAGGCAGCGGATTGGCTGGAGCGCAATCCTGATACCCTGTGGGCCGTGGTGATCAGGCCGTGGGTGTTGGTGCAGGAGCGGGATTGAACGGGCGGTAGGGTATTACCCCCAGCGCCGTCGCAGCCAGGCGCTCAGCGCATCGACCAGCAGCACCATCACCAGCATCGCCAGAATCACGCTCGAAGCTCTCGATTGCTGGAACAGGCTGAGGGTGACGTAGAGCATCTGGCCCAGTCCGCCGGCACCGACAAAGCCCAGCACCGCGGCCATGCGGATATTGTTTTCCCAGCGGTACAGGGTGTAACTCAGCCATTGCGCCAATACCCCTGGCAGGGTGCCGTAGCAGAATGCTGCGACCGGACCGGCGCCAGCATCACGCAGAGCACGGGTCGGGCTGGGCGGGGTGTTTTCCAGCGCTTCGGCAAACAATCGGCCCAATACGCCGGTGGTGTGCAATGCCAGCGCCAGGGTGCCGGCGAAGGGGCCGAGGCCGGCTGCCAGCACCATGAGCGCGGCCCAGACCAGTTCCGGGACCGAGCGCAGGGCATTGAGCAGCAGGCGAGCGAGCATCTTGGCCACGGCGCCCAGCCGTCCGGCCGCCAACAGGCTCAGTGCGGCGCCGGCCAGTGCTGCCAGCAGGGTGCCGATGGCAGAAATGGCCAGGGTTTCCAGAGCGCCGTGAAAAATCTGGCGTAGCCAACCGGGGGAGCTGTCCGGCGGGAAGAACGAGCGTGCATAGCTGTTCATCTGCTCCAGGCTGTCACCCCTGAACAGTGCGGCCAGATCCAGCTTCAACCAGCTGAATGATGCGACCAGCGCCGCCAGCAGCAGACCGCCCCACAACAGAACCTCCAGATGACGCTTCATGCCAGCCTCCGCCGCAGCAGGTTGCTGAGTTGATCAGCGGCAAGTACCAGCATCAGGAAGGTCAGCAGGATGGTCACCACCTCGCCGCCGGCAAACATGCGGATCGACAGGTCGATCATCTGGCCGAGCCCGCCGGCACCGACAAAGCCCATGATCACCGAGGCGCGGATGGCGCATTCCCAGCGGTACAGCGTGTAGGAGGTCAGCTCCTGGGCCGCGGCGGGCAGAATGCCATAGAAAAATGCCGCCAGCCGTGAACTGCCGGCTTGCAACAGTGCCAGGGCTGGCTGGCGATCCACTGACTCGTAGATTTCCGCATAAACCTTGCCAAGCATGCCGCTGTAGGTAATGGCGATGGCCAATACACCGGCGGTCGGCCCCAGACCCACCGCGCGCACGAACAGCAGGGCCCAGACGATTTCCGGAATGCTGCGCAGGACGATCAACAACAGGCGCGCCGGATAGCGCAGCAGCTGGCCGAGACGGCTCGGCTGTCCCCGCGACAACGCCGATATTGATAATGCCTGAGTGGAAATCAGGCTCAGGGGTACCGCCAGCAGCAGTGCCAAGGCAAGCCCAGCGGTGGCCATGGCCAGGGTTTCCAGGGTGGCCTTGCCAAGCAGGGCGAGAAAGCTCGAGGACAAGTCCGGTGGCCAGAAGCCGGCCAGAAAACGCGAGAAGATATCGATGTTGCGCGGATCAACCAGCGTTGCCGGGTTGAACTCGGTCAGTACCAGGCCGGGCCAGAGCAACAGCAGGGCCAGGACGCTCAGCAGTAACCGCGGCAGGGCGGCCGGATCACGTGAGCTGGCAGACATCCTGGGACGGGTGATGCTCAGGTGCATCGGCGTGGCGCCTTTGCCGAAACCGTTGGCAGTACCGATTCTGGATCTGCGTCCATGACAGACTCGCTGAAGCTGTCATTGTTGTACAGCTGATCCAGTTCCGCCTGAGTGACGCGTTCCGCCGGCAGATCGAACAGCACCTGGCCGGCGCGCAGACCAATGATCCGGGGGAAATGCCGCAGTGCCAGATCCACCGCGTGCAGGCTGGCAACCAGGCTGATGCCGCGCTCGGCCGCGACCTTGCCCAGCAGGTTCAGGGTATGGTCGGCCAAGACCGGGTCCATGGCCGATACCGGTTCGTCGGCCAGCAACAGATCGGCGCGTTGATACAGTACCCGAGCGATGCCGACGCGTTGCAACTGGCCGCCGGATAGCTGATCGCAGCGAGTGAACAGCTTGTCCTGCATATCCAGTGGTTCCAGTGCGGCGCGGGCACCGGCGGCATCCAGTGGATAGCACAGGGAGATCAGTGAGCGCAGCAGAGACCATTGACCCAGCCGGCCCGCCAGCACCGCCGTGACCACCCGCTGGCGCGGCGGCAAGGGTGGGCTCTGGTGAATCAGGCCGATGCGACTGCGCAGCCGGCGCAGGGCGCGACCTCTGAGTACAGCAGGATTGCCGTTCAGCAATTGCAACTGCCCGGCGCTGGCCTCAAGACCGGTACCCAGCAGCCGCAACAAACTGGTCTTGCCCGCACCGGACGGGCCGATGATGGCGACCCGTTCGCCTTGGGTAATGCTCAGATCGATGTCGTGCAGGGCTTGAAAACCATTGGCGTGGGTCAGCCCCACGCCTTCAAGCCGTAGGCTCACTGCAGCAGGCCGGCGGAACGGGCAGCCTCTTCGATGCCCTTGTAGTTGTCGGCGGTGGTTTCAACAAAGCGCGAAGCTCGCTGCAGGTCCAGGATCGCCTTGTGCTCGGGGTTTTCCGGGTCCAGTTTGAGGAAGGCGGCTTTTATATCCTGTACCAGTTGGGCATCCAGGTCACCGCGTACTGTCCAGTTGTAGTCGAAGTAGGTCGGTGTGGTGCTGTAGACACGCACCTTGTCGGTATTCACCTTGTGTTCCTCGACCAGTTTGTCCCACACCGACGTGTTCAGTACGCCCGCGTCCACGCGGCCGGCTTCAACCCAGGCGACGGTGGCGTCATGGGCACCGGAAAAGCCGACGCGGCTGAAGTCTTCATCCGGGCTGATACCGTTCTGCATCAGAAAGTAGCGCGGCATCAGGTGACCGGAGGTCGAGGACACCGAGCCGAAAGCGAAGCTCTTGCCTTGCAGGTCCTTGTGATCATTGATCTGGGGATCGGCGGTGATGAAGGTGCTGGTGAACACTTCATCCTGCTCGCGCTGCACCAAGGGGATGGCATCACCGGTGCGCAGTCGTGCCTGGACGAAGGTGAAACCGCCCAGCCAGGCCATATCCAGCCGGCCAGCGCCCAGCGCTTCAACCACACCGGCGTAGTCGGATACCGCCTGGAATTTCACTTCCATGCCCAGCTCCTGCTGCAGATAGGCGCCCAGCGGTTCGAATTTGCGCAGCAGTTCGGTAGGTGCTTCATCAGGAATGGCGGACACGCGCAGTACCTTGGTTTCGGCGTGGGCAGGCAAAAAACTGGCGGCAAGGGTCAAGCAAGCACCGGCCAGGATGGCCAGTGGGCGGCGAAAAGTCGACATGTGATGCTCCGGTTCAATAGCGGAAGACTCCCGCTCAGTGGTCGAGGCTGGGCGAGGCGTGGCGCAAGTTTACTGGAACCGAGCGGGCGGGCAAACTGCTATGCACAAGTATGTTTGGTTCCTAAAGCCCGCAGCGTATTACCTCGGCGCGCACCAGCTGTTCGCCGGAGTCGTTCTCGAGCCAGCCGAACGGATTCCAGCCCAGCCGGTACGCCGTCACTCGATAGTGTTCACCAGCGGTCAACTCCCACCTCAGCTCGAGGATGCAGGTACGACGTCGCGGCTCCGATGGTACGACAACTGGGTGTGGCAGCGAGGCAGGCGCGCTACGCCCTCAGAGCTGCGCTCTTTTATAAACCGGATTACTGGCCTCCGATCAACCGGGCGCATAGCGCTGGCGGCAGCGTCCTGCGCGCGGCATGCTCCGTGCATCGGGTAAATCGCGCTGCGTACTTTCAACCAGCGCACCAACAGGGGAACTCAGGTATGCAGGACTTTAACAACAAGGTAGCAGTGATCACCGGTGGCGGCAGCGGCCTGGGTCGCGAACTGGCATTGTGCTGCGCAGCACGTGGCATGAAGCTGGTATTGGGTGATGTGGACGAAGCCGGCATGCAGGAGACCTTGCGTCTGGTTGAAGAGACGCACCCGGGCACCGAAGGAATCACCATGCGTCTGGATGTATCCAGGCTGGAGCAGGTTCAGGAATTGGCAGCGCTGAGCAAGAGCCGCTTTGGTGCTGCGCACCTGATCTTCAACAACGCTGGCGTGAGCGTCAACGGACCGATCTGGCAGAGCACGGAGCATGACTGGGACTGGGTACTCGGCGTCAATCTGTACGGTGTGGTCTGGGGCATCAAGGCATTTACTCCGATGCTGATCGAGCAGAATGAAGGCCATATCATCAATACCGCATCCGCCGCCGGCTGGCTGAATGGCCCGAGCAGCGGGATCTACAACGTCAGCAAGACCTCGGTGGTAGCCATCTCCGAAACCCTGGCGCTGGACCTGCGCGACGCCCAGGCCAATGTCGGCGTGACCGTGCTGTGCCCGGCCTTCTTCCCCACCGGCATCCACCAGTCTGACCGCAACCGTCCGGCGGACAAGGCCGACACCGTCGAGAAGAGCGAAGTCTCGCTCAAGCGCGCCGCCGCGTTGAAATACGCCGTCGAGCATGGCCGCATCCCGGCAGCCGATATCGCCGAAATGACCCTCAAGGCGGTGGAAAAGGATCAGTTCTATGTTTTCCCACACCGCAAGATCAAGCAACTGATCAAGCTGCGCGCCGAAGCAGCGGACCGGGAAAAGGGCGTGTTTGATTCGATGAATCCCTGAAGGAGAAAGAGTCGCCTGGGCGCGGTGAGGGTTATCGTTTCGTCCCACGGCGGGCACCGAACTTCCGGGGGGCGCTTCGCACGCCGTCGCGGCGAGGCGCCCCTCCTAGAATTGGTTCAGGCTCGGTTTCCTGTAGGAGGCCCGCCCCGGGTGTACCTCTGCTCCGATATCCTTGTTCTGAATATGGCGAAACAGAGCTTTTTGACTACGCTGACATGGTGACCTCAAAGTGAGTGCCAGCCATGTCGTCAGTTTCGCAGGAAAACAACGGAGCACCCGAGCCGGTGCCAGACGGTGCTCCGCAGATCTCTCGACGGGTAATTCTTGGTGGGCTGCTGACTGCCTACACGGCGTCGCTGATTCCCTGGGCGGTGGCGCAATCGGCGCCGGATACCGATCGCGGTAATTTTCTTGCCCTATCCGCACTGGTCGCCGGCCGACAATCGCTGGATAACGATCTGGCGATGCGCTACTACGATGCCCTGGCCGCAACCGATCCCGACTTTCCTTCCGCCGTCACCGCTCTGCTGACGCTGATCAACCAGCAGCAGATCGATCCCATGCAATTGCAGGCAACCCTGGACGAAAACCATCCCGAACTGGCGGGTGTGCCGCGCAAAATCGCCACTGCCTGGTTTCTGGGCATGGTCGATGTCGGCGACCGGGTAAAGGTGTTTGCCTACGAACATGCGCTCAATGCCGAGGCCGTCAGTGACGTACTCAAGCCACCCAGCTACTGCTATGGCGGCTACGGCAGTTGGGCCAATAAGCCAAGCTGAGGAGCGCCCCGTGTCCGAACAGTTGTCTGCTGATTTTGTGGTCGTCGGCTCCGGTATCTGCGGCGCGCTGACGGCTCTGGTACTGGCGCAGCGGGGCGCGTCGGTGATCATGCTGGAAGCCGGGCCGCGGGTCGGTCGAGCCGAATTGCTGGCCAACTTCCGCAATTCCCCACGGCGCGGTGACTGGATGTCGCCCTATCCCTTCTCGCCATGGGCGCCCCATCCGGTTTACCGACCGGAGGACAATGAGTATCTGGTGCAGGCCGGGCCTTATCCCTATCCCGCGGAATACATCCGCATGGTCGGCGGCACCACCTGGCATTGGGCGGCGCTGGCCTGGCGCTACGTTCCCAATGACCTGCGCATGGCCAGCCTGTATGACGTCGGCGTTGACTGGCCTTTCACTTATGACGAACTCGATCCCTACTATCAATGGGCCGAGGAGTTGATGGGCGTGGCGGCGGCAGGGGAGGAGCATCCCGAATCGCCGCGCAGCCAGCCTTATCCGTTGGAGCCCGTCGCCGAGCCCTGGGCCATGCGTCGCATTCGCGAGCGGCTGACCGGCACCTATGCGGTGGCCAACAACCCGGTGGCGCGTAACAGCCGCACCTTCGGCGGTCGTCCGGCCTGCTGTGGCAGCAACAACTGTCAGCCGATCTGTCCGGTCGACGCGCAGTACCACGGCGGTATCTCGGTGGCGGCAGCAGAAGCTGCCGGGGTAAGGCTGATCAGCAGCGCGGTGGTCTACAACCTGGAGCACGACGAGCAGGACAGGATCGTCGCCGCTCATTATTACGATCCTGACAAGAACAGCCATCGCATTACCGGCAAGACCTTTATCGTCGCCGCCAACGGCATTGAAACGCCGCGGCTGCTGCTCATGTCCACCAGCGACCGCTTCCCCAACGGCATCGCCAACAGTACCGATATGGTCGGTCGGTATCTGATGGATCACCCCAGCACCTCGCTGACCTTCGACGCCGATGAGGAAATCTGGCTCGGCCGGGGACCGCAGAGCCCGAGTTCCATCAGTGCCCTGCGCGACGGCGCCTTTCGTTCGGAGTATTCCGCCTACCGGCTGGACTTCACCAATATCTCGCGGGTCGACAGCACCACCCAGCGGCTATTGAAAGAGGGCGTCTACGGTCCCGAATTCGAGCGGCGGCTGCGTTACAGCGCGGCCCATGAAATGAGCGTGAAAACCGTCCTCGAAGTGCTGCCCGTTCCGGACAACCGCATTGCCCTGAGCGAACGCAAGGATGCCTTGGGTCTGCCGCGCCCCCAGGTGCATTACGCTATCGATGCCTATACCCGTGGCGGCGCCCAGGACGCAAAACAGCATTTCACCCGGATAGCCGAGCTGATGGGGGGCAGTAATCTGCGTTTCACTGCGGATGACTACTTCGCCAATAACCAGCATATCTGCGGCACCGTGAGCATGGGAGATGATCCAGCGGTATCGGTCTGTGACGGCTGGGGGCGCACCCATGACCACGAGAATCTGTTTCTGGTCGGCACCGGCGTGCTGCCGACCGCCGGTACCTGTAACTCCACCTTGACGGCGGTGGCGGTGGCCTTGCGCTCGGTCGACGCGATGCTGCCCGACCCGACCATTGCGCGCGAACCCGCGGCGGCGGCCGAGAGGACAGGGTCATGACGATCAGGATAGTGCCGAAACAGCGTGTCTGTCAGTTGCTCGGCGGTGTGCTGATCGCCGCCAGCCAGGCGCTGACAGCAGCCCCCGCGGACAATGAATCGATGAGCCATGGCGAATATGTAAGCATCCTTGGCGATTGCGTTGCATGCCATACGGTACCCGGCGGGGAGCCCTTCGCTGGCGGGGTCAGATTACCGACACCGATCGGCGATATCATTGCCACCAACATCACGCCGTCGACCAGCGCTGGTATCGGCAACTACAGTCTCGAACAGTTCGATGCCGCCGTCCGCCAGGGCATTCGGGCCGATGGCAAGCGTCTCTACCCGGCCATGCCCTATACCGCCTACGCCAAGGTGTCGGATGAAGACATCGCGGCGATGTATGAATGGTTCATGAATGAAGTCGAGCCGGTCGAGCAGCGACCGCCCGCCACCGAACTGCCATTTCCCTTCAATATCCGCTTGTCCATGTCTGCCTGGAATCTGTTGTTCCTGGATGATCAACCCTTCACGCCCGATCCATCCCAGAGCGAGGAATGGAACCGGGGCGCCTATCTGGTGGAAGGTCTCACTCACTGTGGCACCTGCCACACGCCACGTAACCTGCTGATGGCCGAGGATAATGATCGGGCCTTGGCTGGCGGCGCGGTCGGCGCCTGGGCGGCGCCGGATATCACGCCTAACCCGGAGACCGGTATCGGCGACTGGAGTAGCGAGGAAATCGTTCAGTACATGAAGACCGGCAGCATCGCCAAAAGCCAGGCCTCCGGGCCGATGGCCGAAGCGGTTGATCACAGTTTGCGCTATGTCACCGATCAGGACCTGCACGCTATGGCTGTGTACCTGAAAAGCCTGCCGGCAGCGGAAGCGGGCGAGGTGGTGCAGGCCGTGCACACCTGGGGCGGGGAGGGCGATAAGCTGGCTGAGGTGCGTGGTATCGACTGGCCGGACGACCGTGATCAGCTGAGCGGTCCGCAACTGTTCGACGCCTATTGCGCCGCCTGTCACCAAGCGGCGGCGCAGGGTACGCCCGATGGCGTCATGCCGGCGTTGTTCAACAACACCGCCACCGGCCGCACCCAGACCAACAATCTGGCGTTGGTGATCCTCGGTGGTATTCATTGGGTAGCCGAAGGGCACGAGGTGCATATGCCCGGCTTCGCCCATGAACTGTCGGATCAACAGATAACCACCCTCAGCAACTACCTGACCGACATGTATGGCAACCCCGAGGCTGAAGTGACGGTCGATCAGGTAGCCGCATTGCGCGAAGGCACGGCCACGGCTGACGGGCAGCCCGACCTGTTGCTGTTGGTGCGCATTGGCCTGCTGGTGGGCGTGGTTGTGGTGATTTTGCTGGTGATCTGGCTGCTGCGCCGTCGGCGTCATCACAGATCGCATTATTGAAATATGGCACCTGGGGCCGGCAATCCTGTCGTAAACAGAGACGACCCCCGTTTTGGAGAACTGCCATGCGACTGACCTATCTTTGCGTACCCCTGTTCACCCTGCTGCTTGCCGGCTGTGGTGATGATGAAGAACCCACCTTCCCCGAAACCAACACCGCGCCGCAGACCGAGGAATACGGCACCCCAACCGATCCGACCAATGATCCGATGGACCCCAACAACACCACCGCTGAACCACCAGCTGACAGCGGCACCGGCCTGGGCACCGAATACGGCACCGATAGCGGTGAAGTAACCGACCCGGCTACCGGCGCAGGCTCCGGCACCACGCAGTAACCCGCACCCTGTCACGGCCGGCCAGCCCAAACTTCCCGCTCCCTCTTTCAGAAGAGGGAGCGCGGTCGTGGCGAGCATCAATTTCTGCTGCTGAAACTCCAATCTGGCATCAATATTGCTATCAACTCTGCAAAGCTGATCTTGCCGTCAAAATATTTACGGCCTGGAGAATGAGTCATGACGCAGGGTGTTGAGTTCAATCGTCTGATGTTGCAGATGCGTTCCATGCAGGTGGAGGCGATGAGCCGTCCGCAGCCGGTGGCGCCGACTGCACCGCAGGATGTCAAGGCGCCGGCATTCGATGACCTCTTGCAACAGGCAGTCAATCGCGTCAATGAGCTGCAGCAGACTACCAGCGAACTGCAGACCGGTTATGAAAAAGGCGTGCCGGGTATCGACTTGGCGGAGGTGATGGTCGCCTCGCAGAAGTCCAGCGTTGCCTTTCAGGCCATGACCCAGGTACGCAACAAGTTGATCACCGCGTACGAAGACATCATGAAGATGCCTATTTGATTCAGCCTGCTGTTATGTTTGATCGAGGATTTGATTGATGGATGCTGCGAGCACCCCGAATACCCCCGCCACTCGACCTGACCCGGCTGCCGATACTGTGCGCAAGCCCTTCATGGGACTGGGTTTTCTGGATAATCTGGCGCAGCTGCCGATGCTGCGTCAGTTTGCCTTGTTGGTTGGTCTGGCTGCCAGTGTGGCGATTGGTTTTGCGGTGGTGCTCTGGTCGCAGCAGCCGGAATACCGGCCGCTGTACGGCAGTATGGATAACCTCGATGCCACGCAGGTGATCGAGGTGCTGCAGCAGAGCCGTATCCGTTACAAGGTCGAGCCCAGCAGTGGCGCGCTATTGGTACAGGCGGACGATCTGGCTGACGCACGACTGCGCCTGGCCAGTGCCGGGGTTATTCAGGGTGACGGCAATCTGGGGTTCGAGATTCTCGACCGCGAGAAAGGCTTGGGCACCAGTCAGTTCATGGAGGCCACCCAGTATCGCCGTGGTCTGGAAGGCGAAATGGCGCGGACCATTTCCAGCCTGTACAACGTCAAGGCGGCGCGGGTGCATATCGCCATGCCACGCTCCACGGTATTCGTGCGCGATGATCGCAAGCCCAGTGCCTCGGTGCTGCTTGAGATGTATGCGGGTCGCAAATTGGAGCCCGCCCAGGTCATGGCCATCGTCAATCTGGTGGCGACCAGTGTGCCCGAGCTGAACAAGGATCAGGTCACCGTGGTCGATCAGCACGGCAACTTGCTTTCCGATCAAAACGAATTGAACGAGCTGACCATTGCCGGTCGCCAGTTTGACCATACCCGGCGCCTCGAGGACACCTATACCCGCCGGGTGCACAATATCCTGCAGCCGGTGCTGGGTACCGGCAATTACAAGGCGGAGGTCTCCGCTGATGTGGATTTCAGCACCATGGAGTCCACCTCCGAAAATTTCAATCCCGAGTCCTCACTGCGCAGTGAGCAGGTGGTATCCGAGCAGCGCGCCAGCGGTCAGTCGCCGCAGGGTATCCCGGGTGCCTTGAGCAACCAGCCGCCGGGTGTTACGCAGGTGCCAGAACAGGTCATCGACCCCGAAACCGGCGAACCGATCGTTGTCGCACCGCCGCGTGATTCGAGAGAGCAGGCGACGCGCAACTATGAGCTGGACCGGCAGATCAGCTATACCCGGCAGCAGCAGGGCCGGTTGAATCGTCTGTCCGTGGCGGTGGTTGTGGACAATCATCAGCAGGTCAACGCTGAAACCGGCGAGACGACCAGTGTGCCGCTGAGCGAAGCCGAGTTGACCAGCCTGACTCAGCTTGTGCGTAACGCTGTGGGCTACGATGCGACCCGCGGTGACAGTGTCAGCGTGGTCAACAGTGCCTTCATGCCTGCTGGCGAGGCCGCCGAACTGCCGGAGATACCGTTCTGGACCCAACCCTGGTTCTGGGACATCGCCAAGCAGGCGCTGGGCATTCTGTTCATACTGGTGCTGGTGTTCGGCGTGCTGCGGCCGGTACTGAAAAGCCTCAGTGGCGGTAATCGCAATGCGGTCGCCGAGGGTGCGGACTACCCGGCCTTGAGTGATGCCGGATTATTGGCGGATGACTTGCGTGACGATACCGTCAGCCTGTCCGGACCGACCAGCGGGCCGGCACTGCTGCCGCCACCGAGTGCCGGCTACGAGCAGCAGCTCAATGCAATCAAGGGCCTGCTGGCGGAAGATCCGGGTCGGGTAGCGCAGGTAGTCAAAGAATGGATCAATGCAGATGAGTGAAGAAGCCAAGCGTACCCAGAAACTCAGTAAACTCGACAAGGCGGCGATCTTTCTGCTGAGCCTGGGCGAGTCTGATGCTGCTGCCGTACTGCGTCACATGGGCCCGAAGGAAGTACAGCGGGTCGGCAGTGCCATGGCCGGGTTGCGTACCGTGCAGCGTGACCATGTGCAGCAGGTGATGGCGGACTTTATCGAAGTGGCTGGTGATCAGACCGGCCTCGGTGTCGGTGCCGACGGCTACATCCGCACCATGCTCACGCAGGCCTTGGGAGAAGACAAGGCCAACAGCCTGGTCGATCGTATTCTGATGGGTGGCAGCACTTCGGGACTGGACAGCCTGAAATGGATGGAGCCGCGTGCTGTGGCTGATGTTATCCGTTATGAACATCCGCAGATTCAGGCGATCGTGGTGGCCTATCTGGATCCGGACATGGCTGCCGAAGTCATCGGCTATTTTGATCACAAGGTGCGGTTGGACGTGCTGTTGCGCGTGGCTGCGCTTAATACAGTGCAGCCCTCGGCGCTCAAGGAACTCAACGAGATTCTCGAAAAACAGTTCGCCGGCAACTCCAATACCACCCGCGCCAACATGGGCGGGATCAAGCGCACCGCTGACATCATGAATTATCTGGAGAGCGGCGCCGAAGCGCAGCTGATAGAATCCATCCGGGATATGGATGAGGATCTGTCGAACAAGATCGAGGATCTGATGTTCGTGTTCGACAACCTGGCGGATGTGGATGATCGCGGTATCCAGACGCTGCTGCGCGAGGTATCGACCGATGTACTGGTCATTGCGCTCAAGGGCGCCGACGAAATGATCAAGGACAAGATCTTCCGCAACATGTCCAAACGTGCCTCGGAACTGCTGCAGGACGACCTCGAGGCCAAGGGCCCGGTGCGTATCAGCGAAGTGGAAGCGGCGCAGAAGGAAGTGCTCGCCATTGCCCGCCGTATGGCCGACGCCGGAGAAATCGTGCTCGGTGGCAAGGGTTCCGAGGAAATGATCTGACGAAGTCCTGCACTGCGCGGATGCAGAGGTGACAGAAAATGACCGAGAAAAAGGACAGCGAGCTGATTCGCGCGGATCAGTTGCAGGCTTTCAACCTCTGGGATATGCCCAGTTTCGATGAGGCGCCGCATCATGTCCCCCGCGATGTCGCCGAACCGGACCAGGTGCTGGAGCCGGAGCCGCAAGCTCCGGTTGCGGACGAGCCGCCCGACGAGCCGGAGGTCAAACCCTTCACCGTCGAGGAGCTCGAACAAATTCGCGCCGAAGCCTATAACGAAGGTTTTGCCACCGGTGAACGCGACGGCTTCCATTCCGGTCAGTTGAAGGCCCAGCAGGAAGCCAAGACCCGTACGGATGCCCGGCTGGCCGAGCTGGAAGCTGTCATGGCCCAACTGCTGGAGCCGATGAAACAGCAGGATGAGCAGATCGAAGACATGCTTCTGCAGCTATTGGAAAGCATGGTGCGCCAAGTCATACAGCGCGAGCTGCAGAGCGACTCCAGCCAGATTGCGCAGGTGCTGCGCGGGGCGCTCAAGGCGCTGCCGATGGGTGCCGACAACATTCGCATCTACCTCAATCCCGCCGATTTCGAAGCGGTGAAGCACATCCGTGAGCGCCATGAGGAAAACTGGCGCCTGCTTGAAGACGATCAGTTGCTCCCCGGCGGCTGTCGTCTCGAGACCGAGCATAGCCAGGTGGATGCCAGCCGCGAGACCCGTCTGCAGCAGATCATCGAACAACTCTACGAACAACAGCGCGAACAGCGCGCGCATCCTCCTGAGGCCGACCTGATCATTGATGCTGGTGTTGCGGAGGCTGACAGTGGGCAATCCTGAGCGCATCAGTTTTGCCCGTCGTCTCTCCCGCTATGCAGTCGCTGCCGAATTGCCCGCCGCACCGGTGGTCGAAGGCCGGCTGATCCGCATGGTCGGTCTGACGCTGGAGGCCGAAGGCCTGCAGGCACCGGTCGGCAGCCGTTGTGTGGTGATCAACGAAACACCCCAGGGCGAAACCCGGGTCGAAGCCGAAGTGATGGGCTTTGCCGGCAGCAAGATCTACCTGATGCCGGTGGATCGTATGCAGGGCCTGCAGCCAGGAGCGCGGGTGGTACCGTCTGCTGGTGGCGGCAAGTTGCCGATGGGCGGCGACATGCTGGGGCGGGTGCTCGACGGTATCGGTCGTCCGTTGGACGGCAAAGGCGCCTTTAAATGCGAAGACTGGGTCGACCTCAACGGCCCGGTAATCAACCCGCTCAAACGTCATCCCATCGAAGAGCCACTGGATGTGGGTATTCGCTCGATCAACAGCATGCTCACTGTCGGTCGCGGCCAGCGTCTCGGTCTGTTCGCCGGCAGTGGCGTGGGCAAGAGCGTATTGCTGGGCATGATGACGCGTTTTACCGAGGCGGATATCACCATTGTTGGTCTGATCGGCGAGCGGGGCCGTGAGGTCAAGGAGTTCATCGAACAGATTCTTGGCGAGGAAGGCATGGCGCGCTCGGTGGTGGTTGCCTCGCCGGCGGATGATGCGCCCTTGATGCGCCTGCGCGCAGCCATGTATTGCACGCGGGTGGCCGAGTATTTCCGTGACAGGGGCAAGAACGTCTTGCTGTTGATGGATTCGCTGACCCGCTTTGCCCAGGCTCAGCGCGAGATTGCCTTGGCCATCGGCGAGCCGCCGGCGACCAAGGGTTATCCGCCGTCGGTATTCGCCAAATTACCGGCACTGGTCGAACGTGCCGGTAATGCGGAGGAGGGCGGTGGTTCGATTACGGCGTTCTACACCGTGCTGTCCGAAGGTGACGACCAGCAGGATCCGATTGCCGACGCCTCGCGGGCCATCCTCGACGGTCACGTGGTGCTGTCGCGGCGACTCGCCGAGGAAGGGCATTATCCGGCAATTGATATCGAAGCGTCGATCAGCCGCGCCATGCCGCAGATAGTGCCGCCGGAGCATCTGCAGCAGGCTCAGCTGCTCAAGCAGTTGTATGCCCGCTACCAACAGAATCGTGACCTGATCAGCGTGGGTGCCTATGCGGCTGGCTCCGACCCGATGACCGACAAAGCCATCGCCAGGATTCCCGGCATTCAGGGCTTTCTGCGCCAGGGCCTGCGTGAGAGCTTCAATCTGACCGATAGCCGCGCTGCCATGGAGCAGCTGATCAATGAGTGACAGCCGTGTGCGGCGCATGGCGCCCGTGCTGGATCTGGCGCTGGAAGAAGAAAAGAAGGCCGCTGGCATGCTCGGTGAATGTCAGAAGCAGCTTGATGATGCGTCAGCCCGCTTGCGTGATCTGGAGCATTACAGCGGCGAGTATGCCAAGGGCTGGACCCAGCGCGGCGGGGAAGGGGTCGGGCGTGAGTGGCTGATCAACTATCAGGCCTTCATGGCGCAGATGCAGACAGCCATCGAGCAGCAGAAGCAGACCTTGGGCTGGCATCAGCAGAGTCTGGAGCGCGCGCGGGACACCTGGCGCCAACGCTATCAACGGGTCGAAGCCCTGCGCAAGTTGATTGCCGGCTATCGAGAAGAGGCCCGGACTCGAGCCGACAAACAGGAACAGAAGTTGCTGGATGAACTGACTCAACGCGCCTTCGCCCATCGCCGGCAACCCGATTGAAGCATGTGTTCAATATGTGAGCCAGTTGGCAATTCCATAAAAGGGTAACCTGTCGAGCGTAGTCTTTACCTGGCGGCTTGGGCATACTCCTGCCGCGTGCCGCGCCCCCCTTTGTGCGCTTGATCCCTTGGCTTCTTTTATCGGATACCCCCATGCCTGAACGACTTTCCGATCTCGATCCGGATGTACAGACCATGCTCCGTGACCTGATGCAGGATGACTACGGTGTATTGTTGCAAACCTTTCTGCAGGACACCGACCGGCGACTATGCCAGTTGCATGAGAGTCTCGACCGCCACAATTGGGAAAGCTTCCGCCAGGCCGCCCACAGCTTCAAGGGCAGTTGCGGCAATATGGGCGCGCTGGCTCTGCTTCAGGCTTGTCAGCAAGCCGAAGAGGCGGCAGCGAATGCCGACTCGATCACTGCGGCTCACGTCTGCGACCTGATCGACCGCCTCTGTCTGCGCATCAGGCCCCAGTTGACCTGCCCGAACTGATCACTCACTGCGTTTATGGCCCGGACTTTGCTATATCCATGTATCAAACGTCTATTTGCGTCTTCATGGAGAGTGCCCGATGTCTGCCAGCCAGCCTTTGATGGCTCTGATGAGTACCGATGTGCGGTCAGCCGCCAGGGTCGACAATGTCCGTGCTGCCTCGCCTGCAGACAGTCAGGGGGACTTCGCCGGGCTGTTGGCCGAACAACTGCCAGCGGAGCTGGAGTCGGCATTGAACCAGCTGAACCCGGAACAGCGGGATGCTCTGGAGCAGGCTGCGCTTGCCGCAGACGGCAAGACCTTGCCGCCACAGCTGCAGGATTGGCTGGAGCACTTGCCGTTGGATGATGACGCAGCTGAGCAGACCGGCGAGAGTGCGCTCGGTGTCATCGGGCAATGGATGCAGTGGTTGCAGGAGTCGGCCAGCCCGAACGCGGGACAGCCGCAGGCATCCGCAGCAGCGGGAACAACTACACATACCTTGGGTGGCCGCGAGGCAGTTGGCGGCATGCAAGTGACCGTCGATGGCGAGACGGCTGATCCGGACATGGACAGCGGGCAGGGCGGTCGTGAACTGTCAGCCAGGGAGCAGCTGGACCGACAGCCGGCCAGCCGGGAGCAGCCGCTCACCAATGATCTGAACCGACCGTCACGCCAGACCGCCAATGCCCAGCAGAACGTCCAGCAGGATTTCTCCGCTGCGCTGCAGCGCGCCGCTGGCACCCATGCTGACAGTCAGGCATTGCCTTCAGCCATGCTCGGCAAGCTGGCGGAGCAGCTGGAACGGGCCAGCACCAACCGCGGCAGCGGAGAAACCGATGCGATTGATGGCCTGGCGCGACCGGGATCCTACAGTGCCGCTGCCGCAGCATTGACCGCGCGCCCGGTAGCAGCGCCGACGCAAGCCATGGGCGTGCCCTTCGGTCAGCCAAGCTGGGGCGAAGCGATGGTCGAGAAAGTCATGTGGATGTCCAGCCAGAACCTGCGCAGCGTTGAGATTCAGTTGGACCCCGCCGAGCTGGGCCCGCTGGAAATCCACATCCAGCAGCGCGGTCAGGAGTTGCAGGTCCAGTTTGTCAGCCAGAACCCATCCGTGCGTGAAGCGCTGGAAGCCCAGATGCATCGGCTGCGTGACATGTTCGGCCAGCAGGGGATGGAGCAGGCGGAGGTTACCGTGGCGGATCGTTCAGCAGGCGAACAGTCGCGCCAGGGTGATGGTCAATCGGCTGAGCGATCTGCCGCGCAGGCGCAGGACCGCAGTACCCTGAGTGTCGGGAACAAAGACGACGTACTTGAGCAGCCGGCGCTCACGACACAATGGTCGCCGGTGCAGCGGCTGGTGGATTATTACATCTGACGCTGGGCTGCGATGATTTTGCCTGCTGAAATACGTTGAATATAAGACATTTCCCACCCATGGCTTTATCCTAGCCGGGCATCTGCGGCCAACGGCTGCGAGCACGGCTTTTCTGGCATGATCAATGCACATACTCATATAAACGGGCTTGGCCCGCATCTGGCGACGGAATTTTGTCATGGCAAAGAATCAGGCAGGGGCTGTGGAAGCGGCGCCATCCAACAAGCGCAAACAGCTGATGCTGATCTGCATCGGTCTGGCAGCATTGCTGCTTTCTGTCGGCGGAGTCGCTTATGCGTTGCTGGCGAACAAGGACGACAGCACCGCTGCCGTCAGTCAGGAAGCTGTCAAGCTGCCGGCATTGTATCAGCCGTTGGAACCCGCTTTTACCGTGAACTATGCTCATGGCGGTCGGCAGCGTTATATGCAGGCCAACGTAGTACTGATGGGGCGTGATCCGGAAGCGATGGCAGCCGCGGCCGAACATCTTCCGTTGATCCGCAATCGACTGGTCATGCTGTTCAGCAGCGCGGAATTTGAAACCCTGATGACGGCTGAAGGCAAGGAGGCATTGCGCGCCCAGGCTACCCTTGCGGTGCAGGAACTGATGGAACAGGAGCTCGGGAAATCGGTCATTGAATCGGTACTGTTCACCAATCTGGTTCTGCAATAGGAATAATAATATGGCGGTTCAGGATCTACTTTCCCAAGATGAAATCGATGCTCTGCTGCACGGGGTCGACGAAGGTGTAATAGACGACGAGCAGGACAGCCAACCGGGTGCGGTAAAAAGTTATGACCTGACCAGTCAGGACCGCATCGTGCGTGGCCGCATGCCCACGCTGGAAATGATCAACGAGCGCTTTGCCCGTTACACCCGCATCAGCATGTTCAACCTGTTGCGCCGTTCCGCCGATGTATCGGTAGGCGGGGTTCAGGTAATGAAGTTCGGCGAATACGTGCACACGCTATATGTGCCGACCAGCCTCAACCTGGTGAAAATGAAGCCGCTGCGTGGTACCGCGCTGTTCATTCTGGATGCCCGGCTGGTATTCAAGCTGGTTGACAATTTTTTCGGCGGTGATGGCCGACATGCCAAGATCGAAGGGCGTGAATTCACTCCCACCGAACTGCGTGTGGTGCGCATGGTGCTGGAACAGTCCTTCGCCGATCTGCGTGAAGCCTGGCAGGCAGTCAAGGATGTGCAGTTCGAATACGTCAACTCGGAGGTCAACCCGGCATTGGCCAATATCGTCAGCCCCAGCGAAGTGGTGGTGGTGTCGACCTTCCACATCGAGCTTGATGGTGGCGGTGGTGAAATGCATGTGACCTTCCCTTATTCGATGATCGAGCCGCTGCGTGAAGTACTGGATTCCGGCGTGCAATCGGATGTGGACGAACATGACGAACGCTGGGTACGGGCGCTGCGCGAGGAGATCACCGCTGCCAAGGTACCCTTGAGTTCCACGGTGGTTCGCCGCGAACTCAAGTTGCGCGACCTGCTGAGCATGCAGGCGGGTGACGTGATTCCGGTGGAAATGCCCGAGCATATGGTGATGTGCGCCAATGGCGTGCCGACCTTCAAGGCCCGGCTCGGGTCGGTAAAGGGCAATCTGGCACTGCAGATTCTCGGGCCGATCACGCGTCCGCGCTGATTGACCCGCAACCGCAGTACTCTTGAAAGAGATAAACGAGGATCAGGCAAGATGGCTGAGGACAAACAGGACGACATCAGTCCGGAAGAGCAGGCGCTGGCCGATGAATGGGCGGCAGCGCTGGATGAGGCTGGCAATGCCAGTCAGGACGACATCGATGCATTGCTGGGAGGCAGCGATGGCTCCAGGCCGATGCCGATGGAGGAATTCAGTGCTTCCGAGCGTCTTCCAGCCGGCGAGTTGTTTGGTGGTGCCGACGGTCCCAACCTGGACGTGATTCTGGATATCCCGGTGACCATTTCGATGGAAGTGGGCAATACCGATATCACCATCCGCAACCTGCTGCAGCTCAATCAGGGCTCGGTGGTGGAGCTGGATCGTTTGGCGGGGGAGCCGCTGGATGTGAAGGTCAACGGCACCTTGATCGCCCATGGCGAAGTGGTGGTGGTCAACGAGAAGTTCGGCATCCGTCTGACCGACGTGATCAGCCAATCCGAACGCATCAAGAAGTTGAGTTGACATGTCCTTGCTGCGCGCGCTGATTACAGCGTCGACGGTATGTCTATCATTGCCGCTGGCCGCAGCGCCGGCGGCCACGCAGAACGAATCCGGGACCACGCTGATCGGGCAGCTGGCCCAGCTGGGGCTGGGGTTGGTCATCGTCGTCGGGCTGATTTTTCTGCTTGGCTATCTGATGCGACGGGTCGGCCCGATGGCGTCGCAGGGCGGGCAACACATCCGGTTGGTCAGCAGCTACCCGCTGGGGCCGCGTGATCGGCTGGTACTGGTCGACGTTGGCGGGCAACAGATGCTGCTGGGTATCTCGCCCGGCCGCATCAATACCCTGCACGTATTCGACGAGCCGGTAGCCGATGCGGAGGGCGGTGCGGTGAGCGGCGATTTTGCCCGTAAGCTGCAGGCGATACTCAAACGGGAGCAGAAGCCATGATCCGCTGGAGTCTGTTGCTGCTGATGTTACTGGCGCCGATGGTATTCGCGCAATCGGCGGGCGACCCGCTGAGCCTGCCGGCCATTACTCTGACCACCGACGCCGAGGGCGAGCAGACCTACTCGGTCAGTCTGCAGATTCTGCTGTTGATGAGCGCCCTGACGTTCATTCCGGCGTTTGTAATGATGATGACCAGCTTTACCCGCATCATCATAGTTTTCGCCATTCTGCGTCAGGCGCTGGGGTTGCAGTCCACGCCATCGAGCCAGATTCTGGTGGGGTTGGCGCTGTTTCTGACCCTGTTCATCATGGCGCCGGTATTCGAACGCATCAATGAAAGCGCGCTGCAGCCTTACCTGGACGAGCAACTGGCACCGCAGCAGGCGCTGGAGCAGGCCAGTGTGCCATTGCGCGAATTCATGCTGGCGCAGACCCGCGAAACGGATCTGGAACTCTTTGTCCGCCTGGCCAAGCGCACCGATCTGACCGGTCCGGATGAAGTACCGTTCCACATCCTGGTGCCGGCCTTCGTTACCTCCGAATTGAAGACGGCTTTTCAGATCGGCTTCATGATCTTTATTCCGTTTCTGGTAATTGATCTGGTGGTCGCCAGTGTGTTGATGGCCATGGGTATGATGATGCTGTCGCCACTGATCATCTCATTGCCATTCAAGATCATGCTGTTTGTGTTGGTGGATGGTTGGGCGTTGATCATAGGTACGCTGGCCGCCAGTTTCGCAGTCACATAGGAGTACCGCGTATGACGCCTGAAATCGCTGTTGATCTGTTCCGGCAGGCGATCTGGCTGACTACCGTGATGGTGGCGGTCATTGTCCTGCCGAGTCTGGCGGTAGGCCTGATGGTGGCGGTATTTCAGGCCGCAACCCAGATTAACGAGCAAACCCTGAGCTTCCTGCCGCGCCTGCTGTTCACCTTCATGACCTTGATTGCATTGGGTCCCTGGCTGGTGCGCGAGTTGATCGAGTTCACCGAGCAGCTATATCACAATATTCCCGGATTGATTGGCTGATGATCGAGTTGGCCGGCAGCGATATCGGCCGCTGGGTAGCGGGTTACCTGTGGGTACTGTTTCGTATCGGCGCGCTGTTCATGACAATGCCGGTGATAGGCACGGCCTTGATTCCGGTGCGCATTCGTCTCTATTTCGCTCTGGCCCTGACCTTTCTCGTGGCGCCGCAGATCGCCAGTGTGCCTCAGCTGGATGCGCTGGCGCTGAGCACCTGGGTGGTGATCGGCGAGCAGATCCTGATCGGCGCGGCAATGGGCTTTCTGTTGCAGCTGCTGTTCCAGATCCACGTGGTGGCCGGGCAGATAGTCGCCATGCAGATGGGCCTGGGCTTCGCTTCGATGAACGATCCGGCCATGGGGATTTCCGTGGCGGTGGTGGCGCAGGTGTTCACCATGCTGGTCACGCTGCTGTTTCTGGCCATGAATGGACACCTGGTGGTCATTGAGGTGCTGGTCGAGAGTTTCACCACCTTGCCCATCGGCGAGACGCTGCAGGCGGCGCACTTCCAGACGCTGGTGTTGCGCTTTTCCTGGGTCATGGCGGCGGCATTGCTGATCGGTCTACCGGCCATTACCGCACTGTTGATCGTCAACCTGTCTTTCGGGGTGATGATGCGTGCCGCGCCGCAGTTGAATATCTTCTCCATCGGCTTTCCGCTGACACTGGTTTTCGGTTTGTTCATCCTCTGGGTACTACTGGGCAGTGCGGCGGAGCAATATCACCTGTTTGCCTCTGAAGCACTGGTCTGGCTGCGCGAAATGGTCGGTGCGCGCTGATGGCCGAGGATAGCGGTCAGGAACGCACAGAAGACCCCACGGCGAAACGCCAGAAGGAGTCCCGTGAAAAAGGGCAGGTGGCCCGCTCTAAGGAACTCAACACCCTGGCGGTGGTGATGGTCGCTGCGCTGGGGCTGTTGATGCTCGGCCCGGAAATGGCTCGCAAGCTGATGGATCTGATGGTCTACAACTTCTCGCTGGAGCGTGAAGTACTGTTCAGCACCGATACCATGGGGCTGCATCTGCTGGACTCCATTCGCCAGGGCTTCAGTGTGCTGGGGCCGTTGTTTCTGATGCTGCTGATTGCCGCGCTGGTCGGCCCGGTGATGCTTGGCGGCTGGCTGTTCAGTGCCAAGCTGCTGGCACCCAAAGGGGAGCGTCTCAATCCGCTGGCAGGTATCAAGCGGATGTTCTCGATCAAGGCGCTGGTTGAGCTGCTCAAGGCATTGGGCAAGTTCTTCGTCGTACTGGCCATGGCATTGCTGGTGCTCTATATGCGCACCGATGATTTGCTGGCGCTGAGCAATGAATCTCTGCCCGGGGCGATTTTCCACAGTGGCTGGGTGCTCGGCACCTCGCTGTTGCTGCTGGCCTGCTCATTGATCCTGATTGCTGCGGTGGATGTGCCGTTCCAGATATGGGACAACAAGCAGAAGACGCGCATGACCAAGCAGGAAGTGCGTGATGAGTACAAGGATTCCGAAGGCAAACCCGAGGTCAAATCACGGGTGCGCCAGTTGCAACGGGAAATGGCCGAGCGGCGTATGATGGGTGAAGTGCCCAAGGCCGATGTGGTGATCACCAACCCGACGCATTACGCGGTAGCGTTGAAATACGATCCGGTGCACTCCGGGGCGCCGGTAGTATTGGCCAAGGGGGCGGATTTTCTGGCACAGAAGATTCGCGAAGTGGCGACCGAGCATGATGTGATCATTCTCGAATCACCGCCGCTGGCGCGAGCGGTGTATCACAGCACCGAGCTGGACCAGCCGATTCCTGCCGGGCTGTACCTGGCAGTGGCTCAGGTACTGGCCTATGTCTACCAGGTGCGCCAGTTCCATGAGGGCAAAGGCAAACGCCCCGGCCCAATGCCGCCGCCACCGATACCGGATGATTTGCGCCGGGATGAGTAAAGCTGGCTGACCTCCTTCGTGGGCAAGCAGTGCCGGGCTTGCGGTTGATTGCTGCGGACGGGTATAAGCTTAACAGCTGATATTCAAATGGCAGGAGCACGATGATGTCTGACAGTTCACGTATTTCGTTGTTTGCGGTAGTGGCGGCGGCATTGCTGGCGTTGGCACTGGCTTTCATGGCAGTGAGTATCAAGACCGGTCTGTTGCAGTTTCGCGACGCCGATCGGGTGGTCAGCGTCAAGGGGCTGGCTGAGCGTGAGGTGGAAGCGGATCTGGCCCTGTGGCCGATCAACTTCACTGTGCTGGGCGATGGCCTGGACGCGTTGCAGAGTGATATCGAAACCCAGCAGAACCTGATTCGCTCCTTTCTGTTGCTCAAGGGTTTTGCCGAAAGCGATCTGCAGCTCGCCATGCCGAAGATCACTGATCAGCATGCCAACCTGTATGGCTCGAACATGCCGCCGCAGCGTTACCGTGCCGAAGTGACGGTGCTGGTGCGTACCGGGAACATCGAGCAGATCAAAAGCGGTATGCAGAGCGTTGGTGAACTGGTCAAGTCCGGGGTCGCACTGACCCAGAGTTACGAACATCAGCCGCAATTCATCTTCACCCAGCTCAATTCGATCAAGCCGGAAATGATTGCGTTGGCGACCCAGGAGGCGCGGGCCGCTGCGGATCAGTTTGCGCGCGATGCGGGAGCCGAGGTGGGTAGTATTCGGCGTGCTTCGCAGGGGTATTTCTCGATCGAGGACGTGGACCCTTACACACCGGAAATCAAGAAGGTGCGCGTGGTCACCAGCGTTGACTATATCCTGCGTTGAGCTGAGCACTGTTGATGCTGCTGCCAAGGTTGGGCGGCGCAATCTATAGCATCAATAAGCGCAGCGGGAGCCTGACAGGGCGGGACTCGCGTAATAGACTGGTGCATCCTGTTTCAGCAAGTGGTGTGTTGATGACGTTGTTGCCCTGGTCTCATCTGTGTTCCGCCGGCTTCACTCTGCGTGGCTGGCATACGCTGCCCAGCGGTAAGCCGCTGCTGCATTTCATTCATGGCAATGGTTTCTGCTGCCGTACCTACGAGCCGATGCTGGCGCTGCTTGCCGAGCATTTCGACCTTTGGTTGTGCGATATGCAAGGTCATGGCGACAGTGATCACGGTGGTACGTTCGTTGGTTGGAATCGCAGCGCCGAGCTGGCGGTGGAGGCCTTCGTTGCCGGCAAGGTGATATTTGGCCAAGTACCGCGCTACGCTCTTGGCCATAGTTTTGGCGGGGTTATGACCAGCCTGATGCTGGCGGCCCACCCGCAGATGTTCCAGCGGGCCGTCTTGCTCGACCCGGTACTCTTCCCGCAGCTGGAGATGTTGAAGCGCGGTCTGCTGGGCTCGCTGGTGCGTAATCCGTTGGCCGAGGGTACGCGTAAACGCCGTAGCCAATGGCCGGATCGGCAGTCGGCTTTCGATAAATTACAGGGGCGCGGCATTTTCCAAGGCTGGGCAGAAGCTGGTTTGCGCGCGCATATTGCCCATGCATTGCGCGATGAGCCGGGGCAGGGCGTGGTACTCAAGTGTGCGCCCACCCGGGAGGCTGAAATTTTCGAGTCGGCACCACGCGGCTTATGGCGCGCCGTGCGCCGGATCCAGACGCCGGTGCGGCTGATTCACGGTGACAGGACTTATCCCTTCGTAAGGCAGTCTGCCGAGCGATTGGCAGCATCGAACCCACACGTCACTGTTGATCAGCTGCCCGGTGGGCATTGTTTCATGCAGGAGGATCCGGAGCCGGCGGCGCAGCGGGTGGTCAAGTTTCTATTGTCGCAATAGCGTAGCGCCCGAACGTGGACTGGGCGCTACATCCTGAAGGGCAGCTCGGCCCCGGTATCAGGCAGCGACGATAACGTCGCCGTGATTCTCCGGTTCGATCAGTGCCTGGTGCAGCGCTACTACCGCGGCGTCGTAATCTTCTTCATTGATGATGCACTGCATCTCCACCTGACGGATTGACTGGTGGATCGCCTGGATGCTGATGTCCGCCTTGGCCAGCGCCGCGACCGTCTTGGCCAGGATGCCCTTGACCTTGAGGTCTGAGCCAATGGCCGAGACGATGGCAATGTTATGCAGGTGCAGGTCGGCCATCGGGTAGCGTTCCTTGATCAGGCGGATCGCCCGAGTCAAAGCCTTGCGCGAGCCTGAGATGTAATAGGTGATGCTGTTGGCATCCGAATCCTTGTTCACTACATACAATTTCAGCTGCTTGAGCAGACGAGTGATCTCGATGTCATAGCCGACATCACCGAGCATTTCCTGATCGAAGACTTCCAGCCCGAATACATCCTTACGCCCGGCGATGATTTCCACGCAGGGTTTTTCGCTGCAGTAGTTCTGGCTGATGGTGGTGCCGCCATGATCCGGTTCGAAGGCGTTCTTGATACGCAGTTGAATACCGGCCCGACGCAGTGTGCGTGCAGCTCGGGGGTGGATGGCTTCCATCCCCAGGTTGGACAGCTGGTCGGCTACGTCATAGTTGGTGCGGCCGATGGTGACAACCTTGTCGACGCCCACCTGGTTCGGGTCAGCGCTGGACAGGTGATACTCCTTGTGGATGATCGCTTCATGGGCGCCGGTGCTGGCGGCAATCTGCGCGAAAGTGATTTCGCTGTAGCCACGATCAAAGGTATTCATCAGCCCTTCACCGCAATGCGTATAACCGGTGGCAACCACCAGTTCACGGCTGAGGTCGATGCCGGCAAAGCTGTCGCTGATCATGTCCTGAAAGCTTTTGGGTTCGCTCTGGTTCCAGCCGGTCAGGTCGACCATGCGCGCATTTACCCCGCTCTTCTTCAGCGCCAATACGGTGTTGAAGGCACTATGCGCTTCGCCAAGCGAGGCAAGCATTTCGCGGACCTTGATCAATTGGCCGGTCAGCTGGAAGTGCCCGTAGGAACACAGTTGCTGAAGGCTGAGCATGCAGTCGCGAGCATCGTTGATGCGGCCATTGATGAAGCGGTCAGCTGCCTGGCGCTCGTAATCACCGGTGAAGAGCTCGGCGTTTTTTGCCAGCATGCGATCACGCACTTTCTCCAGGGCTTCGGCCCAGGCGTCCTCATTGTCTGCATCGGCGAAGCGTTCATATACACCCGGCTCGCCGCTTTTCTTGTGTTCCAGCAGCAAGTCGGTCATGCCGCCATAGGCGGAGACCACAAAGATGCGGTTATAGATTTCAGCGTTACGACGTTCGCCGATAAAGAGGGTATTCAGTACTTCGTCGAAGCGGCTCATGGATGTGCCGCCGATTTTTTCTACTGTATGCATAATCCCGGTTCTTTTTTGAAATGAATGTCGTCCCTGCTCACGGATACTGCTGAGGGCCTATCTCCAGCGGCTCGACCGGGCCGCGCTCGGCGACGAAGTCGGGACGTGGGGGCCTGCCGTCAAAGGGCGTGGTCGGCAGGTTGTCTACATGGTTGTAGACGAAGAACAGATTGCTGCGCGGGCTGGGAGTAATATTGCTGTTGGACCCATGCAGAGTATTGCAGTCGAACAATACTATGCTGCCGGCCTTGCCGGTGGCTTGAGCAACCCCACCCTGATCAACCAGTTTGCTGAGGCTGTCATCATCGGGGATACCGAACTCCTGCCGACGCAGGGAGCTTTCGTAATGGTTTTCCGGGGTCTTGCCGACACAGCCTATATAGTGCTCATGCGAGCCCGGAATCAGCATCAATGGGCCATTCCAGGGGTTGTTATCGGTCAAGAGCACCGAGCAACTGATGGTGCGCATGCGCGGCAACCCATCCTCGGTATGCCAGGTCTCGAAATCGGAATGCCAGTAGAACTCCTTGCCTTGGAAGCCAGGTTTGAAATTCAGTCTGGACTGGTGCACGTAGATATCACCGCCCAACAGGAAGCGAACCAACCCAGCGGTACGCTCATCCCGGGCAACCCGGGCCAGCAGTGGGTTGCTGCGATGAATGGCGAACGCCGAGCGCAAGGCGCCACTGTCGGGTTCGCGAATGGCTGCAGGCGATCCCAGTACCTCCGGGTCGCGGCTCATGCGCTCAAGCTCTTGCTTGAACACGGCGACTTCTGCTGCGGTGAAGACCTCCGGTAGAACCAGAAAGCCATCGCGCTTGAAGCGCGACAGCTGTTCCATGGTCAGCGGGGCATCCTGCAGATCCTGCCGGTAGATAACCGGATCGATCCGTTGTTGCCAGCTGGGTGCTTTGTGCTGGCGTGACGGGTAAAGGTCAGCTTGCACGGTAGACATTATTTCTCCTGATCTTGTGACAGTTCAGGCCAGGTCGGCGGGGTAGACGCCGTTTTCATCATGTACTTCCCGGCCGGTCAGTGGCGGGTTGAACACGCAGGCCATTTTCATGTCCTCGGTGCCACCGCGCAGCATGTGCTCATCGTTCTTGTCGAGAATGTACAAAGTGCCCGGTTCGATCTTGTAGATCTTGCCGTCGGCCAGTGTTTCGATCTCGCCATTGCCGCTCATGCAATACACTGATTCCAAATGGTTTTGATACCAGATATGCGTTTCGGTTCCAGCGTAAATAGTGGTGATATTGAAAGAGAAGCCCATCTGGTCTTCCTTCAGGATCATCCGGGTACTGTCCCAGGTCTCGGTCACTACCTTGCGTTCGGATGCTTCACAGTCTTTCAGGTTGCGTACGATCATGTGATTCTATTCCTCAGGATGCTTGATTCTTGACGTCGGCGCTCATTACTTTGGCAAAGGCTGCGTCAAGAATGGTCATGGCCTTGTCTATCTGCTGTTCACTGATGATCAGCGGGCACAGGCATTTGACTACCTGGCTGTGGTTGCCGCTGGTTTCGATGATCAGTCCGTTTTCAAAAGCCTCACGGCAGATGGCGGCGGCGGTGTCGCCGTCCGGGCAGCTGATACCGATCATCATGCCGCGGCCTTTGACGAACAGTGAATCGGGGCCATGGCGGCGGACGATTTTCTGCATGCGTTCGCGAATCATCGTGCCCTTGGCCTTGACGCTGTCGGCGAATTCCGTATCGGTCCAGAAATGCTCCAGAGCAGCGGCAGCGGTGACGAAAGCGTGATTGTTACCGCGGAAGGTACCGTTGTGCTCGCCCGGCTCCCACTGGTCCAGTTCGCGGCGCATGACTACCACGGCGAAGGGCAGGCCATAACCGCTGAGCGATTTGGACAGGGTGATGATGTCGGGCTTGATGCCCATTTCCTCAAAGCTGAAGAAGGTACCGGTACGGCCACAACCAGCCTGAATGTCGTCGACGATCAGCAACATGTCGTGTTTGCGGCAGAGCTTCTCCAGCTTGCGCATCCACTCGGCGGAGGCGGCATTCAGGCCACCTTCGCCCTGAACCACTTCAACGATAACCGCGGCCGGCTTGTCCACGCCGCTGCTCGGATCGGAGAGCAGCTTATCCATCATCGAGATGGTGTTGACCTTGTCGCCGAAGTAATTGTCGTAGGGCATGCGGCTGACATCGGTCAGCGGTACGCCGGCGGCGCCACGGTGGTGCTGGTTACCGGTAGCAGCCAGGGCGCCGATGGAGCAGCCATGGAAGCCGTTGGTAAAGCTGATCACGTTGCTGCGACCGGTAACCTTGCGCGCCAGTTTCAGAGCCGCTTCGACGGCGTTGGTGCCGGTGGGGCCGCTGAACTGGACAACGTAGTCACCAAAACCGCGAGGGTTGAGGATGACCCGGTCGAAGGTTTCCAGAAAGCGTTCCTTGGCAGCGGAATACATATCCAAGCCATGAGTCACACCGTCGTGCTGCAGGTATTCGATCAGAGCTTTCTTCATGACCGGATGGTTGTGGCCATAGTTCAGCGTGCCGGCGCCGGCGAGAAAGTCGATATAGGATTTGCCGTCGCGGGTAAACAGCTCGGCGCCGCGGGCCTGGTCGAAAATGACCGGGAAGGAGCGGCAGTAGCTGCGAATACCGGATTCGTTCTGTTCAAACTGTTCAAAAGTGTTCATACAGTCTCCTGGTTATCAAGTTGGACTGGTAAGGCAAAGGGACCGGCGCGATACAGCACTTCATCATCATGCTGGCCGTTGAAATGGTGGGCCCGGCTGAATACCACCTCGGTGCTGGCGGTCACACCCAGCTGGCGGAAGGCCTTGGCGAACAGCGCTTCGGAGGCGCCATTGCCGGGAGAAATCGTGGTTTCGAGCCAGCACACGCCGTCAGCGGCGGTGCGCTCGACCAGCGCCATCAGCATGCTGATACCCAGCCCCTGACCGCGCATGCTGTCGTCCACGGCGACCTGCCAGATGAACAGCGTGTCCGGACGCTCCGGTGGACGATAACCGGAAATGAAGCCGACCAGCTCGCCGTTGCTGTTGTCAGCGGCGATGGAGGTGGCGGCGAAGTGGGAGCATTGCAGCAGGTTGCAATAGACGGAGTTGGTATCCAATGGAGGGCAGCGCTCGATCAACTGGTTGAGCGCGTAACCATCTGTGTCGCTTGGACGGCGTAGCGAAAATGCGGTGGAAGACATCGTTTCCCGATATTTACTTGTAAATTCATTTTTATGATAAACACATCCAAAAAATTATCACAACCGGCCAATCCCGTGGCTTGTACGCCATGCCGGTTATTACAGGAATGTTTACAGGTGTTATATGTTTGTCACAAATATCGCTATAGCCCCGATACGGCAAGTGCTTCAGCGGGATGCTAATGGGACAGCCGATGAGCTTGAATGATCGATTTTTTCGAGCGGAATTTTTTTATGTAACAGCCTTCTGACTCAGCGGTCGAAGTGGCTGTTATTACGACCAGCGGGAACAAACTGGTTTATCCTGAGACCTGATGAATACAATTCGAGGAGTTTTTCATGGTGTCACCGCGGCGTTCGCGCAAAGAAGATGCTTCCGCCTGGACGGTCGCAGACAGTCGAAGTGTCTACGGCATTCGCCATTGGGGAGCGGGCTACTTCAATGCCAGCGATCGGGGCAATGTCGAGGTATCTCCACGCGCTGCTGCCGATGCGCCGATTGACCTGCACGAACTGGTCGGTCAGTTGCGTGACAGTGGGCTGGATCTGCCGTTGTTGCTGCGCTTTCCGGATATCCTGCAGGACCGTGTGCGGCAGCTGACCGGGGCTTTCGAGCAGAACATCGCCGAGCTCGAGTATGCCAGTGGTTATACCGCGCTGTACCCGATCAAGGTCAACCAGCAGGAGGCGGTGGTGAAGAACATCATTGCCACCGAAAACGTATCCATCGGGCTGGAGGCGGGCTCCAAACCGGAGCTGATGGCCGTGCTGGCCATGGCGCCCAAGGGCGGCACTATCGTCTGCAATGGCTACAAGGATCGCGAGTTCATTCGTCTGGCCTTGCTCGGGCAGAAGCTTGGTCACAATGTGTTCATCGTCATCGAGAAGGAGTCCGAGGTTGGGCTGGTCATCGAGGAGGCGGCAGCCCTCGGCCTGATGCCCCAGGTCGGGCTACGCGTGCGGTTGTCTTCGCTGGCATCGAGCAAGTGGGCGGACACCGGCGGCGAGAAATCCAAGTTCGGGTTGTCTGCTGCGCAGTTGCTGCGTGTTGTCGAGCAGTTCCGTGCTGCCGGGCTGGAAGCCGGCGTGCGGTTGCTGCACTTTCACATGGGCTCGCAGATCGCCAATCTGGCGGATTACCAGCATGGGTTTCGTGAGGCGATTCGTTATTTCGGCGAGCTGCGGGCGTTGGGTCTGCCGGTCGACCATATTGATGTCGGTGGCGGGCTGGGGGTGGATTACGACGGTACCCATTCGCGCAATGCCAGCTCGATCAATTACGACATTTATGAGTATGCGCGTACCGTGGTATCGATGCTGCGCGAATTCTGCGATGAGCAGGGCTTGCCGCACCCGCATATCTTCTCTGAAAGCGGGCGAGCGATGACCGCGCATCATGCGGTGCTGGTGGTGCAGGTGACCGATGTCGAGCGGCATAACGACACCGTGCCGCCGCTCGATGATCTGGATGAACTGCCGCAAGTGGTGCGTGACCTGGTCGGGCTGCTGGGGCAGACGGATATCGAAATGGTCACCGAAACCTATTGGCGGGCTACCCATTACATCAGCGATGTGGCCGCTCAATATGCCGAGGGCAAGGTCACATTGGCGCAGAAGGCGTTGGCGGAACAGTGCTATTACGCCCTATGCAATCGCCTCCATGCCTTGCTCAAGGCACGTCAGCGTTCCCATCGTCAGGTGCTCGACGAGCTGAATGACAAGATGGCGGACAAATACATCTGCAACTTCTCGGTATTCCAGAGCCTGCCGGATACCTGGGCGATCGACCAGGTGCTACCGATCGTGCCACTCAATCGTCTCGATGAAGAACCGCTGCGCCGCGCCGTGCTGCAGGATCTGACCTGTGATTCCGATGGCAAGATTCGCCATTATGTGGACGAGCAGAGTATCGAAAACACCTTGCCGGTGCATGAACTGCGCGACGGCGAGGATTATATGCTGGGTATCTTCATGGTAGGGGCCTATCAGGAGATTCTGGGAGACATGCATAACCTATTCGGTGATACCGACTCGGTGAATGTCTATCAGCTGGATGACGGTCGGGTGGTGCATGGCGGCATCGAAACCCATGACACTATCGAGGACATGCTGCGCTATGTGCATTTCGAGCCGGATGAACTGATGGCTCGTTACCGCGACAAGGTCGCGAGTGCACGCCTGAGCACGGCGGAACGGGCGCGTTATCTGGATATTCTGCGTCTTGGTCTGACGCGCTCATCCTACCTTGGGGGCGGTTGATCACTCAGCCAAAGTGAAGCCATCGATACCGGCAGCTGCCAATCGGACCCGCAATAACGCTACCTGCGGATGACTGAAAAAAGCAACCAACTGCTCGGCCCGGCGTGGCCCTATGTCGGGCAGAGCCTGCCAGTCTGCCCGCGTACGGCTTGCCAGCGCTGACCAGTGTCCGGGCAACTCGGCCCCGCCGGCAGGCGGCATGCTCAACGCCCGTAGCCATTGGCCGAAACCGCGTTCGCTGGCGGGCTTCAGCAGCTCAGGCAGGGAAGAGGCACAGTGCTGCAGCTCAGCCAGAGGATCAAGCCAGTCGAGCAGTCCGGCCAGTTGCCCTGCATCGAGCAGGCACTCCCAGGTGCCGGGGCCGACGCCCGATAAGTCCAGACCCTTGGCACTGCTCAGCCAGGTCAGTCGTGCCAGAAACTGTTCCCGGCAGCCATTTTCCGCAGTCCAGCAGCTTAATGGATGATAACGCTCCGGGTCGGGCACCTTCAGCAGCGGGCGATTGGCTGCTCGGCTGATGACCTCCTGCAGTTGCGGAATAGTCTGTCCCGCCAGCCTGATTGATATCAGATCACCCGGTAGAACATCCAGTTCTTGCCAGCGTTGCAGCGAGCCTGCGCTGACGCGGCGGATGCGGCGGTCGTCGAGCTGGACAGGTTCTAGCTGCAGTACCGGTGTAACCCTTCCGCTGCGCCCGATGCTGAAATCCACTCCGCGTACCCGCGCCAGTGCCTGCTGTGGTGGGTGTTTCCAGGCGATGGCCCAGTATGGGGTCTCGGCTTTCCAGTCAGACGCCTGTGGCCGTTTGCCCTGACGCAGCACCACACCATCGGTGGCAAACTGCAGGGGCTGGCTAAACCAATGTTGGCGTTGGGCCTGGGCGCTGCGCAGGTCGCTGATGGGCAGAGTGTACCGAGCGGTATCCAGTCCCGCCTGGGTCATCTGTGCCAGGCGCTCGCGCATCCCGGCCGAGCCATCGGGCCAGTCCCAGACGAACAAACCTATACCATCAAGCTCCTCAGCGGTGAGTTGTTGGCGATTCATCAGGCCGGCAATGCGGCTGCGCGCACCAGCGCCGCCGTCACGGGATTGCACATGGTCGGATAATCGCCAGTACAGCTCACCCTGCAGCACCAGATTCACGGGGCGTGGCCATTGCTGCAGAACGGCGGGCATGTTTTGCACTGCGGCGGTCCAGTCTTCGCCCTGCCATCCATCGCCGCGGCTGATCGCACGTACCAATCGGCCTTCACGGTATTCCAGGGTAATAGCTACTCCGTCAACTTTGGGCTGGATCCACAGGTCGGTGCGGTTGCGGATCCAGTCAGCTACCTGGGTATCGGTATGAACCTTGGCCAGCCCGGTCTGCGGTACGGCGTGCCCATGCTTGCCGGCGCGTGGCTGGTACCGGGTAGACGATTGCTCGGTAGTACAGGCTTGCCAGTGCTGCAGGCGCAACAACGCCTGATCATATATTTCGTCCGGCACCAACGAACGGCCCTGCTCATGGTAAGCCTGATCCCATTGCTGGATTTGCCGGGCAAGGTGTTCAGCCTCACTGGCCTGCTCGACAGAGAGATCGGTGCAATCGGCGCTGGCCAGACGAATGCCCAGAAAGAGCCCCACACATAACAGTAAGCGCAGCATGACAGCCTCCTTGCCGATTGATCAGTGAGGCAGTGTCGCGGGCGTGGCTGAGGCAGGCAAGCGGCCAGGGCTGAAAATGTGGGCGAGGTGGCATTTCTGGATGGCGCCCAGGCTGCGCAATGAGCACCGATTTATTGGTGTGGGGCTCTCCCACACCAACCTCAGGCGGTGGCGGCCTGCCGACCAGCCAACAGGCGCAGAATGGCGTTCAGCAAGATCCCGTACAGCGGAACGAACAGCATCAAGCTGATAGCCAGTTTGATGACATAGTCCACAGCGGCGATCTCCACCCAGTTGGCTGCCATGAACGCATTGTCGCTGCGCCAGAAGGCCACGGAAAAGAACACGAAGGTATCGATCAGGTTGCCGACAATCATCGCGGCGCTGGGAGCCACCCACCATTGGGGGAGCTTGCGCAGGCGGTCAAAAACCTGGATGTCGAGAAACTGGCCGACCCCATAGGCGAGAAAGCTCGCCAGCGAGATACGCAGTACGAAGTGGTTCAGCTGATTCAAGGTATCAAAGCCACGGAAAGAGCCTTCCTGGAACAGCACAGAGAACACATAGGACACCAGCAGAGCCGGCAGCATGACCCGGGCGATGACTTTGCGCGCAGCTTGTTTACCGAGCAGGCGTACGGTCAGGTCGGTGGCCAGGAAAATGAATGGGAAGCTGAAGGCGCCCCAAGTGGTATGCCAGCCAAACATAGAGAAGGGCAGCTGGACAAGATAGTTGCTGGCGATAATGATGAGAATGTGGAATGCGATCAGGCAGGACAGAGCCATGCGCAGGCGCGAGGGGGTCGAGTTCATGCAGCACCTTTTTGAAGGATGGGGTTAGGGAACCCATGTCGCCGGGATGGCGACGGCGCGTACTATACCTGTTTGCGGTGTTGGCTTCCAGCCAACACCGCAGCATCAGACGACCCGCTTGGCTCAATAATGTCGCTTGAGAAAATCCAGCAGCAGCGGATTCACCTCTTCCGGCTTCTGACTCTGTACCCAGTGACCGCAGCGCTCGATCACGTGCTGCTCAACCTTGGGTATGACCTGGGGCATGCGTTCGATGGTGAAGGTTTCCAGCTTGGCGACCGGATCACGGTCGCCGATGATGAATAGCGCAGGTTGCAGTATCTGCTTGCCGGCCAGATCAGCGGTGCGTTCCCAGTTGCGCTCATAGTTGCGATACCAGTTCAGCGGACCGTGAAAGCCATTGTCCAGATAGGTTTCCACATAGACCTCGAAGGCCTCTGGTGGACACCAGGCCGGCGGGACTTCAGGGTCCGAGTAATCGTCAAGCCAGCGCGAATCAGCTGGCTTGTCCGAGATGAGGCCGTTGTAGCCACCGGAGGGGCGTCCGTGCATTACCTTACGCAACGTACGGGGGATATCCGCTTCCAGTTCCGCCTCGGCCGGGCCGGGCTCCTGAAAGTAGAGGATGTAGAGGAACTTGTCCTTGAAGCGCTCGCGCATCATCTCGATGACCGGGCGCTTAGGGCGGCCGCCGAAGGGCACGGACATGCCGGACACGACCTTGACCCGCTCCGGCTCGAATAGTGCCAGATACCAGGCGATGTTGGCGCCCCAGTCGTGGCCGACCATAGCTACCTGCTGATGTCCGAAGTGATCCATCGCCGCCTGGATATCGCCGCACAGGGTAGGGATGTCATACGCCTCGATTGCAGCGGGCGCACTGCTGCGACCATAGCCGCGCATTTCCGGGGCGAATACGCGGTAGCCGGCGTCAGCCAGTGCCTGCATCTGATGGCGCCAGGAATACCAGCACTCGGGGAATCCATGCAGCAGCCAGACCGGCTGCCCATTGTCCGGTCCGGCGACATGCACGCTGAGCTGGATGTCATTGACATCCAGAATATGTTGTTCTGTTTGCAGCATGGGCACTCTCCGTTTTTGTTTGCCGCCACTATGGCAAATCCATTGCCGACCAGCTTGCTCTATTGGTCGGGCAAATATCATCTGCATGTTCTGACTTATCCAGTACCACCAATAGCTGCAGTTTCTCCGGCGCCTTTGTGCCCTGTGCCGATCTGGATCACAGGATGCCAATTGTTCCTCGAGCATCTGGATAGAAGTGGCTTAAGGACGTGGGCGATGATTTTTCGGGCGAATCAGTCGCCGGCAGCCAGATGAAACTGCCCGCCCTCTGCTTCCAGAGGCCGTAGGCAGGTCTCGCAGAACGTCAGCGAGTCGAGTAGTTGGCCATGATCGACGCCGGACACCTCGCGGGGACGGTTACGCTGCAGATGGCCGTTGAGTGCCTCGATGGTGGTCATGCCGGTACTGATGGGATACCAGTCCATGTCCTCGATACTCCAGGCCAGCCCTGTTTCCGGATCCGGCGGGGGGAGGGTGGCGTCCTCGGAGGCCAGCAACCGGGCCGCTTCCTGAAACTCCAGCGCGGTGAGGTCGATAAACTGGCTCAGCGGGGTAACACCCAGCGTTCGGCACAACGCATCCAGCCCCTGCAGGTGTTCTGTCAGCTGTTGCAGAACGGTGCTGTGGAGCTGGAAGTGGCGCTGGTCCAGAGTGGCTAGGCGCAGGACGGCTGACAAGGGACTCTCCTGGTGTGGGCTTTCAGGAGCTAGCTTACCGGGACATCCTGCCAGCCGCCACCCAGAGCCCGGTACAGATCCACCGTCGCCAGTAGCCAGGCCGCGCGTTGCTGCACCAGGCTATCCTGGCTCTGGAAGTACGAGCGTTGGGTATCGAGCAGATTCTGCAGGTCGATGGCGCCGGCCTTGTAGCGGGCCTGGGCCAGTTCGAAGGCGAGTTCCGACTCGTCGGTGGCGGCCTCCTGCAGCTGATATTGCCGGCGCGCCTGCTGTAATGCGCCGAGCGCGGTATCGGCATCGATCAGTGCATCCAGAATCGCTCGCTGATAGCCGATCACTGCTTCCTGCTGGCTGGCCTCGCTGATATCCACCTGGGCGCGCAGCCTGCCGCCGTCGAAGATCGGCTGGGTCAGACCGGCGACCAGGCTCCAGGGATTCAGCGGGTTGCTGACCAGATCGGACAGTGCTGAACTCTGCGCACCATAGCTGCCGGTCAGCTGAATGCTCGGGTAGAGCGCGGCGCGCGCAACGGTCAGGTTGGCATTGGCGGCGAGCAGACGCTGCTCGCTGGCGCGGATGTCCGGACGGCGGTTGAGCAGTTCGGAGGGCAGGCCGGCACCCGGTTCGGGCACGGCAATATCTGTCATTGCCGGCAGCGCGCCGGGTACGAACTCCGGCCCCTGGCCCAGCAGCAGGGCCAGGCTGTTGCGCAGTTGCAGGGTCTGCTGTTCAAGTGCCGGCAGGTTGGCACGTAGCTGGGCCACCAGCGCGCGCTGTTGGCTGACCGCCAGACTATCATCGGCACCGTAGCGGTAGCGGGCCTCGACGATGCGCAGCACCTGCTCGGCCGCCGCCAGATTATCCCGCGCCAGGCGCAGGCGTGCCTGGTTTTCCAATAGCTGGAACCAGTTGCTGGCGACACTGGCGTCGGTGGTTATGGCCAGTGCTTCCAGATCGTAGCGGCTGGCGTTCAGGTTGGCCGCAGCGGCTTCGACGGCGGCGCGGTTGCGGCCCCAGAAATCGATTTCGTAGCTGGCGCTCAGGCTGGCATTGAAATTGTTGTTCACATCACCGTCGCCGCTGTTGCCGCCACGCCGACCACTGACGCTGCCGTCGACATTTGGCAGCAGCGCAGCACCGCTCTGACGTAGTTGAGCATCGGCCTGCAGCAGGCGGGTCGCGGCGCTGGCCAGGTCGAGGTTGCCGGTGCGCGCCTGGGCCATCAGGCGGGACAGCTGTGGTGCCTCATATTGCATCCACCAGCGGGCTTCCGGCCAGAGCTGGGAGTCCGGTGTCTGGTTCCACTGGGTGGGCGGTTGCAGGGCGGCCTGCGGTACCGGTGTGTTCAGGCTGCAACCTGCCAGCAAGACGGCGAATGAAAGGGTAAGAAAGTGTCTAGTCCGCACTGAGGGCCACCACTGGATCAAGATGCGCTGCCTTGTGGGCAGGCATGAAGCCGAAAATCAGGCCGGTTGCAAAGGCGCAGCCGAAGGCCAGCAGCACCGGGCCGGCGGTGAATTGGATCGATGTGCCGAAGGATTGCAGCATGGCTGCAAAGCCCAGGCCGACCGCCACACCGATGGCGCCACCAATGGCCGAGACCACCATGGCTTCGATGATGAACTGCTGCAGAATATTGCGTGTACGCGCTCCGGTAGCCATGCGGATGCCGATCTCCCGGGTACGCTCGGAGACGTTCACCAGCATGATGTTCATCACGCCGATGCCGCCGACCAGCAGGGAAATGGCAGCGATCGAGCCGAGCAGCACGGTAAAGGTGTCCTGGGTACTGGCAATATTTTCCAGCAAGGAGGCCATGTTGCGAATCTGGAAGTCTTCGATCCCCGAATGGTTGGCCATGATTGCCTGGCGCACTGCTTCCTGGGTGGCGTCGGAGAGACTGAGATCATCAATCAGTACGCTGATACTGCCCAGATGCCGTGAGCCGATCAATCGGTTGCTGGCTGTATTCAACGGCACGAAGACCGCATCATCCTGATCCTGCCCCCAGGGCGTGGCGCCTTTTTCCTGCATCACGCCGATGATCAGAAAGGGTACATTGCGGATCAGCATATATTGGCCCAGCGGGTCGGCATCGCCATACAGATTGGTGGCGACGGTGCGGCCGATTACTGCGACCGCGGCGTAGCGACGGTTGTCCTCGTCATTGATGAACACGCCTGAGGCCAGCGGCCAGCTCTTGGCCAGTGGATAATCGGCCGTGGTACCGGTGACCTGGGTCTGGGCATCGGTGTTGCCGGCGCGCACGGTGGCGCGAGTATCGACTTCGGGTACGGCAGCGACCACGTTGTCCACCCGGGAGGCGACAACGGCGTCCTCGGGCGTCAGGGTGTTGGTGGTGCCGTCAGCCGAGCGCCGGGTATTGGGCGCGCCGGGTCGCACCAGCAGCAGATTGGTGCCCATGTCGCTGATGCGTTCGACCACGTCCTGGCGTGCACCGTTGCCGACCGCGAGCATGACCACCACCGAGGCCACGCCGATAACGATGCCCAGCAAGGTCAGCACGGTTCGGAACAGATTGGCCTGCAGCGCCCGCAAGGCCATGCGCACCGCTTCATTGATATCACCGAAAGCGGCCAGACCCTGCTTGGGTGCGGGACGGGGCGGTGGTGTTGCCAGCTGCTGCGCGGGGCTGGGCTTGCGTCCGCTGTCATGAGTGATGCGACCATCGCGGATCTCGATCAGGCGGTCGGCATGGTTGGCGACCTCCCGATCGTGGGTGATGACGATAACGGTCTTGCCGCGGGCATGCAGATCCTTCAGCAGCTCGAGCACGTCGTGGCCGCTCTTGCTGTCCAGTGCGCCGGTAGGTTCGTCGGCCAGTAGAATGCGCGCATCATTCATCAATGCGCGGGCAATGGAGACACGCTGTTGCTGCCCGCCGGACAGCTGGTTGGGGCGGTTCTGCAGGCGTTCGCCCAGGCCCAGCCCTGTGAGCAGTTCCTCGGCACGGGCATGGCGCACATCCCGCGGCAGACCGGCATAAATGGCGGGCACTTCCACATTCTCGGTGGCGTTGGCCGAGGAGATCAGATGGTAACTCTGAAAGATGAAGCCAAAGGTGCGGCTGCGCAGGCCAGCCAGCTGGTCGCTGTCCAGCCTGGCGATATCCTCACCTTCGAACAGGTAGCGGCCGGTGGTGGGTTTGTCCAGACAGCCGAGCAGATGCATCAGCGTCGATTTGCCCGAGCCCGAGGCGCCCATGATGGCGACGAATTCACCGGCGTGGATGTCCAGCGCCACATCATGCAGCACCGTGGTCGACAGTTCGCCGTTGCGATAGGTACGACTGATGCCCTCGAGGCTGATCAATGGCTCGTTCATCAGAACCTCGGCCGGCGTTGGCCGCGCTCAGCTGTCGATGGGGCACTGGTACCGCCGGAGATCACGACTTCATCACCTTCCGCAAGCCCTTCCAGCACTTCAGCGCTGACCCGGGTCATGGTGCCGACGGTAATGACGCGATGCTGCGGCTGGCCATTTTCCAGTACCTGAACGGTGTAGCGCTTGCCTGCGCCGGCGCCCGGCCGTTGCTGCACTGGCTGCAGTGCGGATACCGGGATGGTCAGTACATTATCCGCGGCGGCCTTGACAAAGAATACCTGGGCGCTCATCTGTGGCAGCAGCTTGCCGTCGGGGTTGGGCACGTCGAACAGGGCATTGAACAGCACCACGTTGTTGACGATTTCCGGGGTTGGCAGGATCTGCCGCAGCACGCCTTCACGGCGCACGTCCGGTTGCCCGAGGGTGGTAAACCAGACCGGCATGTCGACTTTGAGCTGGGTGATATCCGCCTCTGAGACCTGGGTACGCACGGTCATGGTGCTCAGGTCGGCTATCTGCACGATGATCGGCGCGGTCTGGTTGGCGTTCAGTGTCTGTCCCTGATTGGCCAATTGGTCGACCACAGTGCCGCTCATGGGGGCATAGATGCGGGTGTAGCTCAGGTCGGCGCGGGCTTCCTTGAGCTGGGACTCCAACTGGCGGATCTGCGCCTTGAGTGCGGCGATCTGTGCGGTGGCCGAGCGCAGGCTGGCGTCAGCCTGTTCCACGGCTTCCTGACTTGTGGCGTCGAGCTTGATGAGGTTGCGCTGACGTTCTGCCTGCAAGCGGGCCAGCGTCCGCGTGGCTTCGCGGTCGGCAAGTTGTGCCTGAAGGTTCTCCAGCTGGGCTTCGGTGGCTTCCACCTTGGCCAGATAGATGGTGTCGTCTATTTCCGCCAGCAACTGGCCTTCTTCGACCTGATGACCTTCCTCGACGTGCAACACCTCCAGTTGGCCGGAGACCTGGGTGCCGACATCGACGTAATTGAGCGGCTCCAGGGTGCCCAGGGCGGTGACGCTGTCCTCGATATCGCTGCGTTCGACTGCCGCTGTGACCACTTCCGGTGCCTTTTCCGTCGGCCAGAAATACCAGGCCAACCCGGCAACGAGCGCCAGCACGGCTAACAGCCAGAGAAAACGCCTGGAAGATGACATAGAGGTATCCTTGATTCGAATCGTGTGCAATGGCGCACAGTTTAACGAGGTGCAATGTCAATCGGGGCAGCGGCTGGGTAAAGAAACTGTAAAGCCGGATCACTCCAACCAGCGATACAGCGTCCGGCGGGTGATGCCGAGGATGTCGGCCGCGCGACGCTTGTTGCCGCCGGTGGCCTGTACTACCTGCTGGATGTACTGGCGTTGTACTGTTTCCAGAGTGGGCATGCCTTCCGGCTCGTTGCTCACCGGGAGCTGTGTTGCCGGGCCGCTGGTGCTGGAGACGGGCAGCGGCTGGCCGGCTGGTTGTTCGCAGATCCGCTGTGGCAGATGGTGTATCTCGATCAGCGGGGTATCGCAGAAAGTGGCGGCGCGCTCCACGGCGTTCTGCAATTCGCGCACGTTGCCCGGGAAGGTATAACCCTGCAGTATGGCCAGCGCCTCATCGCTGAAGCCCTTGATGCTGCGCTGCTGGCGCGCATTGAAGCGGGTCAGGAAGAACTCGGCAAGACGCTGTATATCATCCCCCCGGGCGCGTAGCGGCGGAACCTGCAGGGCGAAGGTTTCCAGCCGGTAGAACAGGTCCTCGCGAAAACTGCCATCAGCCACAGCCTCGGTCAGATTGCGATTGGTGGCGCCGATGATGTGCACATCCAGTTGAATCTCATGATCGCTGCCTACCGGCCGCACCTTGCCGTCCTGCAGCACGCGCAGCAGCTTGGCCTGCAGCGAGAGCGGCATTTCGCCCAACTCGTCGAGCAACAGGGTGCCGCCATCGGCCTGCTGAAACAGCCCGGCTCGCTGATTGCGGGCGCCGGTGAAGGCGCCTGCCGCGTGGCCGAAGAACTCGCTTTCCATCAGCTCGCCGGGGATGCCGCCGCAGTTGACCACCATGTAGGGTCCATCCCGGCGGCTGCTCTGGTCATGCAGGGCGCGGGCGACCAGTTCCTTGCCGGTGCCGCTTTCGCCTTGCACCAATACCGGACCGTCGGCCGAGGCGATCTGGCGGATATTGTGAAACAGCTGCTGCATGGCCTGGCTTTGGCCGATGATGCCGTTGAACTGCTCGACGGCCAACAGGCTGCGGTAGTGCTGGACTTCATTGCGCAGGCGGCGGTTTTCCAGCAGGCGGCTGACGGTCAGCAGAAAATGGTCCATTTCCAGCGGCTTGGTCAGAAAGTCATCGGCGCCGGCCTGCAGCGCCTTGACGGCCTGCTGCACCGAGCCGAACGCGGTAATGATAAGTACCGCCGGCGGCATGTCGCACTGGCTGAGCGCCGGCAGCAGGCTCAGGCCGTCGGCGCCGGGTAGCCGCAGGTCGCTCACCAGCAGGTCGGGCGTCTCGCTGTGCAGCACCTGCAAGCCCTGTTCGGCATCTGCGCAGGCGGTGACTCGGTAACCTTCAGCCTCCAGTTCTTCCTGCAACAGTTCGCGCAGGCCACGGTCATCTTCCACCAGCAGTATGTGGTCGGTCTGAGTCATTGCTGCAGCTCCTTTGCGGACAGGACAAGGGGTAACGTCAGGCAAGCCGAGCAGCCACCGCCGGTTCGGTTGCTCAGAACCAGGGTGCCGCCATGTTCTTCGGCTACAGCCTGAACGATGGCCAGGCCGAGGCCAGTGCCTTCACCGGGAGATTTAGTGGTGAAAAAGGGCTCAAGCAGGCTTTCCAGGCTATGGTCCGCCGGTAACCCCGGGCCGTCATCGGTTACACAGATGGTCAATGTGCGGGAATCCGCCTCCGCGGTAATGCCTATCTGATTGGTCGATGCCTGAAGTGCATTGCGTAGCAGATTCAGCAAGGCCAGTTCCAGGCGCCCCGCATCGGCGCAGAAAGCCGGCAATGCCGGGGAGATCTGTGCATCCAGCACACGCTCGGCAGCTTCCAGCTCGGGACGCATGGCCTCGATCGCACTTTCGATCAGCAGCGCAGGTGTCACGTCGCGGGGTTGAGTGGCGGCAGGTCGGCAGTAATCCAGCAACTGCCGTACCGTGCGGGTCAGCCGGCTGACCTGATTGCGGATGCCATCGAGGTTGCGCAGCTGCTGCTCGTCCAGGCTGCCGGAGCGTTGCAGGCGGCGAGCACGACCATCGATCACGCTCAGCGGTGCGCCGAGTTCATGGGCGATGCCCCGGGCCATGCTGCCGATGGCGACCATCTTCTCGTTGTCCTTGAGGCGCGCCACCAGTTGGGTTTCGGCGGCGCGGTGCTCATCCAGGTCCCGGTGCGCCTGTTCGATACTGTCGAGCATCTGATTCAGGCCGTGAGCGAGACTGGCTACCTCATCCGGCCCTTCCAGTGCGGCGCGGTGCGACAGATCCCCCTTGGCGACCCGCTCCATATGGGCCAGCAATTTGTCTACATGGCGACCGACGCCGCCGTAATGACCGAGCATCACCCCGGCCAGAATGACCAGACTGAACAGGCCCCAGACCAGCCAGGCGATGATGGTCAACTGCTGCAGAGCGTGGCCGAAATCACTGGCGCGCCGCGTGATCTGGATCAGACCCTGGATCTGCCCGGCAGTATCAAATAACGGTAGAAAGTGGGAAAACAGACTGCGTCCGGCGACCCGGCTGAATGCCTCCTGGCCTTCGCCGGTGGTGCGAATACGATCCGGGATGGTGGTGCCGGTAAGGTCGGTTTCGGTAATGCCAGCCGAGGCGATGCGATTGCCATCCACATCGAATACCGATGCGCCATAAACCTCACCCAGCACGAATACCGAACCCAGTGCCAATTCCACCGCCTGCATATTGCCCTGGTTCAGTGCCGAACCGACCGGAATGCTGATGGCTCGGCCAATCAGTTCCAGATCATTTTTAAGTCGCTGTTCCTGAAACTGACTGGCTTGACCCAAGCCGAAGCGGATGCCCAAGGCAGTGAGCAAGACGATAGGCAGCACGACGAAGAGCAGCAGGGTGCGTTGCAGACCATTGATACGAAGCCGGGCTTGGGGTGATGAGATTGTGTTCATTTTTGACCGGGTATTTTTTGCTCATGTGCAGTATGTATACATTTATCGGAGGCGTCGGTACAGAAATATTGAAGAGGAAAAACTGCATTAATTAATTAAAATTTATACTTTTCAATGAGTTACATTATTAAAACCGAAGCTGGCACGGATAATGGATTGTTTCGATTACTTTCAACTGAAGGAGAAGCACCTCATGAACAATCTCAAGACACTGACCGCCGCCATCGCTTTCGCCACCTTCGGGATCGGCGCTCCTGCTGTCATGGCTCAGGCCGGAGGCGCTCCTGCTCAGCAACAGTATGAACAGGGTCAGCCAGCGGCCGCCCCGATCAGCGATGACAACCTGGAAAAATTTGTTGAGGCCGATGCCGATGTGGCTGAGCTGCGTGACGAGTTTTCCGAGAAGCTGAGCAAGGCAGAAGACCAGGAAGAAGCTCAGAAACTCCAGCTTGAAGCCCAGGAAAAAATGGTTGAAGCAGTTCAGGACGCGGATCTGGACGTACCCACCTATAACGAAATCGCCACCCGCATGCAGACTGATCCAGAACTGCAGCAGCGTGCTCAAAGCATGAAATAAGGCTGACTATGCAGTACAGAAGAGGGAGCCTGTGGGCTCCCTTTTTTATGCCTGTGCGCCAGCTACAGATATTCGGCCCGCGCGCCGAGGCCATCTTTCAGGTGGTCAACCAGCTTTCTGACCTTGGGTGACAGATGCCGTTGCTGAGGGTAGAGCGCCCATACTGCGGTATGCGGGGGCTGGTGCTGGGTGAGCAGGGAGCGCAGGGCGCCGCTGCGCAGATGCTCCTGCACATAATAGTCGGGCAATTGACACAAACCGAACCCGCGCAGCGCCGCGTCCAGTACGGTGCGCCCGCTGTTGCACCGCCAGTTTCCGGTGATCCGCACCGGTATCTCGCGGCCGGATTCGAGGAAGGTCCAGGTGTCGCTGCTACCGATCAGACAATTGTGTCGGGGCAGTTCCGAGAGGCTGTGCGGTGCGCCGTGATGTTCGAGATACATTGGCGAAGCGCACAGGTACATGCTCCGTGGCGCCAGGCGGGTGGCGACCAAGCGGGAATCCTGCAGTCGCCCGAGGCGGATGGCGAGGTCGAACTGACCATGCAGCAGGTCAAGCGTCTGATTGGTCAGTGACATTTCGATACGCAGCCGTGGGTGCTGCTGCAGGAAGTCATTGACCAGAGGCATGATGAACTCCTCGCCGTAGGCCACCGAACAGGTCATGCGCAGCAGTCCCTTGGGCTCGCTGGATAAATCGGTGACCGCCTGTAGCGCTTCATCCCGCGCGTCCTGCAGGTGCTGGCAATGTTGCAGAAAAGTCTGCCCCGCTTCGGTGAGGGTCACCCTGCGGGTGCTGCGATAGAACAATCGGGTCTGCAATCGGTCTTCCAGACGGGCAATCTGTCGGCTGACGTGGGAGGAGGAAACGCCGAGCTTGTTGGCGGCGCCGCTGAAATGGCCCAGTTCGGCAACGGCGACGAATTCGTCGAGTCCGCTCCAACGACTCATGTCTGGCTTTCCGGCATTGGATTATCCCTATGTGGCAATAATGTTTTGTCTGGCGGCCTATTATCCACACTCGGCCGGTTGACTACACTCTCTCTGTTCTTTCATTCATCTGGAGACGGAGGGTCCCCCATGATCAAATCCCGCGCCGCTGTGGCATTCGAAGCCGGCAAACCCCTGGAAATCGTTGAAGTTGATGTGGCCCCGCCGAAGGCCGGTGAGGTACTGGTACGCATCGTTGCCACTGGTGTTTGTCATACTGACGCTTTCACGCTCTCGGGGGATGATCCCGAAGGCGTATTCCCAGCTATTCTCGGCCATGAAGGCGGTGGCATCGTCGAGGCGGTGGGGGAGGGCGTCACCTCTCTGGCAGTGGGTGATCACGTGATTCCGCTGTATACCGCCGAGTGCCGCGAGTGCAAATTCTGCAAATCCGGCAAGACCAATCTGTGCAGTTCCGTACGCGAAACTCAGGGCAAGGGTCTGATGCCCGACGGCACCACGCGTTTCTCCTATAAGGGTCAGCCGATCTATCACTACATGGGGTGCTCGACCTTTTCCGAGTACACCGTCCTGCCGGAAGTTTCCCTGGCCAAGATCCAGAAGGAAGCGCCGCTGGAAGAAGTCTGCCTGCTCGGCTGTGGCGTCACCACCGGCATCGGTGCTGTTCTGAATACTGCCAAGGTGGAGCCTGGCTCCAGTGTGGCGATCTTCGGTCTGGGTGGCATCGGTCTGGCGGCGATCATCGGCGCGAAGATGGCCGGTGCCACGCGCATCATCGCCATCGACGTCAATCCGTCCAAGTTCGACAAGGCCCGTGAGCTGGGTGCGACCGAGTTCGTCAACCCGAAGGATCATGAGCAGCCGATCCAGCAAGTGATCGTCGAGATGACCGACGGTGGTGTGGATTACTCCTTCGAGTGCGTCGGCAACGTCGATCTGATGCGTGCGGCATTGGAGTGCTGTCACAAGGGTTGGGGTGAATCGACCATCATCGGTGTGGCCGGGGCGGGTCAGGAGATCAGCACGCGACCGTTCCAGCTGGTCACCGGCCGCGTATGGCGCGGTAGCGCCTTTGGTGGCGTGAAAGGTCGTACCGAACTGCCCGGTTATGTGGAAAAAGCGCAGAAAGGCGAGATTCCGCTGGATGCCTTCATCACGCATACCATGGGACTGGAGGACATCAACAAGGCCTTCGATCTGATGCATGAAGGCAAGAGCATTCGGTCGGTCATTCATTTCTAAACCACAACGAGCGGCAAGCGTGACGCCTGCCGCTCGTGTTGAGTTCGGAGAATTCCATGTCTATCGAATTGATTTCTGCCAATAAGAGTTTCGGCGGATGGAACAAGCGTTACCGGTATCGCTCAGCGGTGCTGGGCAGTGATACGGTCTTCGGCATCTATCTGCCGCCGCAGGCTGATCAGAGCGAGCCGTTGCCGGTGCTGTATTGGCTTTCGGGATTGACCTGCAACGATGAGAACTTCATGCACAAGGCCGGCGCGCAGAAGCTGGCGGCTGAGCTGGGCGTGGTCATCGTCGCGCCGGACACCAGCCCGCGCGGAGAGGGCGTGCCGGATGATCCTGAAGGTGCCTGGGATTTCGGGCTGGGTGCGGGATTCTACGTCAATGCGACCGAGCAGCCCTGGGCTGGGCATTACCGTATGTATGATCATGTCGTCAGCGAGCTGCCGGCGGTGATCGAGGCGAATTTCCCGGTCTCGGATCAACGCAGCATCAGCGGTCATTCCATGGGTGGCCACGGTGCGTTGATCTGTGCACTGAAGAACCCGGGACGTTACCAATCGGTATCGGCCTTCGCGCCCATCACCAACCCGATGGATTGCCCGTGGGGTCACAAGGCCTTCGGCAATTATCTGGGCAGTGATCGGGAGGCCTGGAAGCAGTGGGACGCCTGCGAGCTGATCGCCGATGCGCCGGAGCGCCTGCCGCTGCTGGTTGATCAGGGTGAGGCGGACAACTTCCTTGCCGAACAGCTCAAGCCTGAGGCTCTGGAAGCGGCTGCGGCCGCTGCTGGGCATCCGCTGACCTTGCGTTGCCAGCCGGGTTACGACCATAGCTATTACTTCATCGCCAGTTTTATCGACGATCATCTGCGTCATCATGCTCGGGCGCTAGGGCGACTGTAACTCCGATTTATGGGGAGGGAAAAGGTTGGTCGGCAGGGTCTGCGCCGACACGTCGTAAATACGTCCCTGTAGGCTCGCGGTTGCCATCCATGGCAACCGACGGTCGGCTCAAACCCTGCCGACCAACCTTTTCCAGAGCCTTTTGTATGGCTGATGGTTTTTAAGCCCTCAGCCACACTAATGCTCATACCTTTGCAGCGGGAGCGGCCTACAGGGATGTATTCACGGCGTGTCCCAGGTAGGCGGCTCCCGCTGCAAAGGCTACTCAGAACACGAAGCGGCAACAGACCTGACTTTCGCAACATGCACAAAACCCCGCAACGCTTCTGCCTGTAACCCGGACGCTGTAATATCCCCCTTTCGTTTTTCAGCTCAGCAGGTGTTTCATGCGCATTGGTCACGGCTATGACGTCCACCGTTTCGGTGATGGCGACTTCATTACTCTGGGTGGATTGCGGATTGCCCATGATCGGGGGCTGATTGCCCATTCCGATGGGGATGTGGTGCTGCATGCGCTGACCGACGCGATTCTCGGTGCTGCCGCGTTGGGCGATATCGGCCGGCATTTCCCCGACACCGATCCGCAATTCAAGGGCGCCGATAGCCGCGTGCTGCTGCGCCATGCCTTGTCGCTGGTGCATGCCAAGGGGTGGCAGGTGGGCAATGTGGACGTGACCATCGCCGCCCAGGCGCCGAAGCTGGCGCCGCATATCGACATCATGTGCCAGCGCGTGGCTGAGGATCTGCAGGTCGAGCTCGATCAGGTCAACATCAAAGCCACCACCACCGAGAAGCTCGGCTTCGTCGGCCGCAAGGAGGGGATTGCCGTGGATGCGGTAGCCCTGCTGCTACCCCGATGAGCAGCGATGACAGCCAGTGGCTGGGCCCGCGGGCACTGGGTGAGCCCTGCGGGCGGGCGGTGCTCAAGGCGCAGCCGGAGGACTTTCGGGTTACTGAAGTACTTGATATTGAATTGAGTGGGCAGGGCGAACATCTCTGGTTGTTGATTGAAAAACGCGATCTCAATACTGAAGATGTAGCACGCCAGCTGGCCAAGGCGGCCGGCATCAAATTGCGCGATGTCAGCTATGCGGGCATCAAGGATCGCCGGGCAATTACCAGCCAGTGGTTCAGCCTGCAGCTGCCAGGTAAAGCCGATCCGGACTTCTCGCCGCTGTGGAGTGATAATCTGCGCTGCCTGGCCGGCCAGCGCCATTCACGTAAATTGCAGCGCGGTGCGCACAGTGCCAATCGTTTCGTCATCCGCCTGAGCAGCTTGCAGGCCGAGCGCGAGCAGCTGGATGCGCGGCTGCAGACTATCGCTGGTGTGGGTGTGCCGAACTATTTCGGCCCGCAGCGCTTCGGTCGGGACGGCGGCAATATTGATCAGGCGCGCCAATGGGCTGAGCGGGGCGGTCTGCCCCCGGCTCGTGGGACCCGGTCGCGTTTGTTGTCCACTGCGCGCAGTCTGCTGTTCAACCGCGTGCTGGCGCAACGGGTCCGCGATTCGAGCTGGAACCAGTTGTTGGCCGGTGATTGTCTGGCGTTCACCGATAGCCGCAGCCACTTTGCAGCCGAGCGGCTGGCAGCCGATGACCGTCGCTTCGAGGAGTTGGATATTCATCCCACGGGGCCTTTGTGGGGTGTCGGTGAGTTGCCGAGTGCGCAAGCCGTGCAGGTGTTGGAGCAGACGGTAGCGGCGGGCGAGCCGGGACTGTGCCAATGGTTGGAAAGTGCCGGGCTCGAACAGCAAAGACGTATCTTGCGCCTCCCCATAACGGGGCTGACGTGGCATTATCCTTCACTGGATTGTCTTGAAATTGAATTCACCCTGCCGACCGGCTGCTTCGCTACCGCAGTATTGCGAGAACTGCTGTTGCTGACTGATGAGCCTGGTGGCGGACTGGAAAGTGAAACCTGATGCGTATTCTCATTGCCAATGATGATGGTGTACTGGCGCCAGGGCTGACGGCTCTGCACGGTGCGTTGGACGATTATGCCGATTGCGTGGTGGTCGCGCCCCATGAAGACCGAAGCGGAGCCAGCAGCGCGCTGACACTGGACAAGCCGCTGCGCCCTTTCTACCTGGAAAACGGCTTTGTCGGCCTCAACGGCACACCTACCGACTGTGTGCACCTGGGGGTCAACTCCTTGTTTGCCGACAGTGTCGACATGGTGGTGTCAGGTATCAACCTGGGAGCCAACCTGGGCGACGACGTGCTGTACTCTGGCACTGTCGCGGCGGCTCTGGAAGGGCGCTTTCTAGCCAAGCCGGCGATGGCCTTTTCGCTGGTCAGTCGCCAGACCGATAATCTGCCCGCTGCGGCAGCGATCGCTCGTACGCTGGTCGAGGCGCATGAGCAGCTTGAGTTGCCACCGCGCACTATCCTCAATGTGAATATTCCCAACCTGCCGCTTGAACGCATCAAGGGCATTGTGCTGACCCGGCTGGGGCATCGCAACCGTGCGGCCAAGCCGGTCAAGTGGACCGATCCGAGGGGCAAGGAAGGTTATTGGATTTCCGTGGCTGGTGATGCCGAAGATGGCGGCGAAGGAACCGATTTCAATGCGGTGATGCAGGGCTATGTGTCGGTTACGCCACTGCGTATCGACAAGACGCATTATGAAGTGTTCGATCACCTGGATGGCTGGCTGGGCAATCTGAGGGCGAAAACCAATGCGTGAGGAGCTCTTGAAGTCCGGGATTGGCATGACTTCCCAGCGCACCCGCGAACGCCTGTTGGAGCGTCTGTTCGAAGAGGGTATCCGTAACCTCCATGTACTTGAGGCCATCCGCCGTACACCGCGCCATCTGTTTCTCGATGAGGCGCTGGCGCACCGGGCTTATGAAGATACCGCGCTACCCATAGGCCATAACCAGACACTCTCCCAGCCTTACATAGTGGCGCGGATGACCGAGTTGCTTCTGGCTGGCGGGCCGCTGGACAAGGTGCTGGAAGTTGGCACCGGTTCGGGGTATCAGACCGCCATTCTGGCGCAAGTGGTCGAGAGAGTGTTCTCTGTGGAGCGAATCATGCCGCTGCAGGAGCGAGCCAAGGCGGTGCTCAAGGATATCGACATCCGCAACGTGGTATTCCGACATGCCGACGGCAACTGGGGCTGGCCACAATACGGGCCCTATGATGCGATTCTGGTCACCGCGGCGCCTGCCGAAGTGCCTACGGAGTTGCTTGGCCAGTTGGCAGATCGCGGGCGGATGGTGATTCCGGTTGGCGAACATGAACAATTTCTCACTGTTGTGACCCGCGAAGGGGATCAATTCATCCGCCAGCAGGTCGAACCTGTACGTTTCGTTCCCTTGCTGGCAGGAGCTATCCGCTTTTGAATCGCCTTTTTTCCGAGTATCTATTGATCTTTTTCAAGGGCATGGCCATGGGCGCTGCCGATGTGGTGCCGGGCGTGTCGGGCGGCACCATTGCCTTCATCACGGGTATCTATGACCGGCTGCTGGCTGCTATCAGCGCCTGCACTCCTAATAAGCTGGTGTGGCTGCTGCGTGGCCGGATTCGGGAAACCTGGCAGTCCATTGACGGTAATTTTCTGGTGGCGTTGCTGGCCGGGGTGGTTACCAGTATCGCCACCCTGGCGAATCTGATCAGCTATCTCCTGGGCGAGCACCCAGAGCTGGTCTGGTCTTTCTTCTTCGGCCTGATCCTGGTCTCGGTGGTACTGGTAGGTCGGGAAATTCAACGCTGGAACCTGTGGACCCTCGCGATGTTGCTGGTGGGGGCGGCCTTCGCTTATGTCATTACCGTGGCGGCACCGCTGCAATGGCCGGTCAATCCAGTGATGATCTTTCTGGCTGGCGCGATCGCCATCTGCGCCATGATTCTGCCCGGTATATCGGGCAGTTTCATCCTGTTGCTGCTGGGTTTGTACGCAACAGTGCTGGGCGCGGTGAGATCCTTCGATGTGACCTTGCTGACGGTTTTCATCTTCGGTTGTCTCGTCGGCATCCTGAGCTTTTCCCGATTGCTGTCCTGGCTGCTGCAACATGCACGCGATGTCACCCTGGCGTTTCTGACAGGGCTGATGCTAGGTTCGTTGAACAAGGTCTGGCCATGGAAGCAAACGCTGACCTGGCGTGAAAACAGCCAAGGCGTCATGGAGCCGCTGCAACAGGTCAATCTGTTGCCGAGCAACTATGAACTCCTTACCGGAGCAGCATCCTACTGGACCGGTGGTGTAATGCTGATGCTGGCAGCTATCGTACTGGTGCTGGGGCTGGAATGGTTCGGCCAACGACTGCGCCAGGATTGAGATGCCAGTGAGAAAAACCTACCCGCGCGAAATATGGGGGATGATTGTGAGGCAATGGAGCAGCAGAGTCGGACTACCCGCAGTCTTGCTTCTTGCATCGTTGCTGGCAGCTTGCGCGGGACCCATCGGTAGCATTCCGGTTGACGATCGCAGTCGTGGCGGCAAGCGTGCTGATCAGGTGACGTCTGGCTCCCACATCGTCCGTCGTGGTGAAACCCTCTATCAGATCGCTTTCCGTTACGGCTGGGACTGGAAAGCCCTTGCCGCGAATAATGGCATGCGTGAGCCTTTTATCATCTATCCGGGACAACGTATCAGCCTCGCGACCCGGGCAGGGGGAGTCACTCGCACTACCACTCCGATAGCCCAGGCGAAGCCGGCAACCGGTGCACCGGTGAAATCCACTCCGGTCCCGGTATCCGCTCCGGTTACAAGTAGACCGCAGAAACAAGCTGTTACAAAAAAACCGGCGCCCGTTGCAGCGCCCGCTGCGCTTACTGGCTGGAAGTGGCCGGCCCAGGGCCCATTGATCGCGCGTTTCCAGTCGAACGCCAGTTTGAATAAAGGGATTGATATTGCTGGCGAGTTGGGTCAGCCTGTTCTAGCCGCCGCAAACGGTACGGTTGTGTATGCGGGACGTGGGCTGCTGGGTTACGGGGACATGATCATCGTCAAACATGATGAGGATTTTCTCAGTGCCTACGCACACAACAGCCGCTTGCTGGTTAAGGAAGGGGAGCAGGTCAGAGTCGGGCAGAGAATTGCGGAGATGGGTAACAGTGGCACCGACCGGGTCAAACTGCACTTCGAGATCCGCCGTCGCGGCCAACCGGTAGATCCCCTTGGTTATTTGCCCAAACTGTGAACTTGCTTCAAGATAAATCGGTATCGGCGTTGTCATAATTTCCAGGCACACTGCAGGGAGCACTGGATTGGCGAAGCGGGGTAGCCAATCCCGGCGATAGTCAGCGGAGGCTGACACGCACCGGATTGCGCTATGCGATCCGACCGTGTTTCGACTGAAGATGGGGCATGCAAAAATGGCTGTTAATAATAATGCGCCTGATGATCTGGAGCTTGTGGATCAGACCAGGCCTGACGAACCCGAGACTGCGGATGAGCCAGATCGCGTTCGGGTTGCCACTCCTCGTAATCACAAACGCGAAAATGCGTTTGAATTCACCCGGCAGCTTGATGCCACTCAGATGTACCTCAATGAAATCGGCTTCTCACCACTTCTCACTCCCGAGGAAGAGGTTTATTTCGCCCGGCTCGCGCTGAAGGGTGATGAGGCTGGTCGCAAGCGCATGATCGAAAGCAATCTGCGGTTGGTGGTCAAGATTGCCCGGCGCTACGTCAACCGGGGGTTGACCCTGCTGGATCTGATCGAAGAAGGTAACCTCGGTTTGATCCGGGCTGTCGAGAAATTCGATCCCGAGCGCGGTTTCCGTTTTTCAACCTACGCCACCTGGTGGATTCGTCAGACCATCGAGCGGGCCATCATGAATCAGACGCGTACCATACGTCTGCCGATTCACGTGGTGAAGGAGCTGAACATCTATCTGCGCGCTGCGCGCGAGCTGACCCAGAAACTCGACCATGAGCCAACGCCCGAGGAGATCGCCGAGCTGCTGGACCGCCCGGTCGCGGACGTCAAGCGCATGCTCGGGTTGAACGAGCGGGTGGCGTCGGTGGACGTTTCACTGGGAGCGGATTCGGACAAGACCCTGCTCGATACCCTGGCAGATGATATGGCTGAGGATCCGCTGGAGCGTCTGCAGAATGACGACCTCAATGCCAGTATCGATATGTGGCTGTCGGAGTTGAGCGAGAAGCAGCGCGAGGTAGTCACCAGACGCTTTGGTCTGCGCGGCCATGAAAGCAGCACGCTGGAAGAAGTGGGTCGGGAGATCGGCCTGACCCGCGAGCGCGTACGCCAGATTCAGGTCGAGGCGCTCAAGCGCCTGCGCGACATCTTCGAGCAGCACGGCCTGTCAGGTGAATCGCTGTTCCAATGAAATTGCGCCACTTTGATGGTGCCTGCAGCAAACGCAAAACGGGAACCCATGGGTTCCCGTTTTGCGTTTTCCCGTTCTGTGCGAAGATAAGCCGCGCTGTATCGGGCAGCGTGGAAAAGGAGAAGGTCGAATGGATTGGACTCACGTTCTGGTTTGGGTGGTGGTAGCGGTACTGATCATATTGTCGATCTATGGGATCACTCTGTATAACCAGCTGGTCAACATCAAGCATGCGGTGAGTCGGGCCTGGGCCAATATCGATGTGTTGCTGCGCCAGCGTCACGAGGAATTACCCAAGCTGGTGGAGGCCTGCCGGCAGTATATGCAATATGAACAGGGTACGCTGGAGCGGGTGATCAACGCGCGCAACGCGGTCAGCCAGGCGCGCGACCGCTCGGATCTGAAGCAGCTGGGGCAGGCCGAAACTGCGCTGCGCAATGGTCTCGGTCAGCTGTTTGCACTCGCTGAAGGTTACCCCGAATTGCAGGCCAGTACATCGTTCCAGCACCTGCAACAACGCATCTCCGGATTGGAGAGCGGCATTGCTGATCGCCGTGAGCTGTATAACGCTGCGGTGAACATCAATAATGTGCGTATCGAGCAGTTTCCCGACGTGCTGATCGCGCGACTGTTTTCCTTCCAGGCCGCCGAACTATTGCAATTCTCCGAGGCGGACAAGGCTGACGTGGATCTTCGCCAGCTGTTCTCATGATTGATCTGTACGGGGTTTTACTCGTATCCAGGGGCGTGCATGCCGCCATTACCGGGGCCAGCTCCCTGCTGACCCTGTGGTTGCTGTACCGCATGTTCAGCCGTTTGCGCCGAGCCCGTTGGGTTGAGGACACGCCGACTTCGAAAATCCGCTCTGCGGCGCAGGGACTGGTTGAGCTGGTTGGGCAGTTAGAGGGCGGCGGGCACGCACCGCTGCATTCTCCATTGGCTGGCCGACCTTGTCTGTGGTATCGCTTTACCGTCGAGGAGCTGCAGCGCCGGGGCAGGAGTACTGAATGGCGCACAGTGGAACGTGGTCGTTCCGACCGACCTTTCCTGCTGCGTGATGAGACCGGCAGTTGCTGGATCCTGCCCCAGGACGCAGAGGTTCATCCTCGGCTGCGCAGGCGCTGGGAAGGCAACCGGCGTTGGCCGCTGGGAAACAAGGCACAGACCGGTGTGCTGGGTGCGTTGCTCGGACGCCGCTACCGTTATACCGAAGAATACCTGCAGGAAGCCGACCTTCTCTATGCGCTGGGCTGGTTCGAGAGTCGTGGCGGTGGTCGGGATGCCATCGACCCGCATTCGGTAGCGCGACAGATCATCAGCAGCTGGAAGGCTGACTATCCAGATCTGCTGGCGCGTTTTGACCGCAACCGCGACGGCCAGCTTGATCAGGCTGAATGGGAGCGGGTGCGCACAGCAGCTGCTCTCGAGGCGCAACGTCAGGTACGCAGCGCGGGAGAATTACCGACGGTGCATGCGCTTGCCGGGCCGCCGCACAAGGGGTTACCTTTTCTTCTGTCCGATCACCATGAACACGACCTCAGTCGCAAGCTGCGCCGTCAATCGGGCTGGAGCATGGCTGGCATGCTGCTGGCTGGCGGCCTGGCAGGCTGGTTGTGGCTTGCTCTACTTTGATGATGGTATTTCAGTGGTCGCGCTCATAATCCTGTAACCACTCGATCAGTGCGGCGGCCGTCAATGGGCGGCTGTAGAAATAGCCCTGGCCCTCATGGCAGCCTTCCCGTTGCAGGTAGGCCTGTTGTTCAGCCGACTCCACACCCTCGGCTATCACCTGCATATTCAGGTTGCGGCCAAGCTGGATGATGACCCGCACGATGTTCTGGTCGCCCGAGTCAGACAGCAGGTCGCTGGTGAAACTCTTGTCGATCTTGATCTTGTCCAGCGGCAATCTGCGCAGATAGCTGAGTGATGAGTAGCCGGTACCGAAGTCGTCCAACGCGATCAATACACCGGTGCGCTTCAGTTCATTCAGGTGTCGGGCCGCGGCATGAATGTCTTCCATCAGGCCGGTTTCGGTGACTTCCAGTTCCAGGCTGTTGTGTGGCAGTGCGTAGCGCTGCAATACGCGTGTGACTATCATCGGCAGGTCGGGATGGTGTAGCTGGACGGTCGACAGGTTGACCGACATGCGCAGATGCGTTCGGCCAGCGTCGTGCCATTCCCGCAATTGTCGGCAGGCCTGATCCAGTACCCATTCACCAATGGCGATGATGGCTCCGCTCTGTTCTGCCAACGGAATAAACAGATCCGGTGGCACCAGGCCGCGCTCGGGATGATGCCAGCGCAGCAGCGCCTCGAAGCCAACCACCCGGTGATCAACCAGGTTGATCTGTGGCTGATATACCAGATGAAATTCATTGCGCATTAGTGCATCGCGCAGGCTGGAAGCCAGCTCGCGGCGCACGCGCATTTCGCTGTCCACGCTGGCGATATAGAACTGATAGCGGTTACGTGAGCGGACCTTGGCCAGCATCATCGTCTGTTCGGCTTTCTGCAGCAATTTACCCGCGTCCCTGCCGTCCTCCGGAAACAGGGTAATGCCGATGGTGGCCTGAACGGCTACCTGATGCCTGTCTATCTGGAGTGGCTGACCCAGCTCCTCAAGTACCTGCTGCGCCAGCTCGGCTACCTCGTAAGGCTCGGTGACATCGGGGACGACCAGTGCGAACTGATCACCGCCGAGGCGTGCGATACTGGCCAGCCGCCCGCTGTGCGCGCGCAAACGTTCGGCCACGTCGATCAATGCACGGTCGCCGACCTGATAGCTGAACCTCTCATTTACTTCCTTGAAGTCATCCAGCCCGCAGCACAGTACAGCGACGCTGTGTTGGCGGCGGCCGGCTTCGGCGAGAACCCGTATCAGTTGATCCAGCAACAGGCTGCGGTTGGGCAGGCCGGTCAGTTGGTCATGGCGGGCCATGTGGCGCATGCTGGCTTCTGCCTCGTGGCGCTGGCTGCGGTTGCGCTCGATGGATTCCAGCAATTCGTTGACCTTGGTGATCCACAGCCCCAATTCATTCTTTTCATGGCCGGTCAGCATGGGAATCAGTGTTCGACCTGGCCGTTCTGGATCAATATTGGCGATATGCTCGATGATGCGGGCCAGCGGACGGGTCAGCAGGATGTGATATACCAGATAGACGGCGGCGGCCATCAACAGGGCGCGCAGCAGACCCGTGACCAGGATGACCAATGAATTGCGCAGCAAGATCTGGCCATAGGGCGCGGTGTCCAATGTCAGGCGCAGATCACCATAGTATTCGTTGTAGGGCGCACGGCCATACAGGCTCGTACTGAAGCTTTGCTCGACACCGAGAACCTGGTCGGTGAGATAACGATAAGATGACGAGATCAAAGGCCGCTCGCGGCTGGCAAGAGGCTCTTCATCGGGGTGACCGATGGCAGCGAAGCGGACTGCCTTGTGGGCGAAAAGACCTTCAATGACCTGGGTGGCCATTTCCCTGTCGAGACTGAATATCGCCTGGCTGGCCGGATCGTGAAACATGGCCAGAATCTGGCTGGCATCCCGGGCAATGGCTTGCCGTTCGGTGCGCAGGTCGAACGATATCTGGGCCAGGCTCAATAACACGCCTACCAGTAATGCCCACAATAACACCAGCTTCAAAAGCTTGACTGAAAGACTGTGCCGGCGATTCACTTTCAACTCGGGCTGTCCTTTTCTCTGTTTACCACATCATGCATTCGTAACCGAGGTGGCGCAACAGCTGAAAACAAAACACCCCGCACGAGGGCGGGGTGTTTTGAAGGAAAACCGGACTCAGCCAGCGAAGTTTTTCGCGACGAAATCCCAGTTGACCAGATTCCAGAACGCTTCGACATACTTCGGACGGGCGTTGCGGTAATCGATGTAGTAGGCGTGTTCCCAGACGTCACAGGTCAGCAGCGGAGTGTCACCGGAGGTGATCGGGTTGCCGGCGCCAATGGTGCTGGCCAGCGCCAGGGAGCCGTCAGCTTTCTTCACCAGCCAGCCCCAGCCGGAACCGAAAGTGCCGATGGAGGTTTTGCTGAACTCATCCTTGAATGCGGCAAAGGAACCGAACGCCTTGTTGATGGCTTCGGCCAGCTCGCCAGTAGGCTCACCACCACCGTTGGGGCTCAGGCAGTTCCAGTAGAAGGTGTGGTTCCACACCTGGGCTGCGTTGTTGAATACGCCGCCGCTGGAGGTCTTGATGATTTCTTCCAGGCTCTTGCCTTCGTAATCGGTACCAGCGATCAGGTTGTTCAGGTTGACCACGTAGGTGTTGTGGTGCTTGTCGTGGTGGTATTCCAGAGTCTCGGCGGAGATGTGCGGCTGGAGGGCGGTCTTCTCATAAGGAAGTGCGGGCAATTCGAAAGGCATGGTCTCTCTCCATCTTCAGGTTATCGGGGTCGGTTCGGTGTTGCGCATTCCTGGTCGGGGTCTCCTCAAGCCAGTCAAACACAGGCGCCGCCCCTGTTTATAGCAGCCAAGATCATAGCATTCTGTGTCGGGGCTAGCCATGCTGCAAGTATCAATGCCGATTCAGCCGGGCCATGCTAGAGACCAGGCCACCCGAAGCATCATGGCGGCAACGCCGAGGTCGATCAGCCGCCAGGTCAACGGGCGCTGCAGCCATGGCGCGAGCCGGGCCGCGCCGAGGGCCAGGCTGAAGAACCAGACCACGGAGGCACTGGCCGCGCCCAGGGTGAACAATGCCGGCAGGCTCTGCTGGGCGCCGATTGAGCCAATCAGCACCAGCGTATCGAGATAGACATGGGGATTGAGCAAGGTGACCGCCAGAGTAGTCAGTAGTACAGCGCGGCGCGAGCGTATTGGACGACCGGCGTCCATGCCGATCAGACTCTGGTTACCCAGGGCGCGGTGCAGCGCGCGCAAGGCGTAGCCGATCAGAAAGACGATGCCGCCCCAGCGTGTGATCTCCATGGCCAGCGGATACTGCTGCAGCAGCGAGGCCAGGCCGTAGGTGCCAGCGCTCACCAATAGGGCATCGCAGGTCATGCAGACCACGGCTGCGCTGAGGTGGTGCTCCCGGCGCAGGCCCTGAGCCAGAACAAAGGCATTCTGCGCCCCGATGGCCATGATCAGGCCGGCTGCTACCAGAAATCCGTTGATATAACTGCCGAACCCTTGCATACCGATGTCCACTGCGAAAAAGAGAGGTGGCAGTCTGCTGGGTTATTGATTATAAGAGAAACCAATATTGCTGATGGTATATAAGAATATTTCATGTTGGACTACAAGTTATTGCAGGCGCTCGCAGCGGTGGTAGAGGAGGGCGGTTTCGAACGGGCTGCGCGGATGCTGGGTCTGTCCCAGTCGGCGGTGTCTCAGCGCATCAAGCTGCTGGAGTCGCGAGTCGGGGCACCGGTGTTGCTGAGGGCTGCGCCGCCCACACCGACGGAAACGGGCAGAAAGCTGCTCAACCATGTGCAACAGGTACGGCTGCTGGAGCGCGACCTGCAGCGGGAAGTGCCCATGGATGACGAAGCCGATGTCGCGACCCGACTGCGTATTGCATTGAATGCCGACAGCCTGGCGACCTGGTGGGCAGCTGCGGTGGCCGATCTGTGTCAAGCGCAGAACCTGTTGCTCGAACTACTGGTCGATGATCAGGACGTGGGGCTGCGCCGCATGCGTGCGGGAGAAGTAGCCGGCTGCGTCTGCGCCACGGAGCAACCGGTGGCGGGCGCGCGCTCTTTGCCATTGGGTGCGATGCGTTATCTGGCGGTGGCCAGCCCCGCCTTCATGGCGCGCTATTTTGCCGAGGGGGTCAGTCATGCGGCGCTGCGCCGTGCGCCGGTGATCGTCTTTGGTCCGGATGATCAGCTGCAACATCGTTTTTTGGCCGGTTGCGGCTTCAACGAGACTTTTCCACATCATCTGTGTCCGTCATCGGAAGGGTTCGTGCGGCTGATCGACGCGGGACTGGGCTGGGGGTTGGTGCCGGCATCGCAGATCCGCTCGGAACTGGCTGCGGGCAGGCTGCAGGAAGTGCTGCCCGGCAACCCAGTGGACGTGCCGTTGTACTGGCATTACTGGCGCAATGGCGGGCGGCTGCTGGATGCGCTGACCCGGCAGCTGGCGCGCACGGCGCTGCAGTGAGTGCCGTGGTGGCATGGGTGGTCAGGGCGCTGCGCAACGAGCAGAATAGAGGCGTATGAGAAGTCGGGAATAACCGCAGGGGATTGTATGGGTGATGATGATATCCGGGACCTCCCGGGAATTCGTGCAACCGATGATGATCGGGTAACTGCACAGCCGGCAGCGCGTCGCACAGACGGGGAGCCGCCGGCAGTGCGTGCCCGGCGCGAACCGCCGCCGCGTCGGCAGCGCAACGGCGCGCTGTGGGCGGTATGCCTGAGTCTGTTGATTGCCTTGGTCGGGCTGGGTTACTGGAGCCATCAGCAGCAGACGCGCCTGCAACGCCAATTGGTAGCGACCCAGGAAAGCTTCGCGCGGATCAGCGAGGAAGCGGCCGGCCGCTTGCAGGACATCAGCGGCAAGGTCGTGGCCACTGAATCCAGTCTGAGTCAGAACGAGCGGGCCCGTACACAACAGCTCCACCAGCTGCAAAAGCGGGTGGAGCAACTGACCACTGCCCAACAGGTACAGCAGGAACGGCTTCAGGAGCACCAACAGGAGCAGCAACAGGGGCTCCAGCGACTGCAGCAGGCCGATGCGACTCAAGGACAACGTTTGACCGCGCTGGATGAGCTGGCCGGTAAGCTCGGTGAGCAGATAGAACGCCAGCAGCAGGCTTTCACCGAGCTGGCGCAACGGGCAGAGTCAGCCAGCGCTGCGCAGGCCGCGTTGCGTAGCGAAGTGGAACAGACCGGCGAGCGGCTGCAGACACTGGTCGAGCTGGAGCGACGACTGGTGGAGCAGGATAGTGAACTGGCCCGTCAGCGCGGCGAGTTGGAGGCGCTACTACAGGTCTCAGCTGGTGCCAGTCCAGAACAGGAAATGCTGGTGCTGCGCAGTGAGATCGACGAGCGTCTGGCCAATACCGAGGACTCTTTGCGCGCGATTGACAGTTTCCGCCTGCAAACCAACCGCAGTATCTCTACGCTGCGCAATCAGCTTGGCAATCTCCAGCAACAGCTGGGGCAGCGCTGATGAACTTTCTTGCCCATCTGCGGCTGGGGCCGGATGACCCGCAACAGGCGCTGGGCGGGTTGCTGGGTGATTTCGTCAAGGGGCCTGTGGCCGCCATGACTTTGCCGGACCCGGTGCGCCAGGGTATCTGGCTGCATAGGCGCATCGACGCATTCACTGACCGGCATCCGCTGGTGCTGCGCAGTAAGGCGCGGGTCAGTGGTGATCGGCGGCGCTATGCCGGGATCATGGTCGATATGTTCTATGACCACCTGCTGGCGCGCCACTGGCATCAATTTGATGACCAGCCACTGGCAGCTTTCACCGCCCGCATGTACCAGGCGGTTTTGGCCCAGCAGACGCTGATGCCGGAGCGGGCACGAACGGTTCTGGTACGCATGGCCGAGCAGGACTGGCTGGGTAGTTATGCTGACCTGCAGAACCTGCATCAGGCGCTGAACAATATGGCCCGGCGCTTGCGTCCGGCTAACCCGTTGCCGGGTGCGGTGCACGAGCTGGAGCGGGACTATCCGGGTTTTGAGGCCGACTTTCTTGGGTTCATGCCCGAGGTGATTGCGTTTTCCGAAGCCCAGGCAACTGCGCTCAGGGAATCGGCAGATTGGCAGCTGCTGCTGTCTTCTTCCATTTCCAGCGCTTGAGTATGAAAGCCATTGCATGCCTTGGCTTGATCCAGGTCAGTATGCAGGCGGCACTCCTCGCTTATAAAGACGGCCCGTGGAATTCAAGGCAAGGAGAGGGAAATGTCGAGTACCCCGAGGGTATTGTTCGATAACGGCTCGCACAAAGTGTTGTGTTTCGATCAACTGGTGACTGGCGATGGTGTGCAATCCAATCAGTTTCTGATCATTGATCGTGATCAACACGCATTGCTTGATCCGGGCGGCGACCTGACCTACATGCCGCTGTCGCTGGCGTTGAGTCAGCATATACCTCTGCGTGACCTGACATACGTATTCGCCTCGCACCAGGACCCCGATATTATTTCCTCGTTGGATAAATGGTTTCTGCATACCGATTGTCAGGTCGTTTGCTCAAAGCTCTGGGCGCGTTTTCTGCCGCATTTGTCCGCCGCTTTCCTGACCAGAGCGTCCGGCAAGAGCACCACCGAACGTATGGTTGCTGTCCCTGATCGCGGACAGAATATTCCGTTGGGCGACTGTGTGATCAAGGCCTTGCCGGCGCATTTTCTCCACTCGGTGGGCAATCTGCAGTTCTATGATCCGGTCAGCGGGATTCTGTTTTCCGGGGATATGGGCGCGTCCCTGGTAGATGATGCTGAGCCGGTCGTCGACTTCGCTGCGCACCTGCCCAGCATGGAAGGGTTTCATCGACGTTACATGGCCGGTAACAAGGCCTGTCGGTTGTGGGCCAACATGATTCGCCAGCTCCGGCCGAAGATGATAATGCCGCAACATGGCAGCCCATTTGTAGGGACTGCTATGATCAATACGTTCCTGGATTGGATCAGCCAGTTGCAATGCGGCATGGATCTGATGGAGCAGGAAGATTATCGGATACCCTGACGGCAGGTGATGATGGCGGCCTCGATTTATCCATGGCGTGACGGCAATAGCTTCGAACTGATGATGGACGGGGACTGCTTCTTTCCGAAGATGCTGCAGGCCATGGAGCAGGCTCGCTCCAGTATTGATATCGAGCTGTATCTGGTCGAATCCGGACACAGCACCCAGCGAGTGATGGACATCCTGCTGCAGGCAGTAGCCCGTGGTGTTCGTGTGCGCTGCCGTTTCGACAGCCTCGGTAGTCGTGATCTGCAAGAGGCTGATCGTCAGGGATTGTCGCGCGGCGGCGTTGATCTGCGCTTCTACAACCCATTGAACCTGCTAGGCGGGCGTTCCAATCTGCATCGCGACCATCGCAAGCTGGTTATTATTGACGATAGCGTGGCCTTTATCGGTGGCGCCGGGTTCACCGATGACTTCTGCATTCCCGGCCCGGAAGGACATTGTCTCTGGCATGAACAGATGCTCAAGGTATGTGGCCCGGTGGTGGCTGACTGGGTGGAACTATTCGAGCGCCAATGGCGGATCACCGAGCGGCACAACGGCAGGCAGCCGGCGCGCCTGCGTCGGGTGCGTGTGCCACCTCATCCACCGAAGGGTGAGGGGCTGGCTCGGGTATCGCTGACCGATGGTCGTACCCACCGGGAAATGGTCCAGGCGTTGCTGGCCAGTATTGCCCGGGCGGAACGTCGAGTCTGGCTGGCCACACCTTATTTTGCGCCGACCAGACGCATCCGTCGGTCGCTGACTCGGGCCGCTCGGCGTGGGGTGGATGTACGCCTTCTGTTGTGCGGGGATGTGACCGATCATCCGGCAGTGCGCTACGCCGGCCAGCGGTTCTATAAAAAGCTGCTGGCTGCGGGCGTACGCATTTTCGAATACCAGCCGCGCTTTCTGCATCTGAAAACCGTGCTGGTTGACGATTGGGTGAGCCTCGGCTCATCCAATTTCGATCACTGGACGCTGCATTGGAATCTCGAAGCAAACCAGAACATCATCGACACTGAGTTGGCTCTGACGGTAGAGCAGAGCTTTGTTACCGACTTCGCAGAATCGCGAGAATGGACGTTGAATGATTGGCTGACGTTGCCCTGGGCCCATCGTATGAAAATTCGTCTCTGGGGCACCATCAATCGCGCCGCGATATTCGGCTTGGATATTCGGCGCTGATATCGAGTCAATGGGGAGCGGCAACGGTTCAGGCATAGACATCCTCATGGATTCTGGAGCAATTGCGGCCGCCGGCCTTGGCCCGATACAAGGCTTCATCCGCTTGGCTGATGCGCACTTCGAGACTGTCTTCCGGGTGAATCAGGCAGAGTCCGGCGGACATGGTGCAATGCGCGCTCTCTGGCAGAGATGGGTGGTGTGTGTTGGCAAAGTTCATACGGATGCGCTCCACGCAGTGTTGCAGCGTGGCGAGATCACAATTACCCAGTAGCACCACGAACTCTTCACCCCCGAATCGGGCGACCATGTCGTCACCACGCAGATTGGTACGGGCGATACATGCAAAGCTTTGCAGCACGTCGTCCCCGGCGGAATGCCCATATAGATCGTTGATGCGTTTGAAATGATCCAGATCGATCAGGGCCAGCCCGAGGGTCTGACCATTGCCCAGCAGGGCCATGCGGCGGTGTACCTCATCGAGAAAATACCGGCGGTTCGGTAGTCCCGTCAGGGTGTCGGTACTGGCCAGGTTCTGTAATTGTTCCATCATCCCGCGCAGCGATTGCTGGTGCTGTTGCAAGGTGGTGTGGCGTTGTTGCAGGCGTTCGCGCAGTTCGCGGATATAGCTGCCGAGAATGGTCAGCCAGAGCATGAAGCAGGCGAGTACGAACCACTCCAGCAGCGCGATGGACAATGTCTGCGGATAGAGCTCGAAGTGCATATTGATAACGACGAGGCTGCCATAGCAGACCAGCGCAAACGCCGCATGGGCTAGGTAGGCAATACGCGACAGCTGAAATACACCGAACAGCAAAATCAGACAATAGGCCACCAGAATAGTGCTACGTACCGGGCCGGCAAAGGCCAATAAATAGGTTTGCAGCAGCAGCGCGACAATGATCTGTGCGCTGGTCAGACTGGGGTCTTTGAAGCGCAGGTTGAATCCGGTCTTGAACATGACGAAGAAAACGGCCTGGCTGCCAAAGCCGAGTAGATAATGACTCATTGCCATGGCGTTACTGCCGGTATAGCTGCCGGTAGCCCAAGTGACGGCTATGATGAGATAGCTTATTCCATAGATCAGTTGTGCCAGGTAGAAGCGCTGCAGACGCAACGCCTGGTAACGAGCCTGCCGGTTGACGTCCATTTCAATCATCTTTTGTTCTTTTGGGTGGCATAGTGATATCACTTTAGCTGTCGGTGTCAGGTTTGCCCAGCTTTTTGTCTCTCCATAGCATAAAGCTATCAGCTCAACGGCTGCCCCGAATTCGCAAGCTCGGGTATACTCTGTCGCCTGCTTTCATCAGCCGGGATATTCGGCCCGGCCCAAGCATTCCGTGAATCTGGTCGCATTGCCCTTCGTTGGCATGTCTGCGGCCAGCAAGCCTATAGAGGAGCCTGTCCGAGAATGGCCGTAATCAAGCAAGATGATCTGATCCAGAGCGTCGCCGATGCGCTGCAATACATCTCCTATTATCACCCCGTAGACTTCATTCAGGCGGTGCACGAAGCCTACCAGCGTGAAGAGTCTTCTGCGGCGCGTGATGCCATGGCGCAGATCCTGATCAACTCGCGTATGTGTGCCACCGGTCACCGGCCCATCTGCCAGGACACGGGCATCGTCACCGTATTCGCCAAGGTCGGCATGGACGTCCGCTGGGATGGCGCGACCATGGCACTCGACGACATGATCAACGAAGGCGTCCGTCGGGCCTATCAGCTGCCTGAAAACGTCCTGCGTGCCTCTATTCTGGCCGACCCGGCCGGTAAGCGCACCAACACCAAGGACAATACGCCGGCGGTGATCCACTATCAAATAGTTCCCGGCAATACCGTCGAGTTCCACGTTGCCGCCAAGGGCGGCGGTTCCGAGAACAAGTCGAAAATGGTGATGCTCAACCCCTCCGATTCGATCGTCGACTGGGTGCTCAAGACCGTGCCGACCATGGGTGCCGGTTGGTGTCCGCCAGGCATGCTGGGCATAGGTATTGGCGGCACAGCCGAGAAGGCGGCAGTGCTGGCCAAGGAATCCCTGATGGATCCGATCGATATTCACGAGCTGCGCAAGCGCGGCCCGCAAAATCGGGTCGAAGAGCTGCGTCTGGAGATCATGGATAAGGTCAATGGGCTGGGCATCGGTGCTCAGGGGCTGGGCGGTCTGACTACGGTACTGGATATCAAGATCAAGGATTATCCGACTCACGCTGCCAGCCTGCCGGTGTGCATGATCCCCAACTGCGCTGCCACCCGTCACGCGCATTTCGTACTTGACGGCAGTGGTCCGGCCGAGCTGGCTCCGCCGCCTATGGATGCCTACCCGGACATCACCTGGGAAGTCGGCAGCGGTGTGCGTCGTGTCAACCTGGACACCCTCACTCCTGAAGATGTGCTGAGCTGGAAGACCGGCGAGACCGTATTGTTGTCCGGCAAGATGCTGACTGGCCGTGATGCCGCGCACAAGCGCATGGTCGACATGCTGAACAAGGGCGAAGAGCTGCCGGTGGATCTGAAGGGACGCTTCATCTATTACGTCGGCCCGGTTGATCCGGTACGCGATGAGGCCGTTGGACCAGCTGGTCCGACTACCGCCACGCGGATGGACAAGTTCACCCGCCAGATCCTGGAGCAAACCGGGCTGCTGGGCATGATCGGTAAATCCGAACGTGGTCCAACCGCCATTGATGCAATCAGAGACAACAAGGCGGTATATCTGATGGCTGTCGGCGGCGCGGCCTACCTGGTCTCCCAGGCAGTCAAGAAAGCCAAGGTGCTGGCTTTCCCGGAGTTGGGTATGGAAGCGATCTACGAATTCGACGTGCAGGACATGCCGGTAACCGTGGCAGTCGATAGCAGCGGCGAGTCAGTGCACATCACCGGCCCGCAGATCTGGAAGCAGAAGATTGCCGACAGTCTGGCGGTGGAAGTGCAGTAATATCTGAGGCGCACAAAAAACCCGGTCTTCGAACCGGGTTTTTTGTGCGTGCCATTTGCTTGCCGCGTGTGTGTCAACTCTCAGACGAGTTGCTCACCCACATGCAGCAGCTTCATCGAGTTGGTACCGCCGCGCGAGTTGTAGACGTCACCCTTGGTCAGCACCACCCAGTCTCCCGGTTTGACATGTCCCAGCTCCAGCAGCTTGTTGACTGCATGCTGGTTCACTTCACTGGACGGTATCTCGCTGGGGTTGAAGGCAATGCTCTGCACGCCGCGCATCAGTGCTACCCGCCCCAGGGTCTGGGCGCTGGGCGACAAGGCGTAAATGGGTAGGTGCGAGCGGATGCGCGACATGATCAGGGGGGTATAGCCACTGTCGGTCAGGGTGATCACCGCAGTCACACCGGGAAAGTGGTTGGCCGCATACATGGCCGCCAGCGCGATGGTTTCATCGCAACGTTCGAACTCCATGTGCAGGCGGTGGCCGGACTGCTGACTGGTGGGGTTCTTCTCGGCGCCGCGGCAGACGCGGTCCATGGCGGCCACGGTTTCCACCGGAAAATCGCCTGCAGCGGTTTCGCCCGAGAGCATGACCGCATCGGTATAGTCCAGCGCGGCGTTGGCCACATCAGAGACTTCCGCCCGGGTCGGCAACGGACTGCTGATCATGGATTCCATCATCTGGGTGGCGGTGATTACAGTCTTGTTCTTGCGCCGGGCGCGGGCAATGATGATCTTCTGTATACCTACCAGCTCGGCATCACCGATCTCCACGCCGAGGTCACCGCGGGCAACCATGACGCAGTCGCTGGCATCGATCAGCCCATCCAGCGTGGCCTCGTCGGCCACCGCTTCGGCGCGCTCGATCTTGGCTACCAGCCAGGCTTGGGAGCCGGCATCGGTGACCAGCTTGCGGGCCTGATCCATGTCCTTGGCGTCGCGGGGGAAGGATACGGCGACGTATTCCATCTTCATCTCGGCCGCGAGCAGAATATCGGCGCGGTCCTTGTCGGTGAGCGCTGCGGCAGACAAGCCGCCACCGCGCCGGTTGATGCCCTTGTGGTTGGACAGGGGGCCACCGGCGGTAACGGTGCAGAGCACTTCGTCCGCCGTCACGCTGTCTACCATCAATACCACGCGGCCATCATCAAGCAGCAATTCATCGCCGGCGCGGCAGTCGGATACCAGTTGCGGGTAGTCGATACCAACTACATCCTGGTTGCCTTCATCCAGCGAATGGCTGGTGGACAGGCGGAACTTATCGCCCACATTCAGGTGGATCTTGCCATCCTTGAAGCGCGCAATGCGGATCTTCGGGCCCTGCAGGTCACCCAGCAGGGCGACATGGGTACCCTGTTGCGCGGCAATCTCGCGTACCAGCAGTGCTCTGGCGCGGTGTTCATCATGGGTGCCGTGGGAGAAATTCAGGCGGGCTACGTTCATCCCGGCCTTGATCAGGGCTTCTATACGTTCCGGAGTACTGCTGGCAGGGCCGAGGGTGGCGACGATCTTGGTGCGACGCAGGGTCATGAATGTTTTCCCTTGAGTTACATTTCAGTGGCTTACAATAGATCATACGCTCTATGTATGACAGGCAGAAGCTAACATGACATTGGTCTGACAGGAGAAATGCATGCATCCCCGTGTAATCGAGGTTACCGAGCGGCTGGTGGAACGCAGTCGGCTGTCACGCGCGGCTTATCTGCAGCAAATGGCCGAAGCGGCTGCGCGACCGCGGGGTCGCCGCGATCTGTCCTGCAGCAACTTCGCCCACGGCATGGCCGGGTGTTCGGCCGTGGACAAGGACCGCCTGCGGATGGTCGATGAAGTGAATATCGGTATGGTGACCGCCTATAACGATATGCTCTCGGCGCATCAGCCCTATGAAACCTATCCTGCGCAGATCCGTGAAGCCCTGCGTGCCTTCGGCGCTACCGGACAGGTGGCAGGCGGTGTGCCGGCCATGTGCGATGGCGTCACCCAGGGCGAGCCGGGAATGGAGCTGTCGCTGGTCAGCCGTGATGTCATTGCCATGGGTACGGCGATCGCCTTGTCGCACAACATGTTCGACGCTGCGCTGTGCCTCGGTATCTGCGACAAGATCGTACCGGGATTGTTGATGGGCGCGTTGCGCTTTGGTCATCTGCCGATACTCTTTGTCCCTGCCGGACCTATGCCCTCGGGTCTGCCCAACAGCGAGAAGGCCCTGGTGCGGCAGCGTTTTGCCGAAGGCCTGGCCACCCGCGAGGAGCTGCTGGACGCCGAAAGCAAGGCCTACCACGCGCCCGGTACCTGCACCTTCTATGGTACGGCCAACACCAACCAGATGCTGCTCGAAGCCATGGGACTTCAATTGCCCGGTGCGTCCTTCATCAATCCCGGCACGCCGTTGCGTGATGCGCTGACCGTGCATGTGGCTGAACAGGCGGCGCGGCTGGCAAGGGCGGGCGAGGGCAGTTTGGCGTCGATCCTGGATGAGAGAGCCTTGGTCAACGCGCTGGTGGTATTGCTGGCCACCGGCGGCTCGACCAACCTGACCTTGCACCTGATTGCGATCGGCCAATGCGCCGGGTTGCAATTGAACTGGAGTGACATGGCCGAATTGTCTGAAGTAGTGCCGACGCTGGCGCGGATCTACCCCAACGGTCAGGCCGACGTGAACCACTTTCAGGCAGCGGGCGGCAGTGCTTTCCTGTTTGCCCAGCTGCTGGAAGGCGGGCTGCTGCATGCTGATGTGAACACCATTGCAGGCCCGGGTTTACAGCGCTACACGCACGAGCCGACGCTGGTTGATGGTAGGTTGGCGTGGCGTGATGGCCCTGCAGCCAGCCTGGATGACAGCATTCTGCGCAGCCTGCGAGCGCCGTTCAAGGTTGATGGCGGGCTGCGACTGGTTGAGGGTGACCTTGGCCGCAGCGTGATCAAGGTATCTGCTGTCAAACCCGAGCATTGGCAGGTCAGCGCGCCCTGCCGCACGTTTGTGACCCAGGAAGCCTTTGTAACCGCCTTCCAGAATAACGAGTTCGATAGCGATGTGATCGTCGTCATTCGTTTTCAGGGGCCGGCGGCCAACGGTATGCCTGAACTGCACAAACTCACGCCCTACCTGGGAGTTCTCCAGGACCGCGGATTACGGGTGGCGCTGGTAACGGATGGCCGTATGTCCGGGGCATCGGGCAAGGTGCCTGCGGTCATTCATATGAGCCCTGAAGCTCATTCAGGGGGGCCTATTGCCTGTCTGCGTGACGGTGACATTCTGGATCTCGATGCCGACCGGGGTACCTTGCTGGTGCGGATGGACGAGGCTGAGTGGCAAAGCCGAACCCCGGCCGTGCATCCACAGCCGGTCCGGCGTGGCTGGGGGCGAGAGCTTTTTGCCTTTGCCCGTACGGCCGCCAGTCCGGCGGAGCAGGGCGCGAGCTGTTTTACTGAAAGCTTGATTCAGGCCGATGGAGGGCAACATGACGATTGAAGAACAGGCCCGCTCTCGCGGGCTCGCCTGGTATCCTGCGGACTCGCCGCAGGCGCAGGCTGAGGCGGTGGCCACGCATGTAGCGGCGCTGCTGAAAAAAGCCATCGAGCAGCGCGGGCATGCCAGCCTGGCGCTTTCCGGCGGGCGCGGCCCGGAGTTGTTTCTTCGACGTCTGGAACAAATCCAACTCGACTGGGAAAAGGTAACTATCACCCAGGTGGACGAACGCTGGGTGCCACCGGAGCATGAGCAGAGCAATGCTGGCTTGATTCAACGTTGCATGCCGCAGCTGTTGCAGCGTGCCACTTGGCTACCCCTATATCAGGGGCGGAGTCTGGAAGCCGATGCGCAGCATTGCCATACCATGCTAAAAACGCTGATGCCGGTGGACGTGGTGGTGCTCGGCATGGGCCCAGACGGTCACACGGCCTCGTTGTTCCCGCATATGCCGAAGCTCCCGGATTACCTGTCCGAGCAGACGCCGGCGCTGTGCATCGCTGTGCCCGAGACAGCTGAGCGGCTGGCTCGACTGAGCATGACCGCAGCGGTGATCAATCAGGCGCGCAGCAAGATTCTCGCGCTATCCGGCGAGGACAAGCTTCAACAGCTGGCTACCGCACTGGAAACGAGTGACCCGCTGGCACGGCCGATTGCGGCTTTTCTCACGCCTTCCATGGATATTTTCTACAGCCCTTGAGGCACCTGGATCCTTGAATGAGACTGACTGAAAACACCAGAACCCTTGAGCGGATATTTACCGGACAGCGCATCCTGCCGGTGCTCAGCATTCAGCGTGAGGAAGATGTGTTGCCACTGGCTGATGCGCTGGCCGCCGGTGGTATCACCAACCTGGAGATCACCTTGCGCACGCCCCTGGCATTGTCGGCTATCCGTCTGCTGACGGCACAGCGCCCGGCATTGTGCGTGGGTGCCGGCACCGTGCTGGATGGCCGCCAGTTCCAATCGGTGCTGGATGCCGGAGCGAAGTTCGTGGTCAGCCCCGGTAGCACTCAGGAATTGCTGACGCTGGGGCTGGATAGTCCGGTGCCGCTCTTGCCGGGAGTGGCGACGGCCTCGGAAATCATGATGGGCTATCGCCTGGGCTATCGCCACTTCAAGCTGTTCCCCGCTGAAGTCTGTGGCGGCGTGGCATTGTTGCGGGCTTTTTCAGGCCCCTTTCATGACGTGCGCTTCTGCCCGACCGGCGGGATAACAACCCGGTCTCTGCCGAGTTACCTGGCGCTGAATAATGTCATGGCTACCGGCGGCAGTTGGATGGCACCGGCAGCCATGGTAGAGGCGGGAGATTGGGCTGGTATTACGCGGCTTTGTCGGGAATTCGCCAGCACTGACTGAAGAGACCGGCAAGAGAGAGGTTGATCGGGAAGCGATGATCAGAGGAGGGTAGTGTGTCTGCGCGTTGGGGCATCCGCCACAGCGGACACGTAGCAAGTACGTCCATGTATGCTCGCGGTTGCCATCCTTGGCAACCGACGGTCCGCTGTGGCGGATGCCCCAACGCGCTCGCAAGTTTGGTGCCATGATCAACGCTTCCCTGCGTACTCTCAGTCCGGCTTCGAAGGATTCACAAAACCATCCGGCTTGACGATGAGTACATCGCAAGGCACCTCATCCAGCAGGCGTTCGGCAGTATGTCCGACCAGAGCATTTTCCAGACGTGAGCGGGAAATGGCGCCCATGATCAGCAGATCGACTTGCTGCTGTTTGACAAAAGTCGGGACCGCCTGCTCAGGATAGCCACGCAACAGATGCTGCTCTGCAGGCGCTATCCCGGCCTGGCTGGAAAACTCACTGAAAGCAGTAGCGTGATGCTCCTGCACCTGCGCCGCATACCCATCATAGTTCGCCACCAGACCGGTATCGAATGCCAGGGTGTGGGGCAGGGGGTTGTAGCAGTGCAGCGCCTGAACCTCAGCGCCCGTGGCTGCTGCCAGTGAGCGGCCTGTCGCAAGCAGCTTGTAGTCGAGCGCGGCGGGCTTGTCCGCCTCATGTAGAGGGTCGACACTGACGCCCAATATCTTCAATTTGCCTTCCGGCTGCTTGACCAGCCACAGCGGTACCGGGCAATGGCGGATCAGATACCAGTCGGTGTTGGTCAGTACCAGACGTTTCAGCAGGTTGTGATGATGGGTGGTCTTGAGTACCAGATCCGGCTGCTGCTCATGGATGGCGCGCAGTATGTGCCGCTCGTAGCGTTTGCCCCAGACAGCCGAGGTATTCACCGTAAAACCTTTGGCCCGCAACGGTCCCGCCAGTTGCTCCAGACACTTTTCGCGGTGGCCAAGCAATGTATTGCGAGCATTGGCCAGACTGTCGGTATTGAACAACATGCCACCATCGAGCGCCGGAATATAATCACTCAGAAATAACGTGAAGCGCGCTGAAGGATAATACTCAGCCAACTGCTCAGCCCGTCGCAGACAGGGCTGATCCGTATCGCTGGTCGGATCGATCACTACCAGGATGTGCTCAATATTCATTACGCTGCCCCTCGTTGTATGCTGGGTTTGGTCAGTGTGTTCCAGCCTAAGCCGTTTTTCGCAGTATAGCGCTGATGTAGATCAAACTCGCCTGAATGGGGTATGGCGCTTTGTAATCAGGGCTTGGCCTGTGGCCGTAGCTGGTTTATTCTTTACGCAGCCTCTTCCAGGGATGAGCCGGCACAGGGAAGCCACATGATGCGCTCAGCTTTTGTTACTCCGTTACTGCATTTTAATAATCTGTCTGCCCAGATGGGGGCCTGTCTATGGGCGGATATCGGTGGCCGTGTGCATTCTGATTTTCGACTGATGACGGGCGCTGGGCAGAAGGATGTCCTGCTGACCAATAAACAGGAGCACCGCTGATTATGCAAAGCATGCCCTACCATGGCGCGAAGCCCGAGCCGTTTGATCAGTTCAGCCGCCGAATTACGCGCCATCAGCTGCCTGCCTATCTGAATGTCTACAACAGCCATACGGGGCGGTTCATGGGCACCATGGGCAACGTATCCTGTAACGGTTTCATGTTGATCAGCCCGCTACCGGTGATGCTGGGTGCGGAATACGCCATGCAACTCCACCTGCCGTCGGCGAATGGAGACCAAGTGCAGACACTGGCATTTCGTGCCGTCAGCCGCTGGTGTCGTCCGGATCTGACGCCAGGTCATCACGATGCCGGATTCAGTATCGTTGATAACATGCAGGTCTTCGCCAATCTGGCCGACGCGCTACAGCGCTACTTCACTTTTGTGCATGCGACGGATGCCTGATCGGGCGGCGTAGGTTACCCTGCCGACATTATCGCGAGCGCGGCAAGATCCGCGTTTGCAGTCAGGCTTCTTCAGGGACCCTTCATGAGCAAAAGCATCTTCTGGTACGACTTCGAATCCACCGGTATCGACCCCCGCCGCGACCGGCCACTGCAGGTGGCTGGCGTTCGCACGGATGAGGACCTCCAGGAAATAGGCGAGCCGCTGTGCATCGATTGCCGGATTTCTCCAGACGTGCTGCCCCACCCCAAGGCCTGCCTGGTCACCGGTATCAGTCCAGACCGCGCGTTGCGCGGGTTGCCGGAAGCGCAGTTCATCCATCTATTGCACGAGCAGATGGCCGTACCGGGGACCTGCACCGCAGGCTACAACAATCTGCGTTATGACGATGAAATGACGCGCTTCTCCCTGTACCGCAATTATTTCGACCCCTATGCGCGGGAATGGCAAGGGGGCAACAGTCGTTGGGATCTGCTGGACGCGTTGCGCACGGCCCACGCGCTGCGGCCTGACGGCATCAACTGGCCGCAGCAGGATGGTTTTACCAGTTTACGACTGGAGTTGCTGACCGCAGCCAATGGCATCGACCACGGTCAAGCGCACGATGCTCTGGCCGATGTGCGGGCGACGATCGCCATGGCCAGATTGCTGAAGCAAGCGCAACCGCGCCTGTATCAATATCTTTATGATCTGCGCAGCAAGCACAAGGTCAGTGAGCTGATCGACCTGCAGAACCTGCGGCCGTTGGTGCACGTATCCGGGCGTTTCGGTCGGGAACGCAAAGGGTTGGCGTTGATAGTGCCGCTGGCCTGGCACCCACGTAACCGCAACGCATTGATTGTCTGGGATCTTGCTGTCGAGCCGCACCTGCTGCAGGACCTCTCGGCTGAGCAGCTCTGCGAGCGACTTTATACGCGCAACGATCAGCTGGCGCCCGGCGAACAGCGCCCCGGCCTCAAGCTGGTGCATATCAACAAGTGTCCGGTGTTGGCTGATGCAAAAGTATTGCGAGCACAGGATATTGAACGGCTGCAGCTGGATGTGCCGCTGTTGAACGAACGTGCCCAGTGGCTGGCGCAATGGCGCATATCCGGGCAGCAGAAACTGGCTGCGGTATATGCTGAACGTCAGCCGACGTCTCAGGAGGATGCCGGCGAACCGGACCCCGAAACGCAGCTGTATGATGGCTTCATGGCGGATAGAGATCGACAGTTGTTACCGGCTATCCGGCAAGCCGATGGCGCAACATTGAATGCGGCACATTGGCCGCTCCAGGATCAGCGCCTGGCAGATATATTGAAGCGCTATCGCGCGCGTAACTTTCCTGAATCCCTGAGTGATGCTGAGACCGAAGAATGGCATTATTTCTGCAGCCAGAAACTCAGTGGCCGAGCATCGGGTGCGCCACTTACATTTGAAATGTTCATGCGGGATATGGAACAGGCGATGAGTGGAGCGGACGAGGCGCAGCGGGAACTGCTCACACAATGGCAGGAATATGCGTTGGCGCTGATGAAGAAACTGAAAATGAAAAGCCCCGGCATATAGCAGGGGCTTTTTCTTGGTACCAACCTGCGGAGTCGAAACTCAGCCCAGGATGGTTGCCCAACTTTCTACTGTTTCCGCACCGTACTGTTCTTTCCAGGCTTTCAACGTCTTGTGGTTGCCGCCCTTGGTTTCGATGATGTCACCGGTTTTCGGGTTCTTGTACTGTTTGACCTTGCGAGCCCGTTTGACAACAGGTGCGCTGGCCGTTTTGCTGCTGGACAGTTTGTTCTGCGGGTCAAGGAGAGCGATCACATCTTTCTGGCCCTTGCCGTACTGTTCCATCAGTTTGTTCAGCTTCTCTTCAAACTCGAGTTCTTTCTTCAGCTTGTCATCATTTGACAGCGAATTGAGCCGGTCAGTCAGATCGCGAATGGTTTCTTTGATCTGGCGGTATTCCTGCAACATGGACATGGGGGGTTCCTTTTTGAAGTATAGAATCAGTGAGGGTAATAATAGTTTATGGTTAGCGGGATGCACAAGAAGTTAAAGCAGTATCAGCCTGTTTAAATGAATCTTTTTGTGAAGATGCATCTGAATACTTCGTTATGTCGTTGAGGCAGCGTTGAGTAATTTGAAAACACACAGATGATAAGTTCCCTCTTTCTTTGAGTTGAGGCGGCGAAGCGGCTGAAATTTTCTCTGACTCGGAGTAGAATACGCCGCTTTCGAGCTCTAGCCCGACCCTGTGGAGTTGATTTGATGCGTACCTTTCGATTGGTAATCGCCTGCCCCGACCGCGTGGGGATTGTGGCCAAGGTCAGTAACCTGCTGGCAACTCATAATGGCTGGATCACTGAAGCCAACCACCATTCAGACAACCTGTCCGGCTGGTTCTTCATGCGTCACGAAATTCGTGCCGACTCGCTGCCCTTTGATGTGGACGGCTTGCGCGCTGTATTCGCGCCCATCGCTGAAGAGTATGAAATGGAGTGGCATGTCAGCGACTCCGCGCAACGCAAGAAAGTGGTTTTGATGGCCAGCCGCGAATCACATTGTCTGGCTGACTTGTTGCATCGCTTCCATAGCGGTGAGTTGGATTGCGATATAACCAGTGTTATCTCCAACCATAACGACCTGCGCAGTATGGTTGAATGGCACGGCATCCCTTTTCACCATGTCCCTGTTGACCCGCAGGACAAGAAGCCGGCCTTTGATGAAGTTACTCGTCTGGTGAATGCACAGCAGGCGGATTGTATCGTGTTGGCGCGCTATATGCAGATTCTGCCTGCCGATCTATGTGAGCAATATGCCCGGCGCGTGATCAATATTCATCATAGCTTTCTGCCTTCTTTTGTTGGTGCTCGTCCCTACCATCAGGCAGCGCAGCGCGGGGTAAAACTCATTGGCGCTACTTGCCACTATGTTACTGAAGAGCTGGATGCCGGTCCGATTATCGAACAGGACGTAGTACGCATTACCCATCGACATAATGCCGATGACATGGTTCGTCTCGGTAAAGATGTAGAAAAAATGGTGCTTTCCCGTGGTTTGCGCTATCACTTGGAAGACAGAGTGTTAGTTCACGATAATAAAACCGTGGTATTTGGCTGAGTTTGACCTGCCCGATGCCCCGGCGATAACAGGCGGGAGCGAGACGGTATGCTCAAGTCATTGAAAGTGCGCGACTACATGAATAGGGAGCCGGTAACCTTCTCTCCGGAAACGGATTTGTTCAAGGCGGTCGATCTGTTGTTGGCCCATCGTATTTCCGGTGCGTCGGTAATCGACGCTCAGGGTTATCTGGTGGGCGTTCTATCAGAGAGTGATTGCCTGCGTGCGATTCTCGGCGGCAGCTATTTTGAAGAAGTGGGCGGTACGGTTGCTTCATTCATGAGTGAAGTGGTGGAAACCATCGATGCTGACGCCAATATTCTCAAGGCAGCGGAACACTTCGTGGAAAGGAACCGCCGACGCCTGCCGGTGATGGAACAGGGGCGACTGGTGGGGCAGATAAGCCGTCGCGATCTGTTGGTGGCGTTGAAGTCGTTCAATGATCATGGTGTGCCGAAGACGGGTTGAGAATAAAAAAGCCGCACCCGGAAGGGTGCGGCTTTTGTTTACTGCAGCATTAATCAGGCACTTTCAGCAGCAGTAGTCTCAGCCGGAGCCGAGGTGCGGATCAGGTGGTCGAAGGCAGCCAGCGACGCTGTTGCGCCTGCGCCCATGGAAATGACGATCTGCTTGAAAGGCACAGTCGTCACATCACCTGCGGCAAACACACCGGGTACCGAGGTGGCACCGCGAGCGTCGATCTCGATCTCGCCGAAGCGGGTCAGGTTGACGTCGCTGTCCTTCAGCCAGTCGGTATTGGGGATCAGACCGATCTGGACGAAGATACCGGCTACATCAACGTCAGCACTTTCACCCGAGGCGCGGTCGGTGTAGGTCAACCCGACCACCTTGTTGCCGTCACCACGCACCTGAGTGGTGGCTGCGTTGCGGATGATCTTCACGTTTGGCAGTGAGCGAGCCTTGCGCTGCAGAACCTCGTCCGCACGCAGCGTATCGCTGAACTCCAGCACAGTGACATGCTCAACGATACCTGCCAGGTCGATGGCGGCTTCGATACCCGAGTTCCCACCGCCGATGACTGCTACGCGCTTGCCCTTGAACAGCGGGCCGTCACAGTGGGGGCAGTAGGCTACGCCCTTGCCGCGGTATTCCTGCTCGCCGGGCACGTTCATTTCTCTCCAGCGTGCGCCGGTGGCCAGAATGACCGACTTGCTGCGCAGGGTAGCGCCGCTTTCCAGCTCAATCTCAACCAGGCCATTAGTCGCCAGCTTGGCAGCCGACTGTTCGGTGATCACGTCAATGTCGTATTCCTTGACGTGTTGTTCCAGGCTGGCCACTAGTTTCGGGCCTTCGGTGTAGGGCACGGAAATGAAGTTCTCGATGCCGACCGTGTCCATCACCTGACCACCAAAGCGTTCAGCGACCAGCGCCGTACGGATGCCCTTGCGTGCGGAGTAGATGGCTGCTGCAGCACCGGCCGGGCCACCACCGACAACCAGCACTTCGTAGGGTGCTCTTTCATTGAGCTCGGCAGCGGCGCGTTGCGCAGCACCGCTGTCCACCTTGTTGACGATCTCAGCCAGTGTCATACGGCCCTGTCCGAAATGCTCACCATTCAGGAATACGGTAGGCACGGCCATGATCTGGCGGCTCTCGACCTCATCCTTGAACAGCGCACCGTCGATCATCACGTGAGTGATGTTCGGGTTCAGCGTGGACATCAGGTTCAGCGCCTGAACCACGTCCGGGCAGTTCTGACAGGACAGGGAGATATAGGTCTCGAAGTGGAACTCGCCTTCGAGATTGCGGATCTGCTCCAGCAGCGCCGGGTCAGCCTTGGACGGGTGACCGCCGGCTTGCAGCAGAGCCAGAACCAGTGAGGTGAACTCGTGGCCCATCGGGATACCGGCGAAACGCACGCGGGGGCTCTGACCGGCTTCGGCAATGCCCATGCTCGGGGTGCGTTGATCAACGGCATCAGTCAGCCCGATTTTGCTCGACATCTCGGCAATTTCGGCCGCGAGTTCATACAATTCTTTGCCCTTGGGGCTGTCATCTACGGACACGCTGATTTCGATCGGCTTGGCGATGTTCTGCAGGTACGTGTCCAGTTGTTTCTTCAGATTGGCGTCCAACATAGGGTGCGTGTCCTGTGAAATGGGTTGCTCAGGTAAATTCTGGATATAAAAAACCCAGCCCGCCGACTGGGCGCAGAGCGCCGCAGCGGGCCGGGTTATCAGGCAGGCTTAGATCTTGCCAACCAGGTCCAGCGAAGGAGCCAGAGTGGCTTCGCCTTCTTCCCACTTGGCCGGGCAAACTTCGCCTGGGTGGGCTGCAACGTACTGAGCGGCTTTGATCTTGCGCAGCAGGTCAGCAGCGTTACGGCCGATGCCTTCAGCAGTGATTTCGATCGCCTGGATGACGCCTTGCGGGTCAACGATGAAAGTACCGCGGTTAGCCAGACCTTGATCTTCGCGCAGGATTTCAAAGTTGCGGCTGATCTGCAGAGTCGGGTCACCGATCATGGTGTACTTGATCTTGCCGATGGTCTCGGAGCTGTCGTGCCATGCTTTGTGGGTGAAGTGGGTATCGGTAGATACGGAGTAAACTTCAACGCCCAGCTTCTGCAGCTCTTCGTAATGGTCAGCAACGTCGCCCAGTTCGGTCGGGCAAACGAAGGTGAAGTCGGCTGGGTAGAAGAAGAATACGCCCCACTTGCCTTTAACGTCGGTGTCGGAAACGGTGATGAACTCACCGTTCTTGAACGCTTCAGCGGTAAACGGCTTGATTTCGGTATTGATAACGGACATTGAAGACTCCTTGTTGAGCTTTTTGTCTATGGGTTGGAAACAGTGCTTATAGTAGAGCTGTCGGATGCATACTTAAAATAAATTCAGTCTAAGCACCGGATAGCTTTTATCTATATGGCGGCGGCACTGAGTTTTTCAAGCCTGAATCAATAAAATTGATTTAGGTCAATTTTCATTATTCATGCTATGAATTGTGACGATTCAGCCGCTGATACAAGATAGCCAGAATAGCATGCCGCTCCTAGCCTTGAGAGTAAGCCCTCGGCATGTCGGTTCCATGAATGCCGGGTTTCACTTATCGAGGAGGTCATGGGATGGATTTTGCCTACAGCGTCAGAACCGAAACACTCCGCCAACAGGTTCGCGGTTTTCTGGACCAGCACATTGTACCGCGTCTTGCCGAATGGCACGGAGAAGTTGCGGCAGGAAGTTTCCCGGTGTCCTTCATGGGGGATCTGAAAGCGTTGGCGAAGGAAGAGGGACTGTGGAACCTGTTTCTCCCTTCGTTGCATGCCGACGAACCGGGGCAGGGACTGAGTAATCTTGAGTATGCCCCATTGGCGGAAATCATGGGGCGGGTCAGTTGGGCCTCGGAGGTCTTCAACTGCAACGCGCCGGATACCGGCAACATGGAGCTGCTGCACATGTTCGCTACGCGGGAGCAGAACCAACGTTGGTTGCAGCCGCTGCTCAACGGTGAAATCCGCTCGGCCTTCGCCATGACCGAGCCGGATGTGGCCTCATCCGATGCGAGCAATATCCAGACGCTGATCCGCCGTGAGGGTGATGAGTATGTGATCAATGGGCGCAAGTGGTTCATTACCAATGCATCGCATCCCGATTGCGCCTTTCTGATTGTCATGGGCAAGACCGATCCCGATGGTGATGCGCGTCGCCAGCAGAGCATGGTTATTGTGCCGTTCGACACCCCCGGCGTGGAGTTGGTACGCAATATCCCGGTCATGCATCATCTGGCACCGGAAGGCCACAGTGAGCTGATATTTCGTAATGTGCGGGTGCCGTTGGGCAACCTGTTGGGCGGCGAGGGTGACGGTTTCATGATGGCTCAGGCGCGCCTCGGGCCGGGCCGGGTGCATCACTGTATGCGCGCGATCGGTATGGCTGAGTTGGCCTTGGAGTTAATGGTGGATCGGGCTCAGGAGCGCAAGACCTTTGGCCGCTATCTGCATCAGCACGGCAGCATCTCCGAGTGGATCGCCCGCTCTCGGATGGAGATCGAACAGGCGCGGCTGCTGGTACTGAAGACCGCCTGGATGATCGACAACGTCGGCGCCAAGGGTGCGCGCAAGGAAATCGCCATGATCAAGGCGGTGGTACCGGGCATGCTGAGCCAGGTGGTGGACAGGGCCATGCAGGTATTCGGCGCCATGGGCTTGACGCCTGATACGCCGCTGGCTGATCTATGGATCAGCTCGCGCTGCCTGCGCATTGCCGATGGGCCGGATGAGGTCCATCTGCGCAGCATCGCGCGATTGGAAATCGATGGGGCGCAGGAACGGCGAGGTTGCAGCAGCGACTATCTGACTCCGGCGGATGTTCTGCGCGCCAGGTAGGACGCTGTTCATTTTGTGGGAGCGGTTTTGCCCGCGAGGTTTTGCTGCAGGCACCCTTCGCGGCCAAGGCTGCTTCCACAAGAACAGCCGGTGGAGATCAGATTGGCAAGAACCATAGAATTTCCCACGCAAGCTCATTCGCCCCGGATATCGCCAGGTCGAGCCCCGTCTTGACCTTGATCAAAGACCTTTAGCGCCATTGGGCGCAGAGTCTCGGGCTGTCTTTGATCACAGGGAGTTCCCATGCAACTGGTCTGTCCTGCAGGCAGTCTGCCTGCTCTCAAGGCAGCGGTGCGTCAGGGCGCCGATGCTGTCTATACCGGCTTTCGCGACGATACCAACGCTCGTCATTTCGCTGGTCTCAACTTTACCGACAAACAGTTGGAACAGGGGCTTGAGCTGATCCGTAAGGAAGGTCGCAAGCTGTTTATCGCGGTCAACACCTATGCCCTTCCGGATGGCTGGCAGCGCTGGCAGCGGGCGGTGGACCAAGCCGCCGATCTGGGAGTAGACGCGCTGATCGTCGGTGACCCCGGTATCATGGCCTATGCCAGCAAACGCTATCCTGCACTGAATCTGCACCTGTCGGTGCAAGGCTCTGCCACCAATGCCGGTGCGCTGAATTTCTATCATGAGCACTACGGCATCCGCCGTACGGTATTACCACGCGTGCTGTCGCTGAATCAGGTGAAGCAGGTAGCGGCATCCAGCCCGGTGCCGGTGGAAGTCTTCGCTTTTGGCAGTCTGTGCATCATGGCCGAAGGGCGCTGTCATCTATCGTCTTATGTCACCGGCGAGTCACCGAACCTGTCCGGTGTCTGTTCGCCTGCAAGCGCAGTGCGCTGGCAGGAAGAACCTGATGGGCTTACCTCACGGCTCAGCGGTGTACTGATCGATCGTTATCAGGAGAGTGAGCCCGCCGGCTATCCGACCCTGTGCAAGGGGCGTTTCATGGTGCACGGCAAGCGCTTTCACGCGTTGGAGGAGCCAACCAGTCTGAACACCATGGACCTGATTCCCGAGCTGACCAGCATCGGCGTCAAGGCGGTCAAGATCGAAGGTCGCCAGCGCAGTCCGGCCTATGCCGAGCAAGTCACCGGTGTCTGGCGCCAGGCATTGGACAGCTACAAGGCCAACCCGCAGAGGTTTGCTGTTGAAGACCGTTGGCGCCGGGTATTGGACGGCGTATCCGAGGGCAGCCAGACCACCCTGGGCGCGTATCACCGCGCCTGGCAGTAGGAGAAAAAGAAAGATGAAACTGACGCTGGGTCCGATTTTGTTCTACTGGCATCGCCAGCAGATCATGGATTTCTATGCTGATATGAGCGAGCAGCCGCTGGATGTGATTTACCTGGGGGAAACCGTCTGCTCCAAACGCCGTGCCCTGTCATTGGACGACTGGATTGGCTTGGCCCGCGATGTGCGCGAGGCCAGCGGTGCCGAGGTGGTGTTGTCGGGACTGGCATTGATCGAAGCGGCTTCGGAGTTGTCGAGCCTGCGGCGACTCTGTGAGAACGGCGAGATCAAGGTCGAGGCCAACGACATGGCCGCAGTGCATTACCTGAGCGGCAAGGGTGTAGAGTTTGTCGGCGGTCCGCCGCTGAATCTGTACAACGCCTTTGCTCTGGAAGAGCTGATCCGCAATGGCATGACCCGTTGGGTGCCGCCGGTTGAGTGTTCCGCGGACCTCTTGGCCGCGTTGATGCAGCAGGCGCAAGCGAATGACCTGGCCCTTCCGGAGATCGAAGTATTTGCCTGGGGTCATCTGCCGCTGGCCTATTCCGCCCGCTGCTTCACTGCCCGCGCGGAGAACCTGTCCAAGGACGATTGCGGGTTCATCTGCCAAAATTACCCCGAGGGGGTGCCGCTGACCAGTCAGGAGGGCCAGGCGGTATTCACGCTGAATGGTATTCAGACCATGTCTTCCGCGCCGACCAATCTGCTGGCTGAATACCCGCGCATGGCGCGTATGGGGATCGATGCGCTGCGGCTGAGTCCGCGTGCGCAGGATATGGCGCAGGTGGTGCAGATGTTCGATGCGGTGCGGCAGGGTGCGACTCCGCCGCTGGCGCTGGATGGCTGCAATGGTTATTGGCATGGCCAGGCGGGCATGCTGCGGGTAGATGAGGTCGGATTATGCTGAACGCGGCCAATCTGCTGTTACGCGCTGGGGCGCCGGTATTGCCGCTGAGCCGGCACGTGCCATTTATCGTGCAGAAGTTGATGATCGAAAAGGCGATGGCACGGCTGTTTGCCCAGCCGCTGGAGGAGGGGGAATTCGATGTGCTGCAGGATCGTTGGTTGCGCATTGAAGTAACCGATCTCGGGCTGGGCTGGAGTCTGACGCGAGCCGAGAAGGGCCTGCGCCTGGAAAAGCATTCACCGGTGAACGTGTGCATTCGCGGTAACTGGAAGGAATTCCTGCTGCTGGCCAGCCGTCAGGAAGACCCGGATACCCTGTTCTTCCGCCGTCGGCTGATCATCGAGGGCGATACTGACTTGGGGTTGGCGATCAAGAATCTGGTGGACAGCCTGGATTCGGATTTGATGCCGGCGCGGCTATGGCAACTGATCAGTTGGCTGGGGGCAGCGGCGAAGGAGCAAAATGGGCTTGTGGCGGCAGGCGCCCGAGCATAGACGCCCGCTACTTCGATCCGCCCAGATCGTTTGTATGGTTCATCTGCAGGTCCAAAATGGACCTGTCAGGGTGGAGGGGCTCAATCGTTTTCCGGCCTTTCGGCACGGACTGTGGGAGATTTCGCCCCACCCTCACCATAAACGCCAATAGAGAATCCATCGGCAGAGCCAAGCCGCTCAGACCGACGATACGTCGCAAGCCAGCGTCTGGTGAGCCCTGACAAGTCAAAGACTACTTTAGCTTGGAGGACGCGCCATGACAAAATCTGTTGAATCTATCCTGGTGGGTATCGATGTCAGCAAGGCGGAGCTGGTGATCGCTCGCAGTGACGCCCCTCAGATCGACACGATCAACAACTCCCCCAGCGCTATTAAGCGCTGGTTGAAGTCGTTGCCGCAGGGCTCAAGGATCGCGCTGGAAGCCACCGGAATTTATCATCGGCAACTGGCCACGCTGGCTCATGCAGCAGCACACCCGCTCTACTTACTGGATGGTTATCGGCTCAGCCGTTACCGCGATGGGGTAGGTACCCGGGCCAAGACCGACCCGTCTGATGCCAGACTGATCCTGCGTTATTTGAGCAACGAGCTTGAGGAGCTCAAGCCTTGGATCCCTGCCCATGATGCGTTTTACCGCATCCAAAGCCTGATGCGCCGTCGAGCCTCGCTGGTTCATACCCGAGTAGCGTTGAGCCAGAGCTTGCAGGATGTACCTGAGTTGAAGCAGGCGAGCAAACAGCTGGATACCCATATCCGTCGCGTTGAGCTGCTGATTACCCAGCGCCTGAAGCAGGCCTTGGCAGACGTAGGCTGGGACGCAGATGCAAAACGCTGCATGGACATCGAAGGCATTGGCGAGCTGAGCTCAATGGCACTCGCCAACACCTTCCACCGAGGTCGCTTCAAGAGCAGTGACGCCTTCATCGCTTACCTGGGGATGGATGTCAAAGTCCGAGACTCTGGCAAGCAGGCAGGCCGACGAAAACTCACCAAGAAAGGCGACCCGGAATTACGCCGCCTGCTCTACAACGCGGCTATGGCTGCCCGTAAAACCGCTGCCTGGAAGGCGTTATACGAGACCTATCTATCACAGGGACTGTAGTGGTCTAATGAAACCGGACACCAACTAGGCGACAATACTCGCCATTGAGAGGTGTTCGATGACAAGAAAGCGACGTACTTTTACCCCTGAATTCAAACAGGAAGCAGCCAGCCTGGTGCTGGACCAAGGCTACAGCATTACCCAAGCCAGCACATCGCTGGGCGTGGTTGAAAGCGTCCTGCGCAAGTGGGTTAAACAGCTCACTGAGGAGCGGCAGGGTGTCACCCCTAAAGGCAAAGCCATGACACCAGAGCAGCAGCGCATTCAGGAGTTGGAAGAGCGGTGCCGGCGGCTGGAGATGGAGAAGACCATCCTAAAAAAGGCTACCGCTCTCTTGATGTCGGACGACTGGAAACGTACACGCTGATTGACCAGTTGAGAGAGCAGGCCCCCGTTGACATGGTGTGCGCAGCCTTTGATATCAACCGTTCCTGTTACTACGAACACCGCCAGAGGATACAGCGTGTGGATGCTGAGCGTGTAGCCCTGAGGGCCCAGATTAACGAGCTGTTCAACAAAAGCCGCAGCTCGGCAGGTAGCCGCACCATCAAGGACATGCTGAACGATCAAGGCGTCGGCATCGGCCGCTTCAAGGTGCGCCGTTTGATGGGAGAGCTTGGCCTGATTTGTAAGCAACCAGGCCCCCATAAGTACAAGCAGGCCACCGTGGAGCGGCTAGATATCCCCAACCGTTTGGACCGGGAGTTCGATGTGGCGCAACCAGATCAGGTCTGGTGCGGTGATATCACCTATATCTGGACCGGGCAGCGCTGGAGTTATCTGGCGGTGGTACTGGACCTGTATGCCCGTCGCGTCGTCGGCTGGGCCATGTCTGACACCGCTGATGCGGACTTGGTGGTACAGGCCTTGGAGCATGCGTGGGAGCAGCGTGGGCGCCCTCATGGGGTGATGTTCCATTCTGACCAAGGATCACAGTATGCAAGTCGCAAGTTCCGGCAGAGGCTGTGGCGCTTCCGTATGGTGCAAAGCATGAGTCGTCGAGGCAACTGCTGGGATAATGCTCCTATGGAGCGGCTGTTCCGCAGTCTGAAAACGGAATGGATACCGCCGATGGGGTATCACAGCCTGGCAGCTGCCCGGAAGGATATCAGCAACTACCTGATGGGGTACTACAACCAGAAGCGTCCCCACGCCTTCAATGGCGGGCTCGCTCCGGCGGTGGCCGAAGAAAAACTTAAAACTGTGTCCGGAATCAGTTGACCACTACAGACTCAAGCCCATCCAGGCGCTGATCAAGCTGGCAAGAAAGTTGGCGCGCATTGCCTTTGCCTTGATGCAGAATCAAACGGTTTATCGGCCCAAAACCTGATAAAAGGGGTTGGCATGAACCATAGAATCTCCCACGCTCCAGCGTGGGATGCCTGTTGGGACGCTCTGCGTCCCGGTTTGGTATTGTTCAAGCGGCGGGCTCGGACGCTGGAGCGTCCACGGCGCGGGCTCCCACGCAGAGCATGGGAGCCATCAGATATAGAGTGCTGGCTCCCTACTGGATCGTTCCCATGCTCCAGCGTGGGAATGCCTGCCGGGACGCTCCGCGTCCCGGTTTCCGTGGCCTTACATATTAAACAACGCCGTCATCCCCACCAGTAATACCAGCCAGCCACTGATTACCCAGCGAAGCCACTGCGGGGCGTGGCGCAGTTCCATGAACTCGTCGATCAACCACTGACCTTTGACGAATGTGATGGCCAGCACGCAGCCGATGACCCAGGTTCCGGTCATTTCGTGTCCCAGCAACCAAGCGCCCAAAGTCAGTAACAACAGACCGGCGAGGCCGATTTCCAGTGCGAAGCGTTTCATCAATGGCTCCTCAGGGCAGTACGTATAGAAGCGGGAACAGCACCAGCCACACCAGGTCGACCATGTGCCAGTAGCTGGCGGCGGATTCGCCGGCCATACGTGCTTTCTCCGGGTTGGCATACTGGCCGCTGCGGTAGCGCTGGGCGACGACCAGCAGTATGGCCATGCCGATCAGTACGTGGGCCATATGGAAGAAGGTGGTGAAGAAATAGAAGAAGTAGAAGGTGCTGGTGCGCAGGTTGTAGCCATTACCAAACAGGATTGCATATTCGCTGATCTTGATGCCGACGTAACCCAGCCCGCACAGCGCGGCCAGTACAAATCCGCTAACCAGCGCTTGCTGGTTGCCTGCCGCAGCACGTCGCACGCCCCGGGCGGCAAAGTAGCTGCCGGTCAGCAGAATCAGGGTGTTGATCAGCCCCGCCTCGGGGTGCAGGGTGGCGATGCCGGCACTGAACATCTCTCCCCAGTGCCCCCGGGCAAAGACCATGCTGCCCAGCAGAAACAGGAAAGCCAGCAGCTCGGCCAGGATGAAACACCACATGGCCAGATCGCCTGGCAGGCGACGCTCCTGCGCGATGTCGCCGGTGTCGGCAAGGGCGGATTCGGAGCTGTACATCAGGCAGTCCTCCCGGTCAGCAGGAGATAGAGTTTCGGCAACAGGCCCGGCAACTCGGAGGCCTGGCGGATCAGTTGATAGCGCTGTTGACCAAACAGGTAGGGCAGGTAGTCGGCGGCCTTCTGATCGATGGTCACGCAGAACGGCTGGATACCCGCCTGGCGTGCTTCCAGCAACGCATGGCGGGTATCTTCCATGCCGTAGCGGCCTTCATAGACGTCCAGATCGTTGGGCTTGCCGTCGGTCAGCAGCAACAACAGGCGTTGCTCCGCCGGTTTGTCCCTGAGGATGTCGGTGGCCTGGCGAATGGCTGCGCCCATGCGCGTGTAGTAGCCGGGCTTGAGCCCTTTGATGCGCCCGTGAATGGTTTCCCCCCAAGGTTCGGCAAAGTTCTTGATCAGGTTGAAGCGCACATGATCGCGGCGTCTGGAAGAAAAGCCGTACATGGCAAAATCGTCCTGGCCGGCGTCCAGTGCCTCGCCGAGCAGATGCAGACTGTCGCGAATAACATCGATGACCTGATGGGTATTGTCCGCCCAGGCTTCGGTGGACAGCGACAGATCAGCCAGCACCAGGCAGGACAGATCGCGGTGACGCGCGGTTTCGCGGCGCCACAGTGCGGGTTGCGAGGTGGCCTGACCGCGACGCATATCTGCTGCGTGGTGCAGGCAGGCATCTAGGTCGAGCAGGGTGCCGCTGGCCTGGCGCTTTTCCCAGATGCGTTGTGGCTGCAGGCCCTGGAAACGCTGCCGAAGATTCCTCGCCAGCGCTTGCAGGCGATCCGGCAGAGGCTCTGGCTCCGAGTCGCGTGGCAGCATGGGAATGACGCGACAATGATTTTCCTTGAGCTGCTGTTTTTTCCAGTCCCACTCGGGATACAGGCAGCCATCATTCAGCTGGATGTCGTCCTCCGAGGCAGATGGTAGATCCATGTCCAGCTTGATGCGTGAAGCGCTGGTGCTGGGGCTGCGCGACAGGCTCAGGAAATCGAGATCCTCGGCAATCTGCTCGGTATCTTCATCGTCGTCATCATCCTGGCAGCGGTCGACCGGTACAAACTCGGACCAGGAGAACAGGCTTTCCAGGCGGAAGATCATCATGCCATTGCGTTGCTGGTTGTCATCCACGTAGCGCGCCTGTTTGCGCTGTTTGCTCTGGCGAGTCTTGCCGTTACCACTGGACTCCCCATCCTTGCCATCGTCGTTTGCCGCGGTCGGGCTCAGGCGAGGTTCTTCCGGCAGCGGGTACAGCCATAGCGGGACGGGCCAGGGCTCCCCGGGCGCGGCGGGGAAGGCAGTGCGGCTGCCGGGTGTAAGCAGTGCAACCTGCAGCGCGGCTTCCCGCTCGGCCTGAGCGGCGGGCAGACGGGTGCGCGCGCGACGAATCTCCACCAGACACTGCGCGAGTGAGTGATACAGGGCGGTCAGACCGGGATAGGCGGCCAGCGTCTTCAGCACCAATTGCTGATTCGCCTGCAACCAATCGCCGGAAACACGGGATTCGGCCTGACTGGCCATGGCGGTCAGCCACAGATAGAGATCACGGTTCAATGTCTTGTCGGGGAAGACCGCAAGACTTTCCGGTACCCGCAGTGCGTCGGCTTCGCGCCAGGCCAGAGCGTGCCGGCGGCCCGTGCCTGCCAGCTTGTGAGCCAGCGGTCGCCAGGTGTTGATGCTGCGTTCGGTGCTGGCCTTGATGGTCAGCCCGGGATCGCCACTGAGAGCGCGGAAGACCATGGCCAGGCGCGGGCCTTCGTCCTCGAGGCGCACTTGCGCTTCGGGAAATCCGTTGCCGGCCAACCGGGTAATCAGCTTGTGCCAGCGGATGCCTACGGCTTCTTCCATTGCGTTTCTCCCAGTGATCGTGGGTTGATTGCGGCCTGGGCCGACATCAGGAATTAGGGCGCTGCCGAACATGAGGTTGCGCAGCAGCGCGGTACTGCAGCCGGTATCAAGCGCATGCCCGATACCGGAGTGGGGTCACGCAGCCTTGATCAGCGCTGGTGACTGTTCACGGGTATTGCGGGCCACGATGAAACTGTACAGATACATACCCAGGCCGACGGCAAAGCCGATGCCGGCAATCAATCGCATCCAGTACACGTGCATGATGGCGTCCTGCGTCTGCATGTAACCGAGCGCACCAGCGTCATCGGGAAGACGTTGCAGCTCGATCTGGATCCAGCCAGCCCAGGACAGCAGCAGCGTGATTGCCAGCATGCTGATGCTCATCACCCAGCAGGACAGGATTTCCATGCGCTGCGCCTGCGGACTGTTGCACTCGCGGCCATGCAGCTTCGGCCAGGAGTAGGAGATGATGGCCATGGCAATCATCGCGTAGGCACCAAAGAACGCCAGGTGGCCGTGGGCAGCAGTGAGCTGGCTACCGTGGGTGTAGTAGTTCACCGGAGCCAGGGTATGCAGGAAACCCCACACGCCAGCGCCAAGGAACGCCATGATAGTGCAACCAACAGCCCAGGTGACGGCGGCCTTGTTGGGGTGTTCACGACGACGTTGCTTCAACATGCTGAAGGCAAACAGCACCATCAGGAAGAACGGCAGTGGTTCGATGGCGGAGAAGATCGAGCCTATCCACAGCCAGTATTCCGGTGCCCCCATGAAGAAGTAGTGGTGGCCTGTGCCGAGGATGCCGGAGATCAGCGCCATGGCGATAATCAGGTACAACCACTTTTCCACCACTTCACGGTCAACGCCGGTGGTCTTGATCAGGATGAAGGCCAGGATGGCACCGAGGATCAGTTCCCAGACGCCTTCCACCCACAGATGCACGACCCACCACCAGAAGTACTTGTCCATGACCAGCGACATCGGGTTGTAGAAAGCGAACATCCAGAACACGCCCAGACCGATCAGACCGGTGATCAGGACCATGTTGACCACCGTCTTGCGGCCTTTGAGTACGGTCATCAGGATGTTGAAGATAAAGCCCACAACAACCAGTGCGATACCTACCTTGGTGATCGTCGGCTGTTCAAGGAACTCCCGGCCCATGGTCGGGAAGTACTTGTTGCCGGTGATGTCCGCCAGGGTGGAATAGGGCACCAGCAGATAGCCGAGAATGGTCAGCACACCGGCGATGGCGAAGACCCAGAACAGGGCATAGCCGAGCTTGGGACTCCATAGTTCGGTCTGGGCTTCCTCCGGTACCAGATAGTAAGTGGCGCCCATGAAGGCAAACAGCAACCAGACGATAAGCAGGTTGGTATGCACCATGCGGGCGACGTTGAAGGGGATTTCCGGAAACAGGAAATCGCCGATGATGTACTGCGTGCCGAGGATCAGACCAAATACGATCTGACCGACGAACAAGAGCATGGCAAAGGCAAAGTAGGGTTTTGCCACCGCCTGTGAAGCGTATTTCATGATGTGATTCCTTTTGCTGTCAGAGTCTGCACAGTGGTACTCAGCCTTCCTTGTTCGGCGGCCAGTCGTTGATATCGATCCGCGACGACCAGATCAGGAAATCCGACATGGCATCCAGCTCTTCTTCGCTCAGGTTGAATTGAGGCATCTGTCGACGGCCTTCCACGCCTGTGGGCATGGCGCCCATCCAGGCGCCGAAATAAGCTCGGAAAGCCATTTCGTTGCCCATGCCGCGGCGGTCGAACACATTGACCAGTTCAGGCGCGAAATACGCTCCTTCGCCCATCAGCGAGTGACAGCCAGCACAGTTGTTGTTCTCCCACAGTTCTTTGCCATGGGCGACTGAGGCGGTGAGCTGGTCGCGGTTTTCCCTTTCGGGGATCGCCGTGACCGTATCCACCGTCAAGCCAATGAACAGCAGCATGAAAAACATGCCGCCACCGTAGTAGATGTTGCGGGCCATGCCCTTGGTAAAGCGCTCCGACATATTGATCTCCTCGGGTTATGCGGATTGCATGCTCGCCGGTCAGGCGATTTTTCTGGTTGGTTGTTGTCCGGGTTCGGCAAAGTGCACTCTGACGATGTCCATGATCGCTGCCTGAGCGGTGGGTTCGTCGGTGAGCGGTTGTGCCATGCAGGCTTCGCAGGCCTGACGCGGGTCCATGCCTGCGGCAATCAGCCGACCGGTATGAATCAGCAAACGGGTCGAGGGGGCTTCCTCCAGATCATGCTGTCCGAGGTGGCGCAGGGCATTCCCCAGCGCGACCAGTTGGTCGGCATTGAGCGGGTCAAGGCCGGATTCGTGCTGCACAATGCGGCTCTCTGCCGCTGTTTCGGGGTAATCGAAAGCCATCGCTACAAAGCGCTGACGGGTACTGGGCTTGAGCCCTTTGAGCAGGTTTCGATAACCGGGGTTGTAAGACACCACCAGCATGAAGCCGGGCGCAGCCTGGAGTTCTTCCCCGGTTGCTTCCAACGGCAGAATCCGCCGATCGTCGGCCAGCGGATGCAGTACCACTGTGATGTCCTTACGCGCTTCGATGACTTCATCCAGATAGCAGATGGCGCCTTCGCGCACGGCGCGCGTCAGGGGGCCGTCCTGCCAGAAAGTGCCATTGGCGCCGATCAGATGGCGGCCGACCAGGTCGGCGGTGGTCAGGTCATCATGGCAAGCCACGGTGTACAGCTTGCGGCCAAGGCGCTCGGCCATATGCTGAATAAAGCGAGTCTTGCCGCAGCCGGTCGGACCCTTGATGAGTACCGGCATACCGAAACGGTCAGCCTGCTCGAAGAGATCAACCTCTGCGCCGCTGGCGTGGTAGAACAGCCCGCCGGGCTGTCCGTGGAGAGGATTGGGTCGGGATGCATTCATTGACGAGTCCTTGCAGTAATTACATTTACTTATTCATTATCAAGGATCGTGCCATATTGTAAGTCATTGATTTTAAACAGAATATTGAGATAATAGGTTAAATAAACCCAAGCTAGTAATGGTTTTTTAAACCTTTAATGGTTTATTTAACCATTTTGCGAGGTGTGGTGGTATGTTGCACCCAGTTCGTGCGTCGGTTTGCCGCATAGAACATTGATGTTGGTCAAGACTCTGCGCGCTTTCGCTCTCCATGATGCCGATCAAGAGTGCTGAAGGAGCGAGCGATATGCGGGGTAACACGATTGCTGGGGGCTGTACTTTACTGGCCCTGATGATAGCGCAAGCGGCGATGGCGGAGCCCGCCTTGCGCTTGAGCGATAGCGTCATCACAGGTACCGGGTTCAGGGTGGCGGCCCTGATGAGCCCCGGATCGGTCACCCGGATCGGCGAGGAGGAAGTTCGTCGGCGCAGCCTGGCTGATGTGGCGGAGCTGTTTCGTGATGTACCCGGGGTAACCCTCAGCGACTCCGACACCCCCGGCATGAAGCGCATCTCCATTCGTGGTGAAAGCTCTCGGCGGGTGACCATCCGTATTGACGGCCAGACCGTGACCGACCATACCGACTACGGTACGCCTCTGTTGATTGACCCGGCGATGATCGAGCGGGTCGAAGTTGTACGTGGTCCGGCGTCAGTGATCAACGGGTCCAACGCCATCGGCGGGGTGGTGAATATTATCACTCGGCGTGGCAGTGATGTACCGCTGGAGAGCTATGTCGGCGGCGGTTATTACTTGGCCACCCAGGGCTACCGCAGCAATGCCGGTCTAGCCGGCAGCAGCGGCGATTTCGTTTACCGCTTGAGTCTGTCACGCAGTGAACATGGTGACCGCCGCACCCGCAGCTATGGTGTACTGAACAACTCCGCCTATGACAATGAGTCGGCTGGCCTGCATCTGGGTTATCGCAAGAATAACCATTACCTGGCGTTCAAGGCCGAGCGTTTCAACCTCAGTGCGGGCGCCTGGGTTGATCCACGCAGGCAGCTCAATATGGAAATGAATACCCCCATGCGCGACCAGCAGCGCTATGGTTTTTTCTATGAAGCGACTGATCTGAGCCCGCTGGTGAAGAAGCTGTCGGCCAATGCTTATTCGCGGACGGTGGACCGGGATTTCACCAACACCGTTCGGGAAATGAGCCCGCCGGTCAGTGTGATAGTGAATAACAACTCGCTGGATGAACAGAGCACCAGAGGGCTGGCGCTGCAGACTGAACTGGCACTGTTCAGAGAGCAGACCACCTTGTTGGGTCTGGAATACATGGACGATGGGCTGGACAGCGACAAGTTTGGCAGCACCAAACGGGTAACCCCGATGGGGGCGGTGATCATCCCCAGCTCCTCAAAGCAGCAGGCGGATCAGCAGACTTTCTCGGCCTTTGTACAGCAGGATTGGCAGTTTGCCGAGGATTGGACTGCCTATCTGGGTGGACGTTACTACCGTGTTGAGTCGGAGCTGGCCGCCAGCACCGAGCGAGCTGCTGTCGATAGCAGTGATGATCGGCTGCTGGGGTCGCTGGGGCTGGTTTACAGTCCGGCACCACACTGGGCGCTGCGGGCCAATCTGGCCCAGGGCTATTCCTATCCGACCCTGAACCAGCTGTATTCGGCAGCCGCCGGTGGCAAGCGCATCAACTATGGCAACCCTGACCTCAAACCCGAGCGGGCACGGGTCATGGAGCTGGGCTGGCGTTATGAAGTGCCGGTGGTAACCGCCGATGTGGTGCTGTTTCACACCATTGCCAGGGATTACATCGAGAGTCAGCAGGTCGCATCCACACCGGATGGTTATCTGCCGCCGAGCAGCATCCGCGAGGCATGGCAGTACGTGAATATAAGCGAAGCCCGGACGACAGGTCTGGAAGCCTCGTTGGAATGGCGACCGGACTGGTTGGTGCAGCCCCATGCTGCGCTCAGTCTGACGCGCCGCGAGTTCAAGCACGATGGCTATTCCAGCTGGAAAAGTGGCCTGCCAGCTGCTGTCGGCACGCTGGGCTTGCGCAGTTATATGCCCCTGGGTCAGTTGGATGCCGAGTTTGATCTGTATCTGCGGGCGGCCAGCGGCGCCGAGCGCAAGACATTTGATCAGGATGACAAGGCGTGGGTAGTGCAGCCCTGGGACAGGGAAAGCGGCTACGCCACGCTCAACCTCGCCATGACGTTCGATTATCAGCAGCGGCTCGGCGCCAGAGTGCTGCTTGGCAATATGCTCAACCGCTCCTATCAACCCTTTGATGAACTGCCCGGCCTGCAACGCCATATCGATACGGAGATACGACTGACCTTCTGAGTGACCTGTTTGAAAAGGCTGTACCTGATTGGCCCATTTTTTTTCCAGGAAAGGACGAAACCATGAGAATGACCAAACCATTAACAGCAGCGATCAGCATAATGGCCATGACGGTCGCGGCTGCCGTACTTGCCCAGGGCTCGGATCCGGAAAAGGCGGCTGCTGCCTACCAGGGCGAAGCCTCTGCCGTTGAGCCAGCGTTGGCTCGGGTAGTTCATACCCCGGGCGCACCGGACTTGAGCGAAGCCGACTTTGACAAGGCCAAGGAGATCTACTTCCAGCGCTGCGCCGGTTGCCACGGCGTGCTGCGCAAGGGCGCTACCGGCAAGGCGCTGACCCCAGACATCACTCAGCAGCGCGGCCAGGCTTACCTGGAAGCCCTGATTTCCTACGGCTCGCCTGCGGGTATGCCGAACTGGGGGACCTCGGGCGAGCTGACGCCGGAAGAGATCACCCTAATGGCCAACTACATCCAGCACGAGCCGCCGACACCGCCGGAGTGGGGCATGCAGGCCATGCAGGACAGCTGGAAGGTGCTGGTCAAGCCGGAAGATCGACCCACTAAGCAGATGAACAAGCTGGATCTGGGCAACCTGTTCTCGGTCACCCTGCGTGACGATGGCAAGATCGCGTTGATTGATGGCGCCACCAAGAAGATCGTCAAGACCATCGATACCGGGTACGCCGTGCATATCTCACGCATGTCCGCATCTGGTCGCTACCTGATGGTGATTGGCCGTGATGCCAAGATCGACATGATCGACCTGTGGGCTAAGGAGCCGACCAAGGTGGTTGAAATCAAGGTGGGTATCGAAGCCCGCTCGGTGGAAACCTCCAAGTTTGCAGGCTTCGAGGACAAGTACGTGATCGCCGGCGACTACTGGCCTCCGCAGTTCGTGATCATGGATGGTGAAACGCTGGAGCCGCTGAAAATCGTTTCCACCCGTGGCATGACCGTGGATACTCAGGAATATCACCCGGAACCCCGTGTGGCGGCGATCATCGCCTCCCACGAGCATCCCGAGTTCATCGTCAACGTCAAGGAAACCGGTCAGGTCATGCTGGTCAACTACGAAGACCTGGATAATATGAGCATTACCAGTATCGGTACTGCGCAGTTCCTGCATGATGGCGGCTGGGACAGCAGTCACCGCTATTTCATGACCGCAGCCAATAATTCGGACAAAGTGGTGGTGATCGACTCCAGAGATCGCAAGCTGGCGGCCATTGTCGAGGTCGGCAAGATTCCGCACCCGGGGCGTGGCGCCAACTTTGTGCACCCCGAGTTCGGTCCGGTGTGGGGTACCAGTCACCTGGGTGACGACACCATCTCGCTGATCGGCACCGACCCGGAAAACCATCCCGAGCAGGCATGGAAGGTGGTGGATACGCTGAAAGGTCAGGGTGGCGGCTCGCTGTTCATCAAGACTCACCCGAAATCCACCAATCTGTATGTGGATACCACCTTCAACCCGAGTTCCGAGATTGCTCAGTCAGTGGCGGTGTTCGATATCGGCAATCTGAACGCGGGCTACAAGGTGTTGCCAATCGCCGAGTGGTCCGGCATCGAGGGCGGGTCGCGCCGTGTGGTGCAGCCCGAGTATAACGAGGCAGGGGATGAGGTCTGGTTCTCGGTCTGGAGCGGCCAGGATGAAGAATCCGCCATCGTGGTGGTAGACGACAAGACCCTGGAGCTGAAGAAGGTCATTCGTGACAAGCGTCTGATCACGCCTACCGGCAAGTTCAACGTGTACAACACGCAGCACGACGTCTACTGAGGGAGGTGGTTGTAATAGAAACGGGAGCCATATGACTCCCGTTTTTTATTGAAGAGGTGCAGGGAAAGGCTGGCCGGAGCATTCATATCTGATCGGACTCTGGACGGGCCCACAACCACAATGCAACGCAAGGCAGAAACAGGCTGAGGAACCAGCGCAGCAACATCGGTGCCGGCAACAACCAGATCATTACTATACTGCTGAGCATCAGCGCGCTGGCCAGCCATTTGGCGCGGCGTGGCACGGCGCGGTGTTCACGCCAATCATGAATCAACGGACCGTATTTGGGGTGAGTCAGCAGGCGCTGCTCCAGCTCCGGCCAGCCGCGAGCGCCTGCCCAGGCCGCCAGCAGCAGGAAGGGCGTGGTGGGTAACCCAGGCAACAATACTCCCAGAGCACCCAGGCCCAGCGCCAACGATGCCACGCTGCGCCATATCCATTTCATCAGCATGGGAGTCTAGAGGCTGTCAGACGCAATAATGCTCGCCTTGTGTTCGGTATGTTGCTGACCTCCGGCGAACTCGTCCAGAAGATTGCGAATGCTGGGAATGCTGATCTGTCGTGCGCGGCTGTCGATCAATCCACGCTCACGCAGGTTGGCTATGGCGCGTGAGAAGGTCTCCGGCTTGATCGACAGGCGTGCGGCAATCAGGCTCTTGGGCAGTATCAGTTCAATTTCTGCGCTGTCCCCTGCGCGGTCGCGCACCTGACTGACCAGATACAGAGCCAGACGCTGGGTCGCGTTCTGCAGTGTCAGGTGTTCCAGTTCATCCAGCCGCTGATGTAAACGCACACTCATATGGCCCAGCAGGTGCAGACAGGTTTGCGGGTTCTGCTCGAGATGGCGCAGCATCAGGCGGTTGGAGAAGCCGATCAGTTTGACCGGTTCCAGCGCTTCGGCACATACCGGGAAGACCGACTTCTGCATGAACATGATGGCCTCGGCAAAGGTATTGCCGGCGGTGATGATCTCGACGACCTTCTCCTTGCCATCGGCCGAGATGCGATACAGCTTGACCTTGCCGGACTGCACCAGGTAGAAGCGCTCGGCTGGATCGTCCTGACGCTGGATCAGCGCCTGAGTATCGTAATCGCGCACCAGGGCATCAGCCAGCAGCTCTTCCTGAGCTTGTGCCTTGAAATGAGAAAACAGAGGATGACGGACAATCATCTGCCGTTGTTCCTGAGTCAGAGCCATATCTTCCCGCCTTTGATTGATTTGTTGCAGAGTAAGCATTTCCGGCTGCGCAGACCATACCCCGCGATGAATTCATGAGGCAGGCGATCCCGAGGTTCTTGATGTGCGTCAACGTGGCGCACCGGGGAAGGGCGTAACCTCGCCGACATCAGAGAAAAATCGCAGCGGAGCATCCTTCCATGTCCGATCAAGTCAAGTGGGACGCCGGCCTGATCCGCCGTTACGATAAGCCGGGCCCGCGTTACACGTCCTACCCGTCGCCGGCCCAGTTCGTCGACGGTGTATTGCCGACCGACCTTGTCACGGCCTTGCAGCAAGGCGGTGATGCCTGCCGACCGCTGTCACTCTACGTGCATATTCCGTTCTGCGCCAACGTCTGTTACTACTGCGCCTGCACAAAGATCATTACCAAGGACCGCAGTCGTGCGCAACCTTATCTGCAGGCACTGAACCGCGAAATAGAGATGATCAGTGCACATCTGAATCCGGCGCAGCGGGTCGAGCGATTGCATCTGGGTGGCGGCACGCCAACCTTCCTCGGTCATGAGGATCTGCGCCAGCTGATGACCAGACTGCGCGACTGTTTCAATCTGCATGAAGACGATATAGCCGACTACAGCGTCGAAATCGATCCCCGTGAGGCAGACTGGCCGACCATGGGATTGCTGCGCGAGCTGGGGTTCAATCATGCCAGCTTCGGCGTGCAGGACCTTGACCCGGATGTGCAGCGTGCAATCAACCGACTGCAGAGCCTGGAGCAGACACAGACGGTAATGGACGCAGCGCGTGCGTTGGCGTATCGGTCGGTCAATATCGACCTGATATATGGCTTGCCCAGGCAAACCCCGGACTCGTTCGCTCGCACCTTGGCGGCGGTCATTGAGATGAATCCGGATCGCCTGACGTTGTACAACTATGCGCATCTGCCGGATCTGTTCCTGCCCCAGCGCAAGATCAGCCTGGCCGAGTTGCCCGGCCCCGACATGCGCCTGGAGATCATCAGCAACAGCTTCGCCCTGCTGCAGAGTGCCGGCTATCGGCATATCGGTATGGGGCAGTTTGCGTTACCCGACGACAGCCTGAGCAACGCGCAGGAAACAGGGCGGCTGAATCGAGGGTTTCAAGGTTATATCGCTGGCGGTGACTGCGACCTGATCGGGCTGGGCGTGTCGGCTATAAGTCAGGTGGGCGATTTTCATTGTCGGAACAGCTGTGACATCAAACGGTATCAGCAAAGTCTTGGGGAGCGCCGGCTGGCGCTGTATCGAGGAGTGAAATGCACAGCCGATGATCGGTTGCGGCGGGTGGTGATCAACCGCCTGATGTGCCGCTATGAACTGCGTTTTGCGGACATAGAGCAGCGCTTCAGTATCGATTTCGCAACTTATTTTGTCGACTGCCTCAACATGCTGCGGCAAATGCATCGCGATGGCCTGATTCGCCTGAGTGAGGCGGGCATCAGCATACTTCCCGCCGGGCGACCGTTGGTGGCGCGCATCTGCATGGTGTTCGATGCCTATCAGCATCAGGCAGACGAGGCTCGATACACTCAGGTGGTGTGAGTGGGCCCCCTTTGTTGTCCCTTGCGTTTACAATCCGGAATCGGATTCGCACAGGGGAGAGAACATGCCACGCTTTCTGCATACGGCTGACTGGCAGATCGGTCGTCAATACGACCGCTTCGGCCCGGAAGATGGTCCTGCACTGACTCAGGCGCGCCTGACCACAGTGGAGCGCATTGCGGCACTGGGGGCGGAGCTGGCTGTCGATGCGGTGCTGGTGGCGGGGGATATATTCGACGCCCAGACCATCTCCGATCGCACGGTGCGGCGGCTGTTCATGGCATTGCAGGCCTTTAACGGGCCGTGGATCATGCTGCCGGGCAACCATGATGCTGCCTTAGCGGAAAGCATCTGGACCCGTGCCAGACGCCTGAACGCGGTGCCTGATAATGTGCATTTGCTGCTGACCCCTGAGGTCTCCTTGTTTGCTGAACAGGGGTTTGCCGTTCTCCCGGCGCCCTTGACCCAGCGCCACACCTTCAATGATCTGACCGAATGGTTCGACCACGCGTCGACGCCGCCGGAGCTGCTGCGTATCGGCATCGCCCACGGCAGCGTTCAGGGCATTCTTGCCGAGGATATCGACTCCCCCAACCCCATCGACCCCCAGCGCGCCGAACGAGCTCGGCTGGACTATCTGGCATTGGGCGACTGGCACGGTTGTCGGCAGATCAGCAACCGCATCTGGTACAGCGGTACGCCGGAGCAGGACCGTTTCAAGAGCAACGGTGCCGGGCAATTGATGGATGTGCGGATTGATGCGCCCGGTGCCGAGCCGCAGGTGACGCCGATAGCCATCGGTGAATTTCCCTGGCTGCAATGGCAGCGGCGGTTGAGTGTGGCCTCGGATCTGGATGCCTTGATTGAAGAGCTGGACAGCATCGAGCGCAGCAGCGTCATCAATCTGACCCTCGAAGGCGAGCTGGATCTCGCCGGAGAGCAACGTCTACAGACCGCGCTGGGTCGCGCCCAGGCACAGCATCGGGTGTTGGAATACCATCTGGCTGAACTGCGGTTGATCCCGACTGACGAGGACATTGCTGCGCTGCAGGCTGATGGCTATCTGGGGGAGGTGGTGAATCAGCTGCGCGACCTGCAACAGGCAGACGATCACGATACTGCCCGCGAGGCGCTGGGCATACTGTCGAGTCTGCTGCGCGAGCGGCATGCGGGAGGTACGCCGGCATGAAGTTGCAGCAACTGCGGGTAAGTCAGTTTCGACAGTTCCGTGAGCCTCTGAGCATTGACGGGTTCGGTGCCGGCATCAACCTGATCTGCGGACCCAACGAGTCCGGCAAGAGCACCTTGGTACGGGCCATTCGCGCAGCCTTTTTCGAGCGCCACAGCTCCGGAACATTGGGCGACTTGCGCCCATGGGGTGATTCCGGCGCCGCGCCGGAGGTCGAGCTGGTCTTCACTCATGCTGGCAAGCAATGGCAGCTGAGCAAGCGTTTTCTGCAGCGCAAGCGTTGCGATCTGACAGTGGAGGGTGAACGTTTCAGCGGTGACGAAGCGGAGGACAAGCTCGCCGCCATGCTGGGGTTCACTGTCGCTACCCGTGGCGCCAGCAAGGCGGAACATTGGGGGATTCCCGGCCTGCTATGGATCGAGCAGGGTATGGGTCAGGAGCTTGGCGAGGCGGTCACCCATGCCGGCGATCACCTCAAGTCGGTGCTGGGTGCCAGTCTCGGGGAAATGACCAGCAGTGATGGTGATGAGATCACCCGGCAGGTTCGCAGTCGACTGGAGGAACTGTTGACGGGCGGCGGCAAGCCGCGCGGCGACTACAAGGCGAGCATTGAGCGGCTTGCTGCGCTCGGCAGTGATCTGCGAGAGCTTGACCAGCGCATCATCAGCTATCGTCAGCAGGTGGATCGCCTGGGCGAATTGCGTCAGCAGCAGGCCAGCGATGAGGCCGAGCGCCCCTGGCAGACACTGCGGGCGCAGCAGCAGGAGGCGGAACAGAAACAGGCTGAGGTGACATTGCTGGCGGACCAGCAGCAGCGGGAAATGCAGGAGCTGGAGCAGAATCGCAACAGTCGGCAGATGGTGCTGGATCAGCTGCGTGCTCACGACGAGCAGTCTGAAGACCTGCAACAACGCCAGTCGAAAGCGCAACAGCTGCTAGGGCAGCTCGAGCGCCTGTCCGCGCAGCATGCAGAGCTGGCGGCTACGCGAGATACAGCGCTTGCCGCCTATCAACAGGCGCGCGAGCAGGAGCGCAAGGCGCATCAGCTGGCCCGGCGCCAAACTCTGGAGCGTGAGCAGCAACAACTGTTGCGCCAACAGCAGCAGTATCAGACCAGCGTGGCGCAGGCGCGTCAGTTGCAAAGTGATCTGCTTGAGCAGCAGCAAAGGCTGGCGGCAATTCGTGTCGATGATACACAGTTCGCTCGACTCGAGGCGTTGCAGACTCAACTGCGTGAGCTGAACATCCGCCAGCAGAGTATTGCCACCCGATTGCGCTTTGAGTTGCTGCCTGATCAGCAGATGTCCGTCGGCGGTGAGCTGGTCAACTGCACCGGCGAATCTCTGTTGCTGCAGGAGACCTGGATCGAGATTGCCGGCGTTGGTCAGCTCACCATTACTCCTGGCGGGCAGGACCTGGGCGAACTGGTGCGGCAGATCGAGCGTGGGCAGGAGCAGTTGCAGGCGCTTCTTGATGAGCTGCAGGTCGTATCGCTGGACGCTGCCCGTGAGCAGCTGGAACTGGGCCGAACACTGAACACTGCAATTCTGACCAACCGCAGGCTCCAGGCTGGCCATGCCCCGGAAGGGATCGACGCGCTGACGCAGCAGTTGACCGTTGGCAAGACGCGTCTGTCGGAACTGGAGCAGGAGCTGCATGGCCTGCCGACCTTGGCGGAAGAGCAGCTGCCGCCGATCAATATCGCCGAGCAGGCTCTGGAGCAGGCAGCAGGACGACTGCAGCAAGCCGAGAAGGCCACCGGTGAGCATAACGAGACGCTGATCAAGCTGCGCCAGAACGTTGCCAGCGCAGACGAAGAGTGTCGTCTGCTGCAGGCGAGGCTGGACGATCCGCAACGCCGTCAACAGCAACTGCAGCTCAACGACAGCTTGCTGGCGCTGCGCGCCGACCAGACGCGGCTGGAACAACTGACTCAAGAACGGGCCGCACGCATCGCCAATGCCAGGCCGGATATCCTCGAGCAGGATATTCAACGCTACAGCGCCAGTGCTGCCCAGCTGGAGCAGACCTTCAATCAGCGTCGCGAAGAGCTGATTGCGCTGCAGGCACGGCTGCAAAGCGAGGGTGCTGATGGCCTGGAGGAAAATCGTGCCAAGCTTGCTGCCGAGCTGGAAAGCGAAAGCCGTCGCCATCAACAACTGGAGAGCCGTGCCAATGCGCTTAACCTGTTGCATGGCCTACTCAGCGAAAAACGCCAACAGCTCACCCGACAATTGCAGGCGCCGTTGCAGAAGCATCTGGATCACTATCTGCAGCTGCTGTTTCCCCAGGCAAGGCTGGAGGTCGATGAAAACCTGTTGCCTGGGCGCCTGATCCGTCATGGGCAGGAAGCGGATGAGTTCGATGCTCTGAGTTTTGGTTCGCGGGAGCAGATGGGGCTGATCAGTCGTCTGGCCTATGCCGATTTGCTGCGCGAGGTCGGGCGTCCGACACTGATCATTCTGGATGACGCCTTGGTACACAGCGACCAGCCGCGACTGGAGCAGATGAAACGTATTCTGTTCGACGCCGCCCAGCGGCATCAGGTGTTGTTGTTCAGTTGCCACCCGGACAAGTGGCGAGACATGGGCGTGCCGGCACGGGAAATGGAGGGGTTGAAGGTTACCGCGACCGGGAGCTGAGGTGACGCGCCAGTCTTCCGCTCCGAAAATACCGCCACAATCTGTATAATTCCCGCTTTACCCCGTGTTCTGTTCATGCGGGGTTGGCACACACAGAAAGGTCAGGTCTTCATATGCAGCGCAAAATCAGAATCGGCATCGCAGGTTACGGTAACCTCGGCAAGGGCGTGGAAATGGCCATCACCCAGAGCCCGGATATGGAACTGGTCGGCGTTTTCAGTCGGCGTAACCCAGCGGACGTGCAGCTGCTCGACAGCAGTATTCCCGTGAATGCCCAGAATGATATCGAACAGTTTCGCGACCAGATCGACGTGCTGATCCTGTGCGGCGGCTCGAAAAATGACCTGCCCGAACAGGGCCCGGCGCTGGCGGCCATGTTCAATACCGTCGACAGCTTCGACACCCACGCCACCATCCCGGAATACCATGCCGCCATGGACAGCGCCGCTCACCCGGCAGGCAAGACCGCCATGATCTCCGTGGGCTGGGATCCGGGACTCTTCTCCCTTAACCGCCTCTATGGCGAAGCCATCTTACCTGTGGGCGCGACCTACACTTTCTGGGGCAAGGGGTTGAGTCAGGGCCACTCCGACGCGGTGCGCCGGGTAGATGGAGTGAAGGCCGGGGTGCAATACACTCTACCTGCAGAAGCCGCGATCGAGCGTGTACGCAACGGCGAACTGCCAGAACTGGCTACCCGTGAAAAGCACAAGCGCGAATGTTATGTGGTACTGGCCGAAGGCGCTGATGCAGCCGAAGTGGAGCAGAGCATCGTCAGCATGCCGCACTATTTCGCCGACTACGACACCACCGTCAACTTCATCAGCGAAGAAGAACTGCGCCGCGACCATGCTGCGATGCCCCATGGCGGTGTAGTGATCCGCAGCGGCACGTCCGGCGCCGGCACCACCCAGGTGATGGAATACACCCTCAAGCTGGGCAGCAACCCCGAGTTCACAGCCGCGGTACTGGTTGCTTATGCGCGTGCTACCTGGCGTTTGAACCAGAGTGGCGTGATTGGTGCGCAGACGGTGTTGGACGTGGCACCGGGATTGTTGTCACCCAAGTCGCCGGCGGAATTGCGCAAGGAACTGTTGTAAGGCGCAGCTTCCCTCTTCCCAGAGGAGAGGGAAGCTAGCTCTGTAGTCAGCCTGGCCGCCCATCTGGCCGAGGCGCGGTCAAGATTGCAGTGTAATTCCACACATAGAGCCCAAAGGCTACTGCCCAGCACAGGCTCGCCAGCCAGAAGCCCGTCTGCGGCATGGGTATGGTCAGCCATACGCGCAGCGGCACTGCGAGATTGAGCAGGACGAAAGCGATGCTCATGGACGCGGCTGGCTGCAGCGGGCGTCCGGTGTGCCCGAGGCTGACCCGGGCGATCATCGCCAGAATCATCCCGGCCATGCCGCCGATGGCCAGCAGGTGAGTTGCCTGGCTGAAGCCGCCAAACCAGCCGCCATGCCAAAGAGCCATGGCGATCAGTGCCAATGCCAGCCAGGCGTAGGACAGGTGCAGTGACCAGAGCAGCGGCACTGTCCAGATTTTCGGATGGTGCCAGCGCAGCAATCTGACCATGTGACCCAAACCCAGCGCCAGATAAATGGGCGCCTGCCAGGGCGAAGGGCGCAGGCCCGCACCGCTGAGCATCAACAGCGCAACCAGAATACTGCCGACCATCAGCAGGTTGTCCAGCCATGGCCAGGCATTCACCGGTTCTGTCAGGCCCAGGCCACGCTGGGTGAAGAAGGGGATGACGCGCCCGCCGATCAAGCCCATCAAGCCGGCGATCAGCCATAATGCCGCGACTGCGCCGTGGCGCTGCAGAAAGAAGTCGTCCTGCTGCAGGCCGATCAATACAAGCAGGTTGCACAGGGTCAGCAATGACAACATGACCACGATCGGATAGTTACGCACCTGACGTACTTTCCATAACGAATGGCCGATGGCCAAGGCCACCAGTGGCAGAAATAGCAGGTCCATGGGAATCAGCAGCCACAAGGGAGCGCCGAACAGCCAGCACAGGCGTCCGCCCAACCACAAGCCGGCCATCAGCAGCACGGGTTTGCCGGTGAGCGCCGGTACGCCGGTCCACGCCTGAATGGCAGTCAGCAGAAAGCCTGCGACAATGGCGACGCCGAAACCGAAAACCATCTCGTGTCGATGCCAGGCCAGCCAGCCACCGGCGGGTGACAGTTCGATGTGGCCGAGGAAGGCGGCGATCCACAGCGGGATGGCCAACACGGCAAACAGACTGCCCGCCAGAAACAAGGGGCGAAAGCCCAATGCAAACAGCACGGGTAGTTGAGTGCGATTGTCCGGCATGAAAATCTCCTGATTGCTTGTTATGCTCGTTGCGCTGCCGTGTCGGCTACGCTTTCATCACTGGAATAACTTATGACATATCTGCTGGTTAAAATTCTGCATCTGTTTGCGGCCATGGCTTTCATCGGCACGCTGTTCTTCCAGGTGCTGATTCTGACTCCGGCCGGCCGGCGCCTGGACGCCGGCGTTCGTACTCCTATGAGCCAGGCTCTGGGTCAGCAGGCCCGACGGGTCATCCACGTCGTTGCCTTTGTGCTCTATGGTGCCGGCCTGACGCTTGCCTGGCCCTATCGCAGTCTGCTGGCCGACCCGCTTTCCAGCCACTTCGCCACCTTGCTCAGCCTGAAGATCTTGCTCGCGCTGCTGATCATAGGTCATTACGCGGCCTTGATCTTTCTGCGCCGTGCTCAGCGGGTAACCGAGCGAACCATGCATCTGTTGAATATAAGCCTCTTGGTGCACGCCGTGCTGTTGGTGATATGCGCCAAGACCATGTTCGTCCTCTAGCGCTTCCTATAGCGCCTTCGCGGTTACCTGGGTAACGAACAGAATGTTGTTTTCCAGGTGCATATGATCCATCAGGTCCGCGCAGAACTCGTTCAGTCCGCGGTATAGAGCCTGCCAGGTATTGCAGGCGTGAGGCGGCGGGGTGACCTCGTTGGTCAGCGCGTACAGCTTGTCGAGCGCCTGGCTGTGCTGGTCATGCTCGAAGCGCATCACGCTGATCGGTCCGCGTGACAGGCTTTCTTCGCCCCGCATCAGCATCGGGAACAGAATCTGTTCCTCCTTGGCCATATGGCTTTCCAGCTCCTGTTGCATGTCGGAGAGATGATCGGTCAGCCCGTTCGGGCAATCGGGATTATTGCCATGTACCTGTTCGACACGCCGGGCCAGTCTGATCAGCTCAGATAACTGTTCCCGATGACATTCGTGGTAGCGCGTCAGAATATGCTGGATCAACTGTTCGGCGGATGCGTGGTTCCAGTTCTGCTCGTCCTGATCGACGGCGCATAGCTGCTCCAGGGCGGCAACAGTCGCGGCAGGATCGATGCCTTTACGAAGGCAGGCCTCAGCCAGGGTGCGCTGGCCATTGCAGCAGAAGTCCAGACGCTGAGCGTGTAATACGCGGGTGGCACCGGGAAGTTCTCGGGCGATGGTGCCCAGCTGAGTGTCAAGGAAGTCGTAAGGCATCAGATGTGCTCCGATAAGGTGGCGGTAACAGCTGTAATGTTTAGCTATCTATAAGCTAGCAATACACATGCCACTTATAACTGATTGATATTTAACGTAATCAAGTATTATTGGTGCAATATACCTGGATGCGGTATGGTTCATAAAACCATGCAAGGGTGAATTGAACCATGATCGAGCGTTTCCTGCTGCCAGACCTGGTGGCTGAGTTACCCGCTGCCGTACGCTTGCAGCGTCTGGTCCAGGTGTTGCGAGAAAGCTTCGCTTGCGGCGCTGTTGTGCTGTTGCAACATGAAAACGACTCCCTGCGTCCGGTTGCCGCCGTTGGGCTGGTCCAGGATGCACTCGGCAGGCGTTTTGAAGTGGCCCGCCAGCCGCGCCTTGCCGCACTACTTTCCCGTCGCGAACCCACCTGGTTCGAATCCGACAGCCCCTTGCCTGATCCCTATGATGGCTTGATGGATGAAAGTCCCGGCGAGCCGCTGCCGGTACATGACTGCATGGGTATAAGCCTTTATGTGGAAGGTGAGCTGTGGGGCGTGCTGACACTCGACGCACTGGATGCCGGCACCTTTGACGAGGCGGCCCGGCAGAAGCTGCAGCACCTGTTGCCGCTGGTGGAGGCGTTGCTGCGCGTGACACGCCTGGAGCAGGAGAATCGTGCACTGCGTCTGGTTCGCGCCGATGATCATCGAGCCTTGCCGGGGCTGCAGCAGCATGGGATTGTCGGCCACAGCCCGGTCGTTACGCGTCTGCTCGACGAGCTGGCTGTAGTGGCAGATTCGGATCTGACAGTCTTGATCACCGGCGAGACAGGGGTGGGCAAGGAGTTGTTCGCCCATTGGCTGCACAGACACTCGCCGCGCGCCGACAAGCCGCTGGTTCAGGTCAACTGCGCGGCGCTGCCCGAATCCCTTGCTGAAAGTGAGCTGTTCGGGCACGTCAAAGGTGCGTTCTCCGGAGCCAGCACTGATCGGGGAGGGCGTTTTGATGCGGCCCATGGCGGCACGCTGTTTCTGGATGAAGTGGGCGAATTGCCGCTGCATGTGCAGGCCAAGCTGTTACGGACCTTGCAGAATGGCGAAATCCAGCGCCTGGGCGCCGATCAGCCGCTGCGCGTGGATGTACGCATCATTGCTGCGACCAATCGCAACCTGGCGGATTCGGTAGCCAAGGGCGATTTCCGCGCCGACCTCTATCATCGTTTGTCTGTCTATCCGGTCCCGGTTCCGCCGCTGCGCGATCGTGGCAACGATGTATTGTTGCTGGCCGGACACTTTCTCGAGCTGAACCGCGCGCGCCTGGGTGTGCGTAGCCTGAGACTGTCGCCGGATGCCGAGCAGGCGTTGTTGACCTATGACTGGCCGGGCAACGTGCGCGAACTGGAACATGTGATCAGTCGGGCGGCGATCAAGGCGCTGGGTCGCAATGGCTCGCGTCAGGCAATGCTGTCACTGGATGCGGCGTTACTGGACATCCCCATCAGCGGCGGCGCCGTGCAGACACCGACCGATCCCTTGATTGCACCCACTGAAGAAGACATTCAGCCTTTACGCATTGCTGTCGAATCCTGCCAGCGCGAGCAGATCCGTCAGGCCTTGATAGCCACCGATGATAACTGGAGCGCGGCTGCGCGCCTGTTGGAGCTGGATGCCAGCAACCTGCACAAGCTGGCACGGCGGCTGGGTTTGAAGTAACAGAACGGACCATGCCCCGCTCGGCCACGGATGCTTGCGGGGTGGTGTGGCGGCGGTAGTTCTTTGCGCAGATGCTGGCAAAGAATCGGCCTCGACTCACCCATTTCAGTGATGCGTTTCTGGGGTGATATCAACGTAACTTATGCAGCAGCGCATTAAGCAGGCTCGACTATGCTGTGAAATGCGTTGGGCCGCTTCGTGCCCGGGTAGTGATTACAAAAACAATGGAGGTTTACCTTGCGCACTACACCTTTCTCTTTGGCTGTGTTACCCCTGACGCTCAGTGCTTTGCTGTTATCCGGTTGTCTCGGTGGGGGTGGTGGCGGTAGCAACAATAGCGGCGGTTCCGATGATGATGTCGCTCCGCCCGATATGACTCGCGAACAGGACGAGCGTGTTTTCGCTCCTATGGTGGTTTCTGTCACTGCCCGTGCCGGCAGCAGCGCCTACGTCGGTACCTATGATGGGCTGCAGGGGGAGGCCGTCTACGCCATCGAAGTTCCTGACGCCTGGGATGGCGATGGACTGATCATGTACACCCATGGTTATCGTGGTACGGGAGCAGGCCTGCCGACGTCGATCCCAAGGGATGCATGGCGCGATGCGGTATTGGCGGCAGGTTACGCCTGGGCTTCCTCATCCTATTCGGCTAATTACTATGATGTGCGGGCCGGCATTGAGGATACCAACAAGTTGGCGCTGAACATCGTCGATTATCTGGAAGCAGATCATGGTGTACGCCTTGCGGAGCCTGGCCAATACCTGATTTCCGGTGAGTCCCTGGGTGGTCATGTCGCTGCCGCAGCGGTGGATCGGGAGAACATGGAGCGTACGCTGAACAAGGTGCCTTACGCGGGCGCGATGCCCATGTGCCAGGCGGAGCAAAATCAGTTTCAGTGGCTGGGCGACTATCCGCGGGTGATGATGGAGTTGAGCGGATATGGAGACGCGGACTATAGCGACTTCCAGGATCTGCTACCGCAGATGCTCGGCACTCTGTTCAACTTCAACGGCACCTCGCCGGACTGGCTGTCCCCGCGTGGAGTGGCCGGCGAGCGCCTGATAGCTGTTGCGCGCAACCTCACGGGAGGAGAGCGGCCTATCTTTGAGGAAGGCTTTGCGGTTGATATGTGGCAGGGCGCCGTACTGGGTACTGGCGGTTCCGAAGGTGACATCGAGGGGATTCTGGCGCGTAACGGCTATGGCAATGAGGATCAGGTTTACCGTTGGACCAGTGATTCAGAGCCAACTGGAGACGAACTGACGTTCAACGAAAATATCCCAAGAGTCAGCGCTGATGAGGATGCCAATCTCATGCGGGAAGATGGGGTGCGCTGGATTCCACTGATCCAGGGTGATTTTGATGTGCCGGTGTTAACCTTGCATACGCTGGGCGATTTCTATGTGCCGTTCCGCCATCAGCAGCTGTATCGCGAGGGTGCTGAGGAGAATGGAAACGAAGATCTGCTGGTACAGCGGGCTATTCGGGCAACTGGGCACTGTGAATTTTCTAATCAGGAGATTACCCGGGCGATGAACGACTGGCTGGATTGGGTCAATGACGATGACAAGCCGGCCGGGGATGAAGTGCTCGACCCTGCTGCGGTGGCTGATGCAGATTACGGTTGTACCTTTACCAGTCCTCAGCGGCCGGGCTTGCCTGCCTGCGGAGCGAACTGAGTTGAACTGAACCAGTCATGGCGAGAGATCGCCATGACTGTCCGCACATCACCTGGCCGTGCAGGCTTCGGCGGTAACGGCTACAATCGCCGGTTTCCACCAGTGCGGTCCCTGTCCATGTCCCTACCCAAGCATCACCTCGAACTGCTCAGCCCAGCCCGGGATGTCGCCATCGCCCGTGAGGCCATTCTGCACGGCGCTGATGCCATCTATATCGGCGGCCCGAGCTTCGGTGCCCGGCACAACGCTGAAAACAGCGTAGCCGATATCGCCGAGCTGGTGCGTTTCGCCAAGTTGTTCCATGTACGCATCTTCGTCACGCTCAACACCATCCTGCATGACGATGAGCTGGAAGGTGCGCGCCTGCTGATCCACCAGTTGTACGATGCCGGTGTGGATGCGCTGATCATTCAGGATATGGGCATCCTGGAACTGGACATCCCGCCGATCGAAATCCATGCCAGCACCCAGTGCGATATCCGCACCCTGGACAAGGCACGCTTCCTTGGACAGGCCGGCTTCTCTCAGCTGGTACTGGCCCGTGAGCTGAACCTGCAGCAGATCCGCAGCATTCATGAGGAAGTGGATACCACGCTCGAGTTCTTCATTCACGGCGCTTTGTGTGTGGCCTTCTCCGGGCAGTGCAACATTTCTCACGCCCAGACCGGGCGCAGTGCCAACCGCGGCGACTGCTCCCAGGCCTGCCGTCTGCCGTATACCCTCACGGACGAACATGGCGGCGTAGTTGCTTATGAAAAGCATCTACTGTCGATGAAAGACAACAACCAGAGTGCCAATCTGCGCGCTCTGGTCGATGCAGGGGTACGCTCGTTCAAAATCGAAGGGCGCTACAAGGATATGGGCTACGTGAAGAATATCACCGCCTGGTATCGCCAGCTGCTGGACGAAATTCTCGAAGATCGGACTGATCTGGCCCGCGCCTCCAGCGGCAGGACCGCGCATTTCTTCGTGCCCGATCCGGACAAGACTTTCCATCGCGGCAGTACCGACTATTTTGTCAGTGACCGCAAGATCGATATCGGTGCCTTCGACTCGCCGACCTTCACCGGGCTGGAGGTCGGTGAGCTGCAGCAGGTGCGCAAGAACGACCTGCTGGCCGTGACCCATGAGCCGCTGTCCAACGGCGATGGACTGAACGTACTGGTCAAGCGGGAAGTGGTGGGCTTTCGGGCCAACATCGCCCAGGAGCTGGCCCGCTTCGAAGAAGACGGTCAGCCGCGCTGGCAGTACCGTATCGAACCCAACGAGATGCCGGAACAGCTGCAACGTGCGCGGCTACCGCAAACGCTCAGTCGCAACCTTGATCACAACTGGCAGCAGGCTTTGCAGAAAGTCTCAGCCGAACGCCGCATCGGTCTGCGCTGGCAGGCTGAACTGAGCGCAGACAGCCTCAGACTCTGCGTCACCAGCGAAGAAGGTGTCAGCGTCAGCAGCCAGCTGGATGGTCCTTTCGAGCCGGCGAAAAAACCTGAGCAGGCTGAGGAGCAGCTCCGGGACCTGCTTGGTCAGCTGGGCACCACCCAATACCACGCCGAGCACATCGAGATTGCGGCATCCTTCGTTCCTTTCGTGCCCAATTCGCAACTCAAGGGGCTGCGCCGTGAGTTGATCGAAAAACTGAGCGAGGCGCGCATCGCCGCTTTCCCGCACGGCAGCCGCAAACCGGTCAGCGTTCCACCGCCGGTCTATCCGCAATCGCATCTGACATTCCTGGCCAACGTCTACAACGAGAAGGCCCGCACTTTTTATAGGCGCTACGGTGTGGAGCTGATCGATGCGGCTTATGAAGCGCATGAAGAAACCGGCGAAGTACCGGTGATGATCACCAAGCACTGCCTGCGTTTCTCGTTCAACCTGTGCCCGAAACAGGCCAAGGGCGTTACTGGCGTGCGCACCAAGGTCGCACCGATGCAGTTGGTCCATGGCGATGAGGTGCTGACCCTGAAATTCGACTGCAAACCGTGTGAAATGCACGTCATTGGCAAGATCAAAGGCAATATTCTCAACCTGCCACAGCCCGGCAGTGGCAGTAATATCGTTGGTTCGATCACCCCCGAGGAGCTGGTCAAGACTATTCGCAGGGCTCCACATTGAAACGCGGCGCCTCAGCTATCTGTTCGATGCTTGCTCGTCCCTTTTCATATAGATCCTGAACCCTTACCGCGCCAGCAGGCGAATGAAACAATTGAGGCTGGCGCGCAAGTAAGACGCTGTTGTCTCAATAGGCCTTTGGGGCGGCGCCTGCTTTAAGATCGCGCTGACGTTCTTGGTCAGACACCACGTTGAGCGGTCGAGCCGCGTACCAGCCGAAACCAAGCTGAAAAAGTTGAAGCACCAGCATGGTGGCCAGCGCCCATTGCCAATGACCATTGATATCGCGCAGCAGGCCTAGAGAAAGCGGACCCAGCGCTGCCAACAGATAGCCGATGCTCTGAGCCATCGCGGAAAGTGCCGTGGCCTGTACGGGGGTAGCAGTCCGCAGTACAAAAAATGACAGTGCGAGACTGAGCGCGCAACCGCATCCCACCCCAATCAACGAGGCCCATAGTAACGCCGCTGACGGCAACCACCACAGCCCGGCGATGCCGATGAAGGAGGCGGTGAAGGTCCCCAATACCAGCAGGCGCTGGTTGCGCATTCTTGCCGCCAGCATGGGCACGAACAGATTGAAGGGAATACTCACCAGGTTGATGAGCGCGGTCGCGGTACCAGCCCGATGGGCATCCAAGCTGCTTTCCAGCAATATTTTCGGCAGCCAGGTGGCCATGGAGTAGAAGTAAAAGGATTGCAGCCCCATGAACAGGGTTATGGCCCACGCTACCTTGTCTCGCCACAGGCTCATGCGTGTGAGCTTTCCGAGCCGTTCCACGCCTCTTACCCGGAGCATGGGCAGCCAGAACAGCATGCAGAATAACGGCAGTAACGCCCAGAGAGCGACTGGATAGCGCCAGCTACCGAACTGTTCCATCAAAGGTACCGCCAGATATACCCCCAGGCCTGCTCCCAAACTGAGCGTCACTGAATACAGGCCCGTCATCAGCCCCACCTGGCCTGGAAAAAAGGACTTGACCAGGCCGGGGATCAGCACGTTGAGCACGGCGATGGCTGAGCCCAGCAGCAGGGTGCCGAGAATCACCAGAGGATACTGCTCCAGCAGTCGCAAGGCGACACCGAGGCTGATGACCAGCAGCCCGGCAATGGCCAGCTGCTGGGGAGCCCAGCGGCGGGACAGCCAGGGTACGGTAATGGACACTATGCCAAAACAGAGCAGTGGCAGAGTGGTCAGCAAGCTGAATGCGCTGGCATTGATCGCCAGGGTATCGCGAATTTCCATGACCAGAGGGCCGACCACCACCAGCCCGCCGCGCAGGTTAGCTGCGGCCAGCAGCAGGGCTGCAATGGCGAGCGCCCCAATGAAAGGGCGATCGCGGAATGGACTGGCGGGCCGAGCTGGGTCTGTCATTGATTGAGCCTTCAAGGATGTTGAAACGGTAGGATGGGTAGTGCGGAAGCTGTCCGGCTTAATCCGCTTTCGGACACTTTAGCGGAACCAGGGGAAGGTTGTAAAAAGATGATATGGATCAGTGACTTATTGGAGCGGGTGAAGGGAATCGAACCCTCGTCGTAAGCTTGGGAAGCTTCTGCTCTACCATTGAGCTACACCCGCAGCGCGAGGCATTCTACGCCGCTTTCCACGGCTTCGGCAATCTATTATGTCGCGCTGCCGCTCTGCACCTGGTTGATCACAAAGCGGCTCTGCACTATTGCCGGCATGCGGGACAGGCGGATGCTCAGATCCTGCTCCGGTACCTGATAGTTCATCCCGCTGGTGAGCATCTTCAGCGCTGATTTGACCACTTCGACCGTGAGCCATTCCCCTGCACAGCGATGGCCATGCGAGTATTCGCCGCCCCCCTGGGGTATGAAGTTATAGGGGCTGTGATCCCAGTCGATGAAACGCTCCGGGTAGAAGCGCTCGGGTTGTTGCCAGATGCGTGGATCGTGATTGGTGCCGTGCAGGTCGAGCAGCATCCAGTCGCCCCGCTGGAACTGGTGATCCCGCCACTCGAAATCTTCCAGAGCGATGCCGCCGACGGCAGGGAAAAAGGGATAGAAACGGCGGACTTCGTTGGCAAATAATTCGGCCAGACCTTCTTCGCCATCACGCAGACGCTCCCGGTAGTGAGGATGGCGATGCAGCGCCAGCGCCGAAAAAGTGATGTAGCGCGCGACCGCGACGATGGGGCGCAGCAAGTTGAGCAGCTCCACGGCGGCGGTGCGGTAATCCACGCCATGGCCGTGCAGCGCAGTGTGGTGGGCGATGATATCCAGCGGTGTGTGCGGGTCGGTGCGGGAATGGCTGCGGGCCTGGCGGACGAGGTCTCGCGCCCAGTGTTCGGTGCGTTGCCGCAACAGTTGGGCATTCCAGTTGCGCGGGCCGATACTGCCCGCGCCGTCAACCATCGCCGACAATTCTGCGGTGCGTTGTCTGGCTTGGCTTTCATCAAGGGTGATGCCGACCCAGCGGCAGGCGCTGCGACAGAGGATGTATTCGGCTTCGGTATGCAGTACCACAGAGGGCATGGCTTGCCAGCGCGGCAGCTGCGCTCGCCATTCCTGTTCAAAGATCTCCACCAGTTGCTTCAGGCGGGCCGGCCCCATCAGTGACATGAACATCTCTTTGCGCCGAGCATGGGCTTCGCCGGTCAAGGTCAGGCTGCTGCCCTTGTCCTGCAGCAGCGACAAGGTAGTCGGTGGCATTGCATGGTTGCGCGTGAATCGGCCGGGTACATAGAACATGCGCGCTGCGTCTTCACCGCTGACGCAATACACCGAGCGCAGCATGATGCGGGTCTGGAAAATATCGCTGGCATACTCGCGGCAGCGGTCGGCGATGAAGTTGTAGCCGCTACCCAGAAAGGCTGTGCTACTATCGAATGCGGTGTCCCGGGGGATGCTGCTCATGGCGTGCCCTCGACTTTTCCAACTGGCGTTAACGGGTTGGAAAAGTCGGGGCTGGCAAAGTTCGGGTTATATCGCCGCGCTGCTCAGAGTTGCGCAGCAGAGGCCATCAAGCGCCGGTAGCTGTCAGCGCGTTTGTCCTGATCGAATATTGGACTGTTTACAATGAGTTCGTTTGCACCGCTGCGCTCGAGCAGATCCGCCATCTGCTGAGCGACAGTCTGCTCATCACCGATCAGGGTGCCGGCGAGGGTGGAGAGCACTTGATGCCGCTCATGGGGCTGCCACAAGGCGTCCATGTCTTCGACCGGTGGGCGCAATTGACCGCGCTCGCCGCGGATCATGTTGAGGAAGGATTGCTGGTGCGAGCTGGCCAGGTAGTGTGCTTCGTCGCGGGTTTCGGCTACGAAAGCATTGATGCCGAGCATGGCGTGAGGCTGCGCCAGCGTTGCCGAGGACACAAAACTGTCCTGATAGGCGCGCATGGCGGCCATCAGGTAATCCGGTGAGAACTGTCCGGCAAAGGCAAAGGGCAGCCCGAGACTGGCCGCCAGCTGGGCGCTGAAGGTGCTGGAGCCGAGTAGCCAGATGGGCACGTCAAGACCGGCTCCGGGCACGGCGACCAAGCGCTGACCCGGCTCCGGTTCGGCAAAGTAATGGCGAAGCTCTTCGAGCATCTGCGGAAAATCTTCACCGTCGGTACGGCCGCGGCGCAGTGCCCGGGCGGTTGCCATGTCGGTGCCGGGTGCGCGCCCCAGGCCCAGGTCGATACGACCGGGATACAGTGATTCAAGGGTGCCAAACTGCTCGGCGATCTGCAGCGGCGAATGGTTCGGCAGCATGATGCCGCCGGAACCGAGGCGGATCCGCTCGGTCCCGGCAGCGAGATAGCCTATGACCACTGAGGTAGCGGCGCTGGCAATGCCGACCATATTGTGATGCTCGGCCACCCAGAAGCGCTGATAGCCCAACTGCTCGGCATGCCTGGCCAGTTGCAGACTGTTGCGCAGGGCTTGCGCTGGGGTTGAACCCAGGGTGACGGGACAGAGATCCAGAATCGAGAGCGGTACGGCTGGGGTGGTCATATAGGCTCCGGAACAGCAGGGATGTGCCGGTCATGCTAACCCCGGTTGCTCGCAGAACATAGCCCCGCAGTGCGGGTCGGGAGCGGGCATTCCGATCCGGGCGCCTTGCGCAAAGTCGATTCCGAGCAGTTGCACCTGCTGCAGAACAGCATCGTTATGCACGAATTCCGCGACTGTCTGCATGCCCAGCTCCTGAGCGAAGTGCACTATGCCCTGAGTCAGGGTGCGTGCGTCCGGATCGCTGTCCAGCTGGCGGATCAGGCTGCCATCGATCTTGATCAGGTCCACATTCAGCCGCAGCAGATGTTCGAAGTTGGAGTAGCCAGTGCCGAAGTCGTCGATGGCAATGCGGCAGCCCAGCGCCTTGGCCTTGTCAATAAACTGGCGTACTGCCTGGTAGTTATCGATGCCTTCGGACTCCAGAATTTCAAAGATTACCCGTTGTGCCAGCGACGGGTCCTGCAACCGCTGCAGTATGTAATCGCTCAATTCAGTGTCCAGCAGGTCGTCGCAGGACAGATTGAGCGAGAACTGCATATCGCTATAGGCAAAATGCGTGAAGCATTGGTCCACCATACAGAGTGTGATCTGACGGTACAGGCGGATCTTGCGGGCGATCGGGAGGAAGCTGGCGGGGCTGATCGGCGTACCGTCGACCTCCAACATGCGTACCAGGCACTCGAATTTGTCGATATGCCCGGTGCGCAGGTTCATGATTGGTTGGAACCACGGCACGATACGCTTCTCGTCCAGCGCGGTGCGCAACCGGCTGGCCCAGATCAGATTCTGCTCATAGGTTTCGCGCATGCGATGCGCGGGGTCATGGATCAGATAGTTGAGTTTGTTCAGGCGCGCGAGTTTCAGAGCAATATTGGCGGATGGCGGAAGTTGTTCGCTGGCCAGCGGAGAGCCGTCAGGTTGTACTGTGGCAGCCAGCCCCAGCGTGGCCTGCAGCGGAATCTGCTCTCCCTGCCAGCAGATGGTCAGACTTTTGATAAAGGATTGCAGGTTGTTCAACCGCTGCTCAAGCTCGCTGCGTCCAGGGCTGTCGGGAAACAGCAGGGCCATTTCATCGCCGGGCATGTGATACACCCGTACGGTATGCCAGCAAGGCGTATCCAGTACGTGCTGTTGCAGCCGTGCAGCCAGCTCGCGGATGACATGGTCACCGCACTGATTTCCGTAGAAATCGTTGACTTCCTTGAAGGCGTCGATGTTGAGCAGTATCAGCGTCGCGGGCTGATCCCCCTGCAGATCCAGCAGCAGACGCTCACGGTTGGGCAAGCCAGTGAGGGCGTCGGTATACAGGCTGTTCAACTGTTTGAGGGTGCTCGCAACCAGGTACAGAATCAAACCGGACAGCAACAGCAAAATGCTGACGATGATAGCAACGATACGGAAGTTGCTGGCCCGCATGGGCGCCAGTACCGCATCGATCTCGGCCTGGGGTATGCCGATTCCAAAGGTCATTCCCGCTTCGGTAGGGGCATGGAAAAGGACGTATTCGGCCTCGCCCACCTGCAGTACCTGGCTCTGCATCGGGGAGACGGGGTAACGGCTGGTAAGATTCTCCGGCACGGGCTGCGTAGCGGGCTGCCGGGGTAGTTGCAACCTGGTGATGGCCTCCATCAATAGCTGCGCATGCTGCACATCGGCTGCCTCGGCCAAACTCGACAGGTTGCGGTTCTCCCGATCGAGCAGAAAGGAGAAGGTGCCCGGCGTGATACGCACACGGCTGACCAGACGGATGACCTCATCGGCCTGCCAGTCGGTAGCGGCCAGTCCGATTACCTTGCCGCGGCGGTCGTGGATCGGGGTGCTGACGCTGATGACCACGTTGTCGATCTGAGGTTTGTAATAGGCAGCGGTCCAGTGGTAGGGCTTGGCGCTTTGCTCGGGAAGGGGCGCCTGCGCCGGCGGCTGCAGGCGCAGGTACCAATCCCTGTTCTGAAAGCCGGTTTCCCGGCGGGTGGTGTGGATGGCGGTATTGCCCCGGTAACCGTAGACGCCAATGGCGGCGGTTCGGTAACCGCCGGCCTGAAACAGGATGCCGCCACCATGAACATCATGCAGGTCTCGCAAGGTGGTACTCACGCTGTGTTCCAGTTCGGCGATATTGTCGCGTCCGGACAGGCTCTTCTGCCGGGCGAACAGATCGCCTATGCGGGCCAGGGCACCGGTGTTCTGCTCCATCAGGAAGTGATGGGCGTTGATGCGCTCCAGGTTGGAATGGAAAGTATCGGCAATCTGTTGCTGGCGTTGTTCGGACATGGCCCGTTGCGCGAAAGTCAGGTTCAAGCTCGACATCAGCCACATGCCGGCAATAAACAGGCCGACCAGCAGGAGCAGGATCAGCATGATGGAGCTTTTGCGTCTGGTCATGGCGGCAGGCTCAATAAGACCGGCCATGCAGGCCGCTCTCGATACGCAGGCGAGCGGTGTGTACCTGCTCGGTAGTCAGTTGCCGGGCCAGGGTCTGTATCCGTGGTTCGGCGTCTTGCTCGCCGTTGAGCAGCGTCAGGCTCAGCCAGATATAGGCTTCGGTGTATTCCGGGGGGCCTCCGGTGCCATCCATATAGCTGGCGCCCAGCCGGTATTGCGCGGTGGCCGATCCCTGCGAAGCTGCACGAAGCAGCCATTGGCGTGCGCCGGCTTGTCCGGCTCCGCGATCATTGAAGTGGATATCGGCCAGCTGCAATTGCGCGGCAACATCGTCCTGACCGGCCGCGCGTTCCAGCCAATGTTGCGCCGCAGGCGGATCGATCTCGGTGCCGACACCGTCCAGGTAGGCCATGCCGGCCTGGTACTGTGCCGCTGCCAATCCGCGGTCTGCTGCCTCCTTGATCAGCGCCAGTGCTTTGATGGTGTCAGTCTGAGTGCCCTGGCCTCGTTGATATAGTTGGGCCAGTAATAGCTGCCCGGGCGCATGTTGTTGCCTGGCAGAGCGTTGGGCCCAGTCAAAGGCGCCGGCATGATCAGCATTTATCTGCAGAATGGCGGCGAGATGGTGCTGTGCCTTCGCGTCCCCAGACTCGGCTGCGACGTTGCAGGCGGGCAAGGCTTGTTGGTAGTTCTTGATCGCGAACAGCAGGTAGCAGCTGTTCGCCCGACGCTGTTGCTGTGTCGAGGCTGCGGGAGGTGTCGCCGTATTGGCGGCCGGCGCTGCGATGACAGGGCTTGCGGCGACGCGTTGGCTGAATGCCTCTACCTGTCCGGGACAGGAGTATTGATAGCCTTTGCGCAGCAGCTTCAGATTGCTCGGGGTGGGTTGCCGACGGGCATAACGGGTGCCAATGGCCCGGCAGCGACTGTCGCGCTCGCGAGCGATACGCTGATAACTGCGGGAGTCTGCATGCTGTGTGGCGTGCTGTTCGAGAAACCGGGTCATGGGGTCGATCCGCGGTTGGTCCAGTAGATGTTCGACCTGCTCGTGCAACGCCTGTTCCGCTGTGCTGTCACTGCTTCCGCCGGTCAGGCGTTGACCCTGCTGCGCAATGGCGACACCCGTGCGGCTCAACAGCTCGCCGGTTCTGGACCACAAATTCGTCTGTTCTGGCGAACCTGCGCAACCGACCAGATAGCACGACAGCAACAATACGGATAATGCGCGCATGAATTCTCTCGTTAATACAGGAGACTGACAGATGACATTAAAACAATATCATGTGTCCGCGGTAGATTTTTTCCCGATTTGTGGAACAGTTCTTGCCTAGAGAAGGGCCAGAGGAACTTTTTCGTCAATTTATTGTTTTGAGGTAACTCAAGGGAATGCCAGTCAATCGTGGTGAGATGATGAACTCCATGCGCAGCAACCTGGCGGGTCTGCGTCACGGTAGCCTGGGTGTGCCGATTCTGCTGCTGGCCATGCTCGGCATGATGATGCTGCCGGTTCCGCCGTTTCTGCTGGATGTGTTCTTCACCTTCAATATTGCCTTGTCACTGGTCGTGCTGCTGGTCTGTGCGTACGCCCTGCGGCCCCTGGACTTTGCCGCCTTCCCTACCATTCTGCTGGTGGCGACGTTGCTGCGCCTGGCGCTGAACGTGGCCTCGACCCGCGTCGTTCTGCTGAACGGCCATGAAGGCGGTGATGCGGCCGGCAAGGTCATCCAGGCCTTCGGTGAGGTAGTGATCGGCGGCAATTTCGTGGTCGGTCTGGTGGTATTCACCATCCTCATGATCATCAACTTCGTGGTGGTGACCAAGGGGGCGGGGCGCATATCCGAGGTCAGCGCGCGCTTCACTCTGGACGCCATGCCCGGTAAGCAGATGGCAATCGATGCGGATCTGAACGCCGGTCTGATCGATCAGGAAGAAGCCAAGGTTCGCCGTATGGAAGTGGCCCAGGAAGCAGACTTCTACGGTTCGATGGATGGCGCCAGCAAGTTCGTTCGCGGTGATGCGGTGGCCGGTCTGCTGATCCTGTTCATCAACGTGATTGGCGGTCTGGCCATCGGTATGGCGCAGCATGGGTTGGGCTTTGCCGAGGCGGGTGAGATCTATGTACTGCTGACCATCGGTGACGGCCTGGTAGCGCAGATTCCCTCGCTGCTGCTGTCCACCGCGGCCGCGATCATGGTGACGCGGGTTTCCACTTCCGAAGATATGGGTGGTCAGGTCAAGCGGCAGATGTTCGCGTCCCCCAAGGCGCTGGGTATCGCCGCGGCCATCATGATCGTCATGGGCCTGATTCCGGGTATGCCGCATTTGTCCTTCCTGAGCCTGGGCGCCTTGGCTGCTGGCGGTGCTTATCTCATTGCCAAGCGACAGCGGCTCAAGGTGGAAGCGGAGCAGGCTGCCGAGCAGCAGCAGGCGCAACAGCCGGCGCTGCAGCGCCCGGAGAACCGTGAGCTGGGCTGGGATGATGTAACCCCGGTTGACATGGTCGGGCTGGAAGTCGGCTATCGGTTGATCCCCCTGGTTGACCGCAGTCAGGGCGGGCAGTTGCTGGCGCGAATCAAGGGTATTCGCAAAAAACTGTCACAGGATCTGGGTTTTCTCATGCCCTCCGTGCATATCCGCGACAACCTGGATCTGGCGCCGAACGTTTATCGCATCACCTTGATGGGTGTCGGTTTGGCGGAAGCCGAAGTACATGCCGACCGTGAGCTGGCGATCAACCCGGGGCAGGTGTTCGGTGAGATCAAGGGCATTCCGGGCAAGGACCCGGCATTTGGTCTGGATGCGGTGTGGATCGAGTCCATGCACAAGGATCAGGCGCAATCCCTGGGTTACACGGTGGTCGATGTCAGCACAGTGGTTGCTACTCACCTTAATCAGATTCTCTACAAGCACTCCCACGAGCTGCTTGGTCATGAAGAGGTTCAGCAACTGCTGAAGGTGCTGGCCAAGGCCTCGCCCAAACTTGCCGAAGAGCTGGTGCCGGGGATCATTTCCCTGTCCGGTCTGCTCAAGGTATTGCAGGGGTTGCTGCAGGAGCAGGTGCCGGTGAGGGACATTCGTACCATTGCCGAGGCCATCGCCAACCAGGCGGGCAAGAGTCAAGATACCGGCGCTCTGATCGGCGCCGTGCGTATCGCATTATCGCGCTCCATCGTGCAAAGCATTGTCGGGCTTGAGTCCGAGCTGCCTGTGATTACCTTGGAGCCAAGGTTGGAACAGATATTGCTTCAGAGTCTGCAGAAGGCTGGGCAAGGCAATGATGACGGCATTCTGTTGGAGCCTGGTATGGCGGAGAAACTGCAACGTTCGCTCGCGGACATGGTGCAGCGCCAGGAAATGCAGGGCAAACCGGCGATATTGCTGGTCGCCGGCCCGGTACGCAACATGATGGCAAGGTTTGTCAGATATGCGGCGCCCGGAGCGCAGGTATTGTCCTACCAGGAGATACCCGACAGCAAACAGGTCACCATCGTTGCCACCGTCGGACAGAATTGATTTACACAGGGGTGAGGTCAGGCCATGAGAGTCAAACGTTTTTTTGCAGCAGACATGCGCTCGGCAATGAAACTGGTGCGCGACGAGATGGGCGCGGAAGCGTCCATCATCGCCAACCGGCGAGTAGCCGGTGGGGTCGAGCTGACCGCAGCGCTGGATTATGAAGCGCCGCGCCTGACGCCACCCACGCCCGGCTTGGATCTGGAGCTGAAGAAGACCCAGGAACGCATCATCAGTGCCCGGGCCAATCTCCAGGACGGCGAACGCCCGTCCGAGGGCCCCAGCGTGAACCGTCAATTGTTCGGTGACAGCATGCGCCAGGCAGCAGAGCAGGGCTCGCCGGTGGCGCGTGATCTACTGGAACGGCTGCACAGTGAACGCGCAGCGCCCACAGCACCCGCAGAAACAGCAGCCAGGTCTGCCCCTCCGGCCACTGATGATTTCGACGCTATGCGTTCGGAAATCGCCGGGCTGCGCGACATGCTCGAATCCCAGCTGGGTGGCCTGGCCTGGGGTCAGGTCAATCAGCATCAGCCGCGACAGGCCAGCCTGTGGCGCCGGTTGGTGCACCTGGGGCTGCCCCCGGAGTTATGCAAGGAATTGTTGGCCAAGGTGGTCGATGTGACCGACGTGCGCCAGGCCTGGCGCCTGTTGCTGGCACATCTGGCCCAGGGTGTTCCGGCCATGCGTGAAGAGCTGATCGATCAGGGTGGCGTGATTGCGCTGGTCGGACCGACCGGTGCCGGCAAGACCACCACGCTGGGCAAGCTGGCGGCGCGCTATGTCCTCAAACACGGCAGCCAGAGCGTGGCGCTGGTGACCATGGATACCTATCGCATCGGCGCCCATGAGCAGTTGCGCACCCTGGGCCGCATACTCAACGTACCGGTACGAGTGGTGGATGAACAGAACAGTCTGAATGATGTGCTGGAGGAGTTCGGCAACAAGCGTCTGGTGTTGGTGGACACGGCCGGGCTGCAGGCGCAGGATCCGCAATTGCGCGGGCAGCTCAGCGAGTTGGCAACACAAGGCTCGCGTATCAGCACCTTGTTGGTATTGGCGGCCACCAGCCAATATCGTGTGCTCAAGGCGGCATGGCACAATTACCGCTGCTGCAACCCGGTGGGTTGCATTCTGACCAAGGTGGACGAGGCAGCTACGCTGGGCGAAGCACTGGGGCTGGCTATGGAGCAACGTCTCCCGGTAGCCTATGTAGCTGATGGCCAGCGTATACCCGATGACCTGTCCCGCGGTGTCGGGCACCAACTGGTCAGCCGCGCCGTAGGTCTGGCAGGTAATGAGATGGCAGCTGACCAGACCATGGCCGACGTTTTTGCCGGTATACTCCATAGCCAGCGCGCAAGTTAACGATTTGATAAAGGCGACAGCATAGATGGGCAATCATCCGGTTCAGGTAATCGCAGTTACCGGCGGCAAGGGCGGAGTGGGCAAGACCAATGTGTCTGTCAATCTGGCCCTGGCGCTGGCCGATCTCGGGCGTCGCGTGGTGTTGATGGATGCGGACCTGGGGCTGGCCAATGTCGATGTGCAGCTGGGATTGCGACCCAAGGCGACCTTGGCCGATGTGCTGGCGGGCAACTGCGACCTGCGCGAAGTGTTGATCAACGGGCCGGGCGGCATCCGCATCGTGCCCGCCGCCTCGGGTGCCGCAGAAATGGTCAATCTGGGGCCGCGTGAGCATGCCGGGCTGATCCAGGCGTTCAGTGACATAGGCGATGAAATGGACGTGCTGATCGTCGATACCGCTGCCGGTATTGGTGATTCGGTAGTCAGTTTCGTGCGCGCAGCTCAGGAGGTGATCGTGGTGGTGTGTGATGAACCCACCTCCATCACCGATGCCTATGCCTTGATCAAGCTGCTCAACCGCGACCATGGCGTCACCCGTTTCAGGGTGTTGGCGAACATGGTTCACACCCCGCAGGAAGGCCATAACGTTTTCAACAAGCTGCTGCAGGTGACTGATCGCTTCCTGGAAGTGGCTCTGCAGTATGTTGGCGCCGTGCCCTACGATGAGTCCATCCGCAAGGCCGCGCAGAAGCAACGCGGGGTCTACGATGCCTTTCCGCGGAGCAAGGCCTCGCTGGCCATCCGCGGCATCGCCCGCAAGGTCGATGCCTGGCCACTGCCTTCCAGCCCGCGTGGGCATCTGGAATTTTTTGTGGAGCGCCTGGTGCAGCGGACCGGAATACCGTCATGAGCAGGGGGGCAGGAGGCGGTGTCAATATGTACGCGCGCACCATGGGCGCTGCCACCGAGCAGGACCGTCTGGTGCAGCAGTACGCACCGCTGGTCAAGCGTATTGCTTTCCATATGCTCGCCCGCCTGCCCGCCAGTGTGCAGGTGGATGACCTGATTCAGGCCGGAATGCTCGGTCTGCTGGAAGCCTCCCGCAAGTTCGATCACGGCAAGGGTGCCAGTTTCGAGACCTATGCCGGCATCCGCATTCGCGGCGCCATGCTGGATGATGTGCGCAAGGGCGATTGGGCCCCCCGCTCGGTCCATCGCAATACCCGTCTGGTCAGTAGTGCGATCCGCGCCGTTGAGACGAAAGTTGGACGTGACGCTAAAGATCACGAGGTTGCGGCCGAATTGGATATGAGCCTCGAAGATTATTACGCGATTCTCAACGACACGGCCGGCAGCAAGCTGTTCAGTTTTGAAGATCTGCTCGAAGCCGGCGCGCCGACCGAGGTTGGCGCCGACCATGAGCCCTTCGATGGAGTGGAGGACGAACGCTTTCGCAAGGCATTGGCCGAGGCGATAGACAAGCTGCCCGAACGCGAGCGGCTGGTGCTGTCGTTGTATTACGACGAGGAGTTGAACCTCAAGGAGATCGGCGCGGTGCTCGGCGTGAGCGAGTCCAGGGTCAGTCAGTTGCACAGTCAGTGCGCAGCGCGTCTGCGCGGGCGTATGGCCGACTGGCGCGACGGCTGAATCAGCGCTCACAGCATCTGGCTGGTCAGTGACAACAGTTTCGCGAAGTGTATGGGGCACAGACCCTCGCTGCACTTCTTCTGGTTTGTATGGAGGTCGACTTGGACAAGAACATGAAAATTCTCATCGTCGATGATTTTTCGACGATGCGACGCATTATCAAGAATCTGTTGCGTGATCTCGGTTTCACCAATACCGCTGAAGCAGACGATGGCACCACCGCGTTGCCGATGCTGCAAAGCGGTAATTTCGATTTTCTGGTGACCGACTGGAATATGCCCGGTATGAGCGGCATCGATCTGCTGCGTGCGGTGCGTGCGGACGAGCGCCTGAAGCACCTGCCGGTGTTGATGGTGACGGCTGAAGCCAAGCGCGACCAGATCATCGAAGCGGCTCAGGCTGGAGTCAACGGCTATGTAGTCAAGCCATTCACGGCGCAGGCACTCAAGGAAAAAATCGAAAAGGTTTTTGAGCGGGTCGAGGCCAGATGAATTCCGGGGGCAAGTTATGGCACTGAGCAGTAATCCCGGCCAGACGATCGCCGATGAGTTCGAGCATTCCCTTAAAAGCAATGCCCGGAAACTGGTGGATCACCTCGAAGAGGGTGATTACCGAGAGGCAGTACTGGTCATACACGAGATCAACCAGGCGCGCGATCGCGGCCTGTATTACGAGGTCGGCAAGCTTACTCGCGCACTGCACAACTCGATTGTCAATTTCCAGATCGACACTGTGCGTACGCTCGATAGCGAAGCTGAAGCCGCGGAAGCATCGAAGATTTCCGACGCCTCTGATCGTCTCGACTACGTGGTCAGGCTGACGGACAAGGCTGCCAATCGGACCATGGATCTGGTCGAGAGCAGTGCGCCCGTGATATCGGCGCTCGGCAGGGAAGCGACGACTCTGCGGGCTGAATGGGCACGATTGCAGCGGCGGGAAATGAGCGCGGCGGAATTCCGCGAGCTGTCACGCAACATTCTGGCGTTTCTCGAGCGCAGCGAACAGCACAGCGGTGAAGTGTCGGCGAATCTGAACGATATTCTCATGGCTCAGGACTACCAGGATCTCACGGGGCAGGTGATCAAGCGTGTCATCACGCTGGTGCATGATGTCGAGGAAAGCCTGTTGAATCTGGTGCGCATGGCGGGTCACGTCGATCGGATCGCCGGTATTCAGCACAACCTGGCTGGACTGGATGAAAGAAGATCATCGCACCAGGGTGAAGGTCCGCAGATTCATGCCGATAAAAGGGATGACGTGGTATCGGGACAGGATGAGGTCGACGACCTGCTGTCCAGCCTTGGGTTCTGAGGGAGTATTAAATGAGCTTTGATGCAGATGAAGAGATTCTCCAGGACTTTCTGGTAGAAGCTGGGGAAATTCTCGAGTTGTTGTCGGAACAGCTGGTCGAGCTGGAAAACCGCCCCGGCGATACCGATCTGCTCAATGCCATTTTTCGTGGCTTTCATACGGTCAAAGGTGGGGCCGGCTTCCTGCAACTGGATGCGCTGGTTGATTGTTGCCACATCGCTGAGAATGTCTTCGACATTCTGCGCAAGGGTGAACGGCAGGTCGATGCCGAGCTGATGGATGTAGTACTGCAGGCGCTGGACACCATCAACAGCATGTTCGCTCAGGTACGCGAAGGCGAGGTGCTGACGCCTGCCGAGCCGCAACTGCTGGCTGGTCTGTCCGCGCTGGCCCAGCCTGCAGCAGCAGATATCGCTGCGCCAATTGAAGAGCCCGCACCCGCTTCCGTGGAGCAGCGGGTTGCTGAACAAGCTGACGCCGGTGATATCACAGACGATGAGTTCGAGCTGTTGCTTGACGCTCTGCATGTCAAGCCGGAAGAAGATACAGCGCCCGAAGTGCCTGCCGCCGCCAGTGATGACATCACCGATGACGAGTTCGAAGCGCTGCTCGACCAGCTGCATGGCACTGGCAAGGGGCCGGGTGCCGTCGCGCTGGAGCCTTCCGTGCCTGACGCCCCAGCGTCTCAAACCGATAGTTCTTCGGCGCCGGCAACGGATGTCATTACCGATGATGAGTTCGAAGCGTTGCTGGACCAGTTGCATGGCCCAGGCAAGGGGCCGGGCATCGCTGCTGATCTGACACCCGCTGCGTCTTTGGAGCGTGTCGAACCTGCAAAAATCGCCGTGAGTTCACCGGAGCCGGTGGCCAAGTCTGCTGCCGTGGCTGCTTCCAAGACCCCGGTACGAGCAGAAAAAAAGGCCGAGTCGAGCGCTGATGCGCCCGCCGCGGAGACCACGGTGCGTGTCGATACCGCGCGTCTCGATGAAATCATGAACATGGTCGGTGAGCTGGTATTGGTGCGTAACCGGCTGATGCGCCTGGGTGTTGGCAGCGAGGACGAAGAACTGGCCAAGGCGGTTGGCAATCTGGATGTGGTTACCGCCGATCTGCAGGCCTCGGTGATGAAAACCCGCATGCAGCCGATCAAGAAGGTGTTCGGTCGGTTCCCGCGGGTGGTGCGCGATTTGTCGCGCAGCCTGAAAAAGGAAATCACACTGGAGCTGATCGGCGAAGACACCGATCTGGACAAGAATCTGGTCGAGGCGCTGGCTGATCCTCTGGTGCATCTGGTGCGCAACTCGGTTGACCATGGCATCGAAATGCCTGACGAACGTGAAGCTGCGGGCAAGTCGCGTGTTGGTCAGATGGTCCTCGCTGCGCGCCAGGAAGGTGATCACATTCTGTTGACCATTACCGATGACGGTCGCGGCATGGATCCTGAAGTTCTGCGCGCCAAGGCGGTGGAAAAGGGCATGATGGATCGCGACGCCGCCGAGCGTTTGAGCGAGAGTGAATGCTTCAACCTGATTCTCGCGGCGGGCTTCTCGACCAAGACCGAGGTGTCCGACGTATCCGGGCGCGGCGTCGGTATGGACGTGGTCCGCACCCGCATTTCCCAACTCAATGGCAGCATTGCCATTGAGTCGACCAAGGGCAAGGGCACTCAGATCGCGATCAAGGTGCCGCTGACCCTGGCCATCATGCCGACGCTGATGGTGATGCTGAATAATCAGGCGTTCGCCCTGCCGCTGGTCAGCGTCAATGAGATCTACAGTCTCGATCTGTCACGTACCAACGTGGTCGACGGGCAGGAAGTGATTCTGGTGCGTGACAAGGCGCTGCCGCTGTTCTGGCTCAAACGCTGGCTGATGCCGGGGGCCGAGCAGAGTGCTGACCGCTCCGCTGCCAGTGTGGTGATCGTATCGGTCGGTACCCAGCGGGTAGGTTTCGTGGTCGACCAACTGGTAGGCCAGGAGGAAGTGGTCATCAAGCCGCTGGGACGCATGCTGCACGGTACGGCCGGCATGGCGGGTGCGACTATCACCGGTGACGGGCGGATAGCGCTGATTCTGGACATTCCCGGCCTGCTCAAGCGCTATGCGCGACGTGGCTGAGGGGAGATGATATGGCGGTCAAGGTTCTGGTGGTGGACGACTCGGGGTTTTTTCGCCGCCGGGTGACGGAAATACTCGCAGGCGATCCGCAGATCGAGGTAGTGGGGACGGCAAGCAACGGCAAGGAAGCGGTTGAGCAGACCCTGGCGCTGCATCCTGACGTCATAACCATGGATTACGAGATGCCGGTGATGGATGGCATCACTGCAGTGCGCCAGATCATGCAGCGTCAACCGACGCCGGTGCTGATGTTTTCCTCGCTGACCTACGAAGGCGCGCGGGTGAGTCTGGATGCGCTGGATGCCGGTGCGGCCGATTATCTGCCGAAGAATTTCGAGGATATCTCGCGTAACCCGGACAAGGTCCGCCAGTTGCTGTGTGATCGCGTGCATGCCCTGGCGCGCAGTAACCGCCGTTCGCTGGGTTTTTCTGCACCGAACACTGCATCGACTTCTGCATCATCGCCGGCGACACCAGCGGCGACACCAGCGGCCAGATCGGTGGCTGGATCAGTTGCCCCGCCAACCCAGGCTTCGTCCGAGCCGGCCCGGCGCAGTCCGGCACCGCGCAAGCGCGACTACAAGCTGGTGGCGATCGGTACTTCCACCGGCGGGCCTGTGGCGCTGCAGAAAGTTCTGACCCAGCTGCCCGCCGACTTTCCGGCACCGCTGCTGCTGATCCAGCATATGCCGGGTGCCTTTACCAAGGCTTTTGCCGAACGACTGGACAAGCTGTGTCGGATTTCCGTCAAAGAAGCCGAGGATGGTGACACCCTGCGTCCCGGCATGGCCTTGCTGGCGCCAGGCGGCAAGCAGATGATGCTCGACAGTCGCGGCGTGGTGCGCATTCTGCCCGGCGACGAGCGCCTCAACTACAAGCCCAGCGTTGATGTGACCTTTGGCTCGGCTGCCAAGGCACTGCAGGACCGGGTGCTGGCTATTGTCCTGACCGGCATGGGTGCCGATGGCCGGGAAGGCGCACGCATGCTGAAGCAGGCAGGCAGCTCGGTGTGGGCTCAGGACGAGGCCAGCTGCGTGATCTACGGCATGCCAATGGCGGTTGCCAAGGCCAATCTGGCCGATGGCATTTATGACCTTGACGACATTGCCCGTTACCTGACCGAGCTGCGCTGATGGAAATTCTGAGCATCATCGGCGTCATTCTGGCGTTTGTCGCCATTATCGGCGGCAACCATCTGGAAGGCGGGCATATCAGCGCACTGCTGAATGGCCCCGCCGCGCTGATCGTTATCGGTGGTACCTTGGGTGCGGCCTTGATTCAGACGCCGTTGCCGGTGTTCAAGCGTGCGCTGGGATTATTCCGCTGGGTGTTTGTTTCCCTGGATAACCCCCTGCGCGAGGGCATAGGCAAGGTCGTCAACTGGAGCAATATCGCACGCAAGGACGGTCTGCTCGGGCTGGAAGCCTTCGCCGATATGGAGTCCGACCTCTTTGCCCGCAAGGGCTTGCAGCTGCTTGCCGATGGCTGTGAGCCGGACACCCTGCGCAGCATTCTGGAGGTCGAACTGGTCAGCCGCGAAAACAACGATCTGCGGGCCGCGCGAGTATACGAAAGCATGGGTGGTTATGCGCCGACCATCGGGATCATAGGTGCGGTCATGGGCCTGATTCACGTCATGGGCAACCTGGCTGACCCATCGATGCTCGGCAGCGGTATCGCGGTCGCCTTTGTCGCCACCATATACGGTGTCGCGCTGGCCAACCTGCTGCTGTTGCCCATCGCCAACAAGCTCAAGGCAGTCATATTGCAGCAATCCTGCTACCGGGAAATGATGCTCGAAGGACTCCTGTCGATTGCCGAAGGGGAAAACCCACGCTCCATCGAAATGAAGCTAGAAGGCTTCCTGGACTGAAGCATGCGTCGTCGCCGCGAAGAGGAAGAAGTCAATAACGAACGCTGGATGGTGTCCTACGCTGACTTCATCACGCTGCTGTTCGCCTTTTTCGTGGTCATGTATTCGATTTCCTCGGTTAATGAGGGCAAGTACAAAGTATTGTCGGACTCGCTCATAGGCGCCTTCAGCCAGACCGCGAAAACCATAGACCCGATTCAGATCGGTGAGCATATACCGCGCACCGTGGCACCGGTATCGGAGGAGCAGGCGCCCCAGGCGCCCAATGCCCCTGCGCAGAATGGCAGTAATGGCACGGCCAGCGACCCGCTGGAAGATATTGCCGAGGCCATGCATGCGGCGTTTGGCGAGCTGATCTCGGTGGGTGATCTGCAGGTGCATGCCAACGAACTGTGGATTGAAATAGAACTGAATTCGGGGCTGTTGTTTCCCAGCGGGGATGCGCTGCCACGGGATGGTGCTTTCGATCTGGTAGAGCGGATCGCCGCCATTCTGACGCCCTATGACAACCCGGTGCATGTAGAAGGTTTTACCGATAACGTGCCGATCAGATCGCCAGCCTATCCCACCAATTGGGAGCTGTCGGCGGCGCGGGCGGCGAGTGTAGTACGCATGCTCAGTGCTGGCGGTATCGATGCCGCGCGGTTGGCCGCGGTGGGTTACGGGGAGCATCGGCCGGTTGGCGATAACGCCACAGCTGCGGGCCGGCGGGCGAATCGCCGGGTGGTATTGCTGGTATCGCGTTACACCGATACCCGACATCAACAGGCGCAGAACGACACCGCTGCGCTGCAGGGGATGCGCCAGGCAAGGGCCGATACCGGCAGCAGCATGAGTGGTACCAACTGATGCAACAGCGAATCTGCAGGAGCAATAGGTCATGAGAGTCTGGGCAGTAGCCAATCAGAAGGGCGGAGTAGGCAAGACCACCACAGCGGTGGCCTTGGCTGGGCTGCTGGCGGACCAGGGCAAACGCGTTCTGGCGGTGGATCTGGACCCACATGGCTCGATGACCAGTTATTTCGGTCATGATCCGGATCGCCTGACCAGCAGTGTCTACAACCTGTTTCAGCACCAGGGCCGGGTGCCGGAGGGGCTCGCTGCCGCCTTGCTGTTGGGCACCTCCCATGAAAACATCCGACTGCTACCGTCCAGCACCTCGCTGGCGACGCTGGAGCGCCAGTCTGCCGCCCAGGGCGGTTACGGGCTGGTCATCTCCCGTGCGCTGGCGCAGCTGCGCGCCCAGTTCGATTTCGTTCTCATCGACAGTCCGCCATTGCTCGGCGTGTCCATGATCAACGCCCTGGCCGCCTGCGAGCAGCTGGTGATTCCGGTACAGACCGAGTTTCTGGCGATGAAAGGGCTGGAGCGCATGGTGCATACCCTGAACATGGTCAACCGCTCGCGGCAGCAGGCGCTGCCTTATACCATAGTCCCCACACTGTTCGACCGCCGGACCCAGGCATCGCTGAGTACATTGCGCACGCTGCGCAAGGACTACGCCGACCAATTGTGGCAGGCCTATATTCCGATCGACACCAAATTACGGGACGCCAGTCTGGCTGGTGTCGTGCCGTCGCGACTGGAGAGTAACGCCCGCGGCGTGCTGGCTTACAGGGCGCTGTTGCGCTACCTGTTGGTGCACGTCACCCCGAAACCCAAGGAAGCGGTGAGGCAGCCAGCCTAATGCTTGGCGCGCAGCTGCCGATAAGCTGATTGACCCGGCGCGCGCGTCGGCTTTGCGAATCAACTCGGAACAACAGGCGACACATGAACAACCCCTTGCCCGTACAGCATTACGTTCCCGAGCAGACCATCCAGTCCTATCTGGATGCGCTGTTGCAGGACGCCGCCGCGGAGCTGGCGCTGGCCGAGCAGGAGCAGGTATTGCAGATAAGCTCTGAATCGGTATCCGAGCCGGCGCCCGAACCAGCCGCCGCTGAGGTGGATGAGGCCGTCTACTACAGTTTCCCCGACCCGCTGCCTGAACAGCCTGAGCCGCAAGCGGCGCCCGCTGCGGCCTGGCGTGAAGCACCCTTTGAAGCTCTGCTGTTCGATGTCGGCGGCCTGACCCTGGCGGTGCCACTGGTTTCCCTGGGCAGCATTCATTCGCTGGATGGCCCGATTACGCCGCTGTTCGGTCAGCCGGATTGGTTTCTCGGGATATTGCCGACCCCGGCAGGCAATTTGAAGGTCCTGGATACCGCACGCTGGATCATGCCCGAGCGTTATACTCAGGAGCTGCGCGACAACCTGCGCTTCGTGATTTCTGTGCAGGGGCATGAGTGGGGAATGGCGGTACATGGCGTCAGCCAGTCGATCAAGCTGGACCCTGCGCAGGTGAAGTGGCGGTCGGGACAGGGCAAGCGACCCTGGCTGGCCGGCACTGTGATTGATCAGATGTGTGCATTGTTGGATGTTGAAGCTCTTGCCGAGCTGATCACCGCTGGCAAACACGCCAGTGCACGTTTAGGATGAAATACATATCTCCCGGTAGCGCCGCCGAGCCTGACAGGGAATCATTGAGGTCGAGAGTGACAAGATGAAAGACAATACCACACAGCGTGCCGACGATCCGATCCTGCAGTGGGTTACCTTCCGGCTGGATAACGAAACCTATGGCATCAACGTGATGCAGGTACAGGAAGTACTGCGCCATTCCGAAATTGCTCCGGTACCCGGCGCGCCATCCTATGTACTGGGTATCATCAACCTGCGCGGTAATGTGGTCACTGTCATCGATACGCGTCAGCGTTTCGGTCTGGTTTCGGCTCCGGTTACCGATCAGACCCGTATTGTCATCATCGAGGCCGATCGGCAGGTCATCGGCATTCTGGTCGATAGCGTGGCCGAAGTGGTCTATCTGCGTCAGTCGGAAATCGAGACTGCGCCGAATGTGGGTACCGACGAGTCGGCCAAGTTCATTCAGGGCGTGAGCAACAAGAATGACGAGCTGCTCATTCTGGTCGATCTGGAAAAGATGATGACCGAAGATGAGTGGGCCGAGCTGCAGGACATCTGATCCACATGGATGAGCGCACGCTGCTTTTATTGTCGGGCTTGCTGCTGGGATTGCTGATCGCCGCGCTGGTGGGGACGGTTCTGTCCATCCGCCGGCTGGGCCGGCAGCAGATCGAGCAGGCATCGCGCAGCGATGCCCGTCTGGGTAAGCTCACGCAGAATCTGGCAGAGTATCAGCAGAGCCATATCCGTATGGGCGAAGAGCTGATCGCGTTGCGCAGCAAAATAGCTCTTCTGGAAAACAAGCAGCAACGCTTTGAGCAGCAGGATGTTCAGACCATGCCCTACAATCAGGCCAGCCGCCTGGTCGGTATGGGCGCCAGTCTGGATGATCTCATGCAATCCTGCGGTCTGACCCGCAGCGAGGCGGAATTGATGGTGAAGCTGCACGGGCCGAAGAGCTGATAACGATCCGCCGTCTCGCTCCAACCCCATAACCGGCCTGTGCGGGTCTCATTCCTTACTCGTCCGGCGGCACGAAACCCTCTGGCGTCTTGCCCTGCAGATGCCAGGCGAAAGCGATGATCTCGGCAATGGTCCGGTACAGTGCTTCGGGAATCTGGTCGCCCAACTCCATGCGCGTCAGCATGCTGGCCAGGTCGGCGTTTTCATAGATGGGCACTTCATAGTCCAGCGCCAACTGAATGATTTGCTCGGCCAGCTCACCTTCGCCCTTGGCCGTTACAGTGGGAGCCTGCTCACCGCCATCATAGAGCAGGGCAATGGCTTCGCGGTGTTCACTCATCAGGTTACCTCGTCTATCCAGCGTTGTTGCACCGCCTGCCGCGGCTCTGGTGGGCTGCCGCGATGACAGCTGAGCTCGCCGACGTCGAGCCCTTTGGTCAACAGTCGATCACGCAGCCGGTCCATTTCATTATTGAGGCGCTGCAAGGTATCGGCCTGCTCGGCCCAGAACTCGCTGCTGACGCGACCTTTGTACAGCCGGGCAATGGCCTGCAAGGGACCAAGCTGATCCAGATTGAAGGCCAGGCGTATTTCCCACTGCGGTGCCTGTTCGGTCTGGCGACCGTCCGGAGCATTGCTGTCGCGCTGAATGCGCATCTGTATCTGGGTAAACTGCTGGCCGTCGCGCAGAGGGATTTCCAGCTGCCAGACCGTCTGCGTACTGCCATCAGCGAAGGCCTGGGTCTGACCGAGGCTCTGGAACTGGTGATGCTGGATGCGCGACAGTAGGGCAGCGGTCAGGCGCAGCAAGCTGCCCAGGTCAGGGCTATCGGTAAGCGTCTGCAGCGCGCGCGCGGGCAATGGAAAGAGTCCGGGTTTGGCTGTCAGGGCCGCTTGCCATGGGCCGGGTGGAAAGGTCAGCGCTTTGCTGGCGTCGGGTGGCAGCTGCTGTTGCAGGGTGATCAGCAGCGTCAGCAGACTGGCCTTGAAGTCGGCGCCCGGCAGCGGCTCGGTACCGGGTGGTGTCGCCAGACTGGATAGCAATGGCAGCAGCCGCGCCAGAGGCGGCAGCAGAGTTTGCGACGGCTGGTCGGATGCGGGTTGTGCGGATCGTGCCGTGTTGCCGGTCTGCAATGCGCGATTCAGCTGGTCAAGCCCGGCTTCGAGAAACACACCGCTCTGACGAACCGCCTGGGCTACCCCGCTGGTCGTGCTCAAGTGCTCGGGTGTGGCGATATGGGTCAGTACCTGACGCATGACGGTCTGCAGCAGCGGCGGCAGGTCAGGGAGGGCGGCCACCTTATCCAGCATGCGCAACATGGGTTCGGCAGACGCCTGTGTCTGCAGGGTGGCGCGCATGCCCTGAAGCAGATCCAGCTGGCGGATCTGCTCGTTGGCGGAAGTGACGCGTAACTCACCTTGACCGCTTACCTGAGCCGTCAACAGGCTGCCGGGCGCCGCCGGGCGGGTACTGTCCAGGCTGAGCAGTGCGCCGGCAGCCGGCCCCTGCAGGACTTTGGCCAGCACCGCAAAGCGAGCTTGATCGCTGCCGGCCGGCAATGCCTGGTTGCTGATGATGCGTGCCTGCAACACGCTGCCCTGGGGGAACAGCTGCGGGTCCAGGCGGGTAACCACCTGCGGGCCCGAGGCCTTTCCGGCGACGCTATCCAGTATTGCCATCAACCGGCTGGAGCCGACGGCCTGAACTGTCAGGCTGGTGCCAGGATCGATTGCCTGACGGCTGGTGACGCTGACCTCGGTCGGCGGGATGCCCGCTTTGGCCAAGCGTAATAATATCTCGAACTGCCCCGTCTGCGCCTTGTTGCTGACTACCTCGGCACGGGCACTTTCCCCGGGCGCGAGGGTCGCTGCGGCAATCGGACGCAGCAGCTCCAGAGCCATCGCTGACGCAGCGGCAGCCGGGCTGGAGGGCGCGGTTTTGACGGCGTTGGCGGTTATGGGTGGCAGGTTCAGATCCGGCGTCATGTGTGTCACATATTGATGTAAATCAGAGCCCTGAGGGTAGGGGGCGTATGTATAATGGCGCCAGCAATTCTTCGGAAACAGCTAGGTATTTCAAGGGTTTTGGTATTGACTGGTGCCTATAGCAGTATAGCGGCAGCGCGCCAGCAAACATGAATGAACAGTAACTCTGGGTTTGGAGCAAAGGTGAAGCCACTGCCTGTAGAGCTGGACAGTCTGGCGTGTGAGCGAGATCAGCGCGAGCTGTTTGCTTCGCTGTCCCTGCGGCTTGAACCAGGAGAGCTGTTGCAGGTTGCCGGCCCCAATGGTTCCGGCAAGACCAGTCTGCTGCGCATCATGGCTGGATTGCTGCCACCATCGGCAGGTGACATGCGTTACGGTGGTGAGTCGGTATTCCGTGGTGCCGGGCGAGAGAGCTGGCGTCAGCAGCGACTGTATATCGGCCACGCACCGGCAGTTAAGGGGGCATTAAGCGCCGAGGAGAATCTGGCCTGGCTCTGCGCGCTCAGTCGTCCGGTGGAAAACGATCGCATCTGGCATGCGTTGGAGCAGGTCGGATTGCGCGGTTTCGAGGATATTCCCTGCCATAACCTGTCAGCCGGCCAGCAGCGCCGGGTGGCATTGGCGCGTTTGTACCTGGAGCAACACCCGGTATGGATTCTGGACGAGCCATTTACCGCCATCGACAAGACCGGTGTGGCGGCGTTGGAATCACATATTCTGCAGCATGCGCAGCAGGGCGGTCTGGTGATCATGACTACTCATCACGGCCTTGAACATCTGCCAGGTGTGCGCTGTCTGGATCTGGGACAGGTGAACTGATGCGGCGGATCGTCTGGTTGTTGTTCTGCCGTGAGTGGCGCCTGGCCTGGCGTCGGCCGGGTGACTTGCTCAACCCGCTGGTGTTTTTTGCCTTGGTCGTCAGTCTGTTTCCGCTGGCCGTCGGGCCAGAGCCGTCCATGTTACGGAGCATGGCGCCGGGGGTGATCTGGGTGGCGGCTCTGCTGGCCACCTTGTTGTCGCTGGATGGGCTGTTTCGCAGTGATTATGAAGACGGTTCGTTGGAACAATGGGTGCTGTCGCCACATCCATTGGCATTGATGGTGCTGGTCAAGGTGCTGCACCACTGGCTGATGTCAGGGCTGGCCATGGTTATTCTGGCACCCCTGTTTGGTCTGATGCTGGCATTGCCGCTGTCATCGCTACCGGTGCTGGCAATGACATTGTTGCTGGGTACGCCTGTGCTCAGTCTGCTGGGCGCGGTGGGTGCAGCCCTGACGGTTGGCCTCAAGAGTGGCGGTTTGTTGCTGGCCCTGTTGATCCTGCCGCTGTACATTCCAGTGCTGATTCTTGGCACCGGTGCCATGGACGCGGCGTTGCAGGGCATGCCGGTCACCGGTTTTGCGCTGTGGCTGGGCTGTCTGGCGGTGCTGGCGCTGAGTCTGGCACCGATCGCCATCGCCGCCGGTTTACGCATTGGGGTAAGTGAATGAGTTCATTAGCAGGTAACGCATGAATTGGAGCTTCTTTCATAAACTGGGTTCGCCCAAGTGGTTCTACGACATCAGTGGTCGCTGGCTGCCCTGGTTTGCCGTGATAGGTGTGTTGTTGCTGATCGGCGGATGCATCTGGGGCCTGTTCTTCGCACCGCAGGATTACCAGCAGGGCAACAGTTTCCGGATCATCTACATCCACGTGCCGGCGGCCTTTGTCGCTCAGTCCTGCTATCTGATGCTGGCGGCTGCGGGGATTGTCAGCCTGGTCTGGCGCATGAAGCTTGCTGATGTAGCGCTCAAGTGCGCCGCGCCCATCGGCGCCTGGATGACCTTTGTCGCGCTGCTGACCGGCGCTATCTGGGGCAAACCGACCTGGGGCACTTATTGGGTATGGGATGCTCGACTGACTTCCATGCTGATTCTGCTGTTCCTGTATTTCGGCATTATTGCTCTGGGCCAGGCGATCAGTAACCGCGAGACATCGGCCAAGGCCACGGCGGTACTGGCGATTGTCGGCATGGTGAACATCCCCATCATCAAATACTCGGTGGACTGGTGGAATACTCTGCATCAGCCCGCCACCTTCAAGCTCACCGAAAAGCCGGCCATGCCGGTGGAAATGTGGTTGCCGCTGCTGCTGATGGTGCTGGGCTTCTATGCACTGTTCACCGTCAGCCTGCTGATGCGCATGCGGCTTGAGGTGTTACGCCGTGAGCACAAGACTCGCTGGGTGCGTGACACGCTGGAGAAATTGTCATGAACAACCTGGCTGAAATGCTGGCGATGGACGGGCATGGTGTCTATGTCTGGTCGTCCTACGCCATTACCCTGGTCGTGTTGGCTCTGAACGTGGTGCAGCCGTGGCTGGCCCGTCGGCGCTTGGTCAATGAAGAGGCGCGTCGCCGCCGTCGGGAGATGAAATGATGCATCCGCAGCGCAAGAAACGCCTGTTGCTGATTCTGTTGGTCGTGGTCGGCGTCTGTGTCGCCGTGGCCTTGGCGCTGGGCGCTCTGAAACAGAATATCAACCTGTTTTATACCCCCACTGAGATTGCCAGCGGGGTCGCTCCGCAGGACGCACGCATTCGAGCTGGCGGCATGGTGGTGGCGGGCAGCCTCAAGCGGGCGCCGGACAGTCTGGAAGTGACCTTTGCCGTCAGTGACGGCAATGAAGATGTGCTGGTCTCCTATGGCGGTATCCTGCCGGACCTGTTCCGCGAGGGGCAGGGTATCGTCGCGCTTGGACGTCTGGATGAAAACCGCATGCTGGTCGCCGATGAAGTACTGGCCAAGCACGATGAGGAGTATATGCCTCCGGAAGTAGCCCAGGCGCTGGAGCAGGTCGAGCACATGAAAGTGGATGGCGTCTATACGCCGTCCTCCAACTGATCCGGAGGCAGAATGATTCCCGAACTTGGCCAGATTGGCCTGATCATCGCGCTGGTACTGGCGGTGCTGCAGGCTACCGTCCCGCTGTATGGCGCCTGGCGTGGAGATACTCTGGCGATGGGCTTTGCTCAGCCAGCCGCGCTGGCGCAGTGTCTGTTCGTGCTGTTTGCCTTCATCTGTCTGGTATATGCATTCGTCAGCAATGATTTCAGCGTGACTTATGTGGCGCTCAACTCCAACTCGGCGCTGCCCTGGTACTACCGGGTCAGCGCGGTGTGGGGCGGTCACGAAGGCTCGCTGTTGCTGTGGGCCTTGATTCTCGCTGGCTGGACCTTTGCGGTGGCGATCTTCTCTCGCGATCTGCCGGAAGAGATGCTCAGCCGCGTACTGGCGGTCATGGGCATGATCAGTATCGGCTTCCTGCTGTTCATGCTGATGACCTCCAACCCCTTTGATCGCCAGCTGCCGTATTTCCCGGCAGATGGTAACGACCTCAATCCACTGCTGCAGGATTTCGGCCTGATCGTGCATCCGCCGATGTTGTACATGGGCTATGTGGGCTTCTCGGTGGCTTTTGCATTCGCCATTGCGGCGCTGCTGGGTGGTCGCCTGGATGCTGCCTGGGCACGCTGGTCGCGGCCCTGGACTATCGTGGCCTGGGCTTTCCTCGGCCTGGGTATTGTGCTGGGCTCCTGGTGGGCCTATTACGAACTGGGCTGGGGCGGCTGGTGGTTCTGGGATCCGGTAGAGAACGCCTCTTTCATGCCCTGGCTGGTGGGTACCGCGCTGATTCATTCATTGGCAGTGACCGAAAAGCGCGGTGTGTTCAAGAGCTGGACGGTATTGCTGGCCATTGCTGCCTTCTCTCTGAGCCTGCTGGGTACCTTCCTGGTGCGTTCCGGCGTGCTGACCTCGGTGCACGCCTTCGCTACGGACCCCGAGCGCGGGGTGTTTATCCTCGGCTTCCTGCTGGCCGTTGTCGGCGGCTCGCTGGCGCTCTACGCGGTACGTGCACCTGTGGTCAAGAGCCAGATCGGCTTCGCCCTGTGGTCGCGGGAAACCCTGCTGCTGGTCAATAACGTAATTCTGGTGGTGGCCACGCTGATGGTGCTGCTGGGTACCCTGTACCCGATGGCGTTGGACGCGATTACCGGCACCATGGTGTCGGTGGGCCCGCCTTACTTCAATGCCTTGTTCGTACCCTTGATGGCCGTGCTCATGCTGGCCATGGGTGTCGGTGTGGTCAGCCGCTGGAAGGATACGCCGGTCAAATGGTTGATCGGTCAATTGAAGTGGGTGCTGATCCTGTCTGCGCTCGGGGCCATCGGTCTGGCAGTATGGATTGGTGACCATCATCTGGCCGTCGGCAGTATGCTGTTCCTGGTACTGTGGGTGACCGGCGCCAGTCTGCGAGACATTCTCGACAAGACCCGTAACAAGGGGCTGGCACGGGGCGTGCGCGCACTGCCACGCAGTTACTGGGGCATGACCCTGGCGCATATCGGTATTGCCGTGTGTGCCGTGGGTGTGGTCGGCGCCAGCCTGTTCGATAGCCAGCGTGATCTGCGCATGGCGCCGGGCGACACACTGGAACTGGGTGGTTACAGCTTCGTGTTCCAGGGCGCTACGCACCTGGAAGGCCCGAACTGGATTTCCGATGAGGGGCATATCGAAATATTCCGCGATGGTCGCCGAATCACTCTCCTGAACCCCGAAAAACGTCTGTATACCGTACAGAACATGCCGATGACCGAAGCCGGTATCCATGCCGGACTCACCCGTGACCTGTTTGTTGCCATGGGCGAGCCGCTGGAAAACGGTGCCTGGGCAATTCGTGTGCATATCAAGCCGTTTGTACGCTGGATCTGGGGTGGTGGCCTGCTGATGACCTTAGGTGGTCTGCTGGCGGCCAGTGATAAACGTTACCGCCTGAAGGTGCGACAGCGTCGCAACGTGCCTCTGGCGGCAAAAGGGGAGGCTGTCTGATGCGCAGACCCTGGATGCTGATTCCGCTGGTGCTGTTCGTACTGCTGCTGGCGTTGTTTCTGGTCACCCTGAAGGACAAGAAGACACAGCAGGATCTGGCTATTGATCCCAGTACGCTGCCATCTGCCCTGATCGACAAGCCGTTCCCCGAATTCAATCTGGCTGCGGTGGAAGAGGATGGGGCGAGGATTACCCAAGCGGATCTGGTCGGCCGACCGGCGCTGGTCAACGTCTGGGCGACCTGGTGCGTGGCCTGTCGCGTCGAGCACCCGGTGCTCAATGCGTTGGCGGAGCAGGGCGTGATCATTCACGGAGTGAACTACAAGGACAACACCGTGGATGCCCGGCAGTGGCTCAAGGAATTTCATGACCCCTACCAGTTGAATATCAGCGATACCGATGGCCGACTTGGGTTGGATCTGGGTGTTTATGGTGCGCCTGAAACCTTCCTGATCGATGCCGAAGGGGTGATCCGTTACAAGTTCGTCGGCGTGGTCGATGAGCGCGTATGGGAAACCCAGCTCGGTCCGCGCTATCAGGCGCTGGTCGATGAAGGAGTGCAGCCATGACCCGCTGGTTGAATGTGCTGCTGCTATCGATGCTGGCACCGCTTGCATTGGCTGCGGTGGATACCTTCGAGTTTGAAACCGAAGCGCAGCGTCAGCAGTTCTATCAGGTCAGCTCCGAGTTGCGCTGCCCTAAATGTCAGAACCAGAACATTGCGGACTCCGATGCACCCATCGCCATGGACCTGCGTCGTGAAGTGCACCGCATGGTCACCGAAGGCAAGGACGACCAGCAGATTCTGGAGTTCATGGTCAGCCGCTATGGCGACTTTGTGCGTTACAAGCCCGCTCTGACGCCGGCAACAGTGGTGTTGTGGTTTGCCCCGGGTGTATTGCTGCTGGGCGGGTTTGTGTTCCTGATCGTGCTGCTGCGACGCCGTCAGCGGGCGCTGCGTGCATCGGCAACACAACACATGAGCCAGGACGAGCAACAACGTCTGCAATCCCTGCTGGAAAGAGAAGAAGACAGCTGATGACTGATTTCTGGGTTTATAGCGCGCTGCTGATGCTGGCGGGCATGCTGGTTGTGGTCTGGCCGGTATGGAAAATGCGTGGTCAGAGCAAGGTTGATAGAACCGCTCTCAACGTGGCGTTGTACGAGGAGCGTGTAGCGGAGTTGGGCAATCAGCAGGCGGCGGGAGAATTGACCGCCGAGCAGCACGATGCTGCGCTGGAAGAAGCGGGCAAGCTGCTTCTGGAAGATACTGCCCGCGCAGATGAAGAGCGTCGCCCATTGCGCCGTGGGGGCCCCTGGCCGCTGATTCTGGCTGCCGGCGCGTTGCCGCTGGTGGTGGTCATGTTGTACATGAGTTGGGGTAACCCCGCTGGCGTTGCCCTGTTGCGTGAAATACAGGACGAACCGGCACCGGCCAATCTGGAGGGCTATATCGACCGCATGGAGCGCATTACCGAAGTCCAGCCGGAGAACGGTGAGGTCTGGTACATGCTGGGTCGCGCCTACCTGGCTGATCAGCGCCCTGAGAAGTCGGCAGAGGCATTTGCCAACAGTCTGCAGCGCATCGGTGAGCGTGCCGAAGTGCTGGCGCAGCTGGCACAGGCGCGCTTCTTTGCCAATAACAACCATCTAGACAGCGAGTCTGTGGCCGCATTGGATCGAGCTCTGGAACTCAACCCCAACGAGCCGACGGCTTTGGGCCTGTTGGGAATCGCTGCGTTCGAGTCCGGCGAGTACGCTGGTGCGATCAGCTACTGGAAACGGTTGATGGCCGGAATGCCACCGGGCAGCGAAGGCGCCAAAGCCATTCAGGGCGGTATTGACCGGGCGCAGGAGCGTTTGCAGGCCTCGGGCGGTGGTGAAGTCGCTGATACAGATGCCGCTGACGATCGGCAGGCGCAGGTCAAGGTGCGCATCGAGCTGGCTGATGACGTGGCTGCGCAATTTGCGGATGACGCTGTGGTGTTCATCTCTGCCCGCGACCCTGATGGCCCACCCATGCCGCTCTTCGCTCAACGCCTGGGCAAGGGACAGTTGCCGACAGAAGTGACGCTGGATTCCGGCGATGCACTGATGCCAGGTGTCGAAATGAAGCCAGGCCAGGCTCTGCAGCTGAGCGCACGCATCTCCGCGACCAGCGACGTCATGCAGGCAAGCCACGCAGCCGAGGCCATAGATATCATTCTTGGCGAACAGCAGGGCCAGCCCAGCGTACTGCGGATAGATCGCGCCCTCTGAGCCTCAAGCGCTCCCAGGCTAGAGCGTGGGAGTCGCAGTAATCCGATAGTTCCCGCGCTCCAGCGTAGGAATGCATATGGAGATGCTCCGCGCTCCGTTCCAGCCACCGCGCAGAGCATGGGAACCATCTGATAGCGCGGCGTCCGCCTGCCACTCCGATCGTCCAGACCGTTTGTATGGTTCATCTGCAGGTCCAAAATGGACCTGTCAGGGTGGAGGGGCTCAATCGTTTTCCGGCCTTTCGGCACGGACTGTGGGAGATTTCGCCCCACCCTCACCATAAACGCCAATAGAGAATCCATCGGCAGAGCCAAGCCGCTCAGACCGACGATACGTCGCAAGCCAGCGTCTGGTGAGCCCTGACAAGTCAAAGACTACTTTAGCTTGGAGGACGCGCCATGACAAAATCTGTTGAATCTATCCTGGTGGGTATCGATGTCAGCAAGGCGGAGCTGGTGATCGCTCGCAGTGACGCCCCTCAGATCGACACGATCAACAACTCCCCCAGCGCTATTAAGCGCTGGTTGAAGTCGTTGCCGCAGGGCTCAAGGATCGCGCTGGAAGCCACCGGAATTTATCATCGGCAACTGGCCACGCTGGCTCATGCAGCAGCACACCCGCTCTACTTACTGGATGGTTATCGGCTCAGCCGTTACCGCGATGGGGTAGGTACCCGGGCCAAGACCGACCCGTCTGATGCCAGACTGATCCTGCGTTATTTGAGCAACGAGCTTGAGGAGCTCAAGCCTTGGATCCCTGCCCATGATGCGTTTTACCGCATCCAAAGCCTGATGCGCCGTCGAGCCTCGCTGGTTCATACCCGAGTAGCGTTGAGCCAGAGCTTGCAGGATGTACCTGAGTTGAAGCAGGCGAGCAAACAGCTGGATACATATCCGTCGCGTTGAGCTGCTGATTACCCAGCGCCTGAAGCAGGCCTTGGCAGACGTAGGCTGGGACGCAGATGCAAAACGCTGCATGGACATCGAAGGCATTGGCGAGCTGAGCTCAATGGCACTCGCCAACACCTTCCACCGAGGTCGCTTCAAGAGCAGTGACGCCTTCATCGCTTACCTGGGGATGGATGTCAAAGTCCGAGACTCTGGCAAGCAGGCAGGCCGACGAAAACTCACCAAGAAAGGCGACCCGGAATTACGCCGCCTGCTCTACAACGCGGCTATGGCTGCCCGTAAAACCGCTGCCTGGAAGGCGTTATACGAGACCTATCTATCACAGGGACTCAAGCCCATCCAGGCGCTGATCAAGCTGGCAAGAAAGTTGGCGCGCATTGCCTTTGCCTTGATGCAGAATCAAACGGTTTATCGGCCCAAAACCTGATAAAAGGGGTTGGCATGAACCATAGAATCTCCCACGCTCCAGCGTCCGGGATACTCCAGGCATAAAAAAACCGCCATCACAAGGACGGCGGTTCGGTCATGCAGGTCGCTGCCGGGTCAGATTCCGAATACCCAGAACATCAGGTAGTAGGCGACCACGCCGACGATGACCACGCCGGCGAGGTTCAGCTTGAAGCCTGCGGTGATCATGTCGCTGATTTTCATATGGCCGGTACCGAAGACGATGGCATTCGGCGGGGTGGCTACCGGCATCATGAAGGCACAGCTGGCGGCCACGGCGGCCGGTACGGCGTACAGTATCGGCGACACGTCCTGGGCCATGGCCAGCGCGCCCATCAGCGGCAGGAAGGCTGCCGCCGTAGCGGTATTACTGGTGATCTCGGTAAGGAAGATGATCACGGCTGTAATGATCAGCACGATAGCCAGGGTCGGCAATGTGCCTACCGCGGACATGGATTCGGCGATCCATACGGCCAGGCCGGAGGAGGTAATGACGGACGCCAGTGTCAAGCCACCACCGAACAGCAGCAATACGCCCCAGGGCATTTTCGATGCAGTGTCCCAGTCCATCAGGTTGCCTTTCTCGCGATCAACCGGGATGAGGAACATGATGATTGCCGAGGCAATGGCGATGATGGTGTCGTTCAACCAGGGGATGAGCGATTCGGATATCAAGGGTTGAAAGATCCAAGCGGCGGCAGTCAGCAGGAACACGATACCTACCCGCTTCTCACCTCGGCTCATTGATCCCAGGTCGTTCAATTGTTTCTGCAGCAACTCGCGGCTGTTGTTGTCAGCGCTAAGCCCGAAATCCTTGCGCGCCAGGAACAGCCAGACCGTCGCCAGCATCAATATCGAAATCGGCACGCCAATCAGCATCCATTGACCGAAACCGATATGGATATCGTGGTTGTCCGCAAGATAGGCCACCAGCAACGCATTGGGTGGAGTACCGATGATGGTGCCGACGCCGCCAAGGCTAGCCGCATAGGCGATGGCCAGCAGCAGGGCGGTGGCATACTTGCGCACGGCAGCAGGATCCTCGTTCTCGAACATGCTGACCACCGAAAGACCAATCGGCAGCATCATGATGGCGGTTGCTGTATTACTCACCCACATACTGAGGAAGGCGGTGGCAATCATGAAGCCACCAATCTGATGGCTGGGCTTGGTGCCCACCGCCAACAGTGTCATCAGTGCGATGCGCTTGTGCAGGTTCCAGCGTTGCATGGCCAGACCCAGCACGAAGCCACCCATGAACAGGAAGATGGTCGGGTTGGCATAGGGCGCGGTTGCCTGACCGACACTGCCCAGCCCCAATGCCGGGATCAATACGATCGGCACCAGCGAGGTGGCCGGAATCGGAATCGCCTCGGTGGCCCACCAGGCTGCCAGCAGCATCATCAGGCCGCCTGCCTTCCAGGCCGCCTCGCTCATTCCAGCCGGCGCAGGGATCAGTATGGTCATGGCCAGCAGCGCAGCGCCGATGAGCAAGCCAATGATGCGGCTGGCAGACCAGCCATTTGACGGTGATTGGGATGTTGTCGTAGCAGACATTCAGTTATCCAGTCTCGAATTTATCTTTGTTCATATTTGCAGCAGCGCAGTTGTGCCGCCGCCAACCAAGAGTAAAGCCTATTGCTTGCTTACCTGCGAACCGGAATGACCTTCTGACCATGCATGATTCCCAATGCTTGGCTCGGGGCTTCTATTCAGGAAGTATTACAGGTAAAAAGGGACGTTTTTCCAGTGTGCAAATATCCGCCGGATGGCTGCCAGACACTTACCGAACGGCAAGGAACGACATTTCTCAATGCGACTCAAGTGCATCAAGCTGGCGGGTTTCAAGTCCTTCGTGGATCCTACCACAGTTTTCTTTCCGACCAATATGGGCGCGGTTGTCGGGCCGAACGGCTGTGGCAAGTCGAATATAATCGATGCAGTGCGCTGGGTGATGGGTGAAAGCTCGGCAAAGAACCTGCGTGGCGAGTCGATGACGGACGTCATCTTCAACGGTTCGAACAGCCGCAAACCCGTAGGACAGGCGTCTATCGAACTGATCTTCGATAACAGTGATGGCACCCTGCAGGGTGAATACGCGGGCTACAACGAGATATCCATACGCCGCAAGGTAACCCGCGAAGCACAAAATCAATATTATCTCAATGGGACCAAATGCCGACGTCGGGATATCACCGAACTCTTCCTTGGGACCGGCCTCGGGCCGCGTAGTTATTCAATCATCGAACAGGGCATGATCTCCAAGTTGATCGAAGCCAAACCCGATGAATTGCGGCTGTTCATCGAGGAGGCGGCGGGCATTTCCAAATACAAGGAACGTCGCCGGGAAACCGAAAACCGTATCCGCCGCACTCATGAAAACCTAGAGCGCCTGACCGATCTGCGCGATGAGCTGGAGCGGCAATTGGCGCACCTGCATCGTCAGGCCCAGGCGGCGGAGAAGTACAAGACCTTAAAAGCCGAGGAGCGTCAGCTCAAGGCGCAGTTGCAGGCGTTGCGCTGGCAGACGCTGGATACACGAACCACCGAACGTGAACAGCAGGTACGCAGCCTGGAGGTCGCGCTCGAAGCCATTATCGCCGAGCAGCGCAACGCCGACAGCGAGATCGAGAAGCAGCGTGACCAGCACAGTGATCTGAACGAAGGTTTCAATCAGGTACAGGCGCGTTATTACAGTATCGGCGCTGACATCAGTCGTATCGAGCAAGTGTTGCAATTCAACCGTGACCGCCAGCGCCAGATACGCGAGGATCTGGACCAGACCGAGCAGGCCTGGCAGGAGGCGCAGAGTCATCTGACCCAGGATCAGGCGCTGCTCGCCGATCTGCGCGACGAGCTGGCCCGCACCGAGCCGGAGCTGGAATTGGCCGGCGCCGCTGATGAGGAAGCCGCGGACCGCATGCAGGAAGCCGAAGCGGCGATGCAGGCGTGGCAGGGCAACTGGGACGAGTTCAACCAACGAGCCTCGGCGCCGCGCCAGCAGGTAGAAGTGGAGCAGTCGCGCATCCGGCATCTTGAGCAGAGCGTAGAACGCTTCGGTGATCGCATCCAACGGCTGGAAGATGAACGCCTTGGGTTGTCCGCCGGTTCGCTGGATGATGAACTCGATGAGTTGAATGAACAGCTGGTCGAACTGGAAATGCGCGGCGAGACCGACCGGTTGGCGCTGGATGATCTGACTGACAGCCTGCAACAGGAACGGGATACCCTCGGCGCATTGACCCAGGAGCTGGATATCCGCCGGGGCGAGTTTCAGCGTCAGGGTGGTCGTCTGGCCTCGTTGGAGGCGCTGCAGCAGGCGGCGCTGGACCAGGGCGCCGGGGTGCAGCAATGGTTGCAGGCACGAGGGCTGGACAGTACAGCGGTGCTGGCAGGGCAGCTGCGCGTCGCATCGGGCTGGGAGCGCGCGGTGGAGGCGGTACTGGCCGATGATCTGCAGACTGTGTGCCTGAGTTCCCTGGATGAGCAGGCGGCAGCGCTGGATAGTTTCCAGCAAGGCAGTCTGCGCCTCATGGATGCTTCGACTGGTGCAGCGGGTGCAGCGGGTGCGGCGCCTGCCGGCGATTGGCTGCTGGCCAAGGTAGACTCCGCGCTGGATCTTACCGCCTGGTTGGGCAGCATCCGCACCGCTGCAGATCTGCAGCAGGCGCTGGCCATGCGCGCATCGCTGGCCAGTCATGAGTCCGTGGTGACACCTGCCGGGCACTGGCTGGGGCACAACTGGCTGCGCTTTCAACGTGGCGAGGATCAGGGCGCTGGGGTGCTGGCTCGGCAGCAGGAAATGCAGGATCTGCATACCAGTCTTGAACAGCAGCAGGCGCGACTTGATGCTGACGAGGAACGAGTTGTCGAACTGCGCGAGCACAGTCGCCAGTTCGAACTGCAGCGCGATTCCCTGCAACAACGTCTGGCCCAGCTCGGACGCGAACAGGGAGAGCTCAAGGCGCAGCGCTCGGCGCGGCAGGTACGGCTGGAGCAGGTCAATGCCAGACGCGAGCGTATTACAGCCGATCTGGAGGATATTCAGGCGCAGCGCGCTGATGAACTCGAACAGCTTGGTGAAGCGCGGATGACGCTGCAGGATGCGCTCGATAGCATGGCCGATGACAGTGCTCGTCGTGAAGCCTTGATCCAGCAACGCGAGCAGGTTCGCGCGCAGCTTGAGCAGGCCCGCCAGCAATCACGCGAGCAGCACGACCGGGCACACCAGCTGGCGTTGCGAAAACAATCACTGCGGGCACAGCTCGATTCCACCGGCCAGGGGTTGGAGCGGTTGCAGGTTCAGGTCGAACGCCTGGCCGAACGCCGCGAGCAGCTGCAGATGTCGCTGGAAGAAACTCAGGGACCGGAAGAGGACCAGCGCATCGAGTTGGAATCCCTGCTCGAACGTCGTCTTCAGGCCGAGCAGGATCTGGGCATGGCGCGTCAGGCGCTGGAGCAGGTCGATCAGCAGATGCGCGAACAGGAGCGTCGGCGTCAGCAGGCAGAGCAGCAGGCGCAGGCGTTACGCAGCCAGCTTGATGAGCAGCGCCTGCTGACCCGAGATATGCAGACACGGCGGCAGGGATTGCAGGAGCAGTTGCTGGAGGCCGGCTACGATCTGCAAGGCGTTATTGCAACGCTATCCGAGGGCGCCAGTGAATCCGAATGGGAGCAACAACTGACGCGTCTGGATGCGCAGGTCCAGCGGTTGGGTGCGATCAACCTCGCGGCAATTGACGAATACGAGCAACAGTCCGAGCGCAAGCGCTATCTGGACGCCCAGAACGCTGATCTTGTAGATGCGCTGGATACCCTGGAACAGGTGATTCGCAAGATCGACAAGGAAACCCGCAGCCGCTTCAAGGAAACCTTCGACAAGGTCAATGCGGGTTTGCAGAATCTGTTCCCGAAAGTATTCGGCGGCGGCAGCGCCTGGCTGGAGCTGACCGGTGATGATCTGCTGGATACCGGCGTGACCATCATGGCGCGCCCGCCAGGCAAGAAGAACAGCACCATTCATCTATTGTCCGGTGGCGAAAAGGCGTTGACGGCGATCGCTCTGGTGTTCTCGATCTTTCAACTGAATCCCGCGCCGTTCTGCATGCTGGACGAAGTGGACGCGCCGCTGGATGATGCCAACGTTGGGCGCTATGCGCGCATGGTGAAAGAGATGTCGAGTCGGGTGCAATTCATTTACATTACCCACAACAAGATCGCCATGGAAATGGCTGATCAACTGATGGGTGTAACTATGCATGAACCAGGATGCTCTCGGCTTGTCACAGTCAATGTTGAAGAAGCGGTGGCGCTGGCAGAAGTATAGATTCGGCCGCTGCACAATATTGCGCGAGCATGTTACTGTCTCGCATAAGTGCTAAGAGCCTCAAAGGTTCTTCATTGGTAGGGCATAACGGGAACTGCTATTCATGGATTTTGGTTTGCGAGAGTGGCTGATCATCATCGGCCTTTTGTTCATTGCGGGAATTCTTTTCGATGGCTGGCGACGCATGGGCGGTCGCTCGCGCATCCGTTTCAAGCTCGAACGTGATTTCAAAGGGGTGCCGGATGGCGGCGCCAATGACGAACTGTTGGGGCCGCCCCGGATTATTGCCCGTGGTGAGCGGGAAGAACCATCGTTTGGCGATGACTTCTCGGATGACCCGGGAATCGAAGTCGAGCCCGTCAGACAGCCCCAACAGGCAGGACTGGATCTGGACGTGCCGCTCGAGCCACAGCCGCCCCTCCACCAGCCGACCTCTGGCGCCGGCGGCAAGCCCGGACTGGCCACCCGGTCGGTGGAGCCGGTATTGCAGGCAACCGAGAAAGTTCCACCGCCAGCCCCTGAGCCCGAACCCTTTGATGAGGTATTGGTCATTCTGGTGGTCTCCCGTGGTGAGGAGGGTTTCCCCGGAGCCGCCATGATGCAGAGCATCATGGAGAGTGGCCTGCGCCACGGCGATATGAACATCTACCATCGTCATGAAAGCATGACCGGGAATGGTGACGTTTTGTTTTCCATGGCCAACGCATTGAACCCCGGCACCTTCGACCCCGAGGAGCTGGAGCACAGCCACGTGCGGGCAGTGAGTTTCTTCATGGGGCTGCCGGGCCCGCGGCATCCGAAACAGGCACTGGATCTGATGATCGCCTCGGCGCGCAAGTTGGCGCAGGAGTTGGGCGGCGATCTGAAGGACGAGAATCGCAGCGTGCTGACTGCCCAGACCATCGAACATTACCGCCAGCGGATCGCTGAATTCGAGCGCAAGCGCCTCGGCCAGCGCCGCTGAGTTGACCTGAGGGCAGCGCGCAGCGCAGACACTTTTCGTACAGAGCCGCCTGGTATGGAGCGAGCACTCGGCTCCAGACAGGTTCCCTCTGCGCGGGAACCTTCACTGTGGGCGCTCCAGCGTTTGAATTCCACCCTGGTGCATTATGAGTCGGTGCAAGCCGCGCTGCCGCCGGAGGTGGGTTCCTTGCTACAATCATCGTCTTGTTTCCATCGCCGATGATTTGACCAACCATGATCTCGAATTCAGACCCTTCGGTTCACGCTCAGCAGTTGCGTGAGCAGATCGCCCAGCACAACTACAACTACTATGTTCTCGACGAGCCTACGGTGCCCGACGCGGAATATGATCGGTTGTTCAACCAGCTGAAAGCACTCGAAGAGGCCAATCCCGACATCATCACCCCAGACTCGCCCACTCAGCGGGTCGGTGGCATGGCCTCGTCGGCATTCGGTCAGGTGCGTCATGACGTCCCCATGCTGAGCCTGGGTAATGCCTTCCAGGAAAGCGACATGCGCGACTTCGACAGTCGGGTGCGCCGCGCACTGGATCTCCCTGCGGGCGACCTGCTTAGCGATGCTGCCAGCGTGGCTTACTGTTGTGAGCCCAAGCTGGACGGTCTGGCCATCAGCCTGCTGTATGAAAACGGCGTGCTGGTCCGTGGTGCTACCCGGGGCGATGGCACCACCGGCGAGGACATTACCGCCAACGTGCGTACCGTACGCAATGTCCCGCTGAAGCTGCGCGGTTTTGGCTGGCCAGCGGTGCTGGAAGTACGTGGCGAGGTCTATATGACCAAAGCCGGCTTCGAGCGGCTGAACGAAAGCGCCCGCGAGGCGGGCAGCAAGACCTTCGCCAACCCGCGAAATGCTGCAGCTGGCTCGCTGCGTCAACTCGATTCCAACATCACCGCCCGGCGCCCGCTGGAGTTCTGCTGCTACGGCATAGGCCGCTTTGAAGGTGAGCTGCCCGACACCCAGGTTGGCATTCTGCATTGCCTGCGTGACTGGGGATTGCTGATCAGCCGTGAACTGCAACTGGTCGACGGCATCGATGGTTGTCTGGATTACTACCGGGATATCGGTGAGCGCCGCAACAGCTTGCCTTACGAAATCGACGGTGTCGTTTTCAAGGTCAATGATCTGGCGTGGCAGCGTGAGCTGGGTTTTCGGGCGCGTGAACCGCGCTGGGCTATCGCGCACAAGTTTCCGGCGAGTGAGGAAATGACCGAGCTGCTGGACGTTGAATTTCAGGTCGGCCGCACGGGCACCGTTACCCCGGTGGCGCGGCTGAAGCCGGTACAGGTTGCCGGCGTCACAGTGTCCAATGCCACATTGCACAACATGGATGAAGTGCAGCGCCTCGGGGTGATGATCGGTGACACTGTGATCATCCGCCGCGCCGGCGATGTCATCCCCCAGGTGATGCAAGTGGTTGCTGATCTGCGGCCCGCCGATGCCCGCCCGGTGCATGTACCTGAGCAGTGCCCGGTATGCGGGTCCGCTGTTGAGCGTACTCAGTTGATCAAGCGTGGCCGGGGCAGGCAGACGGTGACCGAGGGTGTGGCCTATCGTTGCGTCGGACGCCTGGCCTGCAAGGCGCAGCTGAAGCAGGCGATCATGCATTTTGTGTCGCGTCGGGCACTGGATATTGATGGTCTTGGCGAGAAGATTATCGAGCAGTTGATCGAGCGCGAGATGATTGCTTCACCCGCTGACCTGTATGCATTGACCTATGAACAGGTCATTACTCTGGAAGGTTTTGCCGAGGTGTCGAGCAATAATCTGCTGCTGGCGATCCAGCACAGCAAGCAGGTGACACTGGCGCGCTTCATCTATGCGCTGGGCATTCCCGACGTTGGTGAAGAAACCGCCAAACTGCTGGCCCGCGCGCTGGGCACCCTGGCGCGGGTCAGCCAGGCGAAGCAAGAGGTACTGCAGTTTTTACCGGAGGTAGGCGCCGAAGTTGCCCATGAGATTTCGTCTTTTTTTCAGGATGAACACAATCAGACGGTTATTCATCAACTGCGCGAGCGGGGGGTGGAGCTGCAGGAGGAAGGCGAACTGGCGCCGGAGTTTGCTGCCAGCGTCAGCCTGGGCGAGTTCCTCGCCCGCCTGGAAATCCCCTCGGTCGCCAGCACCAGCGCTCAGCGATTGGCTGACCGCTTTGGCGGTCTGCCCGCCATCATAGAAGCGGATTGGCTCGATCTGAAGCAAGTCGAACGGCTGAACGAAAAGGCCATCAAGAGTTTGCGCGAGTATTTCCAGGATGTGGCACAGCGGCAACGAGTACTGGCTATCGAACAGCAGTTGAAGGATTTCGGTATGCACTGGGATAGCCCCAAGGCTCAGGGCGCGGAGCTGCCCCTGAGTGGTCAGACCTGGGTGCTGACCGGCACTCTGGAAACATTTTCGAGGGATGTGGCCAAGGACTACCTGGAAGACCTGGGTGCCAAGGTGGCCGGCAGCGTCTCGGCCAAGACCCATTGTGTGGTGGCTGGGCCGGGCGCTGGCAGTAAGTTGGCAAAGGCCGAGCAGTTGGGGGTGCAGGTGATGGACGAGGCCGGATTGCTCAGGCTGCTTGCCGATCACGGCATTGATCCATGAAGCACGCCGTCATTCTGGCTCCCATGGAGGGGCTGGTGGATGCCCCGCTGCGCGATATCCTCACCCGTATCGGCGGTATCGATCGTTGTGTCAGTGAATTCATCCGGGTGACGGATGGTCCGCTGAATACCGGTACCATCCGGCGTATCGTTCCGGAGAGCCTGCATGATTGGAAAACCGCTGCAGGCGTGCCGGTGCATCCACAACTGCTGGGCTCGGACCCCGACTGGCTGGCGCATAACGCAGCGCTGCTGGCAGAGTTGGGTGCGCCGGCGGTGGATCTGAATTTCGGCTGTCCGGCAAAGACCGTCAATCGTCACCGCGGTGGTGCCACGCTGTTGCGTGAGCCGGACACGCTATACCAGATCGTTGCTGCCGTGCGGGCGGCAACACCTGCGGCCATTCCGGTCACGGCCAAGATGCGCCTGGGTTACAGCGACACCAGCCTGACGCTGGAATGCGCCAGTGCACTGGCCGATGCAGGTGCGGCAGAGATCGCCGTGCACGCGCGGACCAAGGTAGAAGGCTACAAGCCGCCGGCGCATTGGGAATGGCTGGCCAGAGTGCGTGAGTCGGTGGCTGTACCGGTGGTTGCCAATGGAGATGTGACAAGTCTGGATGACTATCAGGAAATCCGTCGGGTCAGTGGCTGTGAGCAGGTCATGATCGGTCGTGGTCTGGTTGCACGCCCTGGTCTCGCGCACTGCATCCGAACCACGGAGCAGGGCATGGCGGGAGCTGACCTGAGCTGGACAGAGCTGCAACCCTGGTTGTTGGACTTCTATCGACAGGTGCGTGAGCGAGTCGCTGATCGCCATGCCCCGGGTCGCTGCAAACAATGGCTGGGATTTCTCGCCCAGCATTATCCTCAAGCCCAGGCGCTATTCGATGTTGTGCGTCGGCAGACCTGTGCTGAGGAGCTGCAGGTAATGCTGGCGCAGGACCGGCAGCTCCTGGCTATCCAGCGGGGTGAACCCCGCCTGCAACTCAACGAAATCGTTGAGGCCCGGTAATCGAGGGTTGATGCAGGCGAGTCTCCACAGCCGCCTGTGATCAGCTCCTCCGGTAAGCCCGATTGAGCTTCTTCATGCCGCCGATCCAGCGATCATAATTCTCCGCCTTGTTGCGAAAATAGTTGAGCACTTCGGGATGCGGCAGGACCAGGAAGGTCTCTGCCTCAATGGCCTGCAAGCAGGCCTCGGCGACCGGCTCCGGTTCCAGCATACCGTCGATGCTGGCAACGCCATCTTCGTGGCCTTTGGTCATGGCCGAACGCACGGCCTGGGGGCAGAGCACCGATACCTTGATGCCGTCATCGCCATAGGTCAGTGCCAGCCATTCCGCCAGAGCCACCGCCGCGTGCTTGGTTACTGCATAGGGGGCAGAACCCACCTGTGACAGCAAGCCAGCAGCGGAGGCAGTATTGAGGAAGTAACCCTCGCCACGCTCGATCATCCGGGGAGCCAGGTGCCTGGCCGCATAGATATGGGCCATCACGTTGATGTCCCATATCCGCTGCCAGTCATCGTTGGATACTTCCGGGCCGCCCGACACCATGATGCCGGCGTTGGAGCAAAACAGGTCAATGGGACCCTCCAGGGTCTCCACGTCATCAATCATGCTCTTGATGTCCTCTTCCGAGGCGACGTTGACCTGGCGGGCAATGCCATTGATCTGTTCCGCTGTTTCTCGCGCACCCTGTTCATCGAGGTCCGCACAGATAACCCGCTTGGCGCCGGCTTCGGCAAACCGGATCGCCAGCGCTCGGCCGATGCCACCGGCCGCGCCGGTGACCACTACAATACGATTGTTAATATCCATGGTCAGCTTCCTTCCAGTGCTGTACGCAGGGCCTTGGCGGCCGCTGCGTCCCGGATTCTAGTTGTGGGATTTGACTTCGGCGCGGGCCACCACGTTGTGATGAACCTCGTCAGGGCCATCCGCAAGACGCAGCGTGCGCTGCTTGGTATACATTTCTGGCAGCGGTGACCACTGACTGATGCCGGTGGCGCCATGAATCTGGATGGCCTGGTCAATGATATTGCAGCATTTCTCGGGGACCATGGCTTTGGCCATGGAGACCCAGATGCGGGCTTCCTTGTTGCCCAGCACATCCATGGCCTTGGCGGCTTTCAACACGATCATGCGCATTGCTTCGATTTCGATACGGGCACGGGAGATGGTTTCCATGTTCTTGCCCAGATCGATAATGGAGCGGCCGAAGGCTTCGCGATTCAGGCCCCGATCAATCATCAGACCGAGAGCCTTTTCAGCGGAGCCGATGGAGCGCATGCAGTGGTGGATACGGCCTGGCCCGAGGCGCAGCTGGGATATCTCGAAACCGCGCCCTTCACCCCACAGAATGTTGTCTTTCGGGACCCGGACGTTGTCCAGTTTGATGTGCATGTGGCCGTGTGGCGCATCGTCATGACCGAACACGTTCATTGGACCGAGTATCGTCAGGCCGGGCGCGTCCATCGGCACCAGAATCTGCGACTGCTGGCGAAAGGGTTCTGCATCCGGACTGGTTTTTACCATGCAGATCATTATCTTGCAGCGGGGGTCGCCGGCACCGGAAATATAATATTTTTCGCCGTTGATGACCCACTCATCGCCTTCAAGCACGGCGCTGGTTTCGATATTGCGCGCATCGGAGGAGGCTACCTGGGGCTCGGTCATGCCAAAGCATGAGCGGATCTCACCATTGAGCAGGGGCTTGAGCCACTGTTCCTTCTGTTCCGGCGTGCCGACACGCTCCAGTACTTCCATATTGCCCGTATCGGGAGCGGAGCAGTTGAGCGTTTCAGAGGCGAGCGGGTTCTTGCCCAGTTCAACCGCGATATAAGCGTAATCCAGGTTGGACAGACCCTCACCGGTTTCGGCGTTAGGCAGGAAGAAGTTCCAAAGACCCGCCTCCTTGGCTTTTTTCTTGGCGCCTTCCAGCAGGTCCAATTGGCCGGGCGCATAGCTGAAGCGCTCTGCACGGCCCTCTCCCAGACGGTTGTACTCCTCCAGGATGGGGTCGACATTATCCCGGATGTGCTGTTTGACGGCATCCAGCAGTGGGCGGACCTTTTCTGACATGGTCAGATCGTTGAGTTTATGAGCGTTGTTTGAGCTATCCATGGTTATCTCCTGCAGGTATGGGTGTGGGGATATTCGTACATTCACTTCGTATACTGTGCCGATCGATTTTTCCGGTTCCGCCCCGGGGCAGGGGAGTTGGCCAGAACCAGATTCTTTCCGGGATCTTGAAGGCCGCCAGGTGGCTGGCAAGTCCATGTTGCAACTTGCTTTCTGTTACGTCTGAGTCGGGCAGGAGATAGACCGCCGCACCAACGACTTCCCCCAGGCGCTCATCCGGTATCGGAAAAACACAGGCTTCGGATATGCCTGGGTGGTGATGCAGGGCGCCTTCTACCTCCAGACACGAAATATTCTCGCCGCCGCGGATGATGATGGTCTTTTTCCGGTCAACGATATAAAAGAACCCCTCGTCATCCATGCGGGCCAGGTCGCCGGTGTAAAGCCAACCGTCTCGAAGGGTCGAGCGGGTGGCCTCTGGCTGGTTCAGGTAACAGCGCATGTTTGCCGGGCTTTTGATGATCAATTCACCGATCTGACCGGTGGGCACCTCGCGGCCCTGCTCATCGACGATCAGGGCCTGCTGCAATGGCGGCGTCAGCCTGCCCGCGGTTTCCGGACGTTCCACATAGTCCGGACCCGAGGCCACAATTCCCAGGCCGTTGGTTTCCGTCATGCCCCAGCCAGAGCCGATCATGGCACGGGGAAAAGCCTGCGCCAGCAGGCTGACCTGGGCCGCAGGCCGCTTCGCGCCGCCGGCTACAATACCCGCCAGCGATGGCAGGTCCTGATCCTGCCGACGAGCCGCATCCATCAGTTCAACGGACTGGGTGGGAACACCGACGAATCGGGTGATCTGTTCGCTGTTGATTACCCCAACTGCGAGATCCGGATCCCACTTGTAGATCAATACGATCTTGGCACCGGTGGCCAGCCCCTGCAGGAACATCGAGTTCAGGGCCGTTACATGAAATAGCGGGGTAACGATCAGGGATGCAGTCTGGGGTGGCGGTGGAGCATCAGCAGTGGGATTGATCAGAGGTGTCATTTCCTTGAACATCACCAGGGAATGGACGGCTGATATGGCGCCCCGGTGAGTAAGAACGACTCCTTTGGGAGTACCGGATGACCCGGATGAGTAGAGCACCGCAAAGTCATCATCGGGGTCAAGGGGAACCGCCGGCCAGGTGACAGGCTCGGGGCGATCCTTGATCTGTTCATAACTCAGAGAGCCTTTTGCATCCCGTACAGCCACCAGCGCGATGTTGTGAGCTTTTGCATGGGAGGCCACAGCCTCGTACCGGGGGCCATCGGCAAATACAACCCTCGCCCCGCAGTCCTCCAGCGCGAACACCAACTCGTCTGCGGACCACCAGGCATTCATGGGTACCACTACGGCACCGATTGAGGCCGCAGCCATGATCAGCACCAGCATCTCGGGATAGTTGCGCATGGCAATCGCAACCCGGTCTCCTGGGGCTACCTCAAGCTGTTCGACCATGCCATGGGCCAGCCTCAGAACCTCGTCGCAGAACTGTCCGTGGTTCCAGCGCTGGTCCTGGTACACCAGTAGATCCCGATGGCCATAGGTGTCGGCGGATTTCTGCAGAAGCGCCCGCAGATTGGCCGGGGCGTTGGCAAAAACCGTATAGGCCGTGCCATGGATACAGGCTTGTGTCAGAGCAAAGCGCGGGTCGGCCCCGGTGATGTGTTCAACGGCTGCCTCAAGGGGCATGCCGGTAATGTTGGGCGCGTGGTCGTTGTGATTCATTATTATTATCCAGTCATTGACAGAGAGAGGCTGTCTTCCTGACGCCTGTGGGGATCCGCTTTGGTAACACCGCTGGAGTTATCAAGCTACTGAGGCGTAGCGGTGATGTCTCCTGTTATTCATCCAGTGAATAGTCCGTTAATGAGTGCGTGAGACTGTGAAGCGGGGGTGGGTTTTGCGACATTAAATATGGAGGATCCAGCTGCGCAGATCAGGCTCGGAATACACGCTTTGACATCGTCATAGCTTAAAATGATAGTTCCGCATCCTATTCACTGATGCTGGGTTTTCGAAATCGACTTCCGCAGTGCGAACCTGATAGTCTTCAGGCGAAGTTCACCGACACCTCGGAAGTGCCCAGTGATAGATAATAATAGTTACTCCTCTACGCCGCGCGCCTGGTTCACCGTCTCGATACTGTTGATGGCCTATGTGCTGTCCTTTATCGACCTACAGGTTCTCAATCTGTTGGAAGCCCCAATTCGGGTGGGTCTGGGTATCTCCGACACCCAGGTGAGTCTGCTGATGGGGTTGCCGTTGGCTATCTTCTATACCATCGCCGGTATCCCACTGGGGCGCGTGACCGATTATGTATTCCAGGATGACATGGCCATACGTTATTCGATTTTCTGGATAGCCAGTGTTATCACTATTGGCGCCGTGGTGTTGCTGCGGATGGGCATCAAGCCCTACCGCGAAGCACGTGAGACCCTAGCCGCCTGGGGCGAACGCCAGGAACAGACGGCGTGAACCGTCGCAATTCAACTTATGCGCCAGCTGGCGCAGTGTTTGGGAAACAGGAGCTGAACCATGACTGATGCAGTAATCGTATCCACGGCCCGTACCGGCCTGGGCAAGTCCTATCGCGGTGCGCTGAATGACACGCACAGTGTTGATCTGGCCGGTTTCGTTATCGAAGAAGCGGTAAAGCGCGCTGGTATCGACCCTGCTCTGGTTGAGGATGTGATCCTTGGCGCCACCTTCCATGAAGGTGCTCAGGGCAAGAACATGGCGCGTTTGGCGGCCATCCGTGGTGGCCTGCCGGTGACCACCGCCGGTATGTCGATCAACCGTTTCTGCAGCTCCGGTCTGCAGTCCATCGCTCTTGCCGCGCAGCGTGTGATCAGCGAGAAGGTTCCGGCCATCGTTGCCGGTGGCGTTGAGTCCATCAGCCTGTGCCAGAACGACAAGCTCAACATGTTCCGCGGTACCAACGAGTGGATCAAGCAGAACAAGCCTGAGCTGTATCTGTCCATGATCGAAACCGCTGACATCGTCGCCGCACGCTACAACGTCAGCCGTGAGTCCCAGGACGAATACTCGCTGATCAGCCAGCAGCGCGTGGCCGCAGGCCAGGAGTCCGGCAAGTTCGATGACGAAATCGTGCCGTTCACCACCAGCATGAAGGTGCAGAACAAGGAAACCGGTGAAGTCTCCGACAAGCAGGTTACCCTGACCCGTGACGAGTGCAACCGCCCGCAGACCACGCTCGAAGGCTTGTCCTCGCTGAACCCGATCCGCGGTCCTGAGCACTTTATCACTGCAGGCAACGCCAGCCAGCTGTCTGATGGTGCTTCTGTATGTACCGTCATGAACGGCAAGGTGGCAGAGCAACTGAACATCGAGCCCATGGGCATCTTCCGTGGCTTCGCCGTTGCTGGCTGCGAGCCTGACGAGATGGGCATTGGCCCGGTATTTGCGATTCCGCGTTTGCTGGAGCGTAACGGCCTGAAAATGGACGATATCGGTCTGTGGGAACTGAACGAAGCTTTCGCTTCCCAGGTTGTCTACTGCCGGGACCGTCTGGGCATCCCGATGGAAAACCTGAACGTCAACGGCGGCTCCATCGCCATCGGCCACCCTTACGGTGTTACCGGCTCGCGTCTGACCGGGCACGCGCTGATCGAAGGCAAGCGCCGCGGCGTCAAGTACGTCGTTGTCACCATGTGCATCGGCGGTGGCCAGGGCGCAGCGGGCCTGTTCGAAATCGTCTGACAGCAGCATTGCGCTGCGGGCTGACAAGCAAACCCGAGCCTATGCTCGGGTTTTGCTTTTAGGCTACTGTTGACTGTCTCAAGCTGAGATTCCGGAGCATTTTTCATGACACAGAAGATCATCAATACCGACGATCTCGCATTTCTGTTGTACGAGCTGCTGGACGTTGAGCGCTTCACCGAATTCCCTCGCTATGCCGATCATAATCGCGACACCTTTGACGCGGCGATTGAGCTGGCTCTGAAAGTCGGCGCTGAAACCTTTGCGCCGCACAATCACCTCTGCGACGGTGATGAACCCCGTTTCGAGAATGGCAGGGTGGTAATCCGCCCGGAAGTATCCGAGGCGCTGGCGGTACTGCGTGACACCGGCCTGATGGCGGCATCACAGGATTACGAACGCGGCGGCATGCAACTGCCATCGGTGATTGCCCAGACCTGTATCGGTCTGATCAAGGGTGCCAACGTGAGCACTCAGGCCTACGCAGGGCTGACCATCGCCGCATGCAACCTGATCATGGCCCACGGCAGCGATGAATATAAACGCCGCTTTGCCGAGCCGATGATGGCAGGACGCTTCTTCGGCACCATGTGTCTGACCGAGCCCCAGGCCGGTTCCTCGCTGGCTGACATCAAGACGCGGGCGTTGCCTGCCGCCGATGGCAGCTATCGCATAACCGGCAACAAGATCTTCATTTCCGCCGGTGACCACGAACTCAGCGAGAACATCGTGCACCTGGTATTGGCCAAACTGCCTGACGCACCGCCGGGCGTGAAAGGCATCTCGCTATTCATCGTGCCGAAGATCATGGTCAATGAAGACGGCAGTCTGGGCGAGCGCAATGACGTGACCCTGGCTGGCTTGATCCACAAGATGGGCTATCGCGGCACGACCTCGACCATGCTCAACTTCGGCGAGAAGGGCGGGGCGGTGGGGTATCTGGTTGGCGAGCCACATCAGGGGCTGGCGCAGATGTTCCATATGATGAACGAGGCCCGTATCGGCGTGGGATTGGGCTCGGTCATGCTGGGTTACACCGGTTACCTGCATGCGCTCGAGTACGCGCGCGAGCGACGCCAGGGCCGGCCGCTGAAAGAGCGCGACCCGCAAAGTCCGATGATTCCGTTGATTCAGCATGCTGATATTCGCCGCATGCTGTTGGCGCAGAAGTCCTTTGTCGAAGGTGGACTGGCGCTGTGTCTGTACGCTTCAACGCTCTCCGATGAGAAGAAATACGCTGAAGACCCGCAGGTGCGCGAGGAATCCGCCGGACTGCTTGAGCTGCTGATTCCCGTCGTCAAATCCTGGCCGTCGCAGTTCTGTGTTGAGGCCAACAGTCTGGCGATTCAGGTGCATGGCGGCTATGGCTACACCCGAGAGTACCCGGTGGAGCAGTTCTACCGGGATAACCGACTCAACCCGATCCATGAAGGTGCCCATGGTATTCAGGGGCAGGACCTGCTGGGCCGCAAGGTAGCCATGCAGGACGGGCGTTTTTATAAATCGCTGGTTCAGCTCATTCGTACTACCTTGGCAGAATGCGAAGACAGCGCGCAACTGAACGCTTCACAGCTGATGCTGGCTGACGCGCTGGATACGCTGCAGGCCGTCACAGACGCGCTGCAAGTTATGCGTCGGGACGATATAGAGCGGGCGTTGGCAAATGCCTATCTTTATATGGAATGCTTCGGACACGTTGTGGTTGGCTGGATGTGGCTGCGTCAGGCTCAGGCAGCACTGCGCGGCGTGGAGCAGGGTGGTCAGCGTACGCCGGCATTCTACGAAGGCAAGGTCAGGGCCTGCGAGTACTTCCTGCGTTATGAGCTGCCGAAGCCGTTGTCGTTGGCGAAGGTGCTGGCCGAAGCGGACCGCGTCACTCTGGACATGCCTGAAGCGAGCTTCTAGGTACTTGCACTCTGCGCCGGGTATACCCGGCGCAGAGTACGCTGTAGCGTATTGGCCCGTTGATCGGGTGAGCTGCCTTTTTCATCGGCGAGGATGATCAGGAAGCAGCGATCAACCGGCGTTCGAGATCGATCAGTTGCTCTTTGCGTTCGACACCCCAGCGGTAGCCGGAAATGCCGCCATCGCTGCGCAACACTCGGTGACACGGCACAAGAATAGCCAGAGGATTGGCTGCACAGGCACCTGCTACAGCACGCATCGCTGAAGGCCTGCCGATAAGGCGTGCCAGTTCCGTATAGCTGACTGTCTGGCCGGCGGCAACCTTGGCCAGCTCGGCCCATACCTGCTGCTGAAAAACGCTGCCAAAGGCGCTCAGCGGAAGTTGCAGATGCAGCTCGCCCACCGGGTGGTCGACGTATTGCAGCAGCGTCTGCATATCGCTGGCCAGTTCGGCATCATCACGTTCGAGACGTGCGTCGGGAAAGCGTTTTTGCAGATCGGCAATCAATGTCTGATCGTCGTCACCCAGCAGGATTGCGCAGATACCGGTATGACAGACAGCCAGCAACAGACCGCCGAGCCGGCACTGACCGGTGGTGTAGCGCAGGTGGTCAGGCAGCGTTTTCATGTTGGCCTCCACTGATGATTGGAAAACTCATCTTACAGCGCAGCCCGGGTTGTTGGAATTCAATCATCGGCCCTTTCTGGGGCCGGCGTTGCTCAGTCCTTGATGCCCATTTCTCGAGCCATGTCGTTGGTGTTTATCTCCCAGCCAGCGGCGATATCGCGTTCCAGGCGCAGCGGTGACATGCTGATCAGACCTTCACGCAGTGCGCGCACATCGCTTTCCGGCGCATCCACCCGATCGGTCTGGCGTTGAAAGCCCATCCAGTAATAGGGGATGTCACGGGTATCCCGGCGCGCTTCGATATTGACCCCACCAATGCTGCCACGTCGAGGCTGGCAGATGGCGACGCCTTTCACCTGTTTTGAGGTCATGGCAGGGAAATTGATATTCATCGCGCAGTCTTCCGGCCAGCCGCGCTGCAGCAGCTGGCGTACCACGGCGGGCCCCAGTTCGCGGGCGGTATCCCAGTGTGCCGGTACGCCGCGATGGTAGGCCTGGCTCAGAGCAATGGCCGGTATGTTCAGCAGGGTAGCGGTGAGGGCGCCGCCGATGGTGCCTGAGAAGGCCACCGAGTCGCTGAAGTTGGCGCCATGATTGACGCCAGACAAGATCAGATCCGGCGGTTCCGGCATCAGTTCGGAAACACCCAGCAGGACGCAATCGCTGGGGGTGCCACTGACGCTGAAGCGGCGCTCACCGAAGTTGTGTACCCGCAAAGGGTGATGCAGGGTGACCGACATGGAGACGCCGCTTTGATCCAGATCCGGCGATACGATCCAGACTTCTTCGGCAATCTGTTCGGCAATATCTTCCATGACCTTGAGACCGGGACCTCGCCAACCATCATCATTGGTGAGCAGAACGCGTTTTATGAGTTTGGACATGAAGAGACCTTTTTTGGAGGGTATTCCCCCACGCTTCTGTGGGGGCAGAGCCTTACTTGCTCTGTGCTATTTCCCAGCCTGTATCTGCCAGCAGACTGGCGCGCTTGCCGACCTCGAGAGCATCGGCGTTACTGGCATTGCCCTGCAGCGCTCGGTGATAGACACCCTGGACGATAGCTGCCAGGCGGAACAGCGAGAAGGCAAGGAAGAAGTTCCAGTTGGGGATTTCCGTGCGCCCGGTGAACTCGCAGTACCAGTCCAGCACCTGCTGTTCTTCCGGCACGTTGTAATCCTTGAGATTCAGCCCCTTCAGGCCGCGCATCCCCTCGAAACCGGTGCTCTGGTGATAGGGCAGGCAGCAATAGGCCAGATCGGACAGCGGATGGCCCAGGGTGGCCAGCTCCCAGTCGAGAATGGCGACCACTTCCGAACGTTCGGGGTGCAGTATCAGGTTGCCGATGCGGAAGTCACCATGGGCGATGGTGGTGAAGTCATCCTGCGGCGCGTTTGCCGGCAGCCAGGCCATGAGTGCATCCATGGACGGCATGTCTCCGGTGCGGCTGGCCTCGAACTGGCCGCTCCAGCGCTTGATCTGGCGCTGCACGTAACCTTCGTGCTTGCCGTAGTTGTCCAGCCCGACCGCCTTCCAGTCGACCTTGTGCAGCTTGGCCATGGTCTCGATCATCGAGCGATGGATCGGCATGCGCTGCTCGCTGTTTACCTGCTCCAGTAACGGGTGGGAATGCACCCGACCTGCCACGTGATCCATGATATAGAACGGCGTGCCGATCACCTCGGGATCTTCACACAACAGGTGCGCGGTAGGCACCGGCACGTCGGTGTCGCCCAACGCGCTGATGACCTGATATTCGCGTTCGACCATGTGCGCCGAGGGCAGCAGCTTGCCTGGCGGCTTCTTGCGCAGAACATAGCGTTTCTCGCCAATGCTCAGCAGGAAGGTCGGGTTGGACTGTCCACCCTGAAACTGTTGAATAGCCATGCCGTGCTCAACGCCCGGTATGCGTCCTTTCAGGTAGGCAGCCAGTTTCGCTTCATCGAAACGGTGGGCTGACAGTACATCAATCAGGGTGGCTTCGCTCATGTAGAAGATCCCGTGTGTCTGGTTTTATGGTTGTGATTGAACTGCCAAAGCCTGCCACCGCGAGAGAGAATATGCCAGCGGGGCAGGTATCGACCGAGAGCAACTCAGGTAATGGTATCGCCGCCATCGGCAACAATGGTCTGGCCGGTAACATAGGCGCCTGCGGAGGACCCCAGAAACAGCGCCACACCGGCGATATCCACCGGATCACCGACACGACGCAGCGGCAGCGCTTGCTCAACGCGCGTCAGGCGGTCCGGGTCATCCAGCAAGGCCTGGGCAAAATCGGTACGGATCAGGCCTGGGGCAATGGAGTTGACGCGGATATTCTGCGGGCCATATTCCAGCGCCAGGTTGCGGGCCAGCCCGGCTTCAGCTGCTTTGGACATGCCGTAGACACCGATGTTGGCGCTGGCGCGCAGTCCGGCGATGCTCGACAGCAGCACGATGGAGCCGCCGCCCAGGCGGGTCATTTGCGGGATAACCATGTTGCACAGCCAGAAGGTGCCCTTGACGTTGGTTGCCATGATCTTGTCGAAGGCTTCATCGCTGACGTCGGCAGTCGGGCCGTATACCGGGTTGGTGGCGGCGTTGCAGACCAGGATGTCGATCTTGCCCCAGGTGTTGATGGTGGTATCGACGAGATTCTGCAGCTGTGCCTTGTCACCGACGTGGCAGGGGACCGCCAGTGCCTCGAAACCCTGAGCCTGCAGTTCACCAGCAACCTTCTCGCAAGCATCGGCCTTGCGGCTGGAGATGACGACGCGGGCGCCGGCTTTGGCATACTCTTCGGCAATGGATTTGCCGATACCTTTGGTGGAACCGGTAATGACGGCGACTTTGCCGGTCAGATCAAACAGCGTGCTCATAGGCGCTCCTGTTCAGAAGTAAGTTAGATAGATTCGGGACGACCTGCATTGGCTGGCCTGGCGGCCAGCGTCGAGGCGAGACGCCCCTCCCACAAGAGGCAGCGTCAGTTCCTATAAATATCGCCGACACATGCTTGATGTGGAAAGGGCTTGCCGTGCGGGTTACAGGTACTGGCCCATTTCCAGCTTGGCGATGGTGTTCAGGTGCACCTCATCCGGGCCATCGGCCAGGCGCAAGGTACGCGCTTTGGCATAAGCAGAGGCGAGGAAGGAGTCCTGGCATACGCCTTTGGCGCCATGGACCTGGATGGCACGATCAATTACGTTGCACAGCATGGTCGGTGCCACTGCCTTGATCATGGCGATCTGCTGACGGGCGACCTTGTTGCCGTACTTGTCCATGCTGCGCGCGGCGTGCAGAGTCAGCAGGCGGGCCTGGTCGATCTCACAGCGGGATTTGGCAATCATTTCCGGAACACTGCCCAGACGGTACATCGGCTTGCCAAAGGCAACTCGGTCGGCTGCGCGACGGCACATGGCTTCCAGGGCGCGTTCGGCCTGACCGATGGCGCGCATGCAGTGGTGGATACGGCCTGGCCCGAGGCGGCCCTGGGCGATCTCGAATCCACGACCCTCACCCAACAGAATATTGGATACCGGCACGCGTACGTTTTCGTAGCGAATCTCAGCGTGGCCATGCGGAGCGTGATCGTAACCAAATACATGCAGGTCGCGGACGATGGTCACGCCAGGAGCATCCAGTGGCACCAGAATCATGCTTTGCTGCAGATGTTTGGCTGCGTTGGGATCAGTCTTGCCCATGACGATGGCGATCTTGCAATGCTCGTTCATGGCGCCGGAGGACCACCATTTGGTGCCATTGATGACGTACTCATCGCCATCGCGACGGATTTCACATTCGATATTGGTGGCATCGGAAGAAGCTACATCGGGTTCGGTCATGGAGAAGCAGGAGCGGATCTCACCGGCCAGCAGCGGCTTCAGCCACTTCTCTTTCTGCTCCTCGTTACCGTAGCGCTCGATGGTTTCCATGTTGCCGGTGTCCGGCGCGTTGCAGTTGAACACCTCGCCGGCGAAGGAGACGCGGCCCATGATTTCACATAGATGGGCATACTCTTCATTGCTCAGGCCCGCACCGCGTTCACTGTGCGGCAGGAACAGGTTCCACAGCCCCTGGCTTTTGGCTTTTTGCTTCAACTCTTCCAGAATGGCCGGGTGAGACCATTTGTTCTGCTTCACTTGCTCATAAAACAACGCCTCGTTTGGATAGATGTGCTCGTCCATGAAGGCTTCGAGTTGTTGTTTCAGTTCCTGAATTCGGGGGCTAAGATCGAACATAATGGATCCTTGGGCAGTCGGAGTAAGATTGAACCACGGGGAGGTGGTTAGTTGAGGCCGACCTTATAGAGGGACTGACGGCTGGAAAAGCATGTCCCATCGCTGGAATGGAGGTGCATAAGCAAGTCTGATGGGCCATCAAGAGCGCCATCGAGCAAACCAACGACCATGGAGTTGAAGATGTTGAAGAATATGATTGGCGGCGCCTTGCTGCTGGTAGCAGGGCTGGTTCATGCGCAGCCAACAGCAATGCCGCCCCGGTTGGAGCCGCAACAGCAGGAAATGATCAGAGAAGCAGTCGGCAGCCATGTAAGAACGATTTCCAATGTCATGCGCGATGCGGGTCGCAACCCTGCCCAGACGCTGGGCTTCTTTGCTGTCGAGCCGCAACACACTGTGATCGAGATATGGCCCGGAGAGGGATGGTATACAGAAATTCTGGCGCCGTTGCTGCGCGAGGAAGGCAAGCTCATAGCTGCGCATTTCGATCCTGAGAGTCAGGTTGATTACTTTCGCAACTCACTGGAAAAGTACCAGGACAAGCTGGCAGACTCCCCCGAAGTCTATGATCAGGTCGAGTTGAGTGTGCTCAATTATGATCCCGACCTGCCTATAGCGCCGCCGGGTTCGGCAGACCGGGTACTCACTTTTCGCAACGTGCATAACTGGCTGAGTCAGGGTAGGGAAGAGGCCGAGCTGGTTTTCGCCAAGATGCATGCCGTGCTCAAGCCGGGCGGCCTGCTGGGGTTGGTCGAGCATCGCGCACGCATAGGCACCGATCTGGAGACCATGGTCAGCTCAGGTTATGTAACCGAGGAGCTGATAGTTGAGTTGGCGGAGCAGGCGGGATTCGAATTGCTGTCACGCAGCCCGGTCAACCAGAATTCCCAGGACTCTACTGATCATCCTGAAGGGGTCTGGACGCTGCCGCCCACCTTGCGCCTCGGCGACGAAAATCGCGCCCAGTATCTGGCTGTTGGCGAAAGTGACCGGATGACTCTGTTATTCATCAAGCCTGAGTGATCCGCGATATTGATGCGCAACAGGTCTGGGCAGAAAACCTTGCGGCCAAGGCTGCTTCTATAATTTTTGCTCAGATCACCGGTCTTTCGATAGCTCAGCGACCTGTTGCCGAAAACGGGTTGGGCTCATATTGGTCCAGCGGCGAAAGGCGCGGGTAAAGCTGCTCGGATCGAGAAAACCCAGCTCATAGGCAATGCTGGTCAGTGACAGCTGGCCTTCACCGATCATGCGCATCGCCGTCTCCCGGCGCACCTCGTCCACCAGCTGCTCGTATGAAGTGTCTTCCTGGCTCAGCTTGCGCCGTAGATGACGTGGGCTGATGTTCATCGGGCAGGCAATGCGCTCAACCGAGATGTCGCCAGAACCCAATAGCAGCTGGACCCGGCGCTTGACCTGCTCAACCAGGTCATGGGAGGGCAGACTGGCGATCATATCCTGGAATGTTTCCGTCAGGCGGGTGGCGATGAAGGTATCAGCCGTAGCCAGCGGCTTATCCAGTAGCGCCTGGGACAGGACCACTTGGTATTGCTCCCCGAAATCAACTTCGCCGCCTCCCAGCAAGCGACGGCATACCCCCGTTTCCTTCACCGGTCGACGAAAAACAACACGTTTGATCAGTCCGCTGTTGGCGTGATGCAACTGCCCCAACAAGCGGAAAATATAGCCGAGAACAGCTTCGAGCTGCTGTGGGTGCGGATTCCCTATGGGAACAAGAATCAGCGACGGGTCGCTGACTTCCCTGTCCAGCTCCAGCCGGACCTGTGTACTTATGACAGGCAAGAAGCGGCTCAGGTGGCCGATAGCAGTAGCAACCGTGCTGCACGCACTGGCCGATAGGCCGAGCATACTGATAACGGTCGGTGTGAAAAGACGGTGTAGACGCAAGCCAAACAGGTCATCGTCGGCGAGCCGACTGGCTTCGGTCCAGATCAGGTTGCAATTGGCTTGTTCAATAAAGGGAGGGGCGGGCCGGTTATTGCTCGTCAGGTTATACGCAAGGCTGGATTGTGCCAGTGCTACGCCATAATGCTCCAATGCTCGATCGATACTGGATACCCAGTAACCATGCTCGCGAACCCTGGCTTGCGACTGCTCTATCAGGCTTTCCTGCATACTGCTCCCTCTGAAGCAACGAGGTGTGACATATCTTTATTGTGTCTCACCTATGCTAGGCTATAATGCTCCCGGTAAACAGTCAGACCATTGAAACGCTATTTCGCATGGCGAAAATGATGGCGTTCGCTAGCACAGAGGCTGATTACATCCGATCACCCGTTCAGGTGGCGCATAAGCATTCGGTCTGGACGCATTGATATTTCCATATCTGCCGGCGACACATTGATTGCCCGCCTGCTGATATCCCTGTCCAGAGCCCTCTTTCTATCAAACATTTGTTTGAAATGCAATTTGATGCAGCCTTGTGACGGCTGAGGGTCAAGTTAATTTCAAATGACTGATGAGTCAGATTTGTTTGATGAATGGCCGGTTAAGACAATTGATTTGGCCATTTGGGGCAGGTCATTATGATGGCGCTCGTGACAGACTCGGCAATGTCCTGAACGTGTCTCTTGATACACAGGTTCATGTCACCTAAACGGAGCAGCACAATGACAAAAAAAATGCATGCATGGTCGCTCGCGGCCCTGCCCCTGGCCATCGGATTGGCTAGTTTCTCAGGTTCTGCAAACGCAGTCAGTTTCAACATCGGGGAGATTGACGCGCAGCTGGATTCGCAAATGTCGATCGGTGCGAGTATGTCGACTGCTGGGCGGGATAAGCGCCTGTACTTTCTGCGCAGTGAAGGCGGTGAGGCTGCAGCCCGTACTTCCGATGATGGTCGCCTGAACTACGATAAAGGCGATGTGTTTTCCAAGATATTCAAAGGCTCCCATGACCTCGAGCTGCGCTATGGCGATTCGGGTGCCTTTATTCGTGGCAACTACTGGTACGACTTTGAAACCAAGGACGGCCACCAGGAGTTCTATGATATCAGCGACTCCGGCCGCCATCCGCTGCAGAAAGGCTCTGGCATTCAATTGCTCGATGCCTTCGTTTATCACAACTACGCTATCGGCAATAATCCCGGTAACGTTCGTCTGGGTCGCCAGGTCGTCAGCTGGGGTGAGGGTGTCTTTATTCAGAACGGCATCAACGCTATCAACCCGATTGATGCTTCTGCTTTCCGCCGTCCCGGTGCTGAACTGAAAGAAGGGCTGCAGCCGGTTGAAATGTTGTATATCTCTCAGGGTCTGACTGAGAACCTGAGCATGGAGGCGTTTTATCAGCTGAAGTGGCACGGTACTGTAGCGGATAACTGCGGGACTTTCTTCTCAACTACTGATGTAGCGGCACGTGGGTGTAATGATCGCCTGGTGTGGTTCGGTGCTGATCTGCCACATGGCGATCAGCAACTTGGTCCGGTGGGTAACCCATTCGGTGCGGAATCTTACATTGTGCGAGCCCGCAAAGATAAAGAGGCAAGCGACAGTGGTCAATTCGGTGTCGCTTTCCGTTGGTTTGTGCCTGAGCTGAATAACACTGAGTTCGGCTTTTACGCGATGAATTACCATAGCCGAAACCCTCTTTATTCAAACGTCAAAGGCGGTCTTGCAGCCTATGGTCAGGATGTTGTGCCTGGTATTGACGGGGAGCAGAGCGGGGCCGGTGGTTACTTCTTCGAGCACCCGGAAGATATACGCTTGTACGGTGTCAGCTTTGGTACTGATGTGGCGGGTATGTCCGTCGCAGGTGAAATCAGTTATCGACCAAATATGCCGCTTCAGGTAAATACAAGTGACATGAGCCGCACGGCTCTGCCAAACGTGGGGCCAATCAAGGGTGATGGTAATTTTGACAACACCTATCAAGGCTACGATGGCGCAGTGTCCGGTGATTACCTCCGTGGTTATCAGCGTAAGGAATTTTGGCAGGCATCCATGAGTGCTGTGCACTTCATCGATCGTGTCATGGGTGCTAGCCGCTTGGCGATCATTGGTGAGGTGGGTGCTAACTATATCAGCGGTATTGGTAGCGGCAACGGCGATACCAAGTTCGGTCGTGACTCGCTGTTTGGCCAAAGCCCTGATGCAAACGGCAATTGCTCATCGAACTCAGCGGACAACCCGCATGGTGGCAGCTGGTGCGAAAACGACGGTTTCTTCACCGACTTCTCCTGGGGTTACCGTCTGCGTGCGTCCCTGGACTACAGCAACGTGATTGCTGGTATCAACCTGAGCCCGAATATCGCATGGTCGCACGACGTTGAGGGCTACAGCCCCAACTTCAGCGAAAACGCCAAGTCCGTGAGCCTCGGTCTGAATGCCGACTACGCGAACAAGTACAACGCCAGCATCAGCTACACCAACTTCTTTGATGGCAAGTACAACACGCTGGTCGACCGCGACTTTGCCGCTGTCAGTGTCGGCGTAAGTTTCTAAGCAGGTTTTGGAGAAAAATAATATGCGTATGCAAAAAACAGTAATCGGTGCATGTGGTCTGGCCTTGAGCATGATCGCCACCGGTGTGATGGCGCAGAGCCTGACCCAGGCCGAAATTGATCAGCTGGGCACCACGCTGACTCCGGTCGGCGCGGAAAAAGCCGGTAATGCTGCTGGTACCATTCCGGAGTGGACTGGTGGTCTTGCGGTAGATGCCGGCAAGCAGATCGAGCGCGGTTTCTGGGAAAACCCCTATGAAAACGAGCAGCCCGAGTTTGTCATTACTGCTCAGAACTATCAGGAGCATAAAGAGAACCTGACTCCCGGCCAGGTTGCCCTGTTCGAGCGCTACCCAGAAACTTACCGGATGCCGGTATATAAGTCGCACCGCAGCGTAAGCCTGCCACAGTCAGTGTATGACCAGATCAAAGACACTGCGGGTAAGGCCTCGCTGGTCAATGGTGGTGACGGTATCGACAACTTCACCCACGGCAGCTTCGCTTTCCCGATTCCGAAAGTGGGCGGTGAAGTGGTCTGGAACCACCTGACTCGCTATCGCAAGAACATCCATCGTACCTATGTGCAGGCCATGCCGCAGACCAATGGTTCCTACACCTTGATCAAGTTCGAGGAAGATGTGGCCTATCCGCAGTTCATGCCTGATGTGGATCTGGAAAAGGCTGCCAACACCCTGGTCTATTTCAAGCAGCGTGTGAATGCGCCTTCGCGTCTGGCGGGTAACGTACTCCTGGTACACGACACCCTGGACCAAGTGAAGGAGCCACGCATGGCGTGGGTGTACAATGCCGGTCAGCGTCGCGTCCGTCGTGCTCCGCAGGTTGCCTACGATGGTCCGGGTACCGCTTCTGACGGTATGCGTACCACTGACAACTTCTCCATGTTCAGTGGCGCGCCGGATCGTTATAACTGGAAGCTGGTTGGCAAGAAGGAAATCTACGTTCCGTACAACAGCTACAAGCTGTCCGACCCCGAGCTGAAGTACAGTGACATTCTGCAGGCTGGTCACATCAACCCGGAACACACGCGTTTTGAATTGCACCGCGTATGGGAAGTGCAGGGCAACGTAAAGGACGGTCAACGTCACATTTACGCCCAGCGTAACTTCTTCTTCGATGAAGATTCCTGGATGCTGAACCTGGCGGACCACTACGATGGTCGCGGCACGCTCTGGCGCGTAGCGGAAGGCCACCTGGCTCACGCCTACAGCGAGCAGCTGCCTGGCTACAGCACCGAGACCCTGTACGACCTGCTGGCAGGCCGTTACATTGCTCTGGGGATGTACAACGAAGAGGCTTCCGCACCCACGTACGGTATGACACCTTCGTATAACGAATTCACTCCGGCGGCTCTGCGCTCCTCGGGTGTTCGTTAACAGCTGATCACTTTGGTGATTGAAAAGGGAGCCTTCGGGCTCCCTTTTTCTTTTTGGAGCGACCGACAAGTGATCAAGGAGCAGGGAAAAAAGAGCGCTGCCAAGTCTATGAGCTTCAGATCGAAATCGAACCAAACTTTTCTCGAAGGGGCGCTGTCCAAAATCACAACGGGGCAGGCTTTGGGAAAGTAGAAGCCTTCTCGTTAAACCAGGACTGCGGAACGCTGCGGTTCAACTCTTAATTCAACAAGAGGTAACCTCATGAATAATATCGTATACATCGTTGGCGCTGTGGTCATTGTCCTGGCTATCCTTTCCTTCCTTGGGTTCCGTTAATTGCCGGAGCGCGGGCGAACAGGCCAGGAGTTCCGCAGAACATCCGCGAGCCAGTTCGCTTTCGGCGCGCTGAACACTTCCAACAGGCCGACGGCATCCATGGTGCGTTGTTGTTTGTCGAAGGCCAGAGCATTGCGCAAGGCTGGCCAGCATTGTGCTGGAAGATTGGCTGGACGTTGTAATGATTGATCCTGCTGCATGTCCTTGGCCTGTTGCGCGGTCAAGCGGCTGAATGGGTGCAGGCCGCCGCTGAGCTCATACAGTATGCAAGCCATGGCGTAGACATCGGCGGACGCCGTCAGAGGTTCGCCGTTGATCAGCTCCAGCGCCGCGTAACGAGGCGTCCAGGCAGCGATGCGCTTGCGACTGAGGCGAGGCAATCCAGGCAGCAAGCCGTCCATGGCCTGGCCCAGCCCAAAATCGAACAGGCGTACGCCATCGTCGGTGAGAATGACATTGCTGGGCTTGAGGTCGCCGTGCAGCACCCCATGCTTGTGCGAACAGACCAATGCCTGAAGCAAAGGAATGGCGATATTCTGCAGTTCTATCCAAGGTAAACCGCTCGGGTGTGCTTCGATCAACTGATCCAGTGTCGGACCTTTGAGCAGTTCCATGGTGATGAAGGCGCGCTGGCTGGGCTGATCAATACCGAAATCATGCAAGCGCACGATATGCGCATGGTGCAGGCGGTTGGTCAGCGCATATTCACTGTAAAGCAGGGCGTTCGCATCGGGGTATTCAACAAAGCTTTCGTTCAATGCCTTCAAGGCAACCCAGGGTTCGGGATCGCCGAAATGGGCGCGCAGCAGATCCTTGGCTCTGTATACGGCACCCATCCCTCCCACACCCAGCAGGCGCTCGATGCGATAACGCTGGCATAAAATCTGCGGCAGGACATTGGCGCTGCCGGCCTGAGACTTCTGTATCGCCGGCGATTCATCCACGATATCGGCGAGACGGGTCAGTTTGGAAGACTGTGGTTCTTTTTCTGTGGTTGTCATCTTGATGTCCGTGTCTCAGCGGCGAATTATGACGGCGCTGATATTGTCCCGCGCCGGACCCTCCAGGCACTGATTGAACAGCCTTTGAAGAGCCAGAGAGGGAGAGGGGAGGTTCATTGCTGCGCCGATGGCCTCGGGCAGCAGGCTCTGATAAAGCCCATCGCTGCACAGCAGCAAGGTATCGCCGGGATAGACGGTGAAGCGGATCATATCCAGATTCAGCTTCTCGTGAGCACCGATGGCCCGGGTCAGTGCGCGTGCCGATGGGTGGCGCGCGGCTTCGGTCGGGCTCATTTTCTGATCGGCAATCAGCTCCTCCAGAAACGAATGATCACGCGACAGCTGGAATAGCCGTCCACCTCGCCACATATAACAGCGACTGTCTCCGGCCCACAGGCAACAAGCCTGGTCGCCCCGAGCGACCAGAGCGACCACGGTGCTGCCGACAATGGCGTCGGGCTGATCGGCATGCACCGTGAGATCCAGAGCCAGATGGCGATTCAACCCATGCAACGTGGATCGCAGCCAGTCGACCTGCTGTTCCAGCTCGAGAAAGTCTGGTAGCTCGGCGAGCCGTTCGACGATCAGTCGGCTGGCCAGATCGCCATTCTGATGACCACCCATACCGTCTGCGACTATCCACAGACCCAGTTCGGGCAACGCAAGGAAAGCATCCTCGTTGCGCGCCCGGACCTTGCCGGTATCAGTGCGGGCAGCGCTGCGCCAACTGGTTGAGATCGTCATTACAGACTCGCCGGCAGACTGAAACCACGTATCAGACTGATATCGAAGGGGTTGGGTGAACGCTGACTATGCAGCAGATAATTGGCGCGCATGCCGCCCAGACTGGCCTTGACCAGCAAGACGTCCCGGTCGTTGTGATGGGTGACTTCCATTTGATCCAGCAGACGGAACAGCGACCAGGCACCGGAGTTCTGTTCCAGGCTCGTGCGCTTGCCACCGAGATCTTCCACGGTCAGGGTGATACGGCCATTCTCTGCCGTAGCAGGCCAGCGGAATGGTGTCTGCACAATGGGACCGTGCCGATACTCCATGTTCTGGTCACCGAAGCGGAAGCTGGCCCGACCCAGACTGGAATCGAGTGAATAGGGCTCCAGTTTGAATGCAATCTGCGGTTCGCCCGGGTTTTCGCTGAAGAAACTTTTGCGAATGGTCTGGATACGACTCATCTGGGCCAGAAACTGCCTGGAAAGGGGCAGGCCCCGCCCGTCGACCCGACGCAGGTAATACTGATTGGCGCTGCCGCTGACGAAGGGTCGCAGGTAAGTGTCAAAGAAGTTGTCCGCCACGCCCTGGGCTTTGAAAAATTCTCGGAAGTCACCCAGCGCAACTTCACTTTCGCTGTCGACACGGAATGGATAGCGCTGGTGCAGGGAGGCACGATAGGGAGCGTAGAACTCGCCGCGATAGCGTTCGGCAATATAGCGATGGGCGTCGTCCAGAACCAGCGCCCAGCTTTCTGCTGCCATGACGCTGAACCAGTTGCCGATGGGCTGCGGCAGAAGGTCGGCGCTGGCGCGCACCTGATTGATTGCGTCCTGACGGCCAGTCATGCGTACCTTGGCCATGTCGAAAGCGGCCTGTTTTGGCGAGCTGGCATGGGCGAGCCCGGACAACTGTTGTTGCAAGCCATTGAGTGCCTGCATTGCTGCAGCCAGCTCCGGGCTGGCGGCACCTTGTTCGTCCAGCAGACGATGCAGCGGCTCGAAGCGGCGTTCCAGCAATTGTCGGGCATTGCTGGCAGCAGGGTCATGCAGCACCGGCAGTGTTTCGGTGTCGGGTAATGCGTCAGTGGACAGATCGACAGCACTGAAACGGGTGTTATCGCGGACCTCGGTGAGCAACCGCAACAGTGGCGAGCTGGCGGTGGTGAGACCGGCCAGCTGTTGTGCTGCCTGGCCGGCGTCAATCAACGCGTCGGACTTCAGCTGCGACAGGGCTTCGGACCAGTAGTTGGCGTAATCCTGAAAATACAGCTGTTCCATTTCCGCCTGCAGGCGCTCCATATCCTTGCTGCTCAGCTTGTCGCTCTCACCGAGTACCCAGTTGTCCTTGAGTATGTTGCCAACCAATCCGGCGCCTCGATCAGCGAACATCTTCTGATAGCCTTTGCGAGTATGGAAGCCGGGGATGATGTAGTTGCTGCCGGTAATCAGGGTGGCGTTGGGGCCGAGATGGTGAGCCAGACGGTATTCCGGCAGACTTTCGGCCTGCTCGCCAAGGCTGCGATACAGAATGCTGGCCAAGGACTCGCTGCGCAGCTGCAAGCGTGCTTCGGCAACCAGGCGGCCATTGAGTCGGTATGAGGTAAAGGGCTCGCTCAACAGCCGGCTGAAATGCTCGTTCAACCCTTCCTGGACCCGGTTGTTGCCGGGGTACAGACGCGACCAGTCAGCGGCCAGCCAGTTCTGCAGCCAACTGTTGTCCCGTCTGGTTTCGAGATTGAGCATCAGATAGGCGCGCAGGTTGTCCAGCAGGCGCTCGCGGTTGTTCATGCTGTAACGGATCTGCCTTTCCAGATGTTGAGCTACTCTTGGCAATAGCAAGGTTTCGAGGTCTCGGCGGTAGGTCTGATGCAGTGTCGATTCGACTTTCTCGCCCTGATAAAGGCCGCCACGGTGGCGCCAGGCAACGTCCTGTGTCGGCGGGAAAAGCTGGTTGGCGGCGTAGCTGGCGTCGAGCACGCCGAGAATATCCCGGGCATCGTCGCGCGCCTCGATCGAGCGGCGCTCATGACCGATGTCCCGGGCCATTTCCCGCAGCTGTTCCAGGCGGCCGTGGTTGTTGGAGAAACTGGTCGTCCAGGTGATGCCGAGGGCCAGCAGACATACTACAGCGCACGCGTACATGCTGCGCTGGCGCCAGTTGATTCGCTTGATTTCGCCTGGATCAAGTCCGGCCAGTTCCGATTCGGGAAACACCACGCGGCTCAGCAGGTGATGGATGAAGCGCGCCTGGCCGCTGCGCAGGGACGGCAGGTCGCTGGCCAGCGGGGACAGATTCTGACCGATGCTGGCGGTCAGGGCATCAACCTGGTTCTGCTGATGCGGCGCGCTGGTCAGGTAGAAGCCGCGCAATTGCGTCGCGCGCTGATAGCGGTTGCCGGAGAATGCCAGCTCGACGAACAGTCCCAGACGCTCGCCGATCCGACCCAGCTGATGGGGGAAGTCCAGGATGCGGCCGCGGCGCTGGGTATCACGTTCCTGATGCAGACGGGTGATGACCTGGCTGTTGAGTCGACGCAGCAGTTCTTCGAATTCCTCACGCACGACCTGGACACTGGTGCCGTCCTGACCTTCGCTGAAGGTGGCGCCGAGCACCTGATCGGCTTCATCGCGCGGCAATTGGTCGAAATACTCATCAAAGCCGGACAGAGCATCGGCTTTGCTGAATATCAGATATACGGGTACGTCCATCCCCAGCTTCTGATTGATTTCAAGTAGCCGCTGACGGGTCTGACGGGCCAGGGTTTCCAGTTCCAGCTCGTTGTGTCCGAGCAGTTGGTCCATCGGCACATTCACCAGCACGCCGTTAAGTGGACGCTGGCGGCGGCGCAGCAGGGTCAACAGGGTTTGCCAGGCCAGACCATCGATATGCGTGTCCGGCTGCGTCAGATAACGGCCAGCGGTATCGAGCAGCACCGCATGCTCGGCAAAATACCAATCGGCATAGCGGGTCGGGGAAATATCCCGGGTCATCCGCCCCTTTTCATTCTTGTTGAGTGGAAACTCGATACCGGAAAAATCCAACAGACTGGTCTTGCCGCTGCCCTGCGGGCCTATCACCAGATACCAGGGCAGCTCGCTGCGCCAGCGCTCGCTGCGGCCGCGATAGAAGCTGGAGCGGCGCAGAGTGCGTACAGCATTGCGATAGCGATTGTGCAGCTCGCACTGCTCTTCGACGATGCGCCCTTCGCGCCGCAAGCGTTCCTGCGCCTGCTCGTCATCCTCTTCTGCCTTTTTCTGCTTGATACTGCGCCAGTAAGTGAACGCTACGCACAGCCCCCAGACGAGCAGCATCAGGCTGATGAGCAACAGGCGATTGGCGACCGGTGCCAGAAACCGGCTGTCGTTAATGGCCAGCGTCGGACCGACGAACCAGACCAGGGCCGCCAGCGCCAGCACGGCGCACAGGCTGAAGGCCCAGCCACGACGAAACAGTGAGAGTATGCGATACAAGAGGGATCTGATATTCATTTGCCGTCTTCCCTGGATGACAATGGTGCTTCAATGGTGGCCTGGCTTGCCCAGGGCTGTAATACATTGTTGCGCTGCTCGCTGAGTACCCAACTGAAGCCGCCATAGGTGACCGCCAGACAGATAAGGGTAAACAGCGCCACCAGCCAACCGGGGATGATGCGTATGAGTTGGCCGCCCTTGTGTTGCATACCTTCCCAGTGCGGGGAGATTTCCCGGGGAATATCGCCGCGCAACTGACGGATCTGACGGAACAGACTGTCACGGATCAAATCCAGTTCCTGCATGCCGCGCGGCAGCACGCGGTACTTACCCTCGAAGCCCAGCGACAGACACAGGTACATCAACTCCAGCATCGCCAGGTGTTTCACCGGGTTGCGCGACAGGCGTTCGAGCAACAGGAAGAACTTCTCGCCGCCAAAGGTCTCGTTGTGAAAGCTGCTGAGCAGACTCATCTGCGACCACTCGCTTTCATTGCCCCAGGGCGTGGTTACTACCGCCTCGTCAATTGTTGTGCAGATGACGTAACGGGCCGCCATGACCTGACTGCTTTCCATGCCTTCCTGCAGGGTGCGATGCTCGAACAGCTTGATCTCGGCGATCAGATGCTCACGCAAGCTCGGCAGGTCTTCTGCCGAGTGGCTGTGCCTCAGCCGTACCACTTCGGACAGCAGCGTGGCTGCGGCGCCGGTGAGTGCATTCAGACTGAGGTTGTAGCTCTCGGCAGGCCGCACGCGTGCCGCATGGATCATGCGATCGTCCAGCGGTTCAAATTTCGCCGGTGGTGTAAAGTCCGTCAGCGCGGTCTGTGCCGGCGCTTCGTTGCCGCGATGGAGGATGACGGTCTGGTCGTCCTGGCCGTGGTGTAATTCCCTGATTGTCATGTCAGCTCCTGATAGCCCAGAACGTCATTTCCAGACCGGAGAACTCGCCGGAAACGTGGAAGGCGAAACCGCCTGAACGCTCCAGCTGTGCCAGGTCTTCGGAGTTGAGTTCCAGCGCGAAATAGGTCTTGCCCGAGTGGAAGGGGATCTGTCTTGGTGCCACTGGCATGGGCCGAATACGGATGCCGGGCAGATGCAGGTTGACCAACTGGCGGATACGTTCCACCGGTCCGACCTTGAGATGTGCCGGCAGGCGTTGGCGCAGCTCCTCGGAATCGCAGTGGGCGCTGGCCGCGAGTACAAAGGAAGCACTGCCAAGCAGTTTGTGATCATTGAGCGGCGACACCTGGATACCGTACTGTCGCTGTTGCAGGCCCATTTCAATGGCATGCTGTTCAAGCACCATGGACAGTACCTGGCGGATGGCGGCCATCAGCTTGCGAAAGCTGGGCCCTTGATCGCCGTGCTGGTAACGACTTTCCAGACGTGGCCGGCGCGCCTCTCCGGAATAGCTGGACAGCTCTCCGAGCATGGCCAGCAGGTCGCGGTAGATTTGCTCGGGATGCACCTGTTCCAGCGTAAGGTAATGGCGCAATACCGGTTCGACCCGGTTGATCAGTTGCAGCATCAGGAAGTCTCCGACCTCGGCGGCGACGTTCTTGCCGGTCGCACGCACGCGCTCGGCAAGAATGTCGCCGCGGTGGGCGAGCATGCCAATGACTTCCTGCACGCACGATTGCAGAAACTGGCTGGCCTGAAAGTGCAGGTGGGTGGCAATGAAGTCCTGATCCAGAGTCACCACCCCATCGGGGGTGGTATCCAGCACCTGGCACAGTTTCAGACGTATGCAGGCCTGATAGTCTTCTGCTTCACCCAGCACCAGACGGAAGTCCGGCTGGCCGCAGCTGACCTGGGCCGAACTGCTGTCACCGGCATTGGAGTCAGCCACCTCGGCCTGCCGCGCGACATAACGGGCCAGCACATCCTTCTGTTCGGGACGGCGCGCCTCGATATGATTGCCGCTGACCAGGGGCAGGGTGAGAAACACCGGCTTGTTGCTGGTATTGGGTGGGATGTCCAGAGCCAGGGGTTCCTGCTCGGCGCCCAGTTCGAACAGCGTGCCGTCGGGCAGAATGCCGCTGGCCTGGCTGATGACCAGCTTGCCGGTGGTGAGGAACTGATGATCGATCTCCAGACTGAAGAAGCCCCAGCTGCAGCTGGTCTGCCGTTGGGTACGGGTTTTCAGTTGTTGATCGTAATACCGATCGTTCTGCTGGAAGTGCTGCGGACGCAGCAGCATGCCTTCCTGCCATATGACTTTCTGTGTGGCCATGATCAGTCTTCCGTGACGGTGGCTGGAGCGCTGATGCCCCTTGCATCGAGATACAACTCAACCTTGTTGTGGCGTTTCTGTCTGAGTGGAATCACGTAGCGCCAGTTGGCCTCGGGCAGGTTACGGTAGGCTGCCAATACGCCGATATAACGGCTCTCGGGTTGGGCTGACAGTTTGTAGCTGCGCTTGTCGCCGGGGCGCAGCTCCAGTTCTTCCTGGCTCACCAGGTCCGGCGTAAGGACTTCCCGTGGTCGCTGGTAGAGAGAGAAGAACTCGGTGTTATCAAACGCCACGGGATTGCGCAGTTCAATCAGTCGAACCACGATCGGCGAGGGGCGATCGTTGATGTCTGGGTTCAGCCTGGGGCTGCCTTCGAGGGTCAGGTCCAGCTTGGTGGTGGTGGAAAAGGGTGAGCAGCCGGTCAGGACCAGCAGGGTGCAGAAAGTGAGTAAAGCAATATGGCGTGGCATGTCGATCATCCTTGAAAGTCGCTGTTGAGGGTGGCGATGAGACGTATCTGTTCTTCATAGGCAGTGGCGAAATCCCTGGCAAACAGACGTTCACTCCACTCATTGTTCTCCTCGAGTGCGTTATACAGGCGCATGTAGGCGCGCCAACGCCCGCCGGAGGTGCTGATGAGTGATTTGCTCTCACGTTCGAAGCGCAGCGTCAGCTGCTCGGGGGAAAGATGCTCCAGCATGCCCTTGACCGCTGCTTGGCTGGCGGAGATCAGCGCCACCTGATGGGCCTGCAGGTCACGAAAAGCGCGACTTACCGCCTGCTCGGCGGGCAACTGGCCGGGCTCGCTGTCGCGCAGCAGAATAGTCAGTGCCGCCGTGGCGTCGCTGCTGTGCTTGAGCGGATTGTTACCAGCGGTCTGTACCGTGGTCTGCGCCAGACGCATCTCGCTTTTCAGTTCACTGCGGGTGCGCAGGCTCTGTTGCAGATTGCCGACGCTGATCTTCAACAGTTTGGCGACACGCAGAGCCAGGGCTTCGCGCTGCTCGTCATCCATCTGCTCCAGATCGATGCCCAGCTCGGCGCCGAAGCGCTCCCAGAAGCGCGGCGGCATGCGCTGCGGTTCTGGTGCCGGCGCGGGCGCAGGTGCGACGGTCGGAGTAACCAATTCGGGCACCGCCAGGCTTTCCATGTCGATGCGTGCGTAGTCCTGCTGCGCCTGACGATTCGGTGACAGGCCGGGCATCAGGTCATCGGTCTCGTTGTACAGCCGTTCCTGCTGATCAAGCGCGTTGAGAGGGTCCAGGTCGAGAAAGGCATCGTCGGGGATGATGTTGCCCCCGGCACTGGGTGCACTGGCATGATCGAGAAAGACTGATGGGTCCTGGGTCAGTCGTGCGCGGATTTCCAGTTCGCCAAAACAATAGACGTTGCCATGTTCGATGCGTTGCGGCTCGCCTTTGTCAAGCCGTGCGCCGCTACTCTTCAGCTCGATACCGTTGCTACTGGTATCGGTCAGATAAAAGTGCCCGTCGCTATGACTGACCCGCGCGTGTTGGCCGGAAATGACCCGTCGGGTGTCAGGAATGACCCAGTCGCAGCTATCGGCGCGACCAATGATGCCGCCCGCCTGTTTGAAGGTCTTGCTGGTGGCCAGACCTGGCATCTGCTGCGGGGCACTGATTACATCGAATACCAATTCCATGGTGAGCTACTCCTGGCGCTACGAGCGGCGCTCGGTTGCAGTGGGGTCACCCAGCGGGCGGTAATCACCGTCGCTGAACTTGTAGTTGCCACCGCAGCCGGTGAGCCACAGGGCCGCCGTCAGCAGCGCCAGGCTACCCAGGCGGCGCCGGGACTGTTGAGCGAGTGTTGAAAAGGAAAATCCGAGCATCATCTGTTGCTACTCCTTGGGTAAGTCGGGCGGGTCAAACGGCATTCTTCAACGGACATCGGCTTTCTCCTGAAATCTGATGTCCGCCGGGAAAATGTTCAGGCGTTGCATGCGGTAGAGCAGGGTCCGGCGCGGTAGCCCCAGCTCGGTGGCGGCGTTGGTCTGGTTGCCATGATTGCGCCGCAGCGATTCGATCAGCAGGTTGCGCTCGACCTGTTCCAGGCGTTCGCGCAGATTCAGGTTGGTGTCGACAGCGCCATGCAATGAGAAGTGTTCGGGTAGCAATTCATTGCCGTCGCACAGCAGGATGGCGCGCTCAACCAGGCCCTTGAGTTCGCGCACATTGCCGGGAAAGGTGTAGCCGAGCAGTTGCGACTCAGCTTCCTGTGACCAGCGGCAGGGCTGGCGTTGGAGAAAGCTGCAGGCCTGCGCCGAAAAATGATGGGCCAGCCGCAGAATGTCCGGGCCGCGCTCCTGAAGCGGCGGCAGCTCGATAGGGAAGTGCGATAAGCGATAGAAAAGATCTTCCCGAAAGCTGCCCGCTTCCACCAGCGATTTCAGGTCACGGTGGGTTGCCGCAATGACGCGCACATCGACCCTGTGCGTTTCGGTGCTGCCCAGCGGGCGCACTTCACCCTCCTGCAGCACGCGCAGCAGTTTGGCTTGCAGAGCCAGCGGCATGTCGCCGACTTCATCGAGAAACAGGGTGCCGGTATCGGCTGCGTCCAGCAGCCCGGTGTGATCTCGGTCGGCGCCACTGAATGCGCCCTTGCGATAGCCGAACATCTCGCTTTCCAGCAGATTCTCGGGCAGCGAAGCGCAGTTCTGGACGATAAAGGGGCGGGTCCGGCGGAAGCCATAATCGTGAATTGCCCGGGCCACCAGTTCCTTGCCGGTACCGGTCTCGCCGGTAAGCAGCACATTCACCGGGTTGTGCAGCACCTTGCTGATCAACTGGTACAGCGAGCGCATGACGTCGCTCTCGCCAATCAGGCCATATCCGGAAGGGCAGGCTTTGTCCTGGAGTGAGTCTTCCGATACTGGCGACTGACATGTGCTGACCCGCTGCAGCAGATCGAGTTGGGCTACGACGAAATTGCCCAGCAGACGCAGGGAGTCGGAGAAACTACTCAGCGGCAGGGGTTGCATACTGGCTGCCAGCAGCACGCCGACCACATGCTGAGCCTCGGAGAGCAGCGGCAGGCACAGCAGGGTGCGCCATGGCCGACGGCTGTCCGGCAGAAAAGCGATGTCGTGCAGGTTGCTGTCGAGAGCATCGATGGCCAGTATCTGGTTCTGGCACAGGCAATACTGCAACAGCTGCTCGCGGTGATAATCACTTGGCAGGCTGGCGTTTTCCCGAATCTGCCAGCTGCCCTGGTGCCATTCGGCAGCCATAGTCAGACGGGTATGGGTATCGTCCAGCAGATAGAGCTGGCTCAGTTCGCAGCCGGTCAGCAGGCTGGCTGCTTCGACCAGTCCCTGACGCAGGCTGTGACCCTCGGTCAGTCCAGCCAGTCGGGAGAAGCGTTCCAGCAGGGCTTCTGCATAGCGTAGCGGCTGCGCCAGCTGGCTGAACATGGGCGGGGACTCAAGCGAAGTCACAGACCACCCGTCCTTCGTCATTCACGGTGGCCTGCATCTGACGCAGGCTTTCGCCACTGGCCATGGCCTCCAGCAGCCGATCAACGGTCTGGGCCTGCAGATGCCGATCGATCAGTTGGTCGATCAGACGCGCACCCATGTCGCTGTCTACACAGAGGTGGGCGAAATGGGCCACCAGTTCCGGCGTATGGCTGAAGGTCACATGACGGCGCAGCAGACGTTGACCGAAGCGCTCCAGTTTGAGCGCGACCAGCTCCTGCAATACCTTTCCGTCTACCGGGAAATAAGGCACCACATTCATGCGTGCCAGCAAGGCCGGTTTGAAGTGCCGGCTGAGGACCGGGCGGATGGCTTTTTCCAGCTGTTCGGCCGTGGGGCGCTCACCGCTGCGGCACAGTTCTACTATGGTGTCCGAAGCCAGATTGGAGGTAAGCAGAATCAGCGTGTTGCGGAAATTGATCTCGCGGCCTTCGCCATCATTGGCGACGCCCTTGTCGAAGATCTGATAGAAGATGTTGAGTACATCGGGGTCGGCCTTTTCCACTTCATCGAGCAGAATGACCGAGTAGGGCTTTTGCCGAACGGCTTCGGTCAACATGCCGCCTTCACCGTACCCGACGTAACCGGGTGGGGCGCCTATCAGGCGCGAGACGCTGTGCTTTTCCTGAAACTCGGACATGTTGATGGTCGTCAGAAAGCGCTCGCCACCGTACAGCAGGTCGGCCAGGGCCAAGGCTGTCTCGGTCTTGCCGACGCCGCTCGGCCCCGCCAGCAGGAACACACCGGTCGGTGCATCCACGGGAGTCATTCCGGCGGCGGCGGAGCGTATGGCACGATTCAGTGAGTAGATGGCCTGATCCTGACCGCGCAGACGCTGTCCCAGGTCCTCGCTGAAGGTCGCTACCTTGGTGTTGTGCTGACGGGCCAGTTGGGTCAGCGGAATGCCGGTCCAGTGGCTGATGACTTCGGCGACCAGGCGTGGGCAGACTTCGTGGCTGACCAGCACACCGGCAGCCTGCGTTTCACCGAGTTCGGCCTGGGTTTCACGCAGTTGGGTGTCCAGTTCGGAGAGGCTGGCGGGTGGCTCAGGTAGCTCACCTGTCTGCGCACGTGTTTCGCCGTTCTGCCTGGCGTCAGCACAGGCCCTGCGCAACCCGAGCAGGCGTACGGCCAGGTCACGCTGGGCTTCCCAGCGTTGCTGCAGATCGTTCAGTTCGCTGCGCGCGCTGAGCAGACGGTTTTCCAGGTAATCCAGAGTCTCGGTATCAATCGCCAGCCCGGCATCCTGATCGCGCCGCATGGCGTCGCATTGGCGCTCACCTTCAGCCAATTCCTGACGCAGGCGTTCAACGGCCTCGGGAGCGGCAGCAAGGTTGATACGCACCCGCGCGCAGGCGGTGTCCAGCACGTCGACGGCCTTGTCCGGCAATTGGCGGCCAGCCAGATAACGGGCTGATAGCTCCGCAGCTGCCACCACAGCATCATCGCGCAGGTAGACGCCGTGGCTCTGTTCATAGACTGGTGCCAACCCGCGCAGGATGGTGACCGCCTCATTGACCGTCGGCTCATGCAGATGCACCGGTTGAAAGCGTCTGGCCAGCGCCGGATCTTTCTCGAAATACTTCTTGTATTCGCTCCAGGTCGTGGCGGCGATAGTGCGCAGTTCGCCTCGTGCCAGCGCCGGCTTGAGCAGGTTTGCTGCATCCGAACCGCCGGTCTGACCACCGGCGCCAATCAATGTGTGGGCTTCGTCGATGAACAGGATAATGGCCTGGGCAGATACTTTGACTTCGTCGATTACCCCTTGCAGGCGGCGTTCGAATTCGCCCTTGATGCTGGCGCCGGCTTGCAGCAGACCCATGTCCAGGCACAGCAGCTCGGTGTTCTGCAGTACCGCCGGCACTTCGCCCTGGGCAATGCGCAGGGCCAGGCCTTCGACAATGGCGGTTTTGCCGACACCGGCTTCGCCGACCACGATGGGGTTGTTCTTGCGGCGACGGGCGAGAATATCGATCATCTGGCGTATCGTATTGTCCCGGCAGAGCACCGGATCGAGCTTGCCGTCGCGGGCCTGTTGAGTGAAGTTATGCGTGAAACGCTGCAGCGCGGACTCGTCGCTGCGAGGTGTTCCCGGAGCGGTAGCGGCGAGCTGCTGCGCACGTGCAAACTCGCACAGACGATCCGCATCCAATGTGCCGAGAATCGCCATGTAGCGGGTACCGGCATAACGCAGCGGGTTGCGCAGCAGCGCGAGGATCAGGGCTGCTGCATCAATCTGACTCTGATTCAATTCCAGAGAGGCGATCAGCAGCGCATCCTGCAGCCATTGCACCAACTCGGTGGAGAATACCGGGTTGTTGGTTTCCGCAGCCTCGGCGCGCGGATGCAGCACGGCGGCAAGCTCATCGGCGCTGCCACCTGCGTCCTGCAGCGCACGTACCAGCAGGCTGTCGGCGCGGTTCAACAGGCCGTCGAGCAGATCCTCAATCAACACCTTGGAACCGCCGCGGCTGACGCAGCGTTCGGCAGCCGCTTCCAGATCCCGACGGCTATCGGCATCAAGGGCCTGTACCAGTTGTTGCAAATCTACATTGATCATCATTTATTCCTCAGGGAGCGCAACTGCCAAGGGTCACCATGCCGTCGGCGTGTTCACAGCCAAGCCAGCTGGTCCAGCCCAGACGGCAGGCATTACCCGCACCCAGGCGCAGCTCATGAATTTCGTTCGGCTGCAGGTGCAGGCGGACGTCGTAGTCCAGAGGGGTACGCAACACGAAACGAATCAGTACACGCAACGGCTGGTTGTCACAGCCCGGCGGCAGAAAGTCGTGAAAACGCGCCCAGTCAAGATTGAGAATATGAATGCGAAACTTGCCGCCGCGATCACGCACACGCTCGCCGAGCACCAGGTTTTCACCGAGCATGCTGTTGCCCAGACCCAGCTGGCAGCGTTGCTCGTCGGGAATCTCCACCTCGCGCTCCAGGCATTGCTCGATGTGCAATTGCTCATGCTTGAAGTAATAGCGCAGCACCGACTCGATCATCGCTGCCGACTGCGCGCGCAGGCTGAGCAACCCCAGATAGGGCAACAAGCGCTTCCAGTTCAGCTCAGTCGAATTGCGAATGGTGTCGCCGCTGAGCCCGATCAGCGAAAACAGCAGTGCAGACACCGAGTCGCGCGCGCCGGCGGAAAAGCGCGCGTGATAACGGTACTTCTGCCAGACCGGTAGCAGCAGCCGCTGCAACCGGTTGTTGAACAGATCCATGAACATGCGGGTAGGGTTGCCATCGGCACTATCTCCCAACGCCTGTTCGCCGTAGAAGGCTGGTAACGGCGAGCCGGCACCAAACAGGCTGACCAGGTTCACGCGCAGGCACGCGCGCAGCTCACCATGCTCTTCGAAATACCGCACCGACTCGATCTCGCTGCCGGGAAAGCCCATGCTCGGGTTTGCCTGCAATTCCAATCGTTCATACAGCGCCTCATCATCCAGATCAGGATGCGCATGCCGCAGTCGCTCCAACACCAGTTGTATGCCTTGAAACAGGCTGTACTCACGGATATTACGTGCGATTGGGGTCAAAGCAGGGGCTGTTGCCCCATCCGTGGCGGCCATTGATAAACCTCTCCCTTGGTACTCTTGACCCGCAACTCGTGGTAGGAGTTGAGGCTGGCGTAAAGCGCGAAAAATTCGTTGAGAACGGAGGCGAACACAAACAGGTCGCCTTCGCCCAGATAGCCATCGGCATCCATGATCAGCTCGGTGCGGATGCCCCGGACCGGCAGGCCGCGATGCAGCCGGTCGACATGGCTATGGCTGATACCTTTCAATCCGCCGAGCAGGCGTTTGCTGACCTTGGCGGCGTGTTGATCGGTATGGCGTGGCAGGTCGTAGGTCTCGAGAACCACCTTGAGCGCCTCGACGTTCGACAATGACAGGTAGTTCAGCGACATGTTGCTGATCAGTTTCCACAGAAAGTCCCGGTTCAGCGGTGGTGCATGGCACGGCGTCACTGCGCTGATATTGCGAAAGCCGAGAAACTCGGGCGTGCCTTCACAGGATCGGCATATATCACCGAGCGCCAGTTTCAGCGGCAGGTTCTGATTGGTGCAGGTCAGCTCGATGGACAGCGTCTCGTGATGCTCCTGGCTGTACAGGCCGAAGCTGAGGTAGGTTTCCAATCCATCGCCCACCGGAGAGGCATACTGGCGCACGCTGTAATGCGGGCGAGCTGCTTCGGCGCCGAAGCTGGTGTCGTGCTCGAAGGATTCGAAAGGTACATATTCTTCGTACCCCAGGCCGCTGGGCTTCCAGCCGGTCACCTTGTCGATGGAAAAGACACCGCAGTGGCGATTGCCGTAGGCGGCGGGGCGCAGCAGATAATGATCCTGACGCCCATCCAGTCGGATGGGCGTCGCATCATGTGTGAACAGGTTGACGATAGGTGTGCAATACAGCCGTACGTTATCTACCGATGGCCGGATGCGCTGTTCCCCGGCCTTGGTAATGTTGCAACGCAGCTCCAGGCCCCCGGCTTGTTTCAACAGCGCATCAGGGAGGCGTTGTAGCACGTTCAGTCCGAGGATATCGACAAACAGGAACTTTTCCTGGAAGGCGAAATACTCCTGGATGTAGCGATAGCCGCGGAAGGTGTTGAGCGGATAGGGCACCATCGATTCCTCATCCGCAAAACCCACTGGCTGCACCTGCTCCGGGCCCAGGTGCAGCATCCGCGGCGAGACCTCGGTGGGCAATGACAGGGGCGCCCCATCGCGGTCGAGCAGCACCAGCTCGATACTCTCCAGATTGCGCACCAGGCCGAGCAGCAGCATCTGGCTGATATAGCGCTCGCCAGCGAAATGCAGCCGCAATTGCCGAAGATTGACATCGATTAGACTGCCGGGGGCGGTCATCATCAGTTGCAGGTTCAGCAGGGCGCCTTTGCCCTTGATCGAGTAGTCCAGCGCATGCATTGCCAGCGGCAGTACTTCGGTAGCGTAATTGGTACGAAAACGGCAGTTGACCCCATCCACTTGCTTGGATTCCACCGGGGTATTGCGCGGCACCACCAGCGACTCACCGGCATGGCGCAACGGGTCGAACTGCAGGATGCTCATGGCCGGCAGCGGCCGCATGTAGTTTGGCCACAGCAGATGCATCAGTGAATGGGTCAGCTCCGGCAGCTCGTCATCAAGCTTCTGCCGCAGCCGTCCGGTGAGAAAGGCAAATCCTTCGAGCAGGCGTTCGACATCCGGGTCCTTGCCGCTCTGACCGAGGAAGGGTGCAAGCGCGGGGCTGCGCTCGGCAAAGCGTTTGCCGAGTTGCCGCAACGCGGACAGTTCACTCTGGTAATAATGGTTGAACGACACTATGCATCCCTGTGTAGTGGTGAAGGGTGGGCCGGCATCAGCCGATGATCACCGTTCCGGATCCCGCGATGACGGTATTGCCGTGGTTTCCAGTACTGCCCAGCACCGCGGCGGGCTTGCCATTGACCAGCACCGTTGCGCTGGTAGCGCCAACCAGACTGGCACCGCATGCGGTTGGGTCGCCCATGCGCGCCGCCGGCATGCCATCAATGAGCACGTCAGCCGAACCTGCGGCGATGGGGTTGTTGCCGTGGCCCGTCTTCGGGCAGACAGTGGGGTCGCCCAGACGGGCGGCGGGTTTACCTGACATGGATATCTCCTATTCGACCTGTACCTTGCCGCTGCCATCCAGGCGTGCGGAAAAGTTCACATTGCACTTCAGACCCTCCACCTCCAGCCGACCTTCGATGGCAAAGGCGAGGTTCAGCGGATCATGGTCCCGGGGCAGGGCCAAGACCCTCACCTGGGACAAGCGAGGCTCATGAACCTCGATGAAGCGTTCGATGGCGAGTCGCGCCTGCTGCAATGAATCATGCAGAGACAGGCGCATGTCGTTGAGATCGGGCAGTCCGTAGTCGGGCAGGGTCAGCACGCTGCCGGCGCGGGTGCTCAGCATTTTGGACAGGTGACAGGCCACCGAGTCCATCCCTGCCTGTTGCAACCCCCAGCCGACACGGTGTGCAGACTCACCGCCAATACGTTCGAACAGACTGCCGTAGCCCATTACTGATTACTCCTTGTCCAGCTTGCCCACCAGCGACAGGGTGAAATCGGCACCCATGTACTTGAAGTGCGGACGAACGCTGAGAGTGACCCGATACCAGCCCGGCTCGCCATCCACATCGGCAACGTTGATCTGCGCGGCGCGCAGCGGGCGGCGGCCGCGTACCTCCGGGTTGGGGTTGTCCTGGTCGGCGACGTACTGACGGATCCAGCGGTTGAGTTCCAGCTCCAGGTCGGTACGCTCCTTCCAGGAGCCGATCTGCTCGCGCTGCAATACCTTCAGGTAATGCGCCAGGCGGTTGACGATGAACATGTAGGGCAGCTGTGTGCCGAGACGGTGGTTCAGTTCGGCTGTCTTGCCTTCCTCGGAGTTGCCGAAAAATTTGGCTTTCTGTGTCGAGTTGGCAGAGAAGAAGGCAGCATTGTCGCTGCCTTTGCGCATGGTCAGCGCGATGAAGCCCTCGTCGGCCAGCTCGTACTCGCGGCGGTCCGAGACCAGCACTTCGGTGGGGATCTTGGTCTCGATTTCACCCATGCTTTCGAAGTGGTGCAGCGGCAGGTCATCGACCGCACCACCGCTCTGCGGCCCGATGATGTTCGGGCACCAGCGGAACTTGGCGAAACTCTCGGTCAGCCGGGTGGCGAAGGTGAACGCGGTATTGCCCCACAGATAATGCTCGTGGCTGTTGGCGACGTTTTCCTTGTAGACGAAGCTTTTCACCGGATTGTCTTCGGGGTCATAGGGATTACGCAGCAGGAAACGCGGCAGTGTCAGGCCAACGTAACGTGCATCTTCGCGTTCGCGGAAGCCCTGCCACTTGGCAAACTGCGGACCTTCGAAGTGATCCTTCAGATCCTTGATGTCAGGCAACCCGGTGAAGCTTTCCAGGCCGAAGAAGCGCGGGCCGGCGGCAGCGATGAAGGGTGCATGGGCCATGCTTGCAACACTGGCTACGTGCTGCAGGGTCTTGATGTCCTGAGAGCTCGGATCAAAGAAATAGTTGGCAATCAGGGCGCCGACAGGCTGACCACCGAACTGACCGTACTCTGCGGTATAGACGTGCTTGTACAGGCCGGACTGAACAATTTCCGGGCTGTCTTCGAAGTCGTCGAGCAGGTCCTGTTTGGAGGCGTTGATCATCTCGAACTTGATGTTCTCGCGGAAGTCCGTGCGGTCGACCAGCAGCTTCAGGCCGCGCCAGGAGGATTCCAGCGCCTGGAAATTGGCGTGGTGAAGAATCTCATCCATCTGCTGACTGAGCTTGGCATCGATTTCGGCGATCATTCGATCGACCATGGCTTTCTTGACCGGCTCCTTGTCATTCTGCGGCTTCAGCAATTCTTCGATGAAGGCGGACACGCCACGACGGGCGATGCCGTAGGCCTCGTCGTCTGGTGTGAGACGGGTCTCGGCGATGATGCGGTCGAGAATGCTGGCGTCTTCGCTGGCGCTGGGTGCGGCGATGGCGGTTGTCTGGGTGCTCATGCTTGCGTCCTTGTGTGATCAGGCGTCCGGTGTCTGTTGCTGGGCCAGGCCCAGTTCGGCGAGTACGCGCTCTCTGGAATCGTCATCGCTGAGCACGCTTTCGATAGCCTTGCGAAATGCCGGGGCGTTGCCCAGTGGACCTTTCAATGCGACCAGGGCATCACGCAGTTCCATCAGTTTGCGCAGCTCCGGTACCTGGTCTACCAGACTGGTCGGGTTGAAATCCTTCATCGAATTGATCTGCAGGTTGACCGCGAGATCTTCACGGGTCGCCTCGTCCTGTAACCGGTTGGGCACGTTGAAAGTCAGGTTCAGTTCCTGCTTGGCCAGCACTTCGTCAAAGGTAGCCTTGTCGATGGCGATGGGTTTGCGATCCTCGATATTCCGGTCGTCCTCGCGCTGGGTGAAATCACCCAGCACCATCAACTTCAGGGGCAGTTCGATTTCGTCCGAAGCGCCGTCGGTGTCGGGTTTGAACGTGACGTTGATGCGTTCCTTGGGTGCTACTGTGCCTTCTTTGGCCATTCTGTTTCTCCGCTACTTTTATGGCCCGAGGGCCTTGTTCAGTACCGCCTCGAAATCGAGATGGCACAGCCGGTGGAAGATCTCTTCCCTGCGATCACGCACAAGCTGACTCTGCGGTAGCAATTCACAGCAGGCATACAACAGACGCAGTACTTCCAGATTGAGAGTGGGTTCCCATTTTTCCAGTCCCGAGGTCTGAAGCATCTGTTGCAGGGCATCGAGCCGGGCGTAGGCGATTTCATGCTGGCGAGCCTGGAAACACAGTCGGGCTTCGGCCAGCTGCCAGTAGAAACGTGCACGTTCACTATGGCTCTGGCGGGTGCCTTGCATCAGCAATTGCATGGCTGAACGCAGGCCCTCCTGACGCAGCAGTGCCAATGCCTCCTGCAATGCAAGATCCCAGGGCGCAGCTGTCTGCGTTGTGGTATCGCAGCTGGTGGTTTGCGTGGTCACGCTGGCAGCCATTACGCGGACGGCCAGCCACTGGCGGGTATCACTGTCGGCAAAAGGTTCGCCATCATGAAAACGCAATTCATCCAGGCCCGGCAGACGCGCCAGCAGATGACGAAGCTGGGATTCGAGCTCCTGCATGGCGGGTTGGGCGTCCAGTGCCTCAAGGCAGCGCCAGGCCAGATGCTGCCCGCTCAGCCAGAAGGGCGCGCGGTTGAGACTGGCTTCAACCTCAACCAGTAGTGACGTGTATTGACCCTGATTGAAACGCTCCTGATACGCTTTCAGCCGGTCGGCCGGCAGGTTGCGCAGACCGGTGATCTGCTCGGCGTCATGTTCAGGCAGGCTGCCTATCGGTAACCATAATAAAGTGCGTGCCAGTCGGATCGCGCGGGCGTCTCCGGGATGCTGGTGTAACCACCAGGCGGTCAGCGGACGAGTCCGATCCTGTAATGCGCGCAAGCTGCGATGGGCATCACGGTTATCGACGATGGGGGCGTCGACTGACCCTGGGGCTTCGGTTGTCGCAGATGGTGCCGGTCGACTGGCGCTCGGCGTCGATGGCACCGGCGCTGTGGGTTCGGCCTGTGGAGCCGCCTCGGCGCGTTTGGCCAGTTCATCTATGCGCCGGTACAGTGGCATGAGCTGTGGCGCTGCTTCATTCAGATGTTTTGCAAACAGACTATCGAGTACGCGCAGGTGGGAAGCGATAGTATTGAAGGCGGGCAACTGCTCGGCATCGGGAGCCTGTTCTCCCAGCACCTGCTCGAGCCGGCTGCAAAGCCAGTCGATAGCCGCTGAGCGGGTGCGGATTCTGGATGGATGCAGTTCCTGCCAATGCTGAGTGCATGCGTGACGCAGCATGCCAAGTCCGGCGGCCAGGCCGGCGAAGCTCTCGGTATGGTACAGACTCCAGACCAGCCAGCAGGTGACCCGCAGATCCTTGGACTGTGTTTGCAGCAGTAACTCTGCACCCTCGCGAATGATCGACCAGTCGGTTCCGGTGGTGCGATGAACCGAGGTGTCCTTGGCCAGTTCTTCTTCCAGGGCTTCGAATTCGGGAGTATAGCGGGTGTCTTCACCTGCGAAGTTATGTTCTTCAACCGGTAATTCAAACAGATCGATGTAATATTGATCAAGCATGTTTACATCAGTCCTTGATAAAAGATGAATTCTTTCATTACCCGGTGAAGTGGGCCTGGCAAATATGAATCTGCGCAGGAAGTTGCGCACTTCAATTGTGCAGCAAGTTGCGCAATTCAGTTGAAGACGGCTCGTATGCTAGTGATGAGAGGGTTGCTATTCAAGGCGAATAATGTGAACTGAGTTGCTTTATGAGAAATTAGTGTCGTATGGCAATAGCTATGAGGTGCGCAGCGTAGACAGCTGTATGCGAGTTGCGGCAGGGTGATGCTGTTCTGTTTTCTGGATGTTTAATGCGAATGGGTTATTGAGTGTTATATATGAAAGTGGTTGGTTGTTTATATGCTATGGCTAGGGGGTGTGGGGGGGCTTCGTAATTGTTTTATTTATAGTGAAGTGCGTCACAAGTTGTATGTTAATTGCTTGTTTCGCACTCCAGTTTTGTGCAGGAAGCGGGCTTGCTGGCTGACTCGCTGCATTCTCTGGCCATTGCCGCCTGAGCAGGACACCCGAGATCTTCCAGTCCGGTAGCCAGATTGTTCCAGCCTGGCTGGAATTCAGGAAAGTCATTCACCAGGCGCTGGAATTGCTCCACAGCCGCGTGTTTGTCGTTGAGTGCCCAGCGGGTGTTGCCCAATCCCAGGCGGGCTGTCGGTTGCTCTGGCCATTCAGTTGTCGCACGCTCATAGGAGCGCAAGGCGCTTTGCAAACGTCCGGTCTGTTCCAGGTCGCTGGCGGCTTTCAGATAGCTCAGTGGTTTGACGGTGGCAGGTAGCTGGCCCGGTGGGAGCATGACCCTCGCCCATCGGTCGGCTCTTTCCCAGGTGCGCAGGAAGACCTTGAATGGTTCTTTCTGAGCAGAGTTCAGGCCACTGTGCACTATCATCTGTTCGGCGGTAAGGTCATAGCCAATCACCACGGCGTAGTGCCATTGTGGATACCAGTCGAACGCCAGATTCTGCATCACCAGCACCGGGTTTCCCGCGTTCAATTCGCTCAGAATAGCCTCGAGTTTCTTTTCCAGCGGATATACCAGCAGATCCCGCTCACGGGCGGCGGATATCATTTCAATCTGCAAGGTACCATTGCGCTCGGGCAGGTAGACGCGGTCCTTCAGCTCATCGGGTGTGGCCGCAATGTCGCGGTGATTCAGCACCATTGCCAGGGAGGCGGGGCCACATTGATAGGCGTCCTGGGCATGGAAGGGTACGTTGTCGAGCATGACCCTGTCGGGAAACTGGGAAAGGGTGGCTGCATCAGGCACCATGGGTGCGCGCCCGGCGCAGGCTGACAGGAGAACTGTCAGTCCGAGCAGGGCGGCAATACGGAACGGAAACCGCACCGGTTAGCGGTTGATGCAGTTGACGAATTTGAAGACATTGGTGGCGCAGAGCATGTCGGTGATGATGAAGATCACCAGAAACAATACGATCACCCCAAGCACACCGGCACCAGCGGGTGCTTCATCCAGCTGGGCATTGAAATGAGCCAGCTCGTCAGCGGTCAGGCTGTTGATGCGTTGCTCAACCTGTTCGGGAGAAACGCCCATGCTGGCAAGCTTGTCCTGTACGGCCTCGTCGTCCAACATCGATTTGAGCTGATCGCGATCGACACTGAGTTGTTCAGAGGCGATCACTTCGTGTGTGCCGACCATGGAGGCTTGGGCATGGATGCTGGCCATGCTGGTGAGCATGAATAACGTGGCCATGACGATGGCCAGATAGCGGCGAGTGACGGAAGTTTGCTTCATGGGGGACAACTCCTGGGTTAGCTTCTTGCGTTCGTTTTTTGGGTCAACCCTTGCAACATCTCCTGTGACCGCACAACGCCCTTGCGGTTCCGGTTGTTACCAGCCGAGTCGATCGCGAAATTGATAATACCAGGCGCCCATGGCGGTAAAGGGCACGCGAAACAGACGACCACCGGGGAAGGGGTAGTGCGGCAGAGCGGCGAAGGCGTCGAAGCGTTCCGCCTGGCCACGGATGGCTTCGGCCAGCACCTTACCGGCCACATGGGTGTAGGTCACACCATGGCCGCTGCAGCCTTGGGAATAGAAAATATTGGAGCCAAGCCTGCCCACCTGCGGCAGGCGCGACAAGGTCAGTAGGAAATTGCCGGTCCAGGCGTAATCAATTTTCACCTCGTTCAACTGCGGGAATGCGCGTAGCAGATTCGGTCGAATCATGCTCTCGATATTCGCCGGATCACGCGCACCATAAACCACGCCTCCGCCGAAGATCAGGCGCTTGTCGGCCGACAGGCGATAGTAATCCAGCAGATAATTGCAGTCTTCGACACAGTAATCCTGCGGTAACAGTGAGTGAGCCAGATCGGGTGGCAGCGGCTCGGTAGCCACCACCTGGGTGCCGCAAGGCATGGATTTGGCGGACAGCGCGGGTAGCAGATCACCCAGATAGGCATTGCCCGCCACCACGACAAAGCGTGCAGTGACCCGGCCATGTTCGGTATGCACCACGGGCGCTGCACCTTGCTGGACCCGTATTACGGCCGACTGCTCATGGATCACGCCGCCAAGGGATTCCACAGCAGCCGCTTCGCCGAGCACCAGATTGAGTGGATGGATATGGCCACCGCTCCTGTCCAGCATGCCACCGACATACCGTTGGGTATCGACCACGCCGCGGATTGCCTGCTCATCGAGCAGTTCGAGTTGATCGTGGCCGTAACGCTCCCAGAGCTTCTTCTGTTGTTCCAGGTGGTCGAGTTGCCTGGAGTTGACTGCCGCAAATACACCGCCATCCTTCAGGTCGCAGTGGATGCCATAACGCTGGACCCGGTCACGGATGATGCGCCCACCCTCGAAGGCCATTTCGCCCAGCAGGCGGGCCTGCTTCGGGCCCACCTGTTTTTCAATGACATCCAGATCGCGGCTGTAACTGTTGACGATCTGCCCCCCGTTGCGCCCGGACGCGCCGAAACCGACCCTGGCAGCTTCCAGCACAGTCACCCGGAATCCGTGTTCCAGCAGAAACAGGGCAGTGGAGATGCCGGTATAGCCGGCACCGATCACGCATACGTCGGTTTCATGGACGCCGACCAGGGCGGGACGCTCGGGCGAGGCGTTGGCGGAGGCGGCGTAATAGGAGTCGGGGTGGGGCGTGTGCTTCATTCTGCGCACCTTGTTTGATATTTATTACGGTTTTTGCATGCTACCGGGCCGTATTGGAGAACGCCAGCTGGTCAGGGCTTTGCCGGTGCCCTGGGCAGTGCTCTGGTCAACAGAATGCAGGCCATCGAACACGCCAGCATGATGCCGATGAAATGGAATGCATCGTTATAGGCCATGATCTGGGCCTGTTCGCGGACCTGCTGGTCCAGCAGGCGCAGGGCGGCCTCCGGACTGCCGAGCTGTTCCCCGAGCAGGGCCAGGCGGTCCGTCGCGGCGTAACTGCCGGCAGTGACGTAGCTGCGGAGTATGTCGAAGTAGTATGCCGCTCGACTGTCCAGCACCGTGGCCAGCACAGCAATACCGATGGCGCCGCCGAGGTTGCGCAGGATGTTGTACAGACTGGATGCCGAGCCGGCTTCGGAGGGAGGAATCATCGCGGTGGCAAGGATCGACAGCGGCACCAGAATCATCGGTTGCCCGCAGGCGCGGATGATCTGGATGAAAATGAACTGATCCCCGGCGAAATCCGGATTCAGTGACCCGCTGAGAAAACTGCCAAGACCAAACAGCAGAAAGCCAGCGGCACAAATCAGTCGTGGGTCGACAAAACGCATCAGTATCGGCACCAGCGGGATCAGCAATAACTGCGGCAGCCCCATCCACATGATCACCTGTCCGATCTGCAGGGCATTGTATCCCTGGACCTGTGCCAGGTAGACCGGAAGAACGAAGACCGTGCCATATAGCCCCACCCCCAATCCGATATTGGCCAGGCTTCCGAGCAGAAAGTTGCGCTGTGTCAGCAGGCGCAGGTTGAGCAGGTAGTTGTCACGGGACAGCTGCAGGATGACGAAGGTGATCAGACTGACGAAGGCAATCACCGCGAGCAGCACCATGTGGCCCGACTCGAACCAGTCTTCCCGGTGCCCTTCCTCAAGGAATATCTGCAGACAGCCGAGCCCGATCGCCATACTCAGAATGCCGGCATAATCACCCTTTTTCAGCAGCTCCCAGCGCGGCTCGCTCTTGTCCAGCCCGTACAGCAGTCCCATTATCATGAAGATGCCGGGAATGATATTGATATAGAAGATGTACTCCCAGCCGTAGTTCTCGGTCAGCCAACCACCGATGGTTGGGCCGATGGAGGGAGCAAAGGTGGCGCAGATGGCGAACATCGCCATGCCCTTGGGACGGCTGTCCAGGGGCAGTTTGGTCAGTATCAGCGAGAAGGCAAAGGGGATCAGTGCGCCGCCGGCAAGCCCCTGCAGCACGCGAAAGAGCACCATGCTCTCCAGGCTCCAGGCCATAGAGCAGAGCAGCGAGGCAACTACGAACAAAGCTGATATGGTCACGGCGAAGCGCCGTGGTGACATGATCATGGCCAACCAGGCTGCCAGCGGAATGATGATGATCTCCGCGACCAGGTAGGAGGTGGAGATCCACGAGCCTTCCTCGAGGGTGGCGCCGAGTGCGCCCTGGATGTCCTTCAACGACGAGTTGATGATCTGGATATCCAGAATCGCCATGAAGGCCCCGAGAATGGCACTGAAAATGGCAATCCAGTCGCGGCGGCTCGGTGGTGGAATGAACTGCGATTGCACCGGTTCAGTCACGCAGGTCGACCTTGACGCTGACCGACATGCCCGGGCGCACCATGCGGCTCAGGGGGTGATCACCGTCAATGGTGATCTTGACCGGAATCCGCTGCACCACCTTGGTGAAGTTGCCTGTGGCGTTGTCGGGTGGCAGCAGGCTGAACTGCGCTCCCGACGCGGGAAACAGACTGTCGATACGGCCTGGTACGTCCTGATCGCCGAACGCATCGAAAACCAGCGTTGCTGGCTGATCCTTGTGCATGCGCCGGATCTGGGTTTCCTTGAAGTTGGCCTGCACCCACAGCCCCTTGTCCGGCACTATGGCCAGCAGGTGATTGCCCGGCTGCACATTGAGGCCGATACGCACGCTGCGCTGGCCGATGCGGCCGGAGACCGGAGCGCGGATTTCGGTGCGGGAGATATCCAGGTCGGCCTTGCTCACGTCGCTTTCTGCGGCCTGAACCAAGGCCGCCAGGCGCTCGATATCAGCGCCGAGGGTGTCCTTGGTGAGTACCTGGGTCTGCAGCTCGGCTTCAGCTCCCCGGACCTGGGCTTTGGCGACATCCAGCTGAGCGCGGAAATTGCTCACCTGTTCTTCCGAAGCGTAACCAGACTGGCGCAGGGGCAGAATCCGCTTGATGTCCAACTCGATCCGACGTTGCTCGGCCTTGCGCGCCTCGACCGCAGCACGGGCCGTCTCGATCAGACTGTCCTGGCGCACCAACTGGGCGCGGGCCTGCAATCGCTCGGCTTCGCGAGTGGCGAGATTGGCGCGGGCCTGCGCCAGTGCGGTGGTAAAGTCCCGGTCATCCAGGCGTACCAGCAGGTCACCGGTTTCGGCGGTCTGGTTATCGGTTACCAATACCTCGACTACCTGTGCTGCCAGCTGACTGCTGACGCGAGTGATATCGCCATGCACGTAGGCATTATCAGTCTGTTCATAATGACGGCTGATAAACCACCAATTGGCACCGAAGGCGGCAGCGGCAACAGCTACCAGAAGAAAGAAGATGAACAGGCGATTACGGACCCGGGACGGCATGCAGGAACCCCTTGATTATTATGGTCATCACTCTACCACTGTTCCGTACCTGCCTTATGGAGCTAGAATCTGGAAACTTTGTTGCATAACAGGAACAGTGCCAATGGGATTGGACGACGCTCTGATTTTTACCCGGGTTGTGGAATGCCACAGTTTTACCAGTGCTGCGCTGACGTTGAGCATGCAGAAATCTACCGTCAGCCGCCGCATTGCTCAGTTGGAAGAGCGTCTGGGTGTACGTCTGCTTAACCGTACCACACGCAAGCTGCGTCTCACCGAGGTGGGCCAGGCCTATTACGAGCGCTGTCGGCAGATCATGCAGGAGTTCGCTGAAGCCGAAGAAGCTATCATGCAGCTGCAAAGCGAGCCTACCGGGTTGTTGCGCGTCAGTTCGCCGATCGAATTCGGGCAGCTGTTTCTCGGCGGTGTGATCGGTGACTTCATGTGCCGATACCCGGCGATTCAGGTCGAGGTGGAGCTGACCACGCGGATGGTCGACCCGGTGGAAGAGGGCGTGGATATCGTCATCCATCGGGGGCGGCCGCAGGATTCGAGCCTTGTGGCGCGGCCCATGATGTCCAGCCCGCGGCAGCTGTTTGCCAGCCCGGCGTATCTGGCAGAATACGGCACACCGGAGAAACCGGAAGATCTGATTCAGCATCGCTGCATTCACACCCTGACGGAGGACGGGCGCAAATGGCATTTCCTGCAGCCATCGGTAAGCGTGATGGTCAATCCGGTATTGACCGCCAACAACATCACTTTTGCCCGTGAAGCCGCCGTGTCCGGTGCGGGCATCATCAATGTACCGGCCTTCATTGCCGAACCTCTGGTCGAGCAGGGCGTCTTGTGCCGGGTGCTGGAACACTGCGTGCTGCCATCCACCGAGCTGTATGCGCTCTATCCCTCCAGGCGCTTTCAGGCGATGAAGGTCAAGGCGTTCATCGACTATCTGATTGAGCAGCTGCGCCTACGTCTGGATGTCGGGCTGGAGGAGGAGGATGATCCGCTGGTAAAATTGCCGTCAACCTGACTGTCACGATTCACCCGGCCCGCCGCGGCCGCTGTAACTGAGATATTCCATGACTGTGCGTACCCGTATTGCTCCGTCCCCCACCGGAGATCCCCACGTAGGCACCGCCTACATCGCCCTGTTCAACCAGTGCTTCGCCCGCCAGCATGGTGGTCAGTTCGTACTGCGCATCGAGGACACCGACCAGGTGCGCTCCAGTGCCGAGTCGGAACAGCAGATCCTCGACTCGCTGCGCTGGCTGGGGCTGGAGTGGGACGAGGGCCCGGACGTGGGCGGCGCCCACGGTCCGTACCGCCAGAGCGAGCGCAGCGCCATCTACCATGAGCACAGCGAGCAGTTGATTGCCAAGGGGCACGCATTCCGCTGCTTCTGCAGTTCCGAACGCCTCGATGCGCTGCGCGCCGAACAGATGGCCAACAAGCAGACCCCCGGCTATGACGGGCATTGTCTGCACCTGTCCGAGCAGGAAGTGACTAAGCGCGTTGCCGCCGGCGAACCCCACGTGGTGCGCATGAAGGTGCCCGCGAGCGGCATCTGCAAGGTGCAGGATATGCTGCGTGGCGAGATCGAGATTCCGTGGGAGCAGGTCGACATGCAGGTGCTGATGAAGGCCGACGGGCTGCCCACCTACCACCTGGCCAACGTGGTCGACGACCACTTGATGCAGATCACCCACGTGCTGCGCGGTGAAGAGTGGATCAACTCCGCGCCCAAGCACATCCTGCTGTACCAGTACTTCGGCTGGGACATGCCGCAGCTGTGCCACATGCCACTGCTGCGCAACCCGGACAAAAGCAAGCTGTCCAAGCGCAAGAACCCTACCAGCATCATCTTCTACCAGCGCATGGGCTATCTACCCCAGGCACTGCTCAACTACCTGGGCCGCATGGGCTGGTCCATGCCGGACGAGCGCGAGAAGTTCTCGCTGGACGAGATGGTCGAGCATTTCGACATTCAACGGGTATCCCTCGGCGGCCCGATCTTCGACGTGGAAAAGCTCGCTTGGCTGAACGGACAGTGGATTCGTGATCTGCCCGAGCGGGAGTTTGTCGAGGCGGTGCAGAAATGGGCTCTCAACAGCGACTATCTGCGCCCTCTGGTGCCGCTGGTGCAGAGCCGCGTCGAAACCTTCAGTGAGCTGATCCCGCTGGCGGGCTTCTTCATGACCGGCAAGCTGGACCTCGACCCGGCCCAGTTCGCGCACAAGAAACTGTCCCAGGACGAAGTGCGCCAGGTAATACAGCTGCTGTTGTGGAAGCTGGAAGCGCTGCGCCAGTGGGACAAGGACGGCATCACCGCCAACATCCAGCAAGTTGCTGAAGGCGTGCAGCTCAAGTTGCGTGACCTCATGCCGCTGCTGTTTGTGGCCATCACCGGCCAGGCCAGCTCGGTCTCGGTACTCGACGCCATGGCACACCTGGGGCCGGACCTGACCCGCTTCCGCCTGCGCCAGGCGCTGGAATTGCTGGGTGGAGCGTCGAAGAAGGAAGTGAAGGCTTGGGAGAAGCTGTTAGCGGATTTCGCCAGCGCCCAGTGATTTCGCGCTGATTCGCCTTAAGTCGCTGTTTTCTTAAATTATTTGTTGACAGTTTTTGGTGATAGACCTAATATGCGCCCCGTCCAGAAGACGGGGCTATAGCTCAGCTGGGAGAGCGCCTGCATGGCATGCAGGAGGTCTGCGGTTCGATCCCGCATAGCTCCACCAATTTCTTTGGTCATTGCTTTGCGATGACCTGTTTTACACTAGCCGATATGCACATCGTGCATATCAGGTGATGAAACGATAGAATTGTCGTTTCGAGAAGGGTTTGCGTCCCCTTCGTCTAGTGGCCTAGGACACCGCCCTTTCACGGCGGTAACAGGGGTTCGAGTCCCCTAGGGGACGCCATTATTTACCGACACTCCGGTGTCGGGGTCGAAAGACCACGGGGCTATAGCTCAGCTGGGAGAGCGCCTGCATGGCATGCAGGAGGTCTGCGGTTCGATCCCGCATAGCTCCACCATTTTTCAAGGGCCGACACTTGTTGTCGGCCCTTTTTTTTGCCTGTAATTTTTCAAACCTCCGCAGCTTCGCAATGCTTCATGTAGGAGGGTCGCTCCGGCTCGATGGGTCTGCAGAGCGCCCCATTCCTCAATCAAGCTCGCCTTGCTCACAGATAACACTGGTCGGCAAACGCCGCAAAAATATTGCCTTTTCTATCCCAAAGGATGTTTGCTTAAGGGGCTGGCGGAGCTCCATAGGCCTGGTCGCAAGACGCTTGCCATTGGCTCCGCAACGAACCCACCCTGGAGGACGCAACATGACCCAGTTCACCGGCAGTTGCCTCTGCGGCAACGTGCGCCTCACCGCAACCGGCCAACCAGACCGCGTCGGCATCTGCCACTGCCTCGATTGCCGCAAGCACCACGGCGCGCTCTTCCACAGCTCCGCCATCTTTGCCCGGGACGCCGTCACCGTCACCGGCGAAACGCGCGAGTACCAAGGCCGCTATTTCTGCCCCCGCTGTGGCTCGTCTGTCTTCTCGCGCACCGCAGATGAAATAGAAGTGAATCTGGGCTCGCTGGATACCCCCGACCAGCTCAAACCGACCTACGAGTTATGGACCATCCGGCGCGAGGCCTGGCTGCCAGATTTCCCGCTTACCGAGCGCTATGAGCGGGATAACTGATTGGTAGGCAGCTACACCCCGGAGCCTGGTTGGTCGATAGGGGTGGCAGCGGAAGACGGCGCATCCTGCGCTAGGAATTGCGTGGAAGGCCCACCATCGGCGTTGTGCTGCACAATACGAGCAGGCCGACCTTGCGCGTCCAGGAGCACCTGGCCGATGCCTGAGCTGTTCCACAGGCGCTCGCCGCGATGGCGCTGATCAGGCAGGCGCGGACGTATCTTCAGGTCGCGGCGCTGGGTGAACCAGTTCAGTGGCGAGCGCGGCGAGTAAAGCCAGCGGTTCAGGCGATCCAGCCAATCAAGCAGGCGCCGGGGGAACTCATTCTTGATCCCGCTGCTGGTGATCTGCCAGATATGCGGTGTGCGATCCCGGTCGCGGACCTGCACGTCGTAAGCAAAGGAATAATGCACATCACCCGACAGGATCACGTAATTGGCCGGCGTGCGGAAATGGCGAAATATATTGAGCATGACACTGGCTGCGCCGCGATGGGCCATCCAGTTCTCGGCGTCAACGGTCAGGGCGTGGCCGGCAAAGGCACATATCCGTTGGATCACCTCGATCAGCTTGACCCCGAACATGGGCGTCGGCGATACGATCACCGCGGCCGTTTCATCAAGCAATTCATGCTGCAGCTCGACCAGCGACTCCCAATTCATCAGGCCCGAGGGGCGGCTGGGCAATCGCCGGCTGCGCCAGCGGCGTGTGCGGGTATCGAGCACGATGACAGTAGGTTGCGTGCGCAATACGTAGTCCCACTGATCAAACGACAACAGGCGGTCGATCAGCGCATCCTGCGCAGCGGCATCGAGTCGGTCCTGACTATCGAGCGCTGCGGTCAGCGCCTCCGTCTCGTCGAGCAGCGCGCCAAAAGCATCGGGACGGTTACCCCAGCCCTGGCACAGCATGTAGGCCAACAGCGCGTTGCCCACGATGCGCCGGGAGAAAGGATGCTCATAGGCCGTGCTTTCCCACTTGGCCGAGAGGTTCCAGTCATCGGTGATGTCATGGTCATCGAAGATCATCAGCGTCTGTATGTGGGCGAACAGGCGTGCGGCCTGGGGTAGATCGCCGCAGAAACCCTGCAGTGCGTTGGCCTCGCGTCGCCAGGAGGCCATGTGTTCAGCATCCAATGGGGGCATCTTTGGCTCTGGTACGAGCTGCCAAGGCACCGGCGACCACACCAACAGATACATGGCCATCACCTCGGCCAGCGTCACCAGGTGATTATGCGCATTGGCTGTGGTGAAGATCGGCTTTTCCACGCCACCAAAGAATCGCTCGCGCAGCGCCTCGTTGGACTTGAAGGCGGGCAATAGCTCCTCACGGCGATAATAACCGGCAGGGTGCGCATACAGCGCTTCACTGTCGGCGACAACGGCGCCTTCCAGGCTTTCGCCATACAGGCCAAGACGCTGGATCAATGCATGGACCGCCGCGAGCATGGGGCCAGCCACATCATCGGCATACACCTGGTCGCCGCACAGCATGAGCAGGGCAGGGCGCGCGTCGGCCTGCCCAATCTGCTCGGCCAACAAGCGGTCGGCACGCGCGAGCCCATCGCGTGAGGGATGGTGCGGTTTGCGACAGGAACCATAAAGAATGTCATCTGCACGGCTGCGTAGCACCAGGCTGGGCCGCGTCGCGCCCTCATGCAGCAGGTGCGGCGCCCACTGCGCGATCTTGGCTTCGCTGCCGTCACCCTGTGTCACTATCAGGTCGTAATAAATCAGAGTGTCCTGTGGCAGCGGCTCGGGCAGATGCACGTCGATCAGGTGCAAACAGGCATGGCGACCGATGCGAAGGACGCGGCAAGAAGTGGCATCAAGCTCCACTCGTCGGGCTGACTCGCCGCTGGGCTCAAGCAGCATCGTCAGACTTAGCGGCCTGCTACCGACGAGCCACAGCACGAGGCGGTCCCGCTCAAGGCGGCGCAGGAGGGGGCCGGCAAGTACTGGCGGGAGGGCATCGGCGGTAGAAGTAGGCATTTTGAGTAAGTCGCTTGGGTAAGACCGAGACAGCATAACGGGGCCTAACAAGGACTATATCCACCTGCGTTAGTTCACTGCCGACAGGTGGTAGTCATGTTGCTCGGCAGCAAAGCAGCGCAGGTGCCCTCGTGAATAACGGCGGTCAGAAAAGTGAATGTGGCTGGTGCAAGGACAAGTGGGGGCTGTCATGGCAGATCACGCCTCGCATACTGACTGAATCGCTGACTCATCCTGACCCGGCAGTGGCCAAGCGAGTGTTTGCGGCGATGATGACGATGGGGAAGATTGATGTTGCGGATCCGCAGTCGGCCAGGAAGCCGCCATTAAGTCGCGTAGAGCTTCCTGGTCCACTATTTACTTCATTGCCTCGGCGATCAGGCCGATCGAATGCAGCCGCGGCGCATGGTCATATACGTCCGAGACAATCATCAATTCATCAACACCCGTTTCAGCGACAAACGCATCCAGCTCCGCGCGCACTGTGGCGGGGGAGCCGACCACTGATCGTGCCAGCATCTGGTTGGCCTGTGCCCGCTCAGCCGGAGACCAGTAAGTTTCGATATCGTCGATGGGTGGTTTGCTCAGACCGCGCCGTCCGCTGACGAGATCAGCAAAGGACATCTGCTGCGTAGTTGCGAGCCGCTTGGCTTCGGCGTCGGTGTCGGCGGCGATGACGTTGATGCCAGCCACCGCATAGGGTCGGTCAAGTTGCGCAGATGGTTTGAAGCGGCTGCGGTAGATTTCCAGTGCCGGCATCAGCATGTCGGGAGCAAAGTGCGATGCGAAGGCGTAGGGCAGGCCCAGCTCGGCTGCTAGCGACGCCCCAAAACCGCTAGACCCCAATATCCACAGCGGCACCTGGGTTCCGGCGGCGGGAACGGCAGTGATGCGCTGATCGGGACTGGCAGAGGCAAGAAAGGCTTGCAGCTCCAGCACATCCTGCGGGAATTGGTCTGACGCGGCGGGCGAGCGCCGCATTGCCCGCACCGCGATCTGGTCGGTGCCCGGCGCACGACCGAGCCCCAGATCAATGCGTCCGGGATAGAGCCGTTCCAGCGTGCCGAACTGCTCGGCGATGATATAGGGCGCGTGATTCGGCAGCATGATACCGCCCGCACCGACGCGGATGGTCTTGGTGCCACCGGCTATGTGGGCGATGACGATCGAGGTGGCGGCGCTGGCGATGCCCTCCATATTGTGATGTTCGGCCACCCAGATGCGCTGATAGCCGCATTGCTCTGCATGGGCTGCAAGCTCCCGCGCATTGTTGAGCGCCGCCCCGGCATCGGTATCTTGCGTGACGCGAACCAGTTCGAGAATGGAAAGTGCGGTCATTGCGGGGTACTCCTTTCAGCTGAATGTTCGATGATGTCGATCACCTCATGCAGCGCGACCGCATCGCGGAAGCTGGCGCCTGAACGAATATCCGGCGCGCAGGAAGTAGAGGCGGGCGACATTGCGGGCGACCGAATTGTCCGGCAGACCTTCATGGGACGAGGCGGGCGGCGTCAGCGGCAAGCTCGCTGGCATCGCCATTGGCAACGTGGATGGATAATTGCCCAATCTGACCATGCCCGCTTCCCCCTGTCACCTGATATCGCCTTCAGTGGCGTTGATCACAGCCATCACTCCACCAAACAATCCACGAAATACTTCACATCCCCACCCTCCTGCACCATCGGCCGCAGCCCATGAATATCACTCTCAAATCCCGGAAACTGCTGATCCTGAGCCAATGCAATACGTAGGTAGTCAGCAATGGCGCTACTGTCATCAGGAAAGCGTTCCCCGGGCATGATGACGGGAATGCCGGGTGGGTAGGGCACCAGCATGACGGCGCTGATGCGGCCGGCTAGTTCTGCTACCGGGACCATTTCCACCTGACCGCGGACCATTTGTTGCCAGGCATCGGCGGGGCGGATGACGATATCTGGTAGTTCGGTGTAGATCTGTCGCAGGACCCGCACCATGCGTTGTTCCTTGTAGAAACGATGCAGTTGCTGGCACAGGTCACGCAGCCCCATATCGGGGTAGTGGCCGCTGCGGGCGGTGGTGGGCAGGGTCAATTCCAATGGCGCGTTGCTGTCGTACAGGCGCTTGAACTCCTGCAGCTCCGATACCAGGGCGCTCCATTTGCCTTTGGTGATGCCCAGCGAGAACAGGATCAGGAAGGAGTACAGCCCGGTCTTTTCCACCACCAGGCCGCGTTCGGCGAGAAAGCGCGTGACCACGGCGGCGGGTATGCCGGTCCTGGCCAGGCGGCCTTTTTCTTCCACGCCGGGGGTGAGTAAGGTGACCTTGATCGGGTCGAGCAGGGCGTAGTCTTCGGCCATGGCGCCGAAGCCGTGCCATGCCGCCTGGTCATCCAGGGTCCAGTCGCTGGCCTGCAGCTCCTCGTAGTCCAAGGCTTGCTCTGGCTCCCACACATCAAACCACCATTCATCTTCTGCCAGGCGTTCGGCGGTCTGCTGCATGGCGCGGCGGAAGGACAGGGCTTCGTCCAGGGTTTCCTGCACCAGGGAGCGGCCTGGTTCGCCGGCCATCATGCCGGTGGCGACGTCGATCGAGGCGATGATGCCGTAATGCGGCGAGGTGGAGGTATGCATCATGAAGGCTTCGTTGAAGCGTTCGACGTCCAGCTGCTGCTCCACGCTGTTCTCGGCCAGGATGATCGATGCCTGGGACAGCGCGGCCAACACCTTGTGCGGTGACTGGGTGGCGAACACCAGCGGATGTTGGGCGCGGTCGAAGCCGCGCTTGCTGCCCATGCCGTGGCGGCCCGCATAGAATTCGTGGAAGGCGGCGTAGCCATACCAGGCTTCGTCAAAATGCAGCACTTCGACGGCGTCTTCCATTTCATCCTTGATCAGTTCGGCGTTGTAGCACAGGCCGTCATAGGTGGAGTTGGTCAGGACTGCCAGACGAATACGCGGTTCCCGACCCTGTAATAGCGGATGCTCGGCCAGGCGCTGGCGCAGGCTCTGAGGAGAAAAGGAATCCAGGCTGATGGGGCCGATGATGCCGTAATCGTTGCGCGAGCCGGTCAGGTAGACCGGAATGGCGCCGGTCATGGTGATGGCGTGCAGGATGGATTTGTGACAGTTACGGTCGACCAGCACCACGTCATTCCGGGTGACAAAAGCGTGCCAGATGATCTTGTTGGCGGTGGAGGTGCCGTTGATCACGTAGAAGCTGTGATCGGCGCCGAAAACACGAGCGGTATTGGCCTCGGCCTCGGCAATCGGGCCGTTGTGATCCAGCAGTGAGCCCAGGCCGGGCACGGATACCGACAGGTCCGAGCGTAAGGTGTTCTCGCCGAAGAAGTCGTGGAAGGCTCGGCCCACTGGGCTTTTGCGGAAGGCCACGCCGCCACCGTGGCCAGGGGAGTGCCATGAATAACTGGCGCGGCCGGTGTAGTCGAGCAGCGCCTTGAAGAAGGGTGGCAGCAACTGCGACAGGTAGGCGCGTGCTGTGCGGGCGATCTGGCCGGCGATGAAGGGCATGGTGTCTTCAAACAGATAAATGATGCCGCGCAATTGATGCAGGTCGCGCAGGCTGCTGAGCAACTGATTTTCCAGTGCGTGGGCGGTGCTCAGGGCCATGATTGGCAATTCAGGGGAGCGCGAATGGGCGGCGGCGAACAGCTTGCGTACCGGTTGCAACTCCAGGTGGCCGTCGTTTTCCGCACTGAACAGGATGCAGGACAGGCCGCGGTGGGCCTCGGCCACCAGCCGGCCCTCATCCAGGGAGGTCGTGGAAAGCACGTCGAAGCCTTCGTGTTTCAGGGCCTTGAAGAGTTCGCTGAGTTGCTGGCCGGCCACGTTGCCGCGTCCGCAGTCAGGGTTGATCACCAGAATCGGGAAGTGCAGGTGCTTGAACATGCGGTCTCCAATGTAGGGGCTGTATGACAGTGTTGTGCTGGGAAGCGCGATTGGCAAGCAGGGCAATGCTATGCTGCACGCCTTGTATTTCTGTCTTACCGGGAGACCGAGTGTGAAATGGGATCTGGAAACCCCCTTTGTCTGCGATATTCGCGTGCAGTCGGAGGATATTGATGAGCTGGGCCACGCCAACAATGCTGTATATGTGCGCTGGTTGGAGCGTTGCGCCTGGGAGCATTCCAGGTCGCTGGGGTTGGGGCTGGATGAATATCAGCAGTTGGACCGGGCGATGGTGGTGGTACGCCACGAGATCGATTATCTGGCGGCGGCCTATCTGGATGAGGAGTTGCAGATGGCGACCTGGATCGTCAGCTGGGACAGCAAGCTGCGCATGACCCGTCAATTCCAGCTGTGCCGCCCGAGCGATGGGGCGACGTTGCTGCGTGCCCGTACCACGTTCGCCTGCGTCGAACTCAGTAGCGGCCGGCCGCGGCGGATGCCGCGGGAGTTCATTGAGCTGTATGGCAAGGCGATTGTCAGTGCTTAGCGGTACTCGCACAGATAGGCGGTGTCCTGCTCTACGCGCAGGTTGAAACGGCTGTTGGCTGGCACGGTGAACCGGGCGCCGACGCCGAACTCTTCCCAGGCATCGCTACCCGGCAGCTTGACGATCAGCTTGCCGGTGATGACATGCATGATTTCCAGGCTGCCGGTGCCGAACTCATATTCGCCCGGCGCCATGACGCCCACGGTGGCCGAGCCTTCGGGTTGGCGAAAGGCGATGGAAGCTACTTTTCCTTCGAAATACTGATTGGTATTGAACATCCGGCGACTCCGTGAGCAGCGTAAAAGGGCGCGTATTATGCCTGCGGTTGTCATGGCCAGCCAGCACCGACAGCGCTGTCGCTGCATATGACGGCGCTGGTCGATGCTATGATTCAGCAATCGGAAATATTTCTGTCAGCATGAATTCAGGAGACGGTATGGCCAGCGTAGCCTTTGTGGGTCTGGGAGTAATGGGATACCCGATGGCGGGGCACCTTGCCAGGGCGGGGCATGAGGTGACGGTGTACAACCGCACCGGAGAAAAGGCCGCACAATGGGTGGCGGAGCATGGTGGCAAGGCCTGCGCAACGCCGGCGGAAGCGGCCATGGAGCAGGATTTCGTGATGATTTGCGTGGGCAATGATCAGGATTTGCTCGAGGTGGTGAGCGGGTCGGAGGGTATTCTGGCTGGCGCGCGCAGCGGCACCGTCATTGTGGATCACACCACGGCGTCGGCAGGTGTTGCCCGGCAGTTGGCGCAGCTGGCTGCAGAGCGCGGCGTAGGCTTTCTGGATGCGCCGGTGTCAGGTGGGCAAGCGGGCGCGGAACATGGCCAGTTGACCGTTATGGTGGGTGGCGAGGAAGCAGTCTTCGATCTGGCTCGTCCGGTGATCAGCTGCTACGCAAAAATGGTCCGGTTGATGGGCGCTGTCGGCAGCGGTCAGCTGACCAAGATGGTCAACCAGATCTGCATTGCCGGTCTGGTGCAGGGGTTGTCCGAGGCACTGCACTTTGCTCAGCGTGCCGGGCTGGATGGTGAGGCGGCGATGTCGGTCATCAGCAAGGGCGCAGCGCAATCCTGGCAGTTGGAAAATCGTCACAAGACCATGCTCGCGGGAGAGTATGATTTTGGTTTTGCGGTCGACTGGATGCGCAAGGATCTGGCTATCGTGCTGGACGAATCACGCCGCAATGGCGCGCAACTACCGGTTACCGCATTGGTGGATCAGTTCTATGCCGAGGTCCAGCAAATGGGCGGCGGACGTTGGGATACCTCAAGTTTGATTGCCAGACTTGAAAGCGGGAAATAAAATGCGTGACGCCCGCAGGTCGGGCGTCCCTGCATACCGCCAAGAGATGTCGATCACCCATGAACTGCCGAGAAGGTTGTGGCGCCTGCTGCATTGCACCCTCGATAACATCACCGCTGCCGGGCATGCCTCAAGGTAAACCTGCGGGGGTTGCCTGTGTTCATCTTGATGAGGCCCGGCGTTGCCGGATTTTCCACTCGCCGGAGCGGCCTGCAGTGTGTGCGAGTTTCAGTGCGGACGCGCAGGTATGTGGCAGTGATGCTCAGGAGGCCTTACATATTCTTACCTGGTGGGAGCAGGCGACAGCCTGAGGAGCAGATACAGAAAAGCCCGCAAATATGGGCTTTTCTGTATCTGGCAGCGACTTACTTGCTGGGGTAGTCGCGCTTGGTGTGCCCGGTGTACAGCTGACGCGGACGACCGATCTTGTACGGACCGCTGATCATCTCGTTCCAGTGTGCGATCCAGCCTGGGGTACGACCGGTGGCGAAGATCACGGTGAACAGCTCAGCGGGAATACCGATGGCCTTGAGAATGATGCCGGAGTAGAAGTCGACGTTCGGGTACAGGTTGCGTTCGATGAAGTAGGGATCGGTCAGCGCGATCTCCTCCAGCTTCATGGCCAGTTCCAGATGCGGATCATTGATGCCCAGTTCGCCCAATACTTCGTCGCAGGTCTCTTTCATGACCTTGGCGCGGGGGTCGAAGTTCTTGTATACACGGTGACCGAAGCCCATCAGTTTGAACGGGTCATCCTTGTCCTTGGCCTTGGCGATGAAGGTGTCGATGTTGGATACATCACCGATTTCGTCCAGCATGCGCAGAACGGCTTCGTTGGCGCCGCCGTGAGCCGGTCCCCAGAGAGCAGCGATGCCCGCGGCGATACAGGCGAAGGGGTTGGCACCGGTCGAGCCGGCCAGGCGCACGGTAGACGTCGAGGCGTTCTGTTCGTGATCGGCGTGCAACACGAAGATCCGGTCCATGGCACGGGACAGCACCGGATTGATCGGTTTGATCTCTGCCGGCGTGTTGAACATCATGTGCAGGAAGTTTTCCGAGTAACTCAGCTTGTTGTCGGGATACATCAGCGGCTGGCCCATGGAGTACTTGTAGACCATGGCAGCGATGGTTGGCATCTTGGCGATCAGGCGGATGGCCGAGATTTCGCGATGATGAGCATCGTTGATGTCCAGCGAGTCGTGGTAGAAGGCGGACAGGGCACCTACCATGCCACACATGATTGCCATCGGGTGGCCGTCACGACGGAAACCATTGAGGAAGGTCTTCAGTTGGTCATGCACCATGGTGTGGTTCTTGACGGTGCTATCGAACTTCTGCTTTTCTTCTGCGGTAGGCAGTTCGCCCTTGAGCAGCAGGTAGCAGGTTTCAAGAAAATCGGATTTTTCCGCCAACTGTTCAATCGGGTAGCCCCGATGCAAGAGAACGCCTTTGTCGCCATCAATGAAGGTGATCTTGGATTCGCAGGACGAGGTCGCCATGAAACCGGGGTCGAACGTAAAGACGCCTTCAGCTGTCAGGCCGCGAACATCTACGACGTCTGGACCCAAAGTGCCCGAGTAGACAGGCAGATCGATGGGGGCAGCGCCCTCGATGATCAACTGCGCTTTTTTGTCAGCCATTGATGGCCTCCTGTTTTGCTGTATCGAAAGTGTGACCCCCCACGCAGGGCCCGCATCACTATAAGGTCAAAAACCGGTTTGTCAATTCTACCGATAGACTTTACGAATCGACGTTATGCAAAGGTTCCATTGACAAAGTACGATGCGCGCTTTTGCCGCACTTGCGGGTCTGAAGCGAGGCTCTGAAGCGGGACGGCCGGGCTTTCGCCGATTGTAATCAGGCGCCCAAGTCACTATACTCCTTGACCGGCAAAGTGACCCATTTCGGCTTCTTCCTTGAGGCTGTGCCGCGCGTCATTTGGGTGTGATCCACACCTTCCTATAACCAGCCCTGACCACAGGGCCATGAGTGTGAAGATAGCCGTGAATAGCAAAAGACCTGTCAATCTAGATCTCAGGACAATCAAGCTTCCTGTTACCGCCTATACGTCTATTGCTCACCGAGTTTCGGGGATCATTCTGTTCATCGCCATTGCAGGCCTGCTTTGGATGTTGGACACATCGTTGAGTTCCGAAAGCGGTTTCGAGCAAGTACAGGCATGCCTGCAAAATCCGTTCGCCAAGCTGGTGCTCTGGGGCGTTCTGTCTGCCCTGTTGTATCACCTGGTAGCGGGTATCCGCCATCTGGTAATGGATGCCGGTGTAGGTGAAGGGCTGGAAAGTGGCCGGCTGGGTTCCAAGCTGGTAATCGTCGTCGCCGTCATTCTGATTGTTCTGCTGGGAGTTTGGATATGGTAACCAATGTCACCAACCTGTCGCGCAGCGGCTTGTATGACTGGATGGCGCAGCGCGTATCCGCCGTCCTGCTGGCGGCCTATACGCTGTTTCTGCTCGGTTACCTGGTATTCAACCCGGGCCTGACCTACGCCGAGTGGCAGGGTCTGTTCAGTAACAATGCCATGCGTATATTCAGCTTGCTCACGCTGGTTGCGCTGAGTGTTCACTCCTGGGTCGGCATGTGGACCATTTCCACCGACTACCTCACCCCCATGGCCTTTGGCAAGGCTGCCACTGTCCTGCGCTTCCTGTTTCAGGCGGTTTGCGGTCTGGCGATGTTCGTGCTGTTCGTCTGGGGCATACAGATTCTTTGGGGTCTTTAAATAATGTCTAACATGCGTACTTTGACTTTTGATGCCATCATCATTGGTGGTGGTGGTGCCGGTATGCGCGCAGCGCTGCAACTGGCTCAGGGCGGTCACAAGACTGCCGTTGTAACCAAGGTGTTCCCGACCCGTTCGCACACGGTATCCGCCCAGGGCGGTATCACCTGTGCCATCGCCTCGGCTGACCCGAATGATGACTGGCGCTGGCACATGTATGACACCGTCAAGGGCTCCGACTATATCGGTGACCAGGACGCGATTGAATATATGTGTTCCGTAGGTCCGGAAGCGGTATTTGAGCTCGAGCACATGGGCTTGCCGTTCTCCCGCACCGAGCAGGGCCGCATCTACCAGCGTCCGTTCGGTGGTCAGTCCAAGGGGCCGGACAATCCGACTCAGGCTGCCCGCACCTGCGCAGCTGCCGACCGTACCGGTCACGCACTGCTGCATACCCTGTATCAGAACAACGTCAAACACGACACTACCTTCCTCAATGAGTGGTATGCGGTTGATCTGGTCAAGAACCAGGATGGCGCTTTCACAGGTGTCATTGCCATCTGCATTGAAACCGGTGAAACCGTTTATATCCGTGCCAAGGCTACCGTGCTGGCTACTGGTGGTGCCGGACGTATCTACTCCTCCACCACCAACGCCCTGATCAACACCGGTGACGGTGTCGGCATGGCGCTGCGCGCTGGCGTGCCGGTGCAGGATATCGAAATGTGGCAGTTCCACCCGACCGGCATCGCCGGGGCCGGTGTACTGGTTACCGAGGGTTGCCGTGGTGAAGGTGGATACCTGATCAACAAGCACGGCGAGCGCTTCATGGAGCGTTATGCGCCCAACGCCAAGGATCTTGCCGGTCGTGACGTTGTCGCCCGTTCCATGGTCAAAGAAATCCTGGCCGGTAACGGCTGCGGTCCTGACGGCGACCACGTGATGCTGAAGCTCGACCACCTGGGCGAGGAAGTACTGCACAGTCGTCTGCCTGGTATCTGCGAGCTGTCCAAGACCTTCGCCCACGTTGATCCGGTCACCGCACCGGTCCCGGTTGTGCCGACCTGCCACTACATGATGGGTGGTATTGCTACCAACATTCATGGTCAGGCCATCACTCAGGACGCTGAGGGTAATGACAGGATCATTGATGGTCTGTTTGCCGTTGGTGAAGTTGCCTGCGTATCCGTACACGGTGCCAACCGTCTGGGCGGCAACTCGCTGCTTGACCTGGTGGTATTCGGTCGTGCCGCTGGTCTGCACCTGGAAAGCGCGCTGAAGGATGGTATCGAGTACCGCGGTGCGTCCGAGTCGGACATCGAGGCCTCCCTGTCTCGTCTGTCCGGTCTCAATGAGCGTACTACCGGTGAAGATGTCGCCCCGCTGCGCAAGGAACTGCAGAACTGCATGCAGAACTACTTTGGTGTATTCCGCACCGGTGAATACATGCAGAAGGGTATCGCCGAGCTGAAGGCCCTGCGTGAGCGCATTGCCAACGTCAAGATCGGTGACAAGAGCCAGGCGTTCAACACTGCACGGATCGAAGCGCTGGAATTGCAGAACCTGCTGGAAGTCGCCGAAGCGACGGCTATTGCCGCTGAAGCGCGGAAGGAAAGCCGTGGCGCCCACGCTCGTGAAGATTTTGAAGAGCGTGATGACGAAAACTGGCTGTGCCACAGCATGTACCACCCGCAGACCAAGGAGCTGACCAAGCGCGCGGTCAACTTCGCGCCGAAGACTGTTCCGATGTTTGAACCTAAAGTCCGCACATACTAAGGGGATCCGATATGTTGCAAGTCAGTATCTATCGTTACAACCCTGAGCGCGACAATGCGCCCTACATGCAGGACTTCCAGATCGACACCGACGGCAAGGACCTGATGGTTCTTGATGTGTTGGAGTTGGCCAAGGAGCAGGACGTAGGCCTGGGTTACCGTCGCGCCTGCCGCGAAGGTGTCTGTGGTTCGGACGGCATGAATATCAACGGCAAGAACGGCCTCGCTTGTATCACTCCACTGTCTACAGTAGTGAAGAAAAACAAGCTGGTGCTGCGTCCGCTACCGGGTTTGCCGGTAATCCGTGACTTGGTCGTCGATATGAGCATCTTCTACAAGCAGTACGAGAAGGTTCAGCCGTATCTGCAGAATGACACGCCGGCGCCGGCTATCGAGCGCCTGCAGTCGCCTGAGGAGCGGGAAAAGCTGGATGGCCTGTATGAGTGTATTCTCTGTGCATGCTGTTCGACATCCTGCCCCTCGTTCTGGTGGAACCCGGACAAGTTCATCGGCCCCGCAGGTTTGTTGCAGGCTTACCGCTTCCTCGCGGATAGCCGTGACACCGAGACCGAGAACCGTCTGGCAGCACTGGATGATCCGTTCAGCGTATTCCGCTGCCGCGGCATCATGAACTGCGTCAATGTCTGCCCCAAGGGTCTCAACCCGACCCGGGCGATCGGACATATCCGCAACATGCTGCTGCAAAGTGGAACCTGAGCCGATCTCTGCACTACAGTAAGACTGCGCCGGCTTCTAAATCAGAAGCCGGCCAGTAAAGAATTCGGACCGACGCTCACAAAGCGGCGGTCAGTATGTACCTAAACCAACAGGGGCAACGGGTAACACCCGAACTATCTGTCGGGGCCGGCAATATTCCGGTTTCGCGGAATGTGACAGAGCAGGGCGACTGGCAGGGACAATGCCGAATGCTCATCTGACTGTTCTGCACGGAAGGCAATTTCATTGCCTATTAATGGTCTTTGCGCCAGGTGGTGTCCCCTTATAGAGGGTGACCTAGCATGCCAGACAGCGAAATGCAGCAGCTGTGGAGTACCTCTCACCTTTCAGGTGGGAGTGCCTCCTACGTTGAAGAGCTCTATGAGCTCTATCTGCACGATCCCAACGGTGTTGCCGAGGAGTGGCGCAGCTATTTTGACAAGCTGCCCCAGATCAACGGTTTCACTGGATCGGATATTTCTCATTCCACTATTCGTGAGCACTTTCTGTCGCTCGCTCAGAATACCCGTCGCCCGCAGGCAGCAAGCGGCGGCCAGGTAAGCAGCGAACGCGACAAGAAACAGGTCGGCGTCCTGCGTCTGATCCTGGCCTACCGGATGCGCGGCCACCAGGCGTCCACACTCGATCCGCTGGGGTTGTGGGAACGGGAAGAGATTGCTGATCTGACATTGGCCGAATACGGCCTGACCGATGCCGACCTGGATACGGTATTCCGTACCGGTGAGCTGAACATCGGCAAGGAAGAAGCTCCCCTTCGTGAAATTCTTGAAGCGCTGAAGTCGACCTATTGCGGTACCTTCGGTGCGGAATACATGCATATTGTCGATTCCAGTCAGCGCAGCTGGTTCCAGCAGCGTCTGGAAGGCGTGCGTGGCAAGCCGCAGCACTCGGTAGAGAGCAAGCGTCACCTGCTCGAGCGTCTGACTGCAGCCGAAGGTCTGGAAAAGTACCTGGGTACCAAATATCCCGGTACCAAGCGTTTTGGCGTGGAAGGCGGCGAGAGCCTGATCCCCATGCTCGACGAGATCATCCAGCGTTCCGGCTCCTATGGTGTCAACGAAGTCGTGCTGGGCATGGCCCACCGTGGTCGTCTCAACGTGCTGATCAATACTCTGGGCAAGAACCCGCGTGATCTGTTCGACGAGTTCGAAGGCAAAAAGATGATCGACCTGGGCTCCGGTGATGTGAAATATCACCAGGGCTTTTCGTCCAACGTCATGACCTCCGGCGGCGAAGTGCACCTGGCCCTGTCGTTCAACCCCTCGCACCTTGAAATCGTCTCTCCGGTGGTCGAAGGTTCCGTGCGCGCCCGCCAGGACCGTCGCAAGGACGCAGCCGGCGACAAGGTCGTACCGATCAGCATCCACGGCGATGCCGCTTTCGCTGGTCAGGGTGTGGTCATGGAGACATTCCAGATGTCCCAGACCCGTGCCTACAAGACCGGTGGCACCATTCATATCGTGGTCAACAACCAGGTCGGCTTTACTACCAGTCGCCAGGAAGACGCCCGCTCCACCGAATATTGCACCGACATCGCCAAGATGATTCAGGCGCCGATCTTCCATGTGAATGGAGATGATCCGGAAGCCGTGCTGTTCGTGACGCAGCTGGCTGTTGACTACCGCATGCAGTTCAAGCGTGACGTGGTGATTGATCTGGTGTGCTACCGCCGCCGCGGACACAACGAAGCGGACGAGCCCTCCGGTACCCAGCCGCGCATGTACAGCGTCATTGCCAAGCATCCGACTACCCGCGAGATCTATGCCAAGCGCCTGGTCGAAGAAACAGTGCTGGATGCTGATGCAGTTCAGGAGCGGATAGAGGAATACCGTACCGCGCTGGATAACGGTGACCACGTAGTGAAAAGCCTGGTCAAGGAGCCGGATACCGGGTCTTTCGTGGACTGGTCACCCTATCTGGGCCATAAGTGGACTGCGCGCCACGATACCCGCTTTGATCTGAAAACCCTGCAGGAACTGGCCAATCGCTTGAACACCTTGCCGGACGGTCTGGTGGTACAGCGTCAGGTCGGCAAGATTGTCGAAGACCGCAGCAAGATGGCCGCCGGTGGCCTGGCCATCAACTGGGGCTTCGCCGAGACCATGGCCTATGCCACCCTGCTTCACGAAAACCATCCGGTGCGTATCACCGGTCAGGATGTTGGCCGTGGCACCTTCTCCCATCGCCATGCGGTGTTGCACAACCAGAAGGAGCAGGGCAACTACGTTCCACTGGCCAACCTGAGCGAAAGTCAGCCGCGTTTCGACATATACGATTCGCTGCTGTCCGAGGAGGCCGTACTGGCATTCGAGTACGGCTACGCTACCACCATGCCCAACGCGCTGGTCGTGTGGGAAGCGCAGTTCGGTGATTTCGCCAACGGCGCCCAGGTGGTCATCGACCAGTTCATCACCAGTGGTGAGCACAAGTGGGGTCGTCTGTGCGGCCTGACCATGTTGCTGCCCCACGGCTACGAAGGGCAAGGTCCGGAGCACTCCTCCGCGCGTCTGGAGCGCTTCCTGCAGCTGTGTGCCGAGCAGAATATCCAGGTTTGTGTACCCACCACTCCGGCACAGATCTACCATCTGCTGCGCCGTCAGGTGATCCGCCCGCTGCGCAAGCCGCTGGTAGTGCTCACGCCGAAATCCCTGCTGCGTCATAAGCTGGCAATCTCGACACTGGAAGATCTGGCTGAAGGGTCCTTCCAGACCGTGATTCCGGAAGCTGATGCGATCGATCCCGCAAAGGTTGATCGGGTGGTCATGTGCAGCGGTAAGGTGTACTACGATCTGTTGGAGAAGCGCCGCGCGGATGAGGTCGAGAATGTCGCGATTGTCCGTATCGAACAGCTGTATCCGTTCCCCGAAGACGACCTGGCCGAGGTGCTTGCGCCTTACGCCGGATTGAAGAAAGTTGTCTGGTGTCAGGAAGAGCCCATGAACCAAGGGGCCTGGTATTGCAGCCAGCACCATATGCGCCGTGTTCTCGCCGAGCACAGCGTCAGCAATCTGTATCTGGACTACGCTGGACGAGAGGCTTCCGCGGCACCCGCCGGTGGCTACCCCTCCGTTCATGCGGAAGAACAGGCGAAACTCCTGCAAGATGCGCTCTACGCTTGAGCCTCTGCATAACACAGTTTATTTAAGGATCGACAATGGCTATTGAAATCAAGGCCCCGACATTTCCCGAATCCATTGCGGACGGCACTGTTGCAACCTGGCACAAGCAACCCGGCGACGCAGTCAAGCGTGATGAGCTGATCGTTGATATCGAGACCGACAAGGTGGTTCTCGAAGTACTGGCCGAAGCGGATGGCGTACTGGGTGACATCATCAAGGGCGAAGGCGAAACCGTGCTCAGCGCTGAGTTGCTGGGCACATTGAATGACGGCGCTACCGCGGCTCCCAAGGCGGAAGCGGCCCCCGCAGCAGCGCCTGCTGCAGGCAATACTGCGGCAGCGCCCGCTGAGGCAGCTCAAGCCGAAGGCGACGAGCAGCTGCTGAACCCGGCTGCCCGCAAGCTGGCTGAAGAAAGCGGTCTGAATCCGGCTGAGCTCAAGGGCACCGGCAAGGGCGGTCGCGTCACCAAGGAAGACGTGCTCAATGCCATTGAAGCGAAGAAATCCGCGCCGGCTGCCAAGCCTGCTGCCGCCGCTGCGTCCAGCGTGATGCTGAGCGAAGGTGACCGTGTCGAGAAGCGCGTCCCGATGACCCGTCTGCGCGCCCGCATCGCCGAGCGTCTGGTCGATGCCCAGTCCAGCATGGCCATGTTGACCACGTACAACGAAATCGACATGAAGCCGATCATGGACCTGCGCAAGAAGTACAAGGACCTGTTCGAGAAGAAGCACAACGGCGTTCGCCTGGGCTTCATGTCCTTCTTCGTCAAGGCTGCGACCGAGGCGCTGAAGCGCTTCCCTGCGGTCAACGCTTCCATCGATGGCAAGGACATCGTGTATCACGGTTATCAGGATATCGGCGTAGCCGTATCGAGTGATCGTGGTCTGGTGGTTCCGGTTCTGCGTAACACCGAATTCATGAACCTGGCACAAATTGAAGGCACCATTGCCGAGTACGGCCGCAAGGCACGTGACGGCAAGCTGTCCATGGAAGAAATGACGGGCGGCACCTTCACCATCTCCAATGGTGGTGTATTCGGTTCGCTGCTGTCTTCACCGATTGTCAACCCGCCGCAAGCGGCCATTCTGGGTATGCACAAGATCCAGGAGCGTCCGATGGCTGTAAACGGACAAGTGGTAGTGCTGCCGATGATGTATCTGGCGCTTTCCTATGACCACCGCCTGATCGACGGCAAGGAAGCGGTCAGCTTCCTGGTTGCGATCAAGGAACTGCTGGAAGATCCAGCGCGCATGTTGCTGGACATCTGATCCCGGCGGCAGTCACAGGTTTCAATGCTTCAAGCGGCAAGCTGCCGGCGGTATCCCACCGGCAGCTTTGAGCACATAGCTGCAAACAGAGGAATTGGTTTATGAGCGAAAAATTTGATGTAGTGGTCATCGGCGCCGGTCCGGGAGGCTATGTAGCCGCCATCCGTGCAGCCCAACTGGGTCTCAAAACCGCCTGTATCGAGAAGTACAAGGGCAAAGACGACAAGCTGGCCCTGGGTGGCACCTGCCTGAACGTGGGGTGCATCCCCTCCAAGGCGCTTTTGGACAGCTCCTGGAAATACCACGAAGCGAAGGATTCCTTCAATGTTCACGGCATCACTACCGGTGAAGTGAGCATGGACGTGTCGGCGATGATTGGCCGCAAGGACCAGATCGTCAAGAACCTGACCGGTGGCGTAGGCGGACTGCTCAAGGCCAATGGCGTGACTGTTTACCAGGGTCATGGCAAGCTGCTGTCCGGCAAGCAGGTCGAAATCACCAAGGAAGACGGTAGCACTGAAGTGCTGGCCGCCGAGAACGTCATTCTGGCCTCCGGCTCGCGTCCTGTGGAAATCCCGCCGGCCCCGGTCGATCAGAACATTATCGTCGACTCCACCGGTGCTCTGGAATTCCAGGCTGTACCCAAGCGTCTGGGTGTGATCGGCGCCGGTGTCATCGGTCTGGAGCTGGGTTCGGTATGGTCGCGTCTGGGCGCTGAAGTGACTGTCATCGAAGCGCTGGACAAGTTCCTGCCGGCGGCTGACGAGCAGCTGTCCAAGGAAGCGCTGAAAATCTATACCAAACAGGGCCTGAAGGTGCTGCTGGGTGCGCGCGTTACCGCCAGTGAAGTCAACGGCGAAGAAGTGACCGTCAAGTTCACCGACGCCAAGGGTGATCAGGAAATCACCTTCGACAAGCTGATCGTTGCCGTTGGCCGTCGCCCGGTCACTACCGATCTGCTGGCTGCCGATTCCGGTGTCACCCTGGACGAGCGTGGCTATGTCTACGTCGACGATCATTGCGCCACTTCGGTACCGGGCGTTTACGCCATCGGTGACGTGGTCCGCGGCCTGATGCTGGCTCACAAAGCGTCGGAAGAGGGCGTGGTGGTAGCTGAGCGAATCGCCGGACACAAAGCGCAGATGAACTATGACCTGATTCCGTCGGTTATCTACACTCATCCCGAAGCAGCCTGGGTCGGCAAGAACGAACAGCAGCTGAAGACCGAAGGCGTTGATGTCAAGGTCGGCGTATTCCCCTTCGCTGCCAGCGGTCGTGCCATGGCGGCCAACGACACCGCCGGCTTCGTCAAGGTTATTGCCTGCGCCAAGTCTGACCGCGTACTGGGCGTTCACGTGATCGGGCCGAGTGCCGCCGAGCTGGTACAGCAGGGCGCCATCGCCATGGAATTCGGCACCAGTGCCGAAGATCTGGGCATGATGGTCTTCGCGCATCCGACCATGTCGGAAGCAATGAAGGAAGCTGCTCTGGCGGTGAATGGCCAGGCTATTCACGTAGCCAATCGCAAGAAACGCTGAGGAATCATCCCAGTTGCTGCCGGTGCCTCTGTATGGAAGCGCCGGCAGCCTGGTTGCCATTCATAAGGCAAGGTCAACGGATTGACCATCACCCCATGCTGGGTGAACCGGGTGTGTCGGAGTTCTGATCCGATGACCTGATAGGTGACGGTGGTGCGTTCGCGCTTGACCACCGTTATGAATTCATACGAACAATGGTACAAACGAATGAATCTTCACGAATATCAGGGGAAGCAGCTGTTCGCTGAATACGGTCTTCCTGTCTCCAAGGGCATCGCTGTTGAGACTCCCGAAGCAGCAGCTGAAGCCTGTGACACCATTGGCGGCACTGAGTGGGTGGTAAAAGCCCAGGTTCACGCTGGTGGTCGCGGTAAGGCTGGTGGCGTCAAACTGGTCAAGAGCAAGGAAGAAGCCAAGGCCTTCGCCGAAAAATGGCTGGGTCAGCGTCTGGTGACCTATCAGACTGATGCCGATGGCCAGCCTGTTGCCAAGATTCTGGTTGAATCCTGCACTGACATCGCTCAGGAACTGTACCTGGGTGCCGTAGTGGATCGCTCCACTCGCCGTATCGTTTTCATGGCGTCCACCGAAGGTGGTGTCGAGATCGAGAAAGTTGCCGAGGAAACCCCGGAAAAAATCCTGAAAGCTACCATCGATCCGCTGGTTGGCCCGCAGCCTTACCAAGGTCGTGACCTGGCCTTCAAACTGGGCCTGAAAGGCGATCAGATCAAGCAGTTCACCAATATCTTCGTCGGTCTGGGCAAGCTGTTTGCCGACTACGACCTGGCGCTGCTGGAAGTCAACCCGCTGGTCATCAAGACAGACGGCAACCTGCACTGCCTGGATGCCAAGATCAACATCGATGCCAACGCTCTGTACCGTCAGCCCAAGCTGCGCGGCATGCACGATCCGTCCCAGGACGATGCCCGTGAAGCCCACGCTGCCAAGTTCGAACTGAACTATGTCGCGCTGGACGGCAACATCGGCTGCATGGTCAACGGTGCCGGTCTGGCCATGGGTACCATGGACATCGTCAACCTGCACGGTGGCAAGCCAGCCAACTTCCTCGACGTAGGCGGCGGAGCTACCAAAGAGCGCGTAACCGAAGCGTTCAAAATCATCCTGTCCGACAGTAATGTGGCCGCGGTTCTGGTCAACATCTTTGGCGGCATTGTGCGTTGCGACATGATTGCCGAAGGCATCATCGGTGCGGTCAAGGACGTTGGCGTCAAGGTGCCAGTCGTGGTACGTCTGGAAGGCAACAATGCCGAACTGGGCGCCAAGGTACTGGCTGAAAGTGGTCTGAACATCATCGCAGCAACCAGTCTTACCGACGCTGCAGTACAGGTCGTGAAAGCGGCGGAGGGCAAGTAATGAGCATCCTGATCGACAAGAACACCAAGGTAATCTGCCAGGGCATCACTGGTTCCCAGGGTTCCTTCCACACCGAACAGGCCATCGCCTACGGCACCAAGATGGTCGGTGGGGTTACGCCGGGCAAGGGCGGTACCGAGCACCTGGGTCTGCCGGTTTTCAACACCGTTGAAGAAGCGGTCAAGGCCACTGGCGCCACTGCATCGGTCATCTATGTACCCGCACCCTTCTGCAAGGACTCCATCCTTGAAGCAGCCAACGCCGGTATCGAGCTGATCGTCTGCATCACCGAAGGCATCGCCACCCTCGACATGCTCGAGTGCAAGGTCAAGTGTGATGAGCTGGGCGTACGCCTGATCGGGCCCAACTGCCCGGGCGTCATCACCCCCGGCGAGTGCAAGATCGGCATCCAGCCCGGTCACATCCACCTGCCAGGTAAAGTGGGCATCATCTCCCGCTCCGGCACCCTGACCTACGAAGCGGTAAAGCAGACCACTGACGCCGGTTTCGGTCAGTCCACCTGCGTGGGTATCGGTGGCGACCCGATCCCGGGCTCCAACTTCATCGACATTCTGGAAATGTTCCAGAACGATCCGAAGACCGAAGCGATCGTCATGATCGGTGAGATCGGCGGTAGCGCTGAAGAAGAAGCTGCAGCCTACATCAAGGCCAATGTAACCAAGCCGGTTGTGTCCTACATCGCTGGTGTAACTGCTCCGGCAGGCAAGCGCATGGGTCACGCCGGTGCAATCATCTCCGGCGGCAAAGGTACTGCCGACGAGAAGTTTGCTGCACTGGAAGACGCAGGCGTTAAAACCGTTCGCTCGCTTGCCGATATCGGCAAGGCGCTGTCCGAGCTGACTGGTTGGGCAATGAAGTAATACTTCATTGCACGCCAGACAGGACCCCGCTTCGGCGGGGTTTTGTCGTTCTGGGTTCACAAAGTGACCAGGAATGCCCAATTTGTCCATCAGCTTGTTTATAATGCCCCGCATTGCTGTCTCTACCAGGCAGTCCCTGACAGAAGAGCTCCAATGAAGACATTATCGCCAGCCAATATTCTGGCCCTCGGTTTCATGACATTCGCCCTGTTTCTGGGAGCTGGTAACATCATCTTTCCACCCAGTGCTGGCCTGTCAGCGGGGGAGAACATGTGGCCCACCGCGTTTGGCTTTCTGCTTACCGCTGTGGGCCTGCCGCTGCTCACCCTGGTTGCCCTGGCGCGGGTAGGTGGTGGTATCCAGGATCTGACAGCACCCCTGGGTCGGTTGCCCGGCCTGATCCTCGCGATTCTTGTATACCTTGCCATCGGCCCGCTGTTTGCTACCCCGAGAACCGCTGTTGTTTCCTATGAGGTGGGTGTATTGGGGCTGGTCGAAGACAGCTGGCAAACGCTGTTGATTTATTCGTTGGTGTACTTCGCTGTGGTGCTTTTTCTGGCGCTGAAGCCTGGTCGGTTGGTGGATAACATCGGCAAACTGATCACCCCGGTATTGCTGCTGGCGTTGGTGGTGCTGGGCATTACTGCATTGCTGTTCCCCGCAGGTGAGCTGGGCCAGGCCACGCCGGCCTATAAGGAGAACCCGGTTGTTGAAGGTATTCTGCAGGGTTACCTGACCATGGATGCACTGGGGGCGTTGGTATTTGGTGTGGTCATCACCCGCGCCATCCGTGACCGTCAGGTGCAGGAAACTCACATCGTTACGCGATACACCGTTATCGCTGCGGTTATCGCCGCAATCGGCTTGGCGCTGGTGTATCTGACCTTGTTCCAGTTGGGCGCCACCAGCGGTTCGCTGGTCGGCGAGGGTGCCAACGGCGCGGAGATTCTGGCTGCCTTCGTCCAATATCGATTTGGTACCGCTGGCAGCTTCCTGTTGGCGGTGGTGATCACGCTGGCCTGTCTGACGACAGCGGTGGGGCTGATCTCCGCCTGTGGTGCGTTTTTCAGTCGGGAATTTCCGGTCAGCTATGCGCAGGTGGTGTGGGTATTCACCATCTTCTGCATGGCGGTTTCCAACCAGGGTCTGGATAGCCTGATCAATATTTCCGTCCCGGTGCTGGTCGGCCTGTACCCGTTGGCAATTGTGCTGGTCTGTTTGGGACTGTTCAGCAGCAGCCTGGCACGTCCGCAGAATATAATGCGCCCTGTCATGTCGGTTGCTCTGGTATTCGGTATCATGGATGGCCTGAAAACCGCTGGCTTAATGGCCCGTGATACTGCCTGGATGAGCGCATTGCCGTTCTCTTCTCAAGGGCTGGGCTGGTTGGCGCCGGCGGTTATAGTGCTGGTACTGGCATTAATTGTTGATCGCTTGCGCTTTGGCAAGACGCAGCACGCCTGATCAACTTTATTGAAGGGAGCCGGATGGACGCCTTACCTGATGCGGGGTCGCTGTGGCTGAATCTCGCTGCATTCTGCTGGTTCATGTTCTGCTGGGTCGGCTATACCCACTTTGCTTGGTACAAGGGGCGGGATACGCCCTGTCTGGCGAGCGTCCTGCATCTCTACCGCAAGGACTGGATGAGCAGGCTGCTGCTGCGTGAACAGCGTATCGCGGATGCCAGTCTTATCAGCAATCTGGAGCGCAATACGTCCTTCTTTGCTTCCAGTACACTGCTGATCCTTGCGGGTCTGATTACGGTCATGGGGGCAACGGACCAAGCGCAGAGCCTGCTGCGTGATCTGCCTTTCGTGGCGCAGGTCAGTCGTGAAATGTCGGAAATGAAGCTGCTGATCATGCTGGGCATCTTCGTTTATGCGTTTTTTACCTTCTCCTGGGCCATGCGTCAGTACAACTTCGCCTCTGTGTTGTTCGGGTCGGCACCGCTGGTGGGGGAGAAGCATGTCAGTGAAATCGAACGCAAGGCGTTTGCCAGTCGCGCAGCCAAGGTCCTCTCCATGGCGGCGCATTCCTTCAACCTGGGGCTGCGTTCCTATTATTTTGCATTGGGCATGCTGAGCTGGTTCATCAATCCCTGGGCGTTCATCTGTATCACCACGGGCGTGGTGTATGTACTGTACCGGCGCGAATTCCGTTCGACGGTGCTGGAAGTGCTGATGGCCACGCCAGCGCAATTTCCTGAGCCCCCAACTGACGCACTGCAGACTCCCGAGCAGTGAAAGCCGAAAACATTACCGGCCGCAAAAGCGGCCGGTAATGTCGTGGGATACAGCAAAAACCTGAAAGGTTATTCGCCGTCGGTCTGCTCTTCGAGATCGTTCTTCGCCTCAACCGCCGCATTCTGGGCCTGCTGGCCTTTTTCCTTCAGGTAATCGGTTGAATCGTCATAGGCTTCAGCAACCCGGTCGCCAGCGTCATCCAGATTCTCCTGAATCCGCTCGCCGGTGGTGGGTTCGTTATTGAAGGTCTGGTCGGCCTTCTGTTCAAGGGCATCACCGGTTTCTTCGGCAGCATCACCCATGTTATCCATCGCATCGGACATCGACTCCTGAGCCGACTCCATCTTGTCTTCAGGCTCGTCCTGGCAGGCTGCCAGCAATCCGAGACTGGCCACCAGGGCGGCCGTTACGCAAAGCTTTTTCATCTGATTCTCCAAGTGATGATTCATGGGAGATTAGTCCCACGTCTGAGCAAAGAGTTCCCGCTTCGCTAAGTTATGCCGTTTACAACGAGCTGTTTTGTCGCCTCTCTACCGTGATCTGCTAAAATCTGCCGCTTTGTTGTATTCCGGATCTGGATTTTCCTATGACCATCGAACAACGTGCGCGGAATTTTCTTTCAGTGCTACGTCATTGCCAGGTGCTTGGCATGACGGTAGAGCAGGCCGACAAGGATGGACTGGTCATACAGTTGCCCTACAGCGATCTCATTGTCGGCAATCCGGTCACCGGAGTAGTCCATGGCGGAGCCATTACCACGCTGATGGATACCTGCTGCGGTATTTCAACGGTCTGTTATCTGGATGACTTTGAAGTCTGTCCAACGCTGGATCTGCGTATCGACTATATGCATCCTGCCGAGCCCGGCAAACCGATTTTCGGCTTTGCTGAATGCTACAGGGTAACCCCGACGGTGATCTTCACCCGGGGCGTCGCCTATCAACACAGCCGTGAGGAGCCCATTGCCCATGTGGTCGGCAATTTCATACGCATGGGCAAAGCGCCACTCGGTGCCGCTCAGGAGCAGATACTTCCGGGAGCGGCAGAATGAATATGGATATCGAACAGCTGATTCGAGACGCGCATAACTCGGGCGATTACATGCCGCTGATTGCGCAGATCCCCTACGCACGCATGCTTGGCGTACAAGTGCTGCGACTGGGCGAGGAAATGGTCTTTCATCTGCCGCTCAACGCCGACAATATAGGCAACCCCGTGTTGCCCGCTCTGCATGGCGGTGTCCTCGCCGGGTTCATGGAGCAAGCCGCTATGCTGCATCTGATGGTCAGCATGAACAGCCAGACCTTTCCCAAGATCATCGATTTTTCCGTGGATTACCTGCGCGCCGGCTTGTCCAGGGACACCTACGCCACCTGCCAGGTATGGCGTCAGGGTCGGCGAGTGGGTAATGTGGCGATTACCGCCTGGCAAACCCGTTCGGACGAACCGGTGGCGACAGCGCGGGCCCATTTCAAGCTGGATTGAGTGCGCGCCTCAAAGAGGTAAAGGAGATATTCAGGACATGGAAGCCTTGTTGATACTGGCCGGTGCCGTCTTGTTGGCCCTGGGCTGGGTGTGGCTGGTCATCGCTGCCATTCGGCTGTCGGTCGGACGCATGCTGTTCGCGTTGCTGGCAGCTCCCCTCACATTATTGGTTCGTGGTCGCGGTTATCCTGTCTCGCCGCGCCTGCTGTTATTGCTGGGTCTTCTCGGCATTCTCATTGGTACTGCGCAACTCTACCGTCATCAGCCCGAGCGCTTGGATCTGCTGTTGTCGGGCCGTTGGATGGCGGATGCATCAACCGTCAATGACTTGCAGGGTACCATCATGGGCCAGCCATTTTCGCCGGAGCGCATATTCTGGCGCGGCGAGGATCTGGTTTTTGAGGAAGGCCCGGAGGATCGGGTGCGGAGCGCATTGACCATCCGCTTCGGCGTTGCTCAGGACCTGTTACGCGCGCCGACCATCGAACGCCTGCCCAGCGATGACGGAGCCTGGCCGGAACTCATTCTGCAATGGTACTCGGGGGCGCTGAGTGCGCCTGGCCTGCGCAAGGTGAAAGACGAATACAGTCTGAGTCTGGATCTTGCCGAGCCGGTTGATGGTCAGGTGGCGGGACGCATACATCTGCATCTTCCGACGATCTACAATACCTGGCTCACTGGTCGCATCGAATTGCCCCCCACTCCGGACTGGCTGCAGGAGCGCATACATGGCGAGCAGCTAGAGCAGCAGCGCGCCGCCGAACAGACGGCTAATGCCGCAACGGAGAAGGGGGGCGGGGAGCTGCCGCCGCAATGGCAGGAATTGAGTCTGCTGGCCATGATGGATGAGCCAGAGCTGTTTGCAGGCGCCCCGGTACGCCTGACGACCTGGTCAGGCCGCACTCATCTGGGCGCCTTCAAGCAGCTCAGTGAGGAAAATCGGTTGATTCTGGCCCAGACCCGTGGGCCGCATCAGATCGAACTGCACTTTCATCCGCTGGATATCCGCATGATCGAGGCGCGCAACAGACCTTGAGTCGCGCCTTGAAATTTTCCCACAGTGTCCCCATCAAGGACTCATCCGCCCGCGAGTGTCGGGCAAAGTCCCTTGAGAAACATGGAGATACTGAAAACATGACCGTGGAAGCCCAAAAGGAAACGCTTGGATTTCAGACCGAGGTGAAGCAACTGCTGCACCTGATGATCCACTCGATGTACTCGAACAAGGAGATCTTTCTCCGCGAGCTGATCTCCAACGCGTCGGACGCCTCGGACAAGCTGCGCTTCGAAGCCATCGCCAAGCCGGAACTGCTGGAAGGCGAGCCCAACCTGCGGATTCGCATCAGCGCTGACGAACAAGCCAATACCCTGACCATAGAAGACAACGGTATCGGTATGTCCCGCGAGGAAGTCATCAGCCATCTGGGGACCATCGCCAAGTCGGGCACCGCAGCCTTCATGCAGCAACTGACCGGCGACGAGAAGAAGGACGCCAGCCTGATTGGCCAATTCGGCGTGGGCTTCTACAGTGCTTTCATCGTTGCTGACAAGGTTGAAGTGTTCACCCGCCGTGCCGGTGCTGACGCTGCCGAAGGCGTGCGCTGGGAATCAGCGGGTGAGGGCGACTTCACCATCGAGAATATCGATAAGCCCGAGCGCGGTACACGCATCGTGTTGCACCTCAAGGCCGCAGAAACAGAGTTTGCTGATGGCTGGCGTCTGCGCAATGTCATCAAGAAATACTCCGACCACATCTCCCTGCCGATCGAACTGCCCAAGCAGAACACCGGCGAAGAGCAGGAGCAACCTGCCGAGCCGGAATGGGAAAGCGTCAACCGTGCCAGCGCGCTGTGGACGCGTTCGCGTACCGACGTGAAGGACGAGGAGTATCAGGAGTTCTACAAGCATGTCTCCCATGACTTCGACAACCCCCTGAGCTGGAGCCACAACAAGGTTGAAGGCAAGCTGGAATACACCAGCCTGTTGTACGTGCCAGCTCGTGCGCCCTTTGATCTGTACCAGCGCGAAGCGCCGCGTGGGTTGAAACTCTACGTGCAGCGCGTATTCATCATGGATGACGCCGAACAGTTTCTGCCGCTCTATCTGCGCTTTATCAAGGGTGTGGTGGACTCCAATGATCTGTCGCTGAACGTATCCCGGGAAATCCTGCAGAAGGATCCGGCCATCGACAGCATGAAGTCGGCGCTGACCAAGCGTGTGCTCGACATGCTGGAGAAACTGGCGAAGAAGGATGACGAGAAGTACGCCAACTTCTGGAATGCGTTCGGTAGCGTATTGAAAGAAGGCCCGGCGGAAGATTTCGCCAACCGCGAGAAAATCGCCGGCCTGCTGCGCTTTGCCTCCACCGCGCAGAATGACGACAGCGAAGTGGTCAGCCTGGACGCCTATATCGAGCGCATGCAGGAAGGTCAGGACAAGATCTACTACCTCACAGGCGAGCGCTACAGCCAGGTCAAGAACAGCCCGCATCTGGAAATCTTCCGCAAGAAGGGTATCGAAGTCCTGTTGCTGACCGATCGTATCGACGAATGGCTGATGAGCCATCTGAACGAATACAAGGATAAGCAGTTCGTCGACGTGGCGCGTGGCGACCTGGATCTGGGCAAGCTGGAAGGCGAAGAAGACAAGCAGGCGCAGGACGAAGTGGCCAAGGCCAAGGCGGATCTGGTGCAGCGCGTCAAGGATGTGCTCAAGGATGACGTGGACGAGGTCAAGGTGTCCCATCGTCTTACCGACTCCCCGGCGGTATTGGTGGTCACTGAAGATGGTATGGGTCTGCAGATGCGCAAGATCCTCGAAGCTACCGGCCAGAAAGCCCCGGAAAGCAAGCCGATTCTGGAGATCAACCCGGCCCACCCGTTGCTGGACAAGCTCGATCAGGAGCAGGATGAGGCGCGCTTTGCTGACCTCACCCATATCCTCTTCGACCAGGCCGCACTGGCCGCCGGTGAATCCCTGCAGGATCCCGGCAGCTATGTACGCCGCCTGAACGCGCTGCTGGTGGAATTGAGCAAGTAAGCCACCACGCCGTATCCAAGCCCGGCCCGGAATACCGCGCCGGGCTTTTTTGTGGGAGCCTGCCTCAGGCGCCCAACGGCGGCTGATGGCAGAAGAGAGTGCCATCACTACTTCACCATAACAGGTGATATTCAGAGAGGTGATAGAAGAGCTGACGGCTAGAGCTTCACCGGATGCCCGTCAATAATGAAAGCAGTCCACGCGAAGGCCAGGTAAGGCGAAATCGCGGCAAAACAAATAATAAATAACCATGGAGATGGATTTATGTCCCGACCTGAACTGCCCGGCTGGCGCTGGGGACCTTTTACCTTCCGTTTGCCGTTCTATCACACCCGGCTGTACTGGCCAGAGCTGTTTCAGGGGCTTTTCATCGCGGCTGCAACGGGCCTGTCGCTCGTGCCCCTGATGATCATGTTCTTCGGTCTGACTTTCGAAGAGGCCGTAGCCGCCTCGATGATCCATTCCATTCTCATCAGCACAGCGTTGATCGTGTTCGGCGAACCCTATGCGCCGGGCTGGCTCACACCGGCGCTGCCGCTGGCGCTGGCCTTTGCAATTGGTGCCGGGGGTGATCCGGTGCTGCGCCTGCAGGCCATGATGGCCCTGTCGCTGGATTTTGCCTTGTTGCTGCTGCTGCTGGGTATTACCGGCCTGGGCAAGAAGTTTGTAATCTGGCTGCCGGATACGCTCAAGGCCGGAATTATCCTGGGCGCTGCGCTGGCGGCGCTCAAGCGGGTATTCATTGACGACGCCGAGCGTTTTCTGCTGCAACAACCCATAGCCACCACACTGGCCTGTGCGGTCTGTCTTATCTTCGCTTTCTCGCTGCCGATGCAGAGGCTCAAGGAAAAATATCGTTGGGTGGCCAGGATTGCGGCGTTGGGACTGCTGCCGGGCTTCCTGATTGCCGCCATTGTCGGGCCCATGGTGGGTGAGGTCTCCTATGACATTCAGTGGGGCTTCATGGTTCCGCCGGTGGCGGATATGTGGGCCAAGATGTCGCCATTCGCCATTGGTTTCCCCAGCCTGAACCTGATGATCCAGGCCCTGCCGCTGGCCATCATCACCTACGTCATCCTGTTCGGTGATCTGGTCACCGGCAACGAGGTGATTCGTGAGGGCCTGAAAGAGCGCAATGATGAGCATATCGATATCAATCCGACCCGTTCGCACTTCGCGTTGGCCATCCGTAACGCGTTGATGGGTATCAGCGCGCCGTTTTTCCCGACTCAGGGGCCGATGTGGACCGGTGTGCATGTGATCATCATCCAACGCTGGAAACAGGGCAAGCAGACCATGGACAGCCTGCATAGTGGCTTGATTTCCTACTATGGCATGGGCATTCCCATCCTGTTTTTCACGCTGCCGCTGGTCACCGGACTGCAGCCACTGCTGGGTATCGCCCTGTCGCTGACCCTGGTTCTGACCGGCTTCGCCTGTGCCTATATCGCCATGGCCATTCCCAAGAGCAATGCGTCACGTGGCGCCGTGCTGATGATAGGTGCGGGTCTGGCGTTCTTCGAGCCCTGGGTTGGTCTGCTGTTCGGCGTGTTGACCACCCTGCTGCTGGTGGGTTGGGATCGGAGCGCCGAGCCGATTCTCGAGGAGCATGATGATCGGGTACCCGAGCCGGCAAGCACTCCAGTGGTTGCCAAGCTGGAGGCGGAAAGCTGAGTGAGAAGTAACGCGCCTCGGGGTGATAGACTGCCGCTTTGGCACATCATCCCGAGGCTCTTGCATTGCGACCCAGAAGTGACAGTTCCTATGCCGGTGGCCCGGTCAATTGGCGGATCATCCGCAGTCTTGTTCCCTACCTGAGCGAATTTCGCGGTCGTGTCACCCTGGCGATGGCGTGTCTGCTGCTCGCCAAGGTCGCTGGCGTGGCGGTGCCTTGGGTACTCAAGCTGATCGTCGAGCATTACGAGGCCACGACCGATGCCTTGATTCTGGTGCCGGTTGCCTTACTCGCCGCCTACGGGTTGCTGCGTTTCTCCACTGTGCTGTTCTCGGAGCTGCGTGACGCAGTATTTGCGCGAGTGGCCGAGCGGGCCATGCGGCGCATATCACTCAAGGTGTTCGAACATCTGCACCGGCTGGATCTGGGCTTTCACCTGTCGCGGCGCACCGGTGGGCTGGCACGGGATATCGAGCGCGGCACCAGCGGCATCAGTTTTCTGCTGCGGTTCATGGTCTTCAATATCCTGCCGACCTTGCTGGAAATCGGCCTGATCGCCATTATCCTGCTGGCCAACTTCAGTCCGGTGTACGCGTTGACGGTGTTGGGTGCGGTGATTGTCTATGGCCTGTTCACCATCGTCTTCACCGAATGGCGCAATCGCTTCGTGCGGGAAAGCAATCAGCTGGATAACCGCTCCAATACCCGGGCGATAGACAGCCTGCTGAACTACGAAACGGTGAAATACTTCGGTAACGAAGAGTTCGAAGCTCGGCAATACGACGGGCATCTGGCGGGCTGGGAAGCGGCGCGGATGAAGACCCGATTATCATTGGCGGCGCTGAATTCGGGCCAGGCGCTGATCATTGCCGGATCGGTTACGCTGATGATGGTGCTGGCGGCGCGGCAGGTATCGGCCGGCAGCATGACCCTGGGTGAGCTGGTGATGATCAATGCCTACATGATCCAGCTGTTCATTCCGCTGAATTTCCTCGGCTTCATCTATAGGGAGATTCGCGAGGCGCTTATCAATATCGAGCGCCTGTTCGGCCTGTTGGAAGCGCCGGTCAAGGTGGTGGACGTGGAAACCGCCCCCGCGCTGAGAATCAGCGGCGGGGCGGTGCGCTTTGATAAGGTCAGCCATGCCTATACAGCGGAGCGGCCGATTCTCGAAGATGTCAGCTTCACCATTCCGGCCGGTCAGACCTTGGCTGTGGTCGGGCCCAGTGGCGCCGGTAAGTCCACCCTGGCGCGGCTGCTGTTCCGCTTCTACGACGTCAGCAGCGGCAGCATCAGTATCGACGAGCAGGATATCCGCAGCGTCAGCCAGCACAGTCTGCGTCAGGCCATTGGCGTGGTACCGCAGGATACAGTGCTGTTCAACGACAGCATCGGTTACAACATCGCCTATGGCAAACCCGGTGCCAGCGACGAGGAGATCTGGAATGCACTGCGCATGGCGCAACTGGAGGATTTTGTCGCGCAGCTGCCCGAGGGGCTGAATACTCAGGTGGGCGAGCGCGGGCTGAAACTGTCCGGCGGCGAGAAGCAGCGTATCGCCATCGCCCGGGTACTGCTCAAGGACCCGCAACTGCTGATTCTGGACGAAGCCACCTCATCCCTGGATACCCATTCCGAACGGCGGATTCTTGATTCACTCAACCTGGTCGCGCAGCGGCGCACCACGCTGGCTATCGCCCACCGCTTATCCACCATCATCCATGCCGAGCAGATTCTGGTGTTGGATCAGGGGCGGGTGGTGGAGCAGGGCAATCATCAGCAACTGCTGGCGGCAGGCGGAGCCTATGCCCATCTGTGGGCAGAACAGCTGCGTAATAGCGAAGGCGAGTCTGACGTTTAGCGTGAAGGCTGGCTGGTTCGGACGCAGAGCGTCCACTGCGCCGGCTCCCACGCAGAGCATGGGAGCCATCGAGAGATGAGTGCTGGCTCCATATCAGATCGTTCCCACGCTCCTGCGTGGGAATGCCTGCCGGGACGCTCAGCGTCCCGGTTTTAGCGGTGTGCAGGCGGTGGGTTCGACGCCATGTGTCCCGGTTTGGGGCTTTACAGCAGACAGGACCTCACTCTGGCCGCATTTCCTCCTTCGAGAAATCATCCACTTCGATAACCGAGCGGCGTGCCAGACGGGCAGCGCGGACCTTCTGCGCCTCGTCAGGGCTGATGACGCCGCTTTCGGCCGCGACAGCCAAGACGTCAGCGTCGCTGTCATGTTCCAGTTCCCCGGAACGAACTGCCTTGCTCAGGCGCAGCTCGATCGGATCAGCCAGGATTACCTTGTCCAATGCCGTGTTGAGCAGCCCGGTAACATCCTCTGGATCGTTGCTGCGATAACAGCCTGACAACAGCCGGTCACGTGAGGCGCTGGGGGTCATCAGCTGGCGTGCCACTTCACTACCGGTAAGGTCTGATGGTGGCGTGAGGCGCCGGCCCAGGGGGAAGATCAATACTCGCAGCGCAATACCCATGCAACGATCCGGGAAGTTAAGCAGAATCTCGTGCATCGCCTGTTCGATCTTGGCCAGCAGATCCTCGACACCCCAACGCAGCAGTGGCAAGTCCTCTTCCGGTGATCCCTGGTCGTGATAATGCTTGAGCGTGGCACTGGCCAGATAGATGAAGCTGAGTACATCGCCGAGTCGTGCTGACAGTCGCTCGCGGCGCTTCAGTTCCCCGCCGAGCATCAGCATGGTGGTATCGGTAAGCGTGGCAAAGGCGGCACTGAGGCGTGACAGCTGTCGATAATAACCGCGAGTGTCATCATTGCCCGGTGTTTTGACCAGCGCACCAGCCGTCAGGCCCAGCAGCAGACTGCCTGCGGCGTTTCCCAGCGCATGTCCGATGTGCTCGAACAGCAACCCATCGAAGCGCACGATGGCGCGGTCCTGATCCGGATCCTGGGTCGCCTGCATTTCCTGCAATACATACGGGTGACAGCGAATCGCACCCTGGCCGAAGATCATCATGCTGCGGGTCAGGATGTTGGCGCCTTCCACGGTGATGGATATCGGCACCGACTGATAACCGCGCCCCAGATAGTTCTTCGGCCCCATGCAGATGCCCTTGCCGCCATGCACGTCCATAGCGTCGTTCATGCACTCACGCATGCGCTCGGTGATGTGGTATTTCACCACACCGGACAACACCGCGGGTTTCTCGCCCAGGTCCACGGCGCCGGCAGTCATGGTGCGGGCGGCATCCATGACATAAGTGTTGCCGCCGATGCGGGCGAGAGCTTCCTGAACGCCTTCGAACTCGCCGATGGGCAGGTTGAATTGTTGACGTATGCGCGCATAGGCGCCGGTAGTCATACTGGCCATCTTGGCCGCGCCGGTGCCGCCAGCGGGCAGGGAAATGGAACGCCCGACGGCCAGGCAATTCATCAGCATCTTCCAGCCATGGCCGATCATCGGCTGGCCACCGATCAGATAATCCATCGGGATGAATACGTCCTTGCCGGAGTTGGGGCCGTTCATGAAAGCCGCATTGAGTGGGAAGTGGCGGCGGCCGATTTCGACGCCCTCGGTGTCGGTTGGAATCAATGCCAACGTGATGCCCAGCTCTTCCTGATCACCCAGCAGACCATCGGGATCGTAAACCTTGAACGCCAGACCCAGCAAGGTGGCCACTGGCCCCAGGGTGATGTAGCGTTTTTCCCAGGTGACACTCAGGCCCAATACCTCTTCACCCTGCCACTGGCCGCGACAGACGATGCCTCGGTCGGGCATGCCGCCGGCATCTGAGCCTGCTTCCGGAGAGGTCAGTGCAAAGCAGGGCACCTCCTGGCCGGCCGCCAGGCGCGGAAGGTAGTGTTGCTTCTGTTCATCGGTACCGTATTGCATCAACAGCTCAGCGGGGCCGAGGGAGTTGGGCACCATGACGGTAGAGCCCAGATCTCCGCTACGGCTGGCCAGCTTCATGGCGATCTGCGAGTGGGCATAGGCAGAGAAACCTTTGCCGCCGAACTCCTTTGGAATGATCAGGCCGAAGAAACCGTTGCTCTTGATGAAGCTCCAGACCGGCTCCGGCAGATCCTGCAACTCCGTGGTGACTTCCCACTCATTGGTCATCCCGCACAGTTCTTCCACGGGGCCATCAAGAAACGCTTGCTCTTCCGCCGATAACGTCGGCCTGGGATAACTATGCAGCCTGTCCCAATCGGGGCGGCCGCTGAAGATCTCGCCATCCCACCAGACGGTGCCAGCATCCAGGGCTTCCTGCTCGGTGTCGGAAATGGGCGGTAACACCTTCTTGAACCAGTGAAACAGCGGTGTGGTTATGTTTCTACGACGCCAGTCAGTCATGTTCAATGGAAGGGCAATGCCGAGAAACAAAGCCCACAGGATGACATCGAGCAGCCAGTGGACCGGGCCCAGCAGGGTCATTGCCAGCAGATAGGCGCCGACAACCAGACAGCTGTTCAGCAGGCCGATGCGTACCCAGGCAAGTATGACAACGCAGAAAATAAGGCCCAGCAGCCAGAGCAGGGTCAGCATGAAGCACTCCTTGGTTGATTGATCCACTATTGAGCATAGCTGTTCTACAGACGCCCTGCGCGATGATGGGGCCTGGTCCAACTGTAACGGGATATCACTGTAGGGGGGGGGGGCGACGAGGAAGTGCGTAACGGGAGAGGTGAAGCAGGTAGGCCAGGTTGGCTACGGCTTGCGCAGCCAACCTGGCTCGGTACGGCGGGATCAGTGATCGATGTGAGCGGTATCGTATTTGATGGTCTTGCCCGCGAGGTAATAGTGGAAGCAGGCCCAGATGTTGATCAGCGATGCGGCGATCAGCGCGTAACGCAGGCTGTCCGCGCCATAGGCGCTGTTCATCAGGTCACTGGCCAGACCGATCAGCTGCGGGCCGAAACCCAGGCCGAACAGGTTGAGGATCAGCAGCATGACGGCCGATGCCAGAGCGCGGCTGCGCAGCGGCGTCAGGCTCTGGATCATGGCAAAGCTCGGCCCGAGATAGAAAGCCCCCAGGAACACCGCTGGCATATAAGCGATCAGTGCCAGAGTGGTGTTCTCAATGGTATAGAAGGCGATGATGAACGGGATGGCCATGAGCTTGGCCAGACCGACGATCCACGCGTTCCAGCTCTGATTGCGTGCCGTCAGCTTGTCGGCGAGGAGGCCCCCGATCCAGACGCCGAGACCCCCGACGATGCCCATCAGCGGGCCGAGCAGCATGCCGACTTCGCCGGCGCTCATGCCGTGACTGCGCATGAGGAAGGCCGGATTCCAGACGATGGTGCCATAGCCGACCAGTGCGGTCAGGGTAACGCCGGTCACCACGTGACGGGTAGTGCGCACGCGCCACAGTACAGCCATGCCGGCCTTGACGCTGACCTTGCCGCGCGGTGGCGGGGGGACGCCATCGGCGAAGCCGCGTGGTGGTTCGATCATGGTGAAACGTACCAGCAGGGCGATCAACAGTCCGGGAATACCGACAACGAAGAAGGCCGCACGCCAGCCCCAGGCATCGGCGACGAAACCGCCAACGATGAAGCCGATCATGATGCCGAAATACACACCCAGGGAATACAGCGCCATGGCACTGGAGCGCTGTTCCTTCGGATAGAGGTCAGACAGCATTGAATGGGAGGGTGGGCTGGAACCGGCTTCACCGATGCCGACCCCGATACGGGCGGCAGCCAGTTGCCAGAAGTTCTGTGCCAGGCCGCACACCGCAGTCATCAGACTCCAGATGGCAATGGCCCAGGCGATAATATTACGGCGGTTGGAGCGGTCGGCCCAGACGGCGATCGGGATACCGAGGGTGGCGTAGAAGAGAGCGAAGGCAATCCCCGACAGGAATCCGAGCTGGGTATCGGACAACAGCAGATCGGCCTTGAGCGGCTCGATCAGAATGCCGACAATGTTGCGGTCAACGTGGCTCGAGGTATAGGCCAGTACCAGAATGAAGAGCGCGTAACGACGATAGGCCGGAGTAATACGGCTGACAAAGTCGTCCTTGGCATTTGCCGATGTTTCTGGCAATTGGGACATGGAGAATCTCCGTGTGATGGTTATTGTTGTCAGGCAGAAGCATACGACCGGGCACTTCTGACCACAATCGACCGGACAGTCACATTTGTAGAGGTTTTGTAATTGCCAGCCGGGAGGCTGTTCAACTTGAATCTGGTGATTTCACCCCCATATCGTGGGCCTGTTCCATGAATTAAAGGCGTATGCATGACGGCAGCAATCACAATTCGCGGGCTTGAAAAAACCTACCCCAATGGCATGCGTGCTCTCCGAGGCCTGGATCTGGATGTGGCGCAGGGCGACTTCTTTGCGCTGCTCGGCCCCAATGGAGCAGGCAAGTCCACGACCATCGGCATCCTGTCGTCGCTGGTCAGCAAAAGTGCGGGCAAGGTGAGTATCTTCGGGCATGATCTGGATACCGATCTCATGGCGGCCAAGCGTTGTATCGGTGTGGTTCCACAGGAATTCAACTTCAGCCAGTTCGAGAAGACGCAGGATATTCTGATCAACCAGGCCGGTTATTACGGTATTCCCGCCGCCGAGGCACGCGAACGCTCCGAGCACTTTCTCCGTCGCCTGAGTCTGTGGGACAAGCGTGATGTGGCGTCGCGCATGTTGTCCGGCGGGATGAAGCGGCGGTTGATGATCGCCCGCGCATTGATTCACGAGCCGAAGCTGCTGATTCTTGATGAACCGACCGCTGGTGTGGATATCGAAATCCGTCGCTCCATGTGGCAGTTCCTGGAGGAGATCAATGCTCAGGGTGTCACCATCATCCTGACCACGCATTATCTGGAAGAGGCGGAACAGCTGTGCCGTAACATCGCCATCATCGACGGAGGGCAGATCATTCATCACACCGGCATGCGCGAGCTATTGAAGGAGTTGCACGTCGAAACCTTCCTGCTGGATTGCCGCAACGCGCTGGTACAGGCGCCGATGTTGAATGGCTATCCCTGCGCACTGGTGGATGACCACACGCTTGAAGTACAGGTCGACAAGGAGCAAGGCATGAACGGCCTGTTTGCCGAGCTGGCCGGGCATGGCATTGATGTATTGAGTTTGCGCAACAAGAGCAACCGGCTTGAGGAGTTGTTTCTCAACCTGGTGGACGGTAATTCGGAGAAGGAGACAGCATGAACATGCAGTATTGGCGCAACGGCTGGATCGCCTTCACCACCATCCTGTTCAAGGAAGTACGTCGATTCTCCCGCATCTGGCCGCAGACCCTGCTGCCGCCGGGTATCACCATGGCACTGTATTTCGTTATTTTCGGCAACCTGATTGGCAGCCGTATCGGCGAAATGGATGGCTTTTCCTATATTGATTACATAGTACCGGGGCTGATCATGATGTCGGTGATCACCAACAGCTATTCCAATGTGGTGTCCAGCTTCTTCAGCACCAAGTTTCAGCGCTCCATCGAGGAGTTGATGGTGGCCCCTGTTTCGCCCCACGTGATCCTGTTGGGTTATACCCTGGGTGGCGTGGCGCGCGGGCTGGCGGTGGGGTTGATCGTGACGCTGATGTCGCTGTTCTTTACCCGGCTGAATGTGCAGCACATCGGGCTGACTGTTGCGGTGGTGTTTCTCACCTCGCTGGTATTTGCTCTGGGCGGATTCATCAACGCGGTCTTTGCCAGAAACTTTGATGACATCTCCATAGTGCCGACCTTCGTGCTGACGCCGCTGACCTATCTTGGTGGGGTGTTCTACTCGATCAGCCTGTTGCCAGAATTCTGGCAGAAGGTATCGCTGATCAACCCGATTCTGCATATGGTCAATGCGTTCCGCTACGGCATCCTCGGCGTGTCGGATATCCATATAGGCACTGCATTGATGCTGATGATGCTGTTTGCGGTGGTTCTCTATGTGTTCAGCTATCGGCTCTTGGTGCGCGGTACAGGCTTGCGTCAGTAACTATTGATTATTGGCCTGACCTGCACTCCACAGGTATGCTTGCGGGTCTCACTGAAGGAGACCCGCAGATGCACCCGGCAGAACAATCGCCCCTCGGAAAAACCACCAGCTACAACGGTATTTACACGCCGTCACTGTTGTATCCGATTCCGCGCCAACCTATCTGGCACGGCCTGGGGCTGGATCCGGAAAACTTGCCCTTCCATGGCGTGGACGTATGGAACAGTTATGAGGTTTCCTGGCTCACTCCCTCGGGTAAGCCGGAAGTCGCAGCGGTGGAGTTCATCTTCCCGGTGACGGCCAGCGGGCGCATTGTCGAGTCAAAGTCCTTCAAGTTGTATCTCAACTCGCTCAATCAGACCGTGTTCAGCGACCGTTCGGATGTGCTGCGTACCCTCGAGTCCGATCTGAGCGTGACTGCCCAGGCGCCGGTCATGGTGCGATTGTTGAATATGGGCCGGTTGCAGCAGGAAGGCATCGCGCGGCTGCCCGGCGAGTGTCTGGATGATCTGGATATAGCCGTAGACGTCTACGAATACACGCCGTCCCTACTGCAGCGGGTGTCCGGCGGCGGTTGGGCGCGGGAGACATTGCACAGCCATCTGCTCAAGTCCAACTGTCCGGTCACCGGCCAGCCGGACTGGGGCAGCGTGATGATCAGTTATGCCGGACCTGCCATCGACAAGGCCGGCCTGCTGCGCTATCTGGTGTCCTTCCGGCAGCACGCAGACTTCCATGAGCAATGCGTCGAGAGGATATTTCTCGATCTGCAGCGGCTGCTGGGCGACGGTTGTGAGTTGACGGTATATGCGCGGTATCTGCGCCGGGGCGGGCTGGACATCAATCCCTGGCGTTCAACCAAGGCCGGCGTGCCGGACAATATGCGACTGGCACGCCAGTAAGGGTTCAGATACCCATGTTCGAAAGGCTTTGCACGACGTTTTGCAAGGTGGCTGCCAGCGTTGGGTGGCGCTCGGAAAACTCCTCGATCATCAGGTTGACCCCATCTACCAGGCTGGGGTCGGCGAGTGATTCCTCATTGCTCTCACTGACCAGCAGGCGCGCTTCGAGGTTGTCCGCCAGCGCCTGCAGCGAAATACGCTCTTCTGCGGTCAGAACGATATCTGGATCATTCAGGGTCTGCTGCAAGGAATCGAGCTGGGCTTTCAACTGTTCTTCGGCCATGGGCCACTCCTTTATTCGAAAAAGTCTTGGTCACACTATAGCTCTGTGCGATGTTCCCGTCTCCCCGGAGCGACTTGTTGAGGGTAGTGCAAAATTAACTGAGTTGGCCGTTGGTTTGAATTACAATGGCGACATGATACGCGCCATCGATGTCGGCGACGCCGCCATGAATGGCATGAATGGAGAGTAAGCACTGATGAACCTCATGAATGCCACTGCCTGCGGTCTGCTGGCCGGAGCGCTCTCATTGTCATTGATCGTCCCGGCTTCGGCGCAGGATGCCGATGCTGACTACGCCGCCTACCCCAATCCCGATCCGTGGGAACCGGTCAATCGCGTGGTGTTCCGGTTCAATGACACGCTGGATACGTATGCTCTGAAGCCCGTCGCCAAAGGCTATGACTGGGCCATGCCGACCCCGTTGAATGACGGTGTCACCAACGTCTTCAACAACCTCGGCGAACCGAAGAACCTGGTCAATAATCTGCTGCAGGGCAAGTTTCATGACGCCAGCGTGGACCTCTCGCGGTTTCTGATGAATACCACGCTCGGGGTTGTCGGTGTGTTCGATGTGGCGACTCGCATGGGGCTGCGCCGCAACGATGAAGATTTCGGTCAGACCCTGGGTCGCTGGGGTGTGGAAAGCGGCCCTTATGTCATGCTGCCTTTCTTCGGCCCGAGCACGCTGCGCGACGGCAGCGCTTTTGCTGCTGAAGGTTTTGCCGGCTATAGCTATGGCAGTCAGATGGATCATGTACCAAGTCGCAACACCGCGGTGGGGGTGGATATTGTCGACACGCGTGCGGGCCTGCTATCGCAGGAAAGGCTCATCCGCGGCGACAAATACCGCTTCATCCGTAATGCCTGGTTGCAGAATCGTGAGTATAAGGTCATGGATGGACAGGTAGAGGACGACTTCTAGTCTCCCCGACCTTGCCTATGGTTGCCTGTACGGGCGGATGGGAGTAATGTCTGCCCCTTGATGGCGTCAGGCTCGTTCTGACTCGAATACACCCCTGTGGTTGAGAAGTTCTGCCTGGCTTCTCGGCAATGACGTAGGGAAAATATGCAGCTTCCTGGCATTACCTTGCTGGTTATTGATGATGACGACATGGTTCGTCAAAGCATCGCGATTCATCTTGAACAGTGTGGCTTCGAAGTTCTGCAGGCCAGTCACGCTCGTGAAGGTCTGGCACTTGTTGTTTCACACTCTCCGGCGCTGGTGCTGTGTGACCTGTACATGTCGGACATGAACGGGTTCGAGCTTCTCGCGCAGATCGGCGAACAGGCATCGGAAACGCCGGTGGTGGTCATTTCCGATGATGGAGTCATGAGCGACGTGGTCGAAGCGCTGCGCCTGGGTGCCAGCGATTATCTGATCAACCCTCAGGCCGACCTGGAAGTGCTGGAACATGCGGTGCGCCGCTCTCTTGATCGTGCGCATCTGCGCAACGAGAACCAGCGCATCCGCGAACGTCTCGAATTGGCCAACCGCGAGCTGGAGAATCATCTGCGTGAACTGCGAGATGACCAGACGGCAGGACGCCAGGTTCAGCTCAACATGTTGCCGGCCACGCCCTGGAAAAGTGACGAGTATCTGTTCGAACACCGCATCATCCCTTCGCTGTACCTCTCCGGTGACTTTGTCGATTACTTCCGTGTGTCTGAAACCCAGCTGGCCTTCTATCTGGCTGATGTGTCCGGACATGGCGCCTCCTCGGCTTTCGTCACCGTGCTGCTCAAATTCATGACCACCCGACTGCTGTACGAGCAACGCAAACAGCGAGAGCAGGGGCCGATTGCGTTCCAGCCTTCCGACGTGTTGGGGCATATCAACCGCAGCCTGATCAGCTGCAACCTCGGCAAGCATGTGACCATGCTGGGTGGCGTGATTGATGAAGCGCAGCAGACGCTGACCTACAGCATCGGTGGCCATTTACCCTTGCCGGTCCTGTGTGTTGGAGGCAAGGCGGAGTATCTGCAGGGCAAGGGGCGCCCGGTGGGGCTGTTTGCCGAGGCGGAATATGAAAACCATCAGATACCCCTGCCACCTCGATTCTCCCTCACGCTGTGCTCCGATGGCGTGCTTGATTGCGTCGAAGGGGCTACGCTGAAGGAAAAGGAAGACCGGTTGCCCATATTGGTTGGGCAGGCAGGAGGAGATATGCAGACCTTCATGCAATTGCTCGGACTCGAGCACGCCAAGGTGATGCCCGATGACATCTCTGTATTGCTGTTGAGCAGGACACCCTAATGATGACCACAGGCAGGATTCAGTTCGCTGAATCCGAAGGTACTTTTGTTCTCAAATTCATTGGCGATGTGCGCCTGACCTTGTGTGCGGCTCTTGATGCCTATATCGAAAAGATCTTCAGCGCACTGAGCTTCCAGTCCATCGTCATCGATCTGACCGAAACTCACGGGATTGACAGCACCTCACTGGGGCTGCTGGCCAAACTGTCCATTCTCTCCAATAATCGGGTCGGGCTGCTGCCGACGCTCGTTTCCACTCATGCCGACATGAATCGACTGCTGCAGAGCATGGGGTTTGATCAGATCTTCAACATCGTGGCCGAATCCACGCCTACCGATACCGAGCTGCAGGATCTGCCCGGGCAGATGTTGTCCGAAGATCAGGTAAAAGGGCGGGTGCTGGAGGCGCATCGCATTCTGATGGACCTCAACGAGCATAACCGCGCCGCCTTCACCGATCTGGTCGACACTCTCGAATCAAGCTGTTGACGCGACCCGTTCGGCCAGCAATTTCTCCAGTTTGAGTTGGTCTGCGGCAAAGGCACGGATGCCCTCTGCCAGTTTTTCCGTCGCCATGGCATCTTCATTGTGCGCCCAGCGAAATCCAGACTCATCCAGCAGTTGCTGCGGGTCTTCCGAAGGGCTGCTCAACAGGCCCGACGGGGTCAATGGGTCAGATTCTTCAGCCAGTTGCTGCAACAGGGAAGGGCTGATAGTCAGGCGATCGCAACCGCACAACGATTCGATCTGGCCAATATTGCGGAAGCTGGCGCCCATCACCACGGTGGCGTACATATGCTGCTTGTAGTAGCGGAAAATGCGCGCCACTGATTGCACGCCCGGGTCGTCAGCACCCTGGTAATCCACGCCGTCGCGCTGTTTGTGCCAGTCATAGATTCTGCCGACGAAGGGCGAAATGAGAAACACACCGGCGTCGGCACAGGCCTGGGCCTGGGCGAAAGAGAACAGCAGCGTGAGATTGCACTGGATGCCTTCGCGCTCGAGCTCCGCAGCAGCCTGGATGCCTTCCCAGGTGGCGGCAATCTTGATCAGTACCCGGTCGCGGGTCACCCCAGCCTGTTCATAGAGAGCAATCAGCTTGTGCGCCTTGTCGAGAGTCGCAGCGCGGTCGAATGACAGGCGCGCATCGACTTCCGTGGAGACCCGGCCCGGCACCAGTTTGATGATTTCACTGCCGACCGCCACGGCAAAGTGGTCGCAGGCGTCGGTAATCTGCTGATAGCTGCCGGAGGCCTGTTGCAATGCCTGGTCCAGCAAATACGCGTAGTCAGACTGTTGCGCGGCCTTCAGCAGAAGTGAAGGATTGGTAGTGGCATCCACGGGTTGCAGTGTGCGAATGGCATCGATATCGCCGGTGTCGGCGACAATCAGCGTGTGCTGACGGAGACTGTCCAGTTTGCTTGTCATGATGGCCTGAGGAGGTTGCGAAGAAAGTGTCTTCGACCTTACCTCAAGCTTGTTGCAGTGAGCAATCCTGGGATTGCATGCGTGCGGTCATATCGGTGACCAAGCGGTCATAGAGTTCAAGCGGTTGGTCGGTGCGGTGGATTTCGGTGCTCAACTGTCGGCGGAAATACCGCGCGCCCGGCAGTCCCTGAAACAATCCGAGTATATGCCGGGTAATGTGATGCATCACGCCGCCTTGCTCGATATGTGCAACAATGTAGGGCCGTAGTGCCTCAAGTACCTGAATACGACTGAGTACTGGCGTTTCGTCCGCATAGAATCGTCTGTCTACTTCGACCATCAAGTAGGGATTGTGATAGGCCTCGCGGCCTACCATCACGCCGTCCAGTATCTGCAAGTGCTGCTGCATGGCATCCAGGTCGGTCAGTCCGCCATTGAGAATGATCTCAAGCTGCGGAAAATCAGCCTTCAACTGATGCACTACCTCGTAGCGCAACGGGGGGATGTCGCGGTTTTCCTTGGGTGACAGACCTTCCAGGATCGCTATACGGGCATGCACGATAAAGGTATCGCAGCCTGCTTCCTGGACCTGACCGACAAAATCACACAGCTCCCCATAGCTGTCGCGGCCATTGATGCCGATTCGATGTTTTACTGTGACTGGCAGGCTGCAACTATCCAGCATCGCCTTGACGCCATCGGCTACCAGTGCCGGATGACCCATCAGGCAGGCGCCGATCAGATTGTTCTGCACTCGGTCACTGGGACAGCCGACATTCAGATTCACTTCGGCAAAACCAGCCTGTTCAGCCAGTTGAGCGCACTCAGCGAGTTCCTGTACATTGCTGCCGCCCAATTGCAGCGCCAGCGGCTGCTCCCCGGCGCTGTAGCCCAGCAGGCGCGAGCGGTCGCCATGCAGAACTGCACCCGTGGTGACCATCTCGGTGTACAGCAGGGCGTGCCGGCTGATAAGACGGGCAAAGTAGCGGTAATGGGCGTCAGTCCAGTCCATCATCGGGGCCACGCTGAACCGTCTATTCGGGCCGGGCCGCGTGATTGCTGGGTTTGATGGGGTTTTTGGCTCTGTCATGATTGTCTCGTTTACGCTTGTTTACTACTGTTTACGCCTATTTATTACACGCCGTTGCTACAATGTAGCAATCACAAAACGGAATGTAGCAAACGCCATGGGCACGATCAGCAGCAGACAAAAGAAAGATGGTTCAACCAGCCACACGGCGCAGATCCGGATCATGCGCAACGGGAAGCGAGTTTATCAGGAAAGCCAAACCTTTGATCGGAAGCCTGCTGCAAAAGCGTGGATGAAGAAGCGGGAGGTGGAGCTGGGTGAGCCTGGTGCGCTTGAACGAGCTATGCGGCAGGGCGTGACGCTGAGGGAGATGGTTTACCAGTACCTGGAGCAGTATGAAAAAGTGCGGCCCCTTGGATCGACCAAGCGCTTCACGCTGAAGGCCATTGCCGCGAGCTGGCTGGGTGATGTACTGGACTGTGATCTAACCAGCCAGAAACTGGTGGAATATGGTGTTTGGCGTACGAGTGACGAGGGTGGCGGCGTTCAACCCCAGACCGTCGGTAACGATCTTTCACACCTGGGAGCGGTAATGGCCGTGGCTCGCCCGGCTTGGGGCTATGATATCGATCCGCATGCCATGGCCGATGCGCGAAAGGTTTTGCGGCGCATGGGGCTATCGGCATCATCCAGCGAACGGAATCGCCGTCCCGAACTGGAAGAGTTGGATCGTTTGCTGACGCATTTCAGTGAGTTGCAGCTACGCCGCCCCACATCGATCAACATGCTGAAGGTGGTAGGGTTTGCGCTGTTCTCCACCCGCAGACAGGAAGAGATCACCCGCATCCGGTGGGCTGATGTTGATGATGCGCATCAGCGAGTACTGGTTCGTGATATGAAAAACCCAGGCCAGAAGATCGGCAATGATGTCTGGTGTTCCCTGCCCGATGAAGCCTGGGCCATACTCCAGAGTATGCCGCGGACATGCGATGAGATATTCCCCTACAACTCAGATTCAATCAGCGCAGCCTGGACGCGGACCTGCAAGTTTCTCAATATCACCGACCTGCGCTTCCATGACCTGCGTCATGAGGGAGTTAGTCGGTTGTTTGAGATGGGTTGGGATATTCCCAGGGTATCCAGCGTGTCAGGGCACCGGGATTGGAACTCGCTGCGACGCTATACGCATCTGCAGCGGAGGGGGAATCGATTCGAGGGATGGGAATGGCTGCAGAAGATTGTGGACGCCCCAGTCGAGCTGGGGGCCAGAGTGAGAGGCTGGTGAGCAATTGCTCACCCCGCTTTCTTATACCTACCGTGCAGCTTGTCGTTCTCCGTCACGGCGCGCCTTCGCTGCTCGTCCAGATAGCTTGCCAAGTCCTGCAGGTGGACGCCTTTTGCTGCTTTCTGGCTGCCCTCAATGCGAGTGATAGGCAGGTCTATCTCTCCGACAGCGACCTTGCGCAGCAACTTCTCCGGCGTTAGATGCTGAAAGTAATCCTTGCAAACAACATCCAGCGGCACGATGGCCAGACCATCGTACTGCGCCATCAATAGAAATAGCGTATTCATGCCACCTCCTTCAAGCCCTGCTGCTCTGCCATATTCGCCCGCACCAGCGCCGCCGCCATTGGCGGACAAACGCTGTTGCCGCACATGCGTACCTGGGCCTTGATAGTGAGTGGCTTGCCGCCAGCGGTACGGTCATGGATGTAGTCAGCCGGGAATCCCTGCGCGGCGTAGAGCTCGTGGGGCGCGAGCATGCGCATGCCAATGTCGACGATCTGATAAGGCTCACCCTTTACCATGATCAATCCGTACCGGTCCTTGGTGGTGACGGTGTGCAGCGGCTCCTGCATGGTTTGGCCATCTCCGGTGCCGTAGTATTTGATCAGGAAGGCGCGGACCTCTCCGAAGTGACCACCGGTGGTGATGGTATGGATCGGTTCACGCAGATCCTGCCCGGTGCAGTTGTTGCGCAGCTTTAATAGGTGACTGGTTACCAGGGCGTTGTGGTCAGTTGCGGTGACGGTGTGCACAGGCTGGTCAATCCCACTCCCGGCTCCTGTGTAGTTCCCTCCGTAATGCTTGGCCAGAAATGAAGCAACTAGCTCATGCTTACCACCAGCACCTTTGGCGGTACCGAGATGCATCAGTGTCGGGGTGACCAAGGCGGTCCCCAGTATGCTGGTAATAGTCTGCAGCGGGTCATCGAGCGACTGCCCCCGAAAATAGTCATAGCCATGGTTGACCTTGACCAAGAACGGCGTCGGACTATCGATCACATAACGCTGGAGGCCTCTGGCAATCCGCCGCATAGTGTTCTCCGCCAGTGGCCGCTTCCGCTCGAAGATTGAAGGACAAGGCAGCGACCAGTCGATGATGTCGCCCGCTGTACGCCATGGCTTGAGCTGCTTCGCCTTCACCTCTGCGCCATTCGGATCGCCATGCGTAGCGGCTGGCCAACTGATGGGCAGGCCATCGCAACGGGCAACCAGAAACAGTCGTTTGCGAATGGTGGGCGCGCCATAGTCGCTGGCCCGCAGCTCTCGCCATTCGACTGCATAGCCGTGTTTGCGCAGGGCATTAACGAAGCTGGCGAAAGTGCGGCCCTTGTTATCCGGGCATGGGCGGCCGTCACTACCGATCGGCCCCCAAGTGACGAACTCCTCGACGTTCTCCAGCATGATTACGCGCGGCCGCACGGTAGCGGCATAGCGCAGAGCAACCCAGGCCAGCCCACGAATCTTCTTACTGACGGGAGTGCCGCCCTTGGCTTTGCTGAAATGCTTGCAGTCAGGACTGAACCAGCAAAGATCGACCGGGCGGCCGCCAGTGATGGTGCGGGGATCTATATCCCATACGCTTTCGCAAAAGTGCTTGGTATGGGGGTGGTTAACGTCGTGCATTGCAATGGCTTCGGGGTCGTGGTTGATGGCAATGTCCACTGGTCTGCCGAGTGCCATTTCAATACCTGTACTGGCTCCGCCCCCGCCGGCAAAGTTGTCGATGATCAGACCGCCGAAGTTGAATCCCGGCTGGGGGTGGAGGCGGTAGGCGTTCATACCAAGCTCCTCATGACGTGGATGTTTTCACGCAGGACGTTGATGGACCATTGGGCTCGGTCTTTCAGGTGCGGGTCGGTCACTCTCTCCAAGCGACTGATGCTTTGCTGGGCATCCCTGATGCTCCAAACCAGCTGGTCGTTAGTCATTTCCAGGTAAGGCAGCGGCTTATTTTTCATGTTCGCTCTCCCGAGCCCTCTTGGGGGTGGCTCTGCATAGCCGCGTCGATTGCGTCATGGCCTGCCTGCAGGTAGTCGTTCTCCTCACCCTCTGGCATCTCCCCGGCTGCCGCCTGCAACAACGCCGCCCGATACTGCCCCAGGCTCTGGAAGGTGGCTGCATAGCTGTCGTCGCTGATCAGTTTCGCCAATCTGGACTGGATGCTCATGCCGCGTCCTCCTTAACTTCATTCTTCGGGCGCAGGCGCTTGACCAGGTTGTCGCCTCGCAGTGCCAGCTCTCTTGCTTCACGGGCGTCGGCGAACTGCTGGGTGGCGTGCAGTGATGCGCCGCTGAGGCGCAGCTTGCCGGCCATGTCTTCAAGCAGCTGAATTTCATTCTGGGTGAGGGTGCAGTTGCGTAGGCGGGCTACTTCAGTATCGGCGGCTTCATTGCAGAACCGCAGTTCATCGCGCAGCACTCTGCTGTTGGCCTCTGCTTCTTGCTGAGCATTGCTCGCTTCTTTGAATTTTCGGGCATAAGTGCCAGTCACTTCCAGCAGCTCTTCTTGATGCCGTTGCGACTGGTCTTCCATTGCTCTGACAAAGTCTCGCTGACGTGCTGCAGCAGCTTTGCGTGATTCAACCAGTGCGCGGTGCCGATCGGCCGCGCTTGCCTGTTGGCCTCGGGTGTAGGCTTCGCGCGCGACGTACAGGACTATGACCAATGCCGTAAATAGGCCGATGCCGGTGGTCAAGATTTGGATTGTGTTCATGTGCTGTGTCTCCGCATAGGTGTGGCGGGCTGGTGAAGCCCGCCGGATGGTGGTTACTTGCCTGGATCGAAGCTACCCAGGGTGAGGTGGACGAAGCCGCCGATTTCAGCGGTGAGTACGGCCTTGAATTCCTGGGCGATCTCTTCCTCCTGCGCCTCCTGCTGCACCCAGCGGGCGACCAGCACCGGCTTGTCACCGGTGATCACGCTGAGGCGCAATGTAAAGGTGCGCTCCTCCAGCCCTTCGTAGGGCTTGATGGTGAACAGCAGGTCGTTCGGTTGCTGCTCGGCATGGGCCGCCTCGATCTGGTCCATGGCACTGCGGCCAGCACTGAAACTGCCCTCGGTGCTCGTGCGCTCGGCGGTGGCCTTGATGGTAATGGTACGGATCTTCTGCACGGCCACGCCGACGGGTATATCTTCGCCGTTGGTGCCGGTGACCTTGAGGTTGGTCGCCCAATCTTCCATCCACTCGGCCAGTTGGGTCTGGGTTACGCGTGAACCGGCGATGGCTCGCATGGCGGCATAGGCAGCGGTGGGCTTGAGCTTGATGGTGGCGGTATCGTCAGCGTGGCCAGGTGCGGCCTCGTCGCCAAGGTTGAAGATCACCTCGCAGCTCATGCTGTCTGCATCAATGAAGCCCGCTTCGGTGGCCGCGGTCTGATCGCCGCAGGTGCGGCGCTCTACATAGTTACAGAAGTCCGGCAGGCTGTTGGTCTTCATGCAGCTACGGAAGCGGGCGCGGTATTCGTGGAGGCGCTCCATATTCTGCACAGCATAATGCTCGGGCAGCAGAATGGCCGGGGTATGGGTGCCCAGCTCACGACCGGTGGCAGCTGCATGGGTGGCGGTGATCTGGTTCAAAGTGTCGATAGTCAACATTCGGTCAATTCCTTTCATTCAGTCGGTGGGTCAGGTGCGGGCGATAACCGGGGCGTCTTCGCTCTTGAAGAGTCCGGCGGTGGGGTTGTCGGCAAACAGCTTCAGCCCGTCTTTTGTCACGTGCATCGGAGTATCGAGTGCCAGATCCTCCCGCTTGGAGCCGCGTTTGGTCGGCTCGGTGTAATCCAGCTTGTGGGTGATCTTCACCTGGTGGCTTTCGCCGATCTGGCTCATTTCCAAGGTGATGACCACCTTGCCCTTCTTGCCGTTGTCGACCACCGCGCCGGCGACGGCGCTGAGGGCGGTGGCGAGCTGGTTGTTGAACACGCCAGCGTTGAGATTGGCGAGAAACTCGCCGGGATCTGTTGGTTTCATGGTGCTGTGTCTCCGTTGCTATTGAATGCCGGTAGGTGTCCGGCAGGTTGGGTGTTGCTTGGGTTGCGACTGAGCAGCCAGCGGGCCAAGTCGTCGAGGTAGACGACGGGGATGCCCTTGCGGCTGTGCAGGCGGGTGTATCTGAGCCGGATGCGTCCAAGGCGAATCTGTTTCAGAAGATGCTCTTCGCTGTTGATGTGCGGTAACCATTCGGCTCGCACCTCGTCCAGCGGCAGACAGGGCCGGTCATAGCGGCGGCGCAGTTGCTCCAGCGTGGCGGGAAGAGTAGTCATGCCGCCTCATCCATGTTCTTGATCTGCAGCCCCAGCTCGGCGGCCAGCCAGCGCACGCCCGCAGGCGTGACCATGGCAACGCTGTACAGTTGGCCATTGCCGTTGTTCCATAGTGGGTTTCGGGTGTGCTCTCGCAGCTCGGTCACGAAGCGGCCGGCGTCGATGTGCTGCTGGGCGGGCAGGCGCTGGTGGTCGAGGATATTGCGCTGCTTGAGCTCGCGGATCAGGCGGTTGCGTCCGGTGCCGAACAGCTTGGCAACGCGCGCCAGAGAATAGTTATGCATGGCGCAACTCCTGCCGCGCTTTCTCCGCGGCGTTCAGTGCCAGATCACTCAAGCGACTCCATTCATTCGTGGTGATAAATCCGCACCGCCGCGCGGCTTCCTGCCATGCCAGCGCTCCACCGAACAGGGTGCTGATCGTTTGTTGGTTATCTCCGCCGCGCCGCAACCGCGATAACGATGCGCGGATGCCGGTCATGTGCACGCTGTGGATGCTCATGCCGCACCCTCCAGCCGCCCGTTGGCGCAGTCTTCAATCCAGCTCTGTACCGACACCGACATTTTGCGCGCATCGGCCTTGGCGACTGACCAGCTGTGCCGGCTCCCGTGGATATGCAGGATCAGATGGATGGTGTACTGGCCCTGTTCGATAAGCAGGCTGAGCGGGACGATGTCCTCGATCTGTGTGGCATGACCGCGCCGCAGCACTCGATGGTTGAATGTTCCGTTCAGTGCCAGCTGGCTGGGTAGCAACTTGGTGCCGTGTTCGGATAGGTACAGGGGATTCATGCCGCTGACCCTCCGCCCCATGGGCCATGCTCTGGCGGTGTACTGCGGACCAAACTGGCGGCGAGTGGATTGCGGCCGGCCACGGCAATCAAGCCGGTGGCAGCGTGAATCTCACGGATGATCTGGGGGTTGGATGCCGCTGCCGGGTGCAGAAAGACCAGGCAGCGGGTTGCTGCGGGGTGGTGCTGTGCTGTGTCCATTTCGCGATCCCTTGGTGAGTGGGTACGCGATTAATATTACGATATGTTCTGGTTTAGTCAATACAAAACGTAATTTAACTTACAGAGAACACTAAAAAGCCCGCCGAAGCGGGCTTGGTTTGTAAGGCTGGTATTTCAATACCTGATTTTGCTAGGAGCGACGATGCCTCCAACATGGTGTATCTGCTCAACTTCCTCGCTTGGTATCGTCACGCGGCCGTATGTGCCGTTGACTGCCATCAGGCTTACTTCGCGGTCGTTAATGTAGAGCAGTTCCTTGACCATGCATTGACCATCAATCGTCCGCACCATCACGTATTCACTGGGCACAAGCTCTCGGTTAGGCTCGCACCATACTACCCACCCGCTGCGAATGGCTGGCATCATAGATTCGCCTTTAACACGCAATGCATAGGCGTCTGGATCACTGCTGGGAACGTCAACGCTGCCATCGTCGGCTGACAGCGCTTCCCAATATCCTTCGGGGCCCAACTGAGCACATCCTTTTATATGAACGGTTTGCCAGCTTTTGGTGAACTCTGGGCCAGGTACCAACGCGTCTCCAGCTTGATACTCGAGCGGCGGCAAGCCTAGGTAGGCTAGTAACTGATTGATGACTTCCAGCTTTGGCTCGCGCCTGCCTTTTAGCCAATGGGCAATGGCGCCCTGGGTAACGCCCAGCTGCTCCGCCAATTTTTCCTGGCTTATCTTTTCCTGTTTCATCCGCGCTTGGGCGGCTTCATACCATTTCATGCCGCAATATTACGCGCTGTAGTATTTCGGGCAATCGACATATTGTAATATCTCTTGCGCGGTATTATTACAGTATGTATGATTTCCTCATAGTTCGTACGGAGGCACATATGAGTGCACTTACCAAGGCCCGGAAAAAGGCAGGCTTGACCCAGCGGGAGCTGGCTTCTCGCCTCGGCCTGACGCAGGGCGCCATTGCGCATTACGAGGCGGGCCGCCGTGTGCCGCGGCTGGATGATTGCCGCCGCATTGTTGCTGCATTCAATGAGCATGGATTGGCCTGCAACCTGGAAGAAGTTTTTCCTGAAACCAGCCGGCCCGAAAGGGCAGCCTGAATCACAACCCGCCGTGGGACACAGCACACGGAGCATTCAGCGGCGGGGGCCGGGTCGGAAGCCTCACCAGCAGTCCGACCCGGCCAAGGGGGGAGTAACCCTAAATAAGAACAACCGGTCTGCCGCCTTGGCGTCAGACTAAATAAGTGAAGGGCGGGGTTTCCCCAACCCTTCGAACCCGGAGCACGGCACCACCCGTTTGCTCCTCAACCAGCGGCCCTGCGAAGACACAGCAGTCAACTAGGGGGCCGCTAGCTGTACCCACATGATAGGCGATCGCCTGCATGTCGGCTACGGCGTTACAGGGGATTTAACGTCATGAGTCGCAAAGACCTTTTGCCGGACGCCGGTCCGGTGTTGACCCTGCGACAGGCGCTGTATCGGGCCTGCCGTGATTATCGGGGCGGTATCAATGCCGTGGCGCTGATGATGGGTATTGACCCTGATGCGCTGGCTAAAGCCGTTAACCCAAATGACAGCCGCCCCATGCGCCCGGAATGGATAGAAGAGATTCTGACCATGACCGGCGATACTCGCTTGATTGCTGCCCTGGTGCGTCCTGCCGGGGCGATCGCCTTTATCCCCGAGCCGGTAACGGCCGACGCCGCGACTCTGCGCGCCCTGGCGGGTACCTGCCGGGCGAAGGGTGACTTTGTTGAGTCGCTGCATCTGGGTAGTGCCGATGGCGTGTGGCAACCCCATGAAGTGGCCCTGCTCAAGCATCACGCAGCGGGGCTGATCAGCAGCATCCTGAGTATCGTTGCCGGCGCCGAGCAGGCCATGGAGGCCGACCATGGATGAGCGTGCATTCGAGATGGCACAAGAGCGCGAAGAAGCAGAGCGCGCAGCGGCCATCGAGCGCCGTGTGCGTTACGCGGGTGTGAGCCGGGAGCATTGCGCGGAGTGTGATGATCCGATACCTGCCAAGCGCCGCAACGCGATCCCTGGTGTGCAATGCTGCATTGAGTGCCAGGCACTCAAGGAGCGCCCGTAATGACTGACATGCCTGATATTACTCTGGATGATCTGCGTGGGCTGCTGGCCCATATCAGTGCTGACGACCGTGATACTTGGGTGCAGGTGGCCATGGGCGTCAAGGCCGAGTTCGGAGAAGGTGGTTTCGACGAGTGGGACAGTTGGAGTCAGACCGGGGCAGGCTATAAAGCTGCCGAGGCGCTATCGGTCTGGAAATCCTGCAAAGGCGGCAAGGTTGGTATTGGCACAGTGGTGCATCTGGCCAAGCAGGGTGGCTGGAAGCTGCGCAAGCAGGATCTGACCGCCGCTGAGCGTAAGCAGCGCAAGGCTGATCAGGATGCCAGGCGCAAGGCCCGGCAGGCTGAAATTGAAGCAGACGAAGCGCTGTCTCTGGCCATGCAACAGAAAATTCAGGAGGCCACACTGCGGCTGCTGGCTGAGTACACGACAGCCCGAGGCAAAAGTGAGTACCTGGACCGCAAAGGCGTTGCTGCCTTTGGTGTGCGTTTTGTCAGTAAGCCGGTTGTGCTGAGCATTGATGCGAAGCTGATGCGCTGCGATCTGTGGGCGGACGATGATATCCGCCACTTCTTCAGCGGATTGCCCAATCCGCGGCCGGACCATCACAGCTTCATGTTCCTCAAGCCGGGTACCTTCCTGATTCCATTGTCGGACCTGTCAGGGGCCGTATGGTCGTTCCAGAGCATCGCCCCGAATGGCAAGAAGCTGTTCCCCAAGTTTTCCCGCAAGCAAGGTTGTTGTTATTGGGTTGGCAAGGCCGACCCAATGCCAGTTATTGCTCTGGCGGAAGGGTATGCGACCGCCGCCTCTGTGTATCACGCGACCGAGTGGCCAACCGTTATGTGCGTGGATGTGGGCAATATGGTTGCCGTTGGTCGCCAGCTGCGTCAGCGGTACCGGGATGCAGTGATCATGATCGCCGGTGATGATGATCCAACAACCAAGGACAATCCCGGACGCACAAAAGCCGAAGCCCTGGCTGCAGAGATCGGGGCAGTGGCCGTCTTCCCCAAGTTGCCAGAGCAGGGGAGTGAAGCCGCGTGAATGATGCTCAGAAGTTAGATTGGAATGATCTCCATGTGCAGCATGGGCTGGACGTAGTACGAGAGCAGTTGATGGCCGCTGCGGCGAATGAACCCATGGTACGCCTTGCCGGGCTACCGGATGCGCCTGAGCCAGATGCGAGCCTTCCCTCGGCCCCATCAACCGAAGATCCCGCCGCCGATGCGGCATCACCAACTGAGGGGGCCGGGGAGAGCGGCTGGACGCTGGACAAGGTTAAAGCCCGGTTTGCCCTGGTGGAAGGCGAAACCAAGGTATTCGACTTGCATCGCAAGGCGATCATCAAAAAGACAGCGTTCCTCGCAATGACTGGCAAGGTGATCGGCAATGCCTGGTTTGATCTGCCCAGCAAAAAGGGTATTGATGGCGAGCATGCCAAGCGGCTTGAGACAGACGCAAAGCTGGGTGCACGGTTGCGTCGCTCCGCCAACGGAACTGAGGGTGCGGACCCTTTCTGGCGGTATGTGCTGCTGGACGGGACTCAGGATATTTATGACCGCTATCTGCGGCAGCGTTTGCCCGCCGGCGCGGTTAAACTGGCGCTGGGTGATGGGTTTTCGCTATGGCAGAACTCAGATCAGCGGCGGTCCATTCCTTCTGCCAACCTGGTGTTCGATCCCTGCATGACCGAGCCGCCTGCTGATGTGATCAATACCTATGACGGTCTGCCACTTACTCCCAGTACTGATCTGGAACGATGCCAAGGCATCATCTGGATGGTCAATTTCCTGTGCAATGGTCAGCAGGATGCGATTCAGTGGCTGACGCGCTGGTTGGCCTATCCATTGCAAAAGGTGGGGGCCAAAATGGATACGGCCGTGCTCATGCACTCGACTATGGAAGGTTCGGGCAAGTCGCTGCTTTTCGGTGATATTATGCGACCCATCTATGGCGAGTACGGCGCCACAGTGGGGCAGGTGCAGCTGGAAAGCGCGTGGTCACAGTGGCAGTCCAACAAGTTGTATGGCTTGTTTGAGGAGGTTGTGAGCCGGGACCAGCGTTATAACCAGACGGGCAAGATCAAACACATGATCACCGGCAAGTCTGTGCGCATTGAGTCCAAGTTCATGAACGGTTGGGAAGAGGCGAACTATATGAACGCTGTATTCCTGTCCAACGAGATCCTGCCTTGGCCCATTGGCGAGAACGACCGGCGGATGCTGGTGTTGTGGCCGGAACTGACTTTGCCGGTGAAGGCGCAGAAGCGGATCGGCTGGGAGCTGGCCAACGGCGGCATCGAGGCGTTCTACCAGTATTTGCTGGACTATGACCTGGGTGACTTTAACGAGCGGACACGGCCTCCCCACACCCCAGCCAGACAGCGACTGGTTGAACTGAGCCGTGCGGCCTGGGAAACATTCTATTACCAGTGGCAGAAGGGTGAGTTGGGTGTACCATTTACCCTCTGCCGCACACAGGACGTGCACGGGCTGTATCTGGAATGGTGCGCCAGGGGCAAAGAGCATGGGCTGAGCGAGACAAAGCTGAGCCTGTTCCTGTCGACCAAGCCCGATACCTTCAAGTCATCAGGCCAGATATTCTGGACCGACGACTTTAAGAACCGAAGGCGTAGCATCTTCTTTGTGCCGAAAGGGACGCCGCTGGAGCTGAACATCTCATCCGCTGCGGATGTTGGTAGAGCCGTGCGGGACTGGCGTATAGCGGCCTGGAAGGCTGGCTGGTCGCCTGAGAAGTGGGAGAACTGCCTGGGCTTTTCGGCGCCCATGGCCGCCGAAAGGAGCAGCTCAGATGCCTGATTACCTGTCCTGGGTGTCTAGGGTTGCGATAGGGTTGCACTTTTCAACCCTAGACAGATTACACCCCTCTATTTCGCGGGTCTCCGCCACCTGTCCGGGGTGTCTAGGGTTAGGCGCGGGCGCGCGTGCGTATGTATATAAAAGCCTTTCACCTATTGTTTTCTCATGCGTGAGCAAATAACCCTATCAACCCTAGACACCCTAGACAAAAGATTGAATGTTATTGTTTTTAAAGGGTTTTTAATGTCTAGGGTGTGTCTAGGGTTGGCCGTTTTCTGTCTAGGGTTGGTTTCTGCGAGGGTTAAGCCATGATCGAGTTTGTTGAAGAGCTGTTGCTGGCATGGGGTCATGAGCAGGTATGCCCAAGCACCGAGGTGGGTATCCCCAGCCCTCTGGGCCAGATGGATGAAGTCGCTGCTGGTACCGGTGGCCATCGCTGCCTGTCGCTGACCGAGCAGTATGCTGCAGCGGATCGTCGAGTGCTGGCAGTGGAGCAGGCGCTGCGGGACATCGTGAGCGGCCTGGGGCTCGTAGGACGGCAGCTGGATAACCTGGCTGATGTGCGGTATGCCCGCAAGCCGTCGTTGCCGTTGGTGGTTCAGTGGGAGCGGCTGGGCATATCGCGGAATACCTACCGCGCTCGATTGGATCGGCTGCATGTGGAGATCGCTGCCCGGTACCCAGACCTGGAAGGCGTGATCACCCGACTGGAAGCTGAGCTGCCCGCCGCCATGGCCAGACAGGCTTGGGTTGATAAGGCCCGCAAGGCGGCAGAGAAGGCGGCCCGGCAAGCGCAGAAGCGGCAATGCGACTGCTCGCTGTGCCAAGTTCGGCGGCAAGCGAGCTAGCTGCAAGGGGTAACCATTTAAACCGCTCGTCGGCAAATAAAGAGCATTAGCAGAGCATTGATGGAGCATTGACGGAGCATTCAGGGAGCGGCTTTTTTTGGGTGTTTACGCCCCTGGGCCTCGGGTAGTACAAAGGCTCCATGATTTCATAGGTGCGCCCGCAAGAGGCACCAGACAACGGAGCTGTGTCATGACTGGCTTCCCCGGCCAGTCCGCCCCGCAAGGGGCACCCATTCAATAAAGCCCTGGCCTCGGTCGGGGCTTTTGCATTTCTGGAGCATCCGATGGACCCAACCGACCTCGGACCGGGCACAGCCAGTTGGCTGGGCGGAACCGGAACCGTATTGCTGGGTGGCTTTCTCTGGCTGAGAAAGTTTCTCGCTGACCAGAACACAGCCCGTGTGATGGACAACGCCGACATCGGTACCGTGCGCCGGCTGAACGAGCTGCTCGATTCTGAGCGTGCTGCTCGAAAGGAGGCGGAAGCCCGCGCCGACCAATTCGCGAAGGAGCGCAACGAACTTGCTACCGCAGTGGGCCGGATGGAAGGGAAGATCGAAGCCCTGTCTGGTCAGGTCGCACAACTTACCGAGAAAGTGACAAGCCAGAGCGCCGAGATAGGCCGGCTTCGATCGCAGCTTGGAGGTATGAGCTGATGGACAGAGTAGCAATGGAGTTCATTGCACGCAGGTGTTGGCGTAGGGCGGAAGCCTGGGTGATCGGGCTGCTGCTGATCGTTGGCGGCGGGATCTTCGGATACCAGATCAGCCAGTGGACATTGGCCAAGGCCTACATGGATCAAGTCTCCGAAGTGCGCAACGCCTACGACGAGGCCATCAAGCAGCGTGACATCCGGCTGGATGCGCTGACACGCCTGACGGGGACCGCGGCCAGCAAAGCAACTGAGGCGGCCGTGAGTGCCAACCAGGCGGCAGGCAAGGCCGATGAGGCTATCAACCGGCTGGCTCCGGAAGCTGAGCAGTGACCACACCCACCAAGTCGCGTCCCTGGCGGCACCTGTACAACACCAAGCGCTGGAACAGACTGAGGTGGTACCAACTGCAGGGTGAGCCGTTGTGCCGCTTCTGCGCTGCGCTGGGCCACGTGACCGAGGCGACAGTGGTTGACCACAAGCAACCGCACAAGGGCGACGAGGAACTGTTCTTCGACCCCGAGAACCTGCAGTCGCTGTGCAAGACCTGCCACGACTCGACCAAGCAGCGGCAGGAGAAGTCCGGTTACCTGGCCGGCTGCGACGCCAACGGCTGGCCCCTCGACCCCAACTCGCACTGGAACCGTACCCCCGGGGGGTAGGCAAAAGTTCAGGAAGATCCGCACGAAGACCCCGCCCGATGGTTTTTACGCAACGCCGGGAAAAATGGGGGGGTCCCCCTTTGCGCATGAGTGCGCTGCTACGTGAAATTCAGCCCGTTTGAGGAGTTGAAATGGCCTGTTCTGGCTGTGCGCGTCGACGCGAGTGGATCAAGAAGTGGACACAGGTGGCCTATGACCGAGCACGACAACACATCACTGGCGCCGCTGATCGAGGCACTGATAGCCGAGCAGCGCCAAACCAACCAGTTGCTGATGATGCTGATCGAAGCGCTGGCAGACGAGGGCGGCCCTGACGACGACGCGCCGCCGACGCATTACATGGACGGCAGCCCGATCGGCTGACCGACCGGGAGTGAATGACTATGGCTGGCAACAGCAATTCGGGCCGCCCGCCCAAGCCGGCGGTCGTGCACATGCTGCGCGGCAACCCCAGCAAGAAGAACGCTGCTGCGCTGGAAGCAGAGGTTCGGCAGACGCAGCTGGAGGCAGAGGCACCGGCAATGCCTGACTGGCTGGATGCTGATGCTCAGGTGGAGTGGGATCGGGTAGTGCCTGACCTGCTCAAGCTGGGCCTGATCAGCGGCCTGGACCGCCAGGCCCTGGCGCAGTACTGCGAGGCCGTGAGCGACTACCGACGCTGGACCTTGAAGATCCGCGAGCTGAACGAAAGCCTCGTCAGTCCTGACCGGGGTGATGTGCAGACATACAAGACGGGAGCCAAAGACCTGTCTATCTGGCGCAAATTGCGCAATGACGCTGAGCGACGTGCAGACGCAGCGGGGGCCAAGTTCGGCTTTTCGCCGATGGCCCGCCGCGCCCTGCGCGCCGTAGTAGCGCCGCAAGGTGAGTTGTTCCCCAATGAGCAAAAGCAAATCGTCGACAAGTACTTCTGATCGCGCGACTGCCTATGCCCAAGATGTACTTGCCGGCCGCATCATCGCCGGCCCTGATATCCGCAACGCCTGCCAGCGTCACCTGAACGACCTGGATACCGGCGGTGACCGAGGCCTGATCTGGGATGTGGGCTCAGCCAACCGCGCCCTGGGCTATTACGAAGAAGTGCTCTGTCTGAACGGCGGCGAGTTCGAGGGCCAGCCGTTCATCCTGCTGCCCTGGCAGGCATTCATCATCGGAAGCCTGTTCGGCTGGAAGAGCGCCGACGGGTACCGCCGCTTTCGTACTGCCTACATCGAGACCGCCAAGGGCTCCGGCAAATCACCGCTGGTGGCCGGCATCGGCCTGTACGGCATGACCAGCGACGGCGAAGCGCGGGCGGAGATCTACGCCGCGGCCACCAAGAAAGACCAGGCCATGATCCTGTTCCGCGACGCGGTCTCGATGGTCGACCAGTCGCAACTGCTGGCTGACCGCATAGACAAGACCGGGCGCGGAGAGAAGGTGTGGAACCTCGCGCACCCCGACAGTGGCAGTTTCTTCCGGGCGATCAGTGCCGACGATGGCCAGTCTGGCCCACGCCCGCACGTGGCGCTGCTGGACGAGATTCACGAACACAAGGGCCGCATGGTAGTGGACATGATGCGGGCGGGCACCAAGTCCCGCCGGCAAGCGCTGATCGTGATGATCACCAACAGCGGCCACGACAAAACCACCATCTGCTACGAGTACCACGAATACGGCCAGGCGGTCAGCGCCGGTACCAAGCTCGACGATAGCTTCTTCGCCTTCGTCTGCAGCCTGGACCCGGATGATGACCCGTTCAAGGATGAGGGCTGCTGGCACAAGGTCAACCCCAGTCTGGCGTTCGGCAAGCCCGGCGACGCCAACGGCGGTGTGCCCGGTTACAAGTACCTGCGCGAGCAGGTCACCGAAGCCCGGGGCATGCCGTCGAAAGAATCCACCGTCCGCCGGCTGAACTTCTGCCAGTGGGTAGATGCCGAGAACCCATGGATCTCCGGCCCACTGTGGATGCGCTGCGAAAGCGAATTCGAACTCGAGGAACTGCTGGGTGAAGAGTGCTACGGCGGCTTGGACTTGTCCGGCTCCAGAGACCTGACAGCCTTGGCGCTGTACTTCCCCCGCCAGCGCAAAGCCTTCGTCGAGTTCTGGACGCCGGGCGACTCGCTGCAAGACCGGGCCCGCACCGACCGCGTGCCGTATGACGCATGGCTGCGCAACGGCCACATCCACGCCCCGCCGGGCATGGCGGTGGACTACGGCTTCGTCGCCTCGCGTATTGGTGAGCTGACGCAGATGTTCCAGATACAGGGTCTCGCCTTTGACCCGTACCGCATCAAGTACATGGAACCGGAGCTGGACGCCGAAGGGGTGCAGATTGAACTGATATCCCACGGCCAGGGCTACTACAAATCGCAGCAGTCGGGACTGTGGATGCCGCGCTCTATTGAACTGCTCGAAGCGGCTCTCACCGGCCAGCAGATCGAGATCAAACCCAACCCTTGCCTGCGCTGGAACGCCGCCGGCGCCGTGCTTGAAGCCGACCAGAAAGACAACCGCATCTTCGCCAAACGAAAAAGCACGGGCCGTATCGACGGCATCGTGGCGTTGGCGATGGCGGTGGGAGCTGCCGGTGAACACGAGCCAGTAGCGGACATAGCAGCCTTCTTAATGGACCCGATCATCGTATGAAGAATCAGCAGAAGAAACCGGGCCGGGTCAAGGCGGCAGTGTTGGGGTGGCTCGGTGTGCCGGTCGGCTTGACCGACGAAGCATTCTGGGCTCACTTCGGTGCCAACGTCGCCGGCCAAGAGGTCAACGAGCGCACGGTAATGCAGCTGTCCGCCGTCTGGGCCTGCGCCCGGTTGATTGCCGAAACCATCTCAACGCTACCGATCAGCCTTTACGAGCGCACCAGCACAGGCCGCCAGTCGGCCAGCCACCACCCGATCTACACGCTGATCCACAGCCGCCCGAACGCGGACAGTACCGCCGCCGTGTTCTGGGAAGCGGTCATCCTGTCCATGCTGCTCCGTGGTAATGGCTTTGCTGAGATGAAATGGATTGGCGACCGGCTGATTGCCCTGGTGTTCCTATCGCCTCGGCGCCTCAGCATCAGCCGCGACAGCAAAGGCAAGCGTATCTACCGCTACACCGAAGGGGATGGCACCCAACGAGTAATCCCGGAGAAGAACATATTCCGCATTCCTGGATTCACCGCAGACGGCAACTGGGGACTGTCGACCATTGAGTTCGGCGCCCAGGTGTTCGGCTCGGCCCTGGCGGCCAGTAATGCCGCAAACACCACGTGGGAGCGTGGCTTATCCCCCACCGTGGCTTTCACGATGCAGCAGGTGCTCAAGCCTGAGCAGCGCCAAGAATTCCGCAAGAACCTTCAGGACGTGTCCGGCGCCATCAACGCCGGCAAGTCACCGCTGCTGGAAGGCGGCATGGATGCCAAGACCATCGGGATCAACCCCAAGGATGCACAGCTGTTGGAGTCCCGCGCATTCAGCGTTGAAGAGATCTGCCGCTGGTTCCGGGTACCGCCGTTCATGGTTGGTCACAGCGAGAAGTCCACCAGCTGGGGTACCGGTATTGAGCAACAGCTTATCGGCTTCCTGACCTTCACCCTGCGCCCTTGGCTGACCCGCATCGAGCAGGCCATCAACAAGGATCTGCTCAGCCCGGTCGACCAGCTGCGCTACTACGCCGAGTTCAACGTGGAAGGGCTGCTGCGCACCGACAGTGCTGGCCGCGCCGCCTACCTCGGCACCATGACCGAGAAAGGCCTGATGACGCTGGACGAAGGCCGCGCCAAAGAGAACCTGCCGCCTAAAGGCGGGAACGCAGACAAGTTGATGGTCAACTCCGCAATGATGCCAATCGACCAATTGGGCCAGTCCCAGGGGAACAACAATGCCTCGTAGAACCATGCCGGCCGCGAACGTGCGGCGACCCCGTAACGGGATGCGCTTCGACCTATCGCCCAAGGCGCTGGATTTGTGGAACCCCAGCATTCGTGCAGCGGCCACCGATGAGCCAACCATCAACGTCTTCGACGTGATCGGTGAAGATTACTGGACAGGCGAAGGCGTGACCGATAAGCGTATCGCCGCTGAACTCAGGTCCATTGGCAACCGCGACGTAACGGTGAATATCAATAGCCCTGGTGGCGACATGTTCACTGGCATGGCCATCTACAACATGCTGCGAGAGCACCCCGGCCACGTCACAATCAATGTGTTGGGCGTGGCTGCCAGCGCCGCCTCGGTCATTGGCATGGGCGGGGATGAGGTGCGTGTTGCCCGCGCTGGCTTCCTGATGATCCACAACGCTTGGATCTGGGTACCGGGCAACCGCCATGAGCTGCGTGAGTTCGCCGACTACCTGGAGCCCTTCGACGCCACCATGGCAGACATCTACGCCGCCCGCACGGGTGCAGATGCCGCGGCCATGCAGAAGCTGATGGACGCCGAAAGCTGGATTGGCGGCAGTGCTGCTGTAGACCAGGGCTTTGCTGATGATCTACTGGCCTCTGACCAGATCGAGGATGGCGGATCTCACCCGGCCTCGCTGGCCGTCCGACGAGTTGAAAACGCGCTGCGTGCTTCCGGCATGCCACGCTCCGAGGCCATGCGCCTCATATCCGAGTTCAAGGCCGGGCTGCGTGATGCGTCCGGTAACGGTGAGCGTGACGCCACCGACAAAGCAGCGGCCAAGGCCCTGCAAGAAACTGCCGCACTTGCGGCGTCACTGCTAAATCGTTAGGAGACATATCCATGTCCGAAGTTGAAGAAAGCATCAAGGCCATCAACGCCAGCCTGAAGCAGGTCGGCGATCAGTTGCGGGCCCAAGCGGAATCGTCCGAGAAGGAAATCAAGGCTCACAGCAAAATGTCGGAAGAAACCAAAGCCAGCGTCGACAAGCTGCTGATCACCCAGGGTGAACTGCAGGCGCGGCTGCAGGCTGCCGAACAGCACATGGTTAAGATGGAAGAAGGCGGTGGCCGTGAAGCGCCCAAGTCCATGGGCCAGTCCTTCGTTGAATCCGAAGGGATGGCAGAGTTTGCCGCCCGTGCTGCCGTCGGCAACAAAGGCAGCTTCACCGCACCGGTCAAAGCAGCCATCACCAACCTGGACAGCAGCGCCGGCAACCTCGGTGAGCCGACCCGTGTTGGTCTTATCAACCCGACCCAGCAGCGCCTGTTCGTACGGGATCTGCTCAGCTGGGGCCGCACCACCTCGAACTCCATCGAGTACGTGCGCGAAACCGGCTTCACCAACAACGCAAACGTAGTAGCTGAGAACCCGGTCGATCCCAAGCCGGAATCGGATCTGACGTTCGAGCTGGATACCGATCCGGTAGCGACCATTGCCCACTGGGTGCGCGCATCCCGTCAGGTGTTGTCGGACATCCCCATGCTGCAAAGCTACATCGACGGCCGCCTGCGTTATGGCCTCAAGCTCAAGGAAGAAGCGCAGCTGCTCAAGGGCTCCGGCGTCGGCTTGAACCTGAACGGCCTGTACACCCAGGCATCAGTATTCGCCAACCCCGGCGTAACGGTGCAGGCAGAAACTGCCATCGACCGTCTGCGCATTGCCCTGCTGCAGGTCACCCTGGCCGAATACGAAGCCGATGGCATCGTGCTCAGCCCGATCGACTGGGCAATGATTGAGCTGACCAAGACGGCGGATAACCAGTACCTGTTCACCACCCCGACCGGGTTGGCTGTGCCGGGCCTGTGGGGTCGCCCCGTGGTGCCGACTAAATCCCTGGCCGCGGGTGAGTACCTCGTTGGCAGCTTCCAGCAGGGCGCGCAAGGCTGGGACCGCGAGGATGTATCGGTCACCGTCTCCACCGAAGACCGCGACAACTTCGTGAAGAACATGGTCACCATCCTCTGTGAAGAGCGGGTTGGCCTGTCGGTCTATCGCCCGGAAGCGTTCGTCAAAGGTGACTTCGATGGTCTGCCGGTGCAGCCGGAACCCGCGGCGTAACATCCAGCGGGGCGAAAGCCCCGCTCTCTACCTGGAGACAGAATCATGCCCAAAGTGATTGCGCTTCACTCTTTCACCCATAACGGTGAAAGCCGCGCCCGCCACTCCGAATGGCCTACCAGCGAGAAAGATGCAGCAGCGTTGGCCCGGGCCGGTCTGGTCCGTATCAAGGGCGGCGAGCCTGCAGCAGCCATCAAGCCCGCGCCCACGAAGAAACCCGCGGCCCGCAAGAAACCTGCCGCGCCCAAGCAGCCAACCACGAAAGCTGACGACCCGAAGCCGGGCCAATTGACCGCGTGATATAGGAAGGTGACCGCATGCCGATCTTGCTCAGTGACGTGAAGATTCACCTGCGGCTGGATCCGGAGCCTGACGCCGATACCGACCGCGAGCTGGAAGGCATGCTGGCCGCGGCGATCGACAATGCCAGCCAGTACATCAACCGTCCCATACCCTGGGTTGATGAGCAGGGGAATGAAGTGTTCCCGCCTTCGGTGCGTGCGGCCATCCTGCTGATTGTTGGGGACCTGCACGAGAACCGGGAGGGCATTATCACCGGTACCATCGTCGCACGAAACCCGACAGTCGAAAGGCTGCTGCACTTCTACCGCGTCGGGCTGGGGGTGTGACATGCGCAATGGACCGCTCCGGCATCGCATCACCCTACAACAGCGGGTGCAGGTGCAAGACCCGGTAACGGGGGAAGTGGTGCCCGGCTGGATTGACTGGGCCCGGCCCATGGCTCGGATCGAGCCGCTATCGGCCCGGGATTTCATTGCGGCCAAGGCGGCGCAGTCTGAGGTTACTGGACGCATCGTCATCCGGTACCGGGAAGGGGTGCTGCCCACCATGCGCATTCTGTACCGGGGCAAGGTGTACAGCATTCACGGCGTGTTGCCCGATACCAAAAGCGGCCGGGAATATCTGACGCTGCCCGTCAGCGAGGGGGTACGTGATGGCTGACGGAATCCAATTCAGCCTCACCGGCGTGGATGAGCTGATCGCCACCCTCAACGCAGTCACCTACGACACCAAGCGCAAGGGCGGTCGGTTCGCGTTGCGCAAGGCGGCGCAGGCGATCCGAGACGCGGCCAAGCGCAACGCGGAAGGTCTGGACGATCCCTCTACCGGCAGACAGATCGCGGCCAACATCAAGGAGCGTTGGAACGGTCGCCACTTCAAGCGCACTGGAGACCCAGCGTTCCGGGTGGGTGTGCAGCACGGCGCCGTCATCCGTGAGAAGGGCAACCCCGACCCAGGCGTCAACGGCCCCACGCCGCACTGGCGGCTGCTGGAGCTGGGTACCGAGAAGATGCGCGCCCAACCCTTCATGCGCCCAGCTCTGGAAAACAACATCGGCCTGGCGACCGACACCTTCGTGCGCGAGTTCGAGAAGTCGCTCGATCGGGCCATCAAACGCGCTGCCAAGACTGGAGGGTCAGCATGACGCCACCGATCTTTACTGTTGCTGCCGCTGACCCAGTAGTGACCGCGCTACTCGGTACCGACCCGGTACGCTTGTTCCCGTTCGGAGAAGCACCGGAAGGGGTGGAATACCCATACGCCACTTGGCAGGGCATCGGCGGTGCACCAGAGAACTACCTCGGCAACCGCCCCGACATAGACCGCATCGCCCTGCAGGTGGACGTGTGGGCCAAGACCGGCAGCTCGGCAACGGCGGTAGCCAATGCCCTGCGTAACGCCATTGAACCCCACGCCTACATCACCGCCTGGCGCGGCGATGGCCGGGACACCGAGACCGGCAGTTACCGCGTGAGTTTCGATATCGACTGGCACGTCGAGCGATAGCAGAACCAACCCCAACCCAACCCGCTAAGGCGGGTTTTTTGTACCCAAAACCCGCGAGGAAATATCCTATGGCAATGCTCACCCAAGGCACAGAGGTTTACGTGCTGGCCCCCAGTGCGGCCGATCCGTCGGTCATGGAAGTGCTGGAAATCGAATGCGCTACCGCGTTCACCCCTGGCGGCAACCCCGCCGACCAGATTGAAACCACCTGCTTGAGCGACACCGTGCGCAGCTACCTGCGCGGGCTTCGCACCCCTGGCCAAGCTTCGCTGACCATCAACGCCGACCCGCGCAACCCGTCCCACGTACGGCTGCATGAGCTGAGCGAAGATGACAGCATTGAAGACCTGGCCTGGGCTGTTGGCTGGTCCGATGGCAAGGGCCTTGCGCCGACTGTCAGCACCGATGGTGATGACTTCGAATTGCCGAGCGACCGCACCTGGTTCGTGTTCCGCGGCTACGTCTCGGACTTCCCGTTCGACTTCGCGGCCAACACCGTTGTTACCACGGCGGCCACCATTCAGCGCAGCGGCGGTAGCGCGTGGATTCGCAAGGTGGTGACCCCGTGAACCTGAGCATCGATTCCCTGAAAGAAATGGGCGCCTTCACCGGCGCCCCGGTTAAGCGTGAGATCACCTGGGAGCAGGGCGATAAGCAGCTGACCGCGACCGTCTTTGTGCGGCCACTGTCGTACCTGTCGGCCAAGTCAGACCTGCTGGCCATGGGCGGCAAGGGTGACGCGGTGGCCGGGCGCATTGCGGCCAGCATCTGCGATGCCGAGGGCAAGCCAGTGTTCACCCCCGAGGACATCACCGGCGAAGCCGACCCCGAGCGCGGCCCGCTGGATGGCAACCTGACCATGGCCCTGCTTGCTGTCATCGGCGAGGTCAACGGCCTGGGAAAGACGACGAGCTGACCGACGAGGATGAGCTCTGGCATGAACTGGTAATGTGCGGCATCGGCGGCCGCACCATCGCCGAGGCCCAGCAGCGCATCAGTTTGCCAGAGTTCATCCGCTGGTCCCGGTACCGCCGAAAGCGGGGCAGCTTGAACCTGGGGCTGCGGGTCGAGCGCGGATCAGCTCTACTGGCTACCCTGTACGCGAACACCCATAAGGGCAAGGACACCGCCGCCTTCCAGCTCCACGACTTCGCGCCGCATCATGACCAGCCTGAGCTGACGTTGGAGCAGGCGATGGCGACGTGGGGGTAGGCATATCATCGACCGGGCGCGCATACGCCGTAACGAGCACATAGTCAATGATCTGTTGAAACCTGTGTCGGAAGTCGACATAATCATTATCCGAAACAAATCAATGCCTGCTTCCTAAGCAGGCATTTCCCGTTTCGGCGCAACGATCACCAAGCGGACGGTGTCGGATGTGTATAGGGCCCTGATGAGTGGGCGCCATGAGATTTTCATTTGGAGAACCATCTATGAGCAAAGCAACGCCAGCAGTGATTACAGCTGCACTGGGGCTTATGGTTGGCTATGATTCTGCCGTCGGTGCTGCCGCCCCGAGCGAGCCGGTAGCGCGCAATGAGCGTCACCAGGATCTGCAACGGGTGGCTGACAACATCCATTCTGTTATCTCAGACGCCCGAGCTCTGGAAGCGACCTATACATCTCTCGTCAAAAGGGCGACCAATACCGATATTCGTGCATTCGTCTCTCCTGATGACCTGGGTACTCTTGAAGAGCTCCTTAAGAACCTGCGTGGCGTGGAGGTCGGTTTAAAGGGAGCAGACGTACCAGCGGAGCTCATGGATCTCCATATGCAAGTGCGCAGAGCAATTGCTAAGGGGCGTTCTCGGGTGGCAGCATTCTACAGCTTAGCTTGGCAGGCGTACACGGAGCCCAAGGTGGTTGCCGCGCGTGCGAGCGGTGAGGGGCTCAGATCTTTGGCCGATCACACGACTCGTCGGTTAGTTGAGCTGGCGAATGCTTAATGTCAGGGATCATCGTCGAATACCACCCGCGCACTTTTGAAGAGTTTTTTTTGGAGCCGCTGAAAGACTTCCCGAACTTGGCGGAAGATCTGAAGGCTGACTTTTTTAGCTACAAAGCGCACGGTGAGCTACCTTCGACCTTTGGGCGGGATGCCTCGTATACCCAGCCTTACTCGGCGTATAAGGCTCATCTGATGCATATCCACCTGAAGCTGCCCCCCGAGACCTTTCCCGAAAACTTGCCTCAGGACGACCGCAAATGCACTCGTCGGAAAGATGCTGCGATCGTATATGTTCAGGGTGAGCTAGAAGAAAACCTGTACTGCATTCTCGGAGTCTTGTATCCGAACGCGCACGCTAAGGCGCGAGAGGACAAAATCATGCGATATCTTGCGCGGTTGGCCCAGGAGTTTAGGGATGCCCATTAGGGAGCAGTGAGTTCGTCTTCCAGTCTGAATAGCAGGCGGATGGCGGCGCAAAGGAAGCGAAGGGAGCTATGGTGTATCACTGGATATCAAAGGAGTTGGCAAATGATGAAGCGTCTTGCTTTTCTGTTTGGAGTTCTAATGGCCCCCATGCTTTTGCAAGCGGCCGAGCTTTCTGCTGAGGATGAGAGAGCCCTCAGAAGCGCGCTAGACGAGCATCTACGTGATGCAGACAGTGCAAAATTCAAAGATCTGAAGTACGGAGCAGAAGGATCGTTCTGCGTGAAAGTAAACGCAAAGAACGCTTACGGGGCTTATGCCGGTTATAGCCCCTTTATGGGCATGAAGCTCCAGAGTGGAAAATTTTTCATCTTGAAGGGTGGGTCCTCTGCAGTTGAGCAGGTATGCCGACAGCAAGGGATGTTGGACTAGATTCAGCGAGCAAAAGTGATTACATACAAACCCGCTTCGGCGGGTTTTTTATTGCCTGGAGAAAATCATGGCAAGCAAATCCCTCGGGGTTTTGACGCTTGATCTAGTCGCCAAGACAGGCGGCTTTGAGCAGGGCATGGACAAGGCGCAGCGCTCCTCCGAGAAGTGGCGTAAGCGCGTAGATGATGATATGCGTGGAGCCTCCGCCAGTTCGGAAAAGGCGTTCTCGTCTATAGCTGGTAATGCCGCGAAAATGGCGGGAGCCATTGGCCTAGTTCTGTCGACGCAACAAATTATTGATTATGCAGACGGCTGGTCCGAGCTTAGCGCCCGGGTAGCTAACGTGGTCGGCCCGGGGGGCGATGCGGATAGCGTAATGCGGTCCATTGCCACTACGGCGCGTAGCACCTACACATCGCTCAACCAGACAGCCGAAGCTTTCCTGAATAACGCAATGGCGCTGACTGAGCTCGGCTACAGCACAGAGCAGCAGTTGCAGGTGTCGGATGCCCTGAACAACGCGCTCGTGATCTCTGCCACCCGCGGGCAGCAGGCCGAGTCGGTGATGCAGGCGTTGTCCAAGTCCATGGCAGCCGGCGTGCTGCGCGGTGATAACTGGAACACCGTGCTGCAGAGTGGGGGGCGTATTGTCCAGGCACTGGCTGATGGTCTTGGCGTAACAACTATTGAGTTGCGCAAGATGGCCGAGGACGGCCTGCTAACCACTGAGAAGGTTGTGACCGCGCTGACATCACAGCTGGAAGTGCTCAGGGCTGAGTCTGACGCAATGGCCGCCGCGGTAGTGGACGGGGTTGGCCAGATCGGTAACTCCTTATTGGCACTGATAGGGATTACTGATCAAAGCATAGGGGCGAGCGGCTCACTCGCGAATGCTTTGGTAGCTGTGGCCGACGCAATCCGGCCCTTTGATAACGCTGGCAACCTGAAGGCTTGGGCGGAAAATCTGCACCTTGTAGCAGATGCAGGCGCGGTAGTTGCTTTGGTAATCGGAAGTCGAGTTGCCGGTGCTGCGACAACATCTGCTTATGCCTTCACTATGGCGACTGCGGAGTCCATACGCTACCAGGCAACGCTGGCCCAAATGGCAGGTGTGTCGAACATCACCGCAGCACGTCTGACGGCACTGTCGGTTGCGGCGCGTACTGCGTCTGCGGCCATGGCCCTGGTTGGCGGCCCGGTGGGGGCAGTGATCCTGGCGGCGGGTGCACTGACCTACTTTGCAACTCGGGCCAGCGAGGCCGAGCGGGAAGCCGAAGCGCTGGATGGGCGCATAACCAAGCTGGGCGGCAGCTTCGACAAACTGACTGCAGCCCAGGCATCCGCAGCCATTCTGGATTATGACCAGAAGCTGGCGTCGGCCACGCTTACCATGCAAGCCGCCGAGGCCAAGGCGTTCACGCTGCGCCGGAATCTGGAACAGTTCCCTAATTCCAAAAAGGCGGAACAGTGGGGTACGGATCTGATTCGCGCTGAGGGCGCGGTGGATGACGCTCGCACTGAGGTCGACGCCATCAATTCCAGCCTTGAGCGGCTGAACGGTATTGTGCAGGCCGGTGGAGCTGGTGCGCTGGCGGATGATGCCAATGAAGCGTCTGAGGCTTTCCAGAAACTCAACCGCCAGTTGGTCGAGCGTCTGGCTTTGGTTGGGCTGAGTACTGAGGCCGAGCGGCTGGCCGCCCGCGTAGCTGGTGGCTATGTCGAGGGTCTTGAGGAGGGAGAAGGCGAGCTGCTGGTTGCGATTCAAAAGCAAATCGACGCCCGTGAAGAATCAATCGCAGCAGAAGAGCGCAGGACGAAAGTCGCAGCGGATGCCAGTAAGGCAGCTGCCCAGGCTGAAAAATCCCGCCTCGAGGCTATCGCCAACGAGATCACCGCCCTTGAGCGTGCCGCCACTACCTGGGGCATGACATCAGATGAGGTGAAGTTGTACACCCTCGCGGCGCAAGGCGCATCGGAGGAACAGCAGCTCCAGGCGGCCAACGCTCTGCGCGTAGTTGAATCCCTGAACGCCCAAGCCGAAGCGCACAAGCGGGTTCGGGAAGAACAGGGCCGCATCAACTCCGAGGCCGTGGGGATCGCTGAGAGCCTCCTGACAGAAGAAGAATCGATACTCGCCAGCTACGATCGGCGGCGGCAGATCATTCTGGATAATACCAAGATCACCGGCGAGGCCCAGACCGAGCTGTTGCGCCGGCTGGAAGAAGAGCGAAACGAGCAGCTGATTGAAGTTAATGGCAGCTACTGGGAGAAGTGGCTTGCTGGGGCCGAAGAGGCGCTGACAAGTTTTGACGAGCTGGCTGGCAACGTGGTTGAGCAGTTCTCCGGCCAGTTCGGCGATGCGTTTGAATCCATGGTGTTCGATGCGGAGACCGTGGACGAAGCCATACAGGGCATGGCTGAAAGCATGGCGCGTTCAGTTGTGAATGCGTTGGGGCAGATGGCTGCGCAATGGCTGGCCTATCAGGCTGTTCAGCTGCTGGTTGGCAAGACGGCCCAGTCAAGCGCCGCCACCGCGATGACCGGTAATGCTTACGCTGGTGTAATGCAGGCCGGCATCAGTGCGTTCGCCAGCACGGCAGCTATCCCCATCGTTGGCCCCGTATTAGCCCCCGCCGCGATGGCCGGTGCTATCGCGGCAACATCTCCGCTGGCCGCGGCCGTGAGCACGTTCTCGCTGATGGGCATGGCCCACGATGGTATCGACTCGGTACCGCAGACGGGCACCTGGCTGCTTGAGAAGGGGGAGCGGGTTACCACCGCGGAGACCAGCGCCAAGCTGGATGCCACGCTTGCCCGGGTGGAGGCTGGGCAGACGGGTGGTGGAGGTGCGGGTGGATTACCGCCAGTGGTCAACATTTACGAGGACGCGAGCAAGGCTGGTCAGAAGCGGAGCTGGGTAGATCAGGACGGGCGACAGGTTCTGGATCTATGGATTGCCGATTTCATGGGCGAGGGGAAAACCTTCAAAGCGGTGGCCCGAAAAATTGGTGCGAGGGCGGTGGGTGGGTAAGCGTTCAACCACCTGGCTTAAGCCCGGTGGCGTCGTCGATGTCTATCGAGATTTCGACAAACTCGTCTTCCCCCTTAACGAATTCCATGTCCATGCCGGGAATGAGAGTGTATTTGAAGGTCCATCCCTTCGATGTAGTTATTGAGATATGGACGGGGCCTGCGTGACCCGGGAAGCAGATCCTGCCCTCCCCGCCGACAGGTATTGAACGGATCATCTCAGTGATCTGATGAGACAGTTCTTCAGAGTTATTAAGCATGGCCGCTCTCCATTGGTTTAGACAGTGATAGCACGAAGCGAATGGATAGCCAAGCTCCCCTTAGCTAGCTTCTATGAGATCCCGCCTCGGCGGGATTTTTTATGCCCGCAGAAAAGTGCAGGAAAGCATCCATGATCCAATACCCAGCAGGCCTGCCCTGCTTCGAGCGTACCGGCTACGGCCTGAAGACCAAAGACCCGCAACTGCGCTCCGAGCTGGAGTCTGGCCGGTCGCGGCCGCGGCGCAAGTTCACCCAAACCCCGACCGCCATCGAGGTGGTCACCCGGCCCATGAACGATGCCCAGGCCCAGCTGTTCGAGGCTTGGTGGGAGCAGGTGTTGGTCAGCGGTACCAAGTGGGTTGACCTGCCCCTGAAAACGCCCTTGGGCATGCAGCATTACACGGCTCAGTTTGTCGGCATTTACGACGGCCCGCTGTTGGTGGGCGTCAGCCATTGGCGCTTCAGCTGCACTGTGGTGCTCCGCAAACGCCCCCTGATCCCAGCCCCCTGGGCCGCACAGGCCCCGGATTGGATCCTGAATGCTGGCAAGTTCGACCGGCTCATGAACGACACCTGGCCGGAGGCCTGACATGGCGACACCCCTTGACACGATATATGCCAGCGGCGGGGAGGCATTGATTGTTTCCCATGAGCTGCAGTGCGACGCGTGGCCCGGGCCGATCCGGCTGGTGGATGAATACGAAGACCTGGTGCTGGGTTTGGAAGACGGCACGGCGGCGCTGTTCGAGGGTAGCGGCATTGACTTTGCGCTACCCAAAACAAACGCCAGTGGCCAGCAGACGATGAGGTTCGCGATCGACAACGTGCGCGGGGAGGCGCAGCAGTTGATTGACTTGGCGATTGAGGCTGGTGCGCGGGTGGTGATGATTGCGCGCAAGTATGCCGGCGATGACTTGTCAGCGCCGCTGGAGCGGCCAATGCGCTTTACGGTACACAGTTCCGCTATGGCCATGAACACCGTGCGCCTGGAGGCAGGTTTCTTCGACATGCTGGGTCGCCGTTGGCCCATCCACTTCTATACCGCGGACGAGTTCCCCGGCGTCACGTACATGGTATGAGCACATTACTGCAATACCTGCAGGCACCCTATGTGGTCGGTGCTCGCGGGCCGGATGCTTATGACTGCTGGGGGCAGGTGCGCGAGGTGCGCCATTTGCTGTGCGGTAAGTCACTTCTGCCATTGTACCCGGCGGCCAACTGCCGCAACCCGCGGGAGATCACACGCTGCTGGCGGGAGGGCACCGCGCCCATGCGCCCCTGCGGGCCAGAGCACGGCGCGATCGCCTCGGTATTTCGCGGCAAGCTGTGCATCCATGTGGCTGTGGTGCTGGCGGTGCCGGAGGGCTTGCGCGTGCTGGAGACCAATGAGGGGACCGGCGCCCGCATCATGCGGGTGGACGAGTTCGAGCGGCTGTATCTACGGGTGGAGTATCACAATGATTGAGATGTACCCCAGCTATTTGGATGGCGCCCCGCTGGCCACCTACCGCACCCGCAAGCGCATGACCATCGAGGCGTGGTTGCTGGCCAACATGGACACCTATGCCGACCGCGATCCGGCGAAGACTGGCCGGATGGTGGTGTTGCTCAATGGTGAAGAAGTGCCGTCGCCGGAGTGGCCGGAAGTGGAGTTTGGGCCGGACGATTACGTGCGAATCCACCCAGCGGCGCGCAGTGGCGCGGGCAAGGCCTTAGGTGGTTTGCTCAGCGGTGCGTTCAAGGTGCTGGACGTCATGTTCCTGGGCACGCTCAGTGGCTTGCTTGGCGCCATGACGCCGTCAATGAAAACCAGCAGCAGCCGCCAGTCCCAGGGTGATCGCCTTTCCGAAGCGACCATCAAGACCAACTCGGCAAAGATCAATACGCCGATCCGGGTGGCCGCTGGTCGCAACCGCATCTACCCGGACATCATCATGCCGCCGCGCCGTTACTTCACCGCGCCGACCGAGCAGAAGATTGATCTGCTGCTGTGTTTCGGCTGGGGTGACTACGACCTGACCTCAGCTGATCTGCTGATTGGCGATACTCGAGCAATCGCGCTGGGTGAGGATTTTCAGTCCACGATCTATTCACCCGGTGCAGACCTGGGCGCAGACGTGCGGCACGAATGGTGGCACCAGGCGCCGGAGGTGGGCGCCAGTAGCAAGGGCAGCGCCGGTTTGGAGCTGCGCGCCACCTTTGATGTGGACCCCGACCTGCGCGATGTGTCGGAGCTGACATTCACCGACGATGTGGTGTTCATCCCCACCGGTGCGGGTCAGTACCCTGAAGGCTGGACCAATGGGGCGGTCGTGCGCATCGAGCAGTTCCGGGATTACACGGTGTTGGATGGCATGCGCATCCGTGGCCCGCTGGGGCAGCTCGCGCCGTTCCCGGGCATGCAGATAGAAATCATCGGGGAGAGCGAAGGGCTGTACCGTGTTGGCACTTACACGCCGTACAGCCCCGAGGTGCCAGCCGATCCCGGCAGCGCGAGCATGGCGACCGGATCAGCAGCCCCGGCCACCTTTGACTTTGCCGCAGCGCCGGTAACGTTCAACGTGCTGTTCAACAACGGGATATTCCCGATCAACCTGGCAGCAGATGTAAGCGATATGACAGGCTTGCTCGCCGCCCTGAGCGCCCAGCTGCCGGCGCAGATTCGCGCGGGGCAGGTGGGTGACGCGGTGCGGCTCACAGAGCATTCGCCCTACAGCGGCGCGGCCATCACCGTCAGTGCCGGGGCCGGCAGTGTGTTCGGCTCGCTCAGTTATGTGGCCGGTACCGCGACCACCGCGGCCCAGCCCGAGGTGGTCGCGCAGATGACCCTGACCTTTGCGGATGGGTCGCCGGTGACCGGTTTGGTGAGCGGCACCCAGCGCATGGCAATTGGATACGCCGGCCTGCGGTACCGGATTATCGCTGGCGGTGAATACAGTATTGCGGTGGAGCGCCTGACTGATACCGGGGCGACCGATGAGGATTGGCCGGGGTTTGACTTCTTTACTGCCGTTGACGCGGTGCTGACGCTCGATGACAGCAGCCTGGAGGGCGACTGGTGCGGGTGGTTCGCCGTATGCCCGGAGGGGGAGGTGGTCGACGCCATCGAATGGGATGTGTTCTTCCCGGGCGGTCTGATCTACATCAACGACAAGGGCCGCAAGCGGTCACTGTCGGTTACCTGCGATCTGGAGTGGCGCGAGCTCGGATCCGTCGCCCCAGGTACCCGAATCAGCAAGACCTATACCCAGGCTACTCAGGACCAGATCGGGTTCACTGAGCGGGAGATCCTGCCGGCCCCGGTACGACCAGAAGTGCGCATGCGGCGTATTGGCGCCAAGTCCACCTCGGTGGGGGCGTCTAATGCGGTGCAGTGGTACGGATTGAAGGGCCGCATCCCCCGGGCGCCGACCGCCTATGAGGGCGTGACCCTGGCTGCTGTGACCATCGCCGGCGGGGACCGCTTAGCCGCGCAGGTAGAAAACCGCATCAGTGGCAAGACTACCCTCAAGCTGCCCCTGATGGATGGCGGCTTTGGCCCCACGCGGGACATCGCCCCTTGGGTGCGCTACGTGTGCCATAGCGTGGGCTACAGCGATGACGACATCAACATGGCCGAGCTCCGGCGCCTGCATGATATCTGGTCTGCCCGGGGCGATTACTACGACGATATGATTGAAGACAACGGAACCGTCAAGCAGGTGCTCAACGACGCCCTGGGCGCAGGCTTTGCCGAGCTGACCGTGCAGCGCGGGCTGATCCATCCCGTGCGGGACGAGCCGCGGTCTACCTTCGATGACGCCTTCATGTTCAGCGCGCAGAACTACCTGGCCGGCGGTGGCCTGGTGAAGACGACCGAGATGTTCAAGCACGACGACTTCGACGGCGTCGACGTGGAGTACATCGACCCGGACACCAACCAGTGGGAGACGGTGAAATGCCGGCTACCCGGTGACCTGGGCCTGCGCGTGGACAAGATCCGCGTGCAGGGCGTGAAGGACCGCACCCGCGCCTGGCGTATCGGCATGCGGCACCGCCGAGCGCTGCAGTACCGTCGCACGCAGTTCAGCTGGTCCACGGAAATGGATCTGTTCAACTGCGGCTACATGAGCTTCGTCTCGCTGACCGACGACGTGCCAGGCTACGGCCAGAGCGCCCTTGTTGAAAACGTGGAATACCGCGACGGCAAAGCGCTGCTGGAATCCACCGAGCCGCTGCACTGGGAAGAAGGCCAGAGCTACCTCATCGGCTTGCGCCGGCCAGATGGCAAGCTGTCGGGACCGTACCCAGCCACCCAGGTGGATGAGTACACAGCGCAGATCGACATCCCCGACTTCGACGTGATCCCATACAGCGAAGCACCGGACATCGAGCCGACGCACCTACAGTTCGGCCCGGCCCAACGCTGGAGCTACGTGGCCCTGGTGCAAGACGTATCACCCAACGGCCTCACCCAAGCCACCGGCACCGCCGTCAATTACGACGAACGGGTCTACGCCGACGACGACAACTTCGTACCCGCTTAAACCCTAACCCTTAACACAACACGCAGACACGGCCATTGACGCTGTGGGCTTCGCTCTGTCTGGAGATTGATACATGAGCAGGAATAATACTGGCAACCCGATTGATTCGATGGCGTTTGCGGATTTTGAGGATAACGTCAAGAATTTCGACGAGTGGTCCACCTCCGAAGCTGACACACTCAAGGATCGGAAGGGAGAGGAGCGGCTGACGCTGCGTGGGACTGAGCGGGCCGGGGCGGGTGATACGTCGGTGGCGGTGGATGCTGCGGCGCGGGCGGTGGCGGCGGCTGGGCAGGTGGAGGCGGATGCTGAGCAGATTGCGCAGGAGGCTGCGCAACAGGCGGTGGATAGTGTTGTGGTTGCGGTGGACGGGGCGGTGGTGCGGGCAGAAGATGCGGCTGATCGGGCTGAGACTTCAGCTTCGTCAGCAATTGCGGCTAGTAACACTTATAGCACAACGGCTGTAGGGATCGCTGAGACCGTGAGTGGTCAGTATTTCCTGCTGAGCACTGCCGACCCACAAGTTTTTGATCTTTACCTTAACAGTAGCGGGACAGCCATACTACAGTCGGGCCAGTTTAGCGTTGCGGGATTGGGAGTCGCTGGTCCGATCCCTCTAAATCTGAGGATAAACGGGTTTGCGCTCAGGGACGGATTTGTCCAAGGCGAGGTGATTGGCCCTGTGTCCGCGACGACTCTGACACCACAGACGGGGATCGGATGGGATGTCGTTGGCGGAGCGTTGACGCTAGACGGCAACGGCAGCTTTACACAGGCCCGGCTCTGGTCTGTAGGTCATCATCGGTCCGCAGATTTTGCGCTGGACTTGACGATGCGCCAGACGATCACTACTGAGATACCGACTAGCGCAGGGTCAGCAACCGGGCCGCTGATCTTGATCGGCGATACAGCAGCGGCGCTCTTGGGTGTTTATTGGATCAACACAGGAGTCATGTATCAGTCTACGGGCAATCGCGGGTCCGGCGGTGCGACTACCGGCCCGATCCCTGGGCTGCAATTTACTGCGGGTCAGGAGCTACAGCTCCGGATGGCTGTGCGAGAAGACGGCTCCGGTTTTGCAGTTGCCACTAATTTATCATCAGGATTCGAGCACACGCTCACATTCACGACCCCAGTGCCGGCAGGTAGAGTATGGCTGGGATGGACCCGAGCGTATGCGGGGGCGATTTCACATCTTGTCGTGCGCTACCCCGACGCGCTGCCCGAAGATGAAAACTACGCGGGTCAGATTGCTGATATAGACGCACGCGTTGACAGCTTGACTCAGCAGATAGACATCAACCCGTCGAGCGAACCCACGACCGCAGTTACTGCGCCTGAGGGGTTCTTATTCCGCGACTATGGGTTCCGAATTTTACGCGGGCTGCATAGCGGTCGCATAACTACGGATATAAATCCGCAGGACTACAAAGCGAGCGCGGTGTCATCAATTTATATTGACCGTGCGACTGGCGATGACAGCAACCCCGGCACCGCAGCGCTGCCGTTCCGCACCGTGAGTGCTGCGCTGGTTGCTGTCAATGCTGGGGGCCAACCGTGTGATGTTACGATCTCGGGTGGGGAGTACACGTATGAGGACATCGGCGCTATGCCGATACTGACTCAAAGCGTCAATTTGGTTTGCATGGACCCCGTGCCCGCAGTGCTAAGTTTATCTGCACGCGACTTGCTATGGTCCCCGACTTCGGGCAGGGCTGGAGTGTTTGAAGCCACTCCCGCTGCTGCCGCGCCGCTATGGGGTTATGATAAATCTAATCTTGACCCGTGGGGCGAAGAGATACCCTTCACGCCGGTATCATCAGTTGATCTTGTCGAATCGACGCCCAACTCTTGCTTTGTTGAAGGAGGCGTCATCTATGTACAAACACACAACAGCAGAGTCCCGGACGGAAGCATACGGGTATTGCTGGATGTTGACGGCCTGAACGCGGGAGCCACAAAATACTACATCGAAAACGTGCATATCTTGGGCGGAAAGCAGCGGTCCCTGCGCTGCACAAATATGACTGACGATACAAAAGCGGACAGTATGACGTACCGCTGCCGTTTTTCTTATTCATACGCCAACGCCTGTTATGGCACGTTACGAAGGCTGGGCAGGCTATACGCGGTCCAGTGTGTCGCGTCATGGGCTAGAGCCGGCGACGGATTCAGCTACACAACGAGCGGCATTCGCACGACCGATATTGTAGAGATTGACTGCATTGGTCACGACAACGGGCGCTTTTCTGGCAGGGATAACAACGGTTCTTCTATCCATCATGCTGGTCGTATCATCCGAATCAATGGAGACTACCCGAATAATATCAAGAATATCGCTGACACTGGGGATGGAAGCCAGACGTGGATGGTCAATTCGTCAGCTAGTGACTCGACCGACGAATCTGGCAGCGAGGAATATTCCATTAATTTCATATTTAGTGGCGGAGAGGTTAAAGCATGGCTGGATACTTGCGTGTCTCGGGGCGGGTCTGTTGTGGATTTTTACGTCGGGGAAGGCGCGCAGGTATTTGTCAGAAATACCGACGTCAGTAACATGAAGAATAATGCGATAAAACCTGGAGGCTTGTTAGCCCCGTATTAAGTGGTAGAAAAGAAAATGGAGCCAGGTGCGGACTAGTTCATCTAATAAAATCCGGCACTGCTGTGTCCTGAACCTCAAATTCAGCAATTCGCTTTAGTGAGAGTATGATGAATATATTGCTCCATTTAAGAAAGCAACTCAGGTTTGACTCAGATATAGTCGCTCCAACGGCCGCGTTTCTTATTTTCATGTCTTTCGCTTGGATAGAGGGTCCTATCGTCGCTGCGAGCGGGGTCATCCTTTTCGGCTTCTCGGCGTGGTATTACGAGATCCTGAGGGGCTGGGTTAGAAGGCGTAAGCTGTAACTTGGAGTGTTGTCTCATTCCTTCGATGACCCCTTTACGGACGGCATCTTGTATATCTGACTCTTGGTTGCAGCTTTGCAATAGCGGGTTTTAATGCCTGGAGAAAACATGCCAGTAATCACCGAAGCAAAGGCCGGCGGGATCAACGTGCTCGCCTTCCTGGATATGCTCGCCTGGAGCGAAGGCACCAGCACGATCAAGAACTCTGATGATGGCTACAACGTCATCGTCGGAGGCAAGCTGTTCAAAGACTACAGTGATCATCCGCGGGTATACGTGAAGTTGCCGCGCTACGGTATCACCTCCAGCGCCGCTGGCCGGTACCAGTTCTTGGCCCGCACCTGGGACGCCATCGTACGCAACTACGGCTTCCGGGGACGCTTCATTCCCGAGGCGCAAGACCTGGCCGCCATCAAACTGCTTATGGAGTGCGGCGCCTACCGCCTGATCCGGCAGGGGCGCATCGAAGATGCCGTGGCCAAGGCCGCCCCCGTCTGGGCCAGCCTGCCCGGGGCAGGGTACGGACAGCGGGAGCATAAGCTGGCTCAGCTGCTGGAGATCTACGAAGGGGAGCATGCGGCCGAGCAGCACACAGAGCTCGAGTTGGTAGCGGTGTACTCGGACTGCAGGGGAGCGCTGGCATGACCGGGGCACTCCGTGCGTTCGCGCCCTACATCGCAGCGCTGCTGGTCGGCGCGCTATTCAGCTGGTGGGTCGCCAGCAACCACTGGCAGGCCCGATACAGCCAGCAACAAACTATACACGCCACCCAACTGCGCCTGACCGCCGAGGCCAACGCCCAAGTCATCCTGCAACAGCAAACTGAACAGCAGGAACAGGCCCAGCGCTTGGTCGAGCTGGATACCAAGCACACACAGGAGCTATCCGATGCACTCAAAGAAAACCGTCGCCTTGAGGCTCTGTATTCTAACGCTGATGATGAGCGCCGCCGGCTGCGCATCGACGTCATCGTCGCCCGTAATGATGCCATCGTGTCCGAAACCGTTGGCGCCGGCAGCGTGGGCGATGCAGACTCCCTCGAACTCAGTGGAGCAGCTGGACGCGCTGTTTGGGATATCCGGCGAGGAATGATTGAAGATCGGGAGAAGTTGGAGTATTTGCAGCGTTATATCAGCTTGCAGGAGGGGCGCAACACTTTGCTCGAGGATCGCGCTCAGCATGGTCTTCCTGAAACCTCTGATATATGGCGTCGTCAAAATGCGACGCTGAAATAATATTTTCTTGTTTTAGAATAATGAAGAGATTCTGATCGACAGCGCTGTAGTGTGTAGTGAAGGTCACCTTCAAATGGTCCTTACAGCGGTATCCGCTGATTATCGGCCGGAAAACTACGTCTTCTGTTCCTCCATGGCACTCGCTTGGATCTCCAAGAGAAGCCACTACACCCACATACACCTTCCTATCATCCATAGAGAGCATCACCACATCCATTGCTGCAAGCGCTGTGGAGAGGAAGCTTTCGAGCGGCCTGTGGCTGAGGATGCCTTCAAGTATGTAGGATTTTTGCGCCTTATAGCTTATGCCTTGCCTCCAAAGCTTCAGCTGCGACGCGAGCCGCCAGAGGTCCGGTATTACAGCAACCGCCACGAATGATACCCAGGCGTACCAAGCCAAGTGACTGCCGTCCTGTACTGATAGGTTAAATGTTTCGATGAGGTACCCGGACAAAATGGCAATATGATCGGGCAACTCTCTTCCATAAATAATTACATTGTTCGATATGGAATTGTAGATAAGGTTGATTACGAAACTCGAAAAAAAGCACTTCAAGCCAAGAACGGCTACATGAAGGTACAAGTACTGACCTTCTTGTCTGTGGAGTTTGAAGAGATAATTCGGGTGCACATGACACACCCGAAAACCGCTGGCGAGCAGCGGTATGATTAGGAGGAGAAACATATCAGCCGATCAGCTGAGCATAACGTTTGGATATTTCTTTGAACCGCTCATCATCGGTGATGGACTTAAGATCTCGTACCAAGGTTCCGTTCCCTGTCGCCTTAACTTCACCTTCATTGAGGATGCGTACAAGATTTTTCTTATCTTCTGACAGTTCTGGAGGAAAAATAAACTCTGCCATTGAGCGAAACATAATCCTCTCCTTCTTCCTTGTAAATTTGAGGTTTAGATTAGGCGATCTGATACAGAACCTCAAAGGGTATATTTTAAGAGTCTAAGGCTACCTATCGATATGACGCAGCATCTAGGGATTCTATAATTTTGACCCACTACATGCTGTGTTTTAGTCTGTTACACATTTTATCAAACCCGCCCCCTCGTTCCGCACATTCCCCACCTCCCGCCCAACCGGGTACCACTCAAACACCTCCACCGACTCCCCATGCTGGTGCATGATTTCTTCCGCCTCCACAGGCTCCAGCTCTGGATCAATCCAGTTGGCCGCGCACTCGGATGACAGCACCACCGGCCGGCGGTCATGGATATCCACCATGCCCTGGTCGCTGTCCGCGGTGATGATCACAAACCCATCTCCCACCTGCGGCTCGCTGCCGTCCCGCCTGAACTGCCCAATCCCCGCAAAATACATCGGCTGCTTGTCACGCCGGTGGATGTAATACGGCTGCTTCTTCTTCGGATCAGCTGAATCCTTCACCCACTCGTACCAACCATCCGCCGGGATCACGCACCGGCCTGACTCCCATATTTGCTTGAAGAACTTGCCGGTGGCTGCCGTCTCGCCCCGGGCATTGATCGCTGGCGGCCGTTTGCCCTTGGCCCAGAACGGCTCCCATCCCCACGGCACCAGATCCCAACGCAGCCCGTCCGGGTCGGGGTGGAGAATGCGCACCCGTGACCGTGGCGCCACGTTGTACCGGTTGATTGGCTCGGGATCTACGCCGCCCAGCAGAGGCAGCTGCAGCCCGATCGGTTCCAGGTATTCCCACGCTATCCGGTACTGCGCAAACCTTCCGCACATAGCGACCTCCGATCCAGATCCGATTGACGAAAACCGCCGACGCGAATACTGTATTTATATCCAGTCACGCCAGCGAGTCACGCTCAATGAGTAATGCAGTAATCATAGGCCCTTTGACCAGTTCAACCATCGAACTACCGTTTTATACCTGCCGGGTACCGGCCGGCTTTCCCAGTCCCGCTCTGGACCATATGGATCAGCCGCTATCGCTGGACGAGTTAATGGACGTAGACGCGCCGCACACCTACCTGGTGCAGGCGTCTGGGGATAGCATGATCGGCGTAGGGATTTTCGATAGCGACTTGATGGTCGTGAATCGCAAGCTGGACGCGGTGCCTGGGCATATCATCATTGCCGCGCTGAACGGCGACCCCTGCGTCAAGCGACTGGCGAAGCGGGGGGAGCAATTCGTGCTGGAATCGGAGAATCCAAAATACCCGCCGCGCTACATCATGGAAGGGGACGAGTTCGAAGTGTGGGGCGTGGTCATCGGAAGCCTCCGACGGTTTCCCCATGGCTGAACGGGCTATCGCGCTGGTCGACTGCAACAGCTTTTATGCCAGCTGTGAACGGGTGTTTCGCCCTGACCTGAAGAAGGTCCCCATTGTGGTGCTGAGCAATAACGACGGCTGCGTGATTGCCAGGTCGGCAGACTCCAAGCCGTTCGTGAAAATGGGCGAGCCCTACCACAAGATCCGGGACGTGCTGCGGCGTAATGGCATCGTTGCGTTCAGCTCGAACTATGCGCTGTACGGCGACATGAGCCAGCGAGTGATGACGGTTATCGAGAGCTTGGTACCGGCATTGGAGGTGTATTCGATTGATGAGGCCTTTGCCGACCTGACCGGCATTGGCTCACCAGAGCAGCTGGCCCGCAAGGTCCGCGCTCAGGTGCTGAAGCAAACCGGCATACCAACCGGGATCGGGATTGCTCCCACCAAGACCTTGGCCAAGCTGGCCAACGCCGCGGCGAAGAAGTGGCAGCAGCATACCGGCGGGGTGGTGCACCTGGATTCAACGGCCAAGCGAGACTGGTTGCTCAAGCGGATGCCGGTGGATGAGGTATGGGGCGTCGGCCGGCGCATGAAAGAGCACCTGGCCTTGATGGGGATTCATACTGCGTGGGATTTGGCCCAGGCTGATGCTTGGACGCTGCGCAAGAAACACAGCGTCGTCATCGAGAAGACTGCCCGGGAGCTGCGAGGCGTGCCGTGTCTGGAGATCGATGACGACCCGGCGCCCAAGCAGGAGATTTGCAGCAGTCGTGCTTTCGGACAGCGACTCCAGGAGAAAGAGCCGATCCGGGAGGCAGTGGCCACCTACGCTGCCCGAGCATGCGAGAAACTGCGTGCACAGGGCTCGCTATGCAAGAAGGTCAGAGTCGGCATCCGGACGGGCATGTTTAACCCGAACGAGGCCAAGTTTGCCAAGGGCATTATCTGCGAACTGCCATATCCCACCGACGACACCCGATTGATTATCAAAGCGGCAAGCCAGGGGCTGGATGCGATCTACCGCACCGGTTACAACTATGCCAAAGCTGAGATTCTGCTGATGGATTTGCGGCAGCGAGGGGAGTTTACCGGCGACCTGTTTGCTCGGGAGCAGCCTGAAACGGCGGGGCGTGTCATGGGTGTACTGGACCAGATCAACAGTCGCTGGGGAAGGGGTACGCTGCGACCAGCTCGGGTGCCGGTGGAGCCGGGTTGGGGTATGCGGCGGGAGCTGTTGAGCCCGAGATATACGACGGATTGGAATGGGCTTTGGCGTGTTCAGTGCAAGTAGCGTTGCTACATATTTGCTACACAGTGAGGAGTGGTGCTAGTAACGCATTGATTATGATGGCTTTATTTAGAATGCGGACCAATCCATCATGGGCGCAACGGAAAAGCGGCGGGATGGGCCGGGGCGGGTGATAGTTGCCATGGGGTTCCTGCGTATGGGTAATGCCAGCCGAGGCTCGAAAAGACAGTGATTCTACCATGAAAGCCGGAGCTGGTTATGTCAGCTGATCCGGGAAAACTCCATACCGGGATTTTCTCCACGCAGTGGTACACTGGCGGGCATTTCGCATTGTTTTTTTCAAAGGAAAGCCCGTGTTTACCGAATTGTCCCTGAATGAACGCCTGCTCAAGGCATTGACTGCACTGTCCTTCGAGAAGCCCACCGACGTTCAGGCGGCCGCGATTCCCCCGGCAGTTGCCGGTGATGATCTGTATGTCATCGCCCAGACCGGCAGTGGCAAGACGGCTGCCTATGTCCTGCCGATTCTTCAGCGCCTGCTGGAGGATGAAAGTCAGCCGCTCGCCCCGCGCGCATTGATCCTATCGCCGACCCGCGAGCTGGCCCGGCAGATCCACAAGGATATTCAGGAGCTGGCGCGGTTCACCTTCCTCAAGGCCGAATTGGTCATCGGCGGCGAAGACTTCAAGGTGCAGGCAGCCAAGCTGCGCAAGAACCCCGATATCGTCGTGGCAACGCCGGGTCGGACCTTGGAGCAGCTGAGCGCGGCCGGATTGGACCTGTCGGCGATTCAAACGTTGGTGATTGATGAAGCTGACCGCATGCTGGATATGGGCTTCAGCGAAGATGTGCTGGCCATCGCCGCAGCCTGTCCTGCCGAGCGCCAGACCATGTTGTTCTCCGCCACGACGGGCAATGCCGGGCTCAAGCGCATTATTGCTGAGGTCCTGAACGAACCGCGTTGGCTGGAGCTGGACAGTGTGCGTGCCGATACTCCGGCGATCCGTCAGCAGGTGATAGCCGTTGATGACAATGCGCACCGTGAGGCGCTGGTCAAATGGTTGCTGCTCAATGAATGCCAGGGCAAGGCGATCGTCTTTACCAACACCCGAGTCATGGCAGATCGTCTGAATGGCGTGTTGCGGACGGTGGAAGCCTTGCGCGTGTACGTGCTGCACGGCGAGAAGGATCAGAAGGACCGCAAGCTGGCCATCGAGCGCTTCAAAGACGTCGGCAGAGGTGTGCTGGTGGCGACCGATGTTGCTGCGCGGGGGCTGGATATCAGCGAATTGGATCTGGTGATCAACTTCGATATGCCGCGCAGTGGTGACGATTACCTGCATCGCGTGGGCCGTACCGGCAGGGCAGGCGCGGAAGGTGTGGCGATATCGCTGGTGGCGCCGCACGAATGGAGCCTGATGTCGAGCATCGAGCGCTATCTGCGCCGTCAGTTCGAGCGTCGGGTGATCAAGGAATTGGCAGGCAGCTTCAAGGGCCCGCGGAAGCTCAAGGCTTCCGGTAAGCCGGTTGGGGCGAAGAAGAAAAAGGAAGACAAGAAAAAGATCAAGCGCCCGAAAACGCCGAAGCCGGCAGCCAAGCGCAAACCGGCCGTGCCCAAAGGGCAGGTCATCGTCAGCCCGGACGGCCTGGCGCCACCGAAGCGGCGCACCTGACAGAGCTCGAAAGGTTATCCGGAGCCAGATCATGGCTCCGGATGACTCAGCGCACGACCAGTACCGATACCTTCGACTGCTGCAGCACGCGCATGGCGTTGGTGCCGACCAGATAGTCCTCGATACGTTTGCGTTTATGGGTGGACATGACAATCAGGTCGGCATTGATTTTCTTGGCCACGCGCAGGATCCCTTCATAGGCTTTGCCATCCGCCACGATCAGCTGGGCTTTCATGTCGGCGGGCACCTGTTTGGCGGCAAAATCCCGCAGCGCTCCCTTCATGGTCTTTTTGGCCGTGGCGGTGAATTCCTTGGGAAAGAATCCATCCACCATTGGCATGCCGATGACAGGCAGGATGCTGACCAGATGTAATGATGCACCATAGGTCTGGCACAGTTGTATCGCGGCGGGCAATGACTTGGCCCAGGATCCCTTGTGGTTGATGTCAACGGGAACCAATATCACCTTGTACATGAGCTAGCTCCTTTTCAGGCCGGGGTGGCGGTGGCCGCAGGGCGTCTGCGCCACTGCAGACCTACAACCAGGGCGAATACCAGGAAGCCGGGTATCCACATCCATTCCTTGCGATATCGATCAACCGGTGCCAGCACCTCGATGATTTCCTGGTCAAAGTCAAAGCCCAGCTCCGATGCCAGACTGCCATAGGTCACCAGGTCCACCAGGGTGCGATCACCCTCCTGCATCAGCGTAAGCCCCAGGTTCTCCAGCTTCTCTACGCCGGTTGCGCCATCCGGTATCGGCACCAGCAGATAGAAGGTGGTTGGGTTGCCGATGTCATCCAGGCCACTGATCTGCATGCGCAGGTTGCTGTCGTCATCTACCCGATCCAGCGCCTGGGCAATCTCGGTCGGCGGAATAGAGCGGTAGGGATCATGCACCATATCCATCCAGAACCCGGGGCGGAACAATGTGAAGGCAACCAACAGTAGCAGTGCACTTTCATACCAGCGGCTGCGGGTGATCATCCAACCCTGGGTGGCGGCAGCGAAGATAAGCATGGCCACCGTTGCCACCACGAAGATGACCAGCCCGTAGGTGAAGCTCACATCGATCAGCAGCAGGTCGGTATTGAAGATGAACAGGAAGGGCAGGGCGGCGGTACGCAGGCTGTAATAAAAGGCCTGAAAGCCGGTACGGATCGGGTCCCCACCCGAGATGGCTGCGGCGGCAAAGGAGGCGAGGCCGACAGGCGGTGTTACATCCGCCATGATGCCGAAATAGAACACGAACAGGTGGACGGCGATCAGCGGCACTATCAAGCCGTTCTGCTGACCCAGGGTGACAATCACTGGCGCGAGCAGGGCGGACACCACGATATAGTTGGCCGTCGTGGGCAAGCCCATGCCGAGTATCAGGCTGAGCACTGCGGTGAGCGCCAGCATCAACAGCAGGTTGCCCATGGACAGCACTTCCACCAGATCTGCCAGAACCAGGCCGACGCCGGTCTGCGAAACGGCGCCGACAATGATCCCCGCGGTGGCAGTCGCAATCCCGATGCCGATCATGTTGCGTGCGCCGGCAACCAGACCCTCCCAGAAATCGCAGAAGCCGCGACGGATATTGCGCCCCAGGTCTCGCTCCTTGCGGAACATGGCAATTAGCGGGTGCTGAGTAAGCATGATGATAGTCATGAAGACGGTGGCCCAGAATGCCGACAGGGCGGGTGACAAGCGCTCGACCATCAGGCACCAGACCAGCACGATCACCGGCAGGATGAAATGCAGCCCGGTCATCAGGGTTGGTCTGGTTTGAGGCATGGATACTACAGGTGAATTCGGATCATCCAGATCAAGATCCGGATAGTGTGAGCCGACCCGCAACAGGGCGATGTAGGCTATGGCGAGCCCGGCGGCGATCACCCAGGAGGCATAAACACCCAGCGCGGGTTTCAGCCAACCAAGACCATAATACACGGCAAGGGACAAGCCCATGATCAGCAGCAGCCCGGTAAGGAATCCGAGCATCTTGCGGGCGAAGGGACGCACCGGGTTGCTGCTCTCCAGTCCCTGCATACCGGCTTTCAATGCAGCCAGATGCACTATGTAGAACAAGGCGATATAGGAAATCATTGCCGGTAGGAAGGCATGCGTAATGACTTCGGTATAGGAAATACCGACATACTCGACCATCAGGAAGGCCGCAGCGCCCATCACCGGTGGCATGATCTGGCCGTTCACCGATGCCGATACTTCTACTGCACCGGCCTGTTCGGCGGTATAACCGACGCGTTTCATCATCGGAATAGTGAAGGTGCCGGTGGTCACCGTATTGGCAATCGAGGAGCCGGAGATCAGGCCGGTCATGCCCGAAGCGGCGACGGCTGCCTTGGCTGGGCCGCCGCGATAGTGGCCGAGCAGAGAAAAGGCCAGCTTGATGAAATAATTACCCGCACCGGCCTTGTCCAGGAGCGAGCCGAATAGCACGAACAGGAATACGAAACTGGTGGACACTCCCAGGGCAATGCCGAATACGCCCTGGGTACTCAACCATTGATGGTTTGCCAGAGAAGTGAGGCTGACGCCGCGGTGGGCAAGCATGCCCGGCATGTATGGGCCGGCGACGGAATAGATGATGAACAACAGCGCCACGATCATCAGCGGAGGGCCCAATGCACGGCGGGTCGCCTCCAGCAGCAACACCAGACCCACCAGGGCAACGACCACATCGGTTGTGGTAGGGCTGCCGGGGCGTTCGGCCAGCGCTGCATAGAATATGTAGATGTAGGCGGCGCAGAAAGCACCGACCAGGGCCATTACCCAATCCGTCAGGGGCACGTGATTACGCGGCGAACGACGGAAGGCCGGGAACGCCATGAAGCCCAGAAAAACCGCCAGCGCCAGGTGAATGGAGCGGGCTTCGGTACTGTTGAATACGCCGAATCCGACCATATAGGGTAGCGGAGAAGCGATCCAGAGTTGAAACAACGACCAGAAGGCGGCTACGGATAGCAGCAGTTTTCCGGTAAAACCATGGGGTTTGCGTGCGCCGGTGTCGCTTGTGGCGACCAGATCATCCAGCTCGGTAAGCAGATCATCGCGTTTGGCAGAGTCGGTCATTGACTATTCCCTGTGCTCTATATCGAACGAGAATTCCGGGCTTGCCGCGATGGGCAAACCCGGAATGGCGGCTTACATCCAGCCGCGCTCCTTGTAATAACGCACGGCGCCGTCATGCAGCGGGATGGACAGGCCTTCCTTGATCATTTCCTGCTCGTCCAGGGTGGCAAAGGCCGGGTGCAGGCGCTTGAAGCGATCGAAGTTGTCGAATACTGCCTTGACGGTCTGGTATACGGTTTCATCCGGCACCTTGGTAGAAGTCACCATGGTGGCGCGCACGCCGAAGGTTTCAATATCCTTGTCGTTGCCGCGATACATTCCGCCGGGGATGATGGCCTTCGCGTAATAAGGCTGGGCGGCAATGACGCCGTCGATTTCCTCACCATTTACCGCAACGATCACCGAATCCACGGTGGTGGTAGCCTCCTGGATCGAGCCGTTGGGGTGGCCAGCCACGTAGACCATGGCGTCAATATTATTGTCGCCGAGGGCAGCGGCCTGTTCCGAGGCGGACAGCTGGGATGCCAGGGCAAAGTCCTTGATGGTCCAGCCCAGCGCGTCCATGACTACATCCATGGTGTCGCGTTGACCGGAGCCGGGGTTGCCGATATTGAAACGCTTGCCCTTGAGATCCTTGACGTGCTCAATGTCCGCGTCGCGGCGGGCGACGATAGTCAGCGGCTCGCCATGCAGGGCAAATACTGCGCGCATTTCCTTGAATTCACCGGCGTCGGCAAAATTTTCGATGCCTTCATAGGCCTTATATTGGATGTCGGATTGCACCACGCCCATGTCCATCTCGCCACCACGAATGGCGTTGACGTTGGCTACCGAGCCGCCGCTGGAAGGTGCGTTGCAACGAATACCATGCTCATTGCTGTTGCGGTTGACCAGGCGGCACATGGACTGGCCGACAACATAGTAGACACCCGTCTGGCCACCGGTGCCGATGGTGATGAAGTTCTGCTGAGCAACGGCAGGTGTCGCCGCCATGGCAGCGTAACCCAGTGCAGCGGAGAAGATGTATGGGAGTGCTTTGAATTTCATGGGAGTTCTTCCTTTTTCTTGGTCCCACCGGCTTGCCACGAGGCGCCGGTCTCTGGTGGTTGGCTTACCGCAGTAAAGTGTAGCCGACCAGAGTGAAATTAGCCGGTCGGCGTACGGGCGGTTCAAACCAGGGGCCAGCCGCCCATGTCGCGCCAGCGGTTGACGATGGTGCAGAACAGCTCTGCAGTCTTTTCCGTATCGTAGCGAGCAGAGTGCGCTTCGCGACCATCAAACTCGATATCAGCCGCACTGCATGCCTTGGCCAGCACCGTCTGACCATAGGCAAGACCGCCAAGGGTCGCTGTGTCGAAGCAGGAGAATGGATGGAAGGGGTTGCGCTTGATCTCGGTGCGCTCAACTGCAGCATTCAGGAAGCCAAGATCAAAGAATGCATTGTGTCCGACCAGAACGGCGCGTTTACAGCCAGCGGATTTCACCGCCTTGCGCACATGCTTGAAGATTTCCGTCAGCGCATGGTTTTCGCTTACCGCCATGCGTAGCGGATGATCCAGCTTGATACCGGTGAACTCCAGCGCGGCCTGTTCGACATTGGCGCCTTCGAAAGGCTCAACGCGGAAAAAATGCGTCTGGTCTGGATAAACCTGTCCATCGTCATCCATCAGGATGGGCGTGGCGGCAATCTCCAGCAGGGCGTCAGTCGCCGAGTTGAAACCACCGGTTTCCACATCCACCACTACCGGCAGGAAACCGCGGAACCGATAGGCCATCGGTGGCTTGTTGCCGCCGGAGTAGGGTGCATCGTCCATTGCGTCGTTGTCGTAATCAAACTCGCTCACACAGCGTCCTTAATTCGAAAGGGGGTCAAACGACCCGCCATTGGATGGTTTCACCCGCACGCAGCGGCACCAGTTCCTGCTCGCCGAGCTGCAGGGTGGCTGGCACGGTCCAAGGCTCACGCACCAGGGTAATACTATCGGTATTGCGCGGCAGACCATAGAAGTCCGGGCCGTGCAGACTGGCGAAGCCTTCCAGCTTGTCCAGCGCCCCCAGCTCATCGAAGGCATCGGCATACAACTCGATTGCCGCATGGGCACTGTAACAGCCGGCACATCCGCAAGCGGCCTCTTTGGCGTGGCGGGCGTGGGGGGCTGAATCGGTGCCGAGGAAGAACTTGCTGGAGCCGGATACCACGGCGTCGCCCAGCGCCTGCTGATGGCGCTGGCGCTTGAGAATCGGCAGGCAATAGAAGTGCGGACGAATACCGCCGACCAGCATATGGTTGCGGTTATACAGCAGGTGATGAGCGGTGATGGTTGCGCCGATGCGGTCGGAGGCACTACGCACGAAATCCACCGCATCGGCAGTGGTGATGTGCTCAAACACGACTTTCAGCGTCGGAAAGCGCTCGGTCAGGGTCACCAACTGTTGGTCGATGAAAGCCTTTTCTCGATCGAATATATCCACCTCGGCATGGGTCACCTCACCGTGCACCAGCAGCGGCATGCCCACCTCGGCCATGACCTCCAGAGCCGGATAGATCTTCTCCAATGCTGTCACGCCGGAATCTGAATTGGTCGTGGCGCCGGCGGGATACAGTTTGGCAGCGATCGCCTGACGCTGCTGCCATGCCTGACGAACGATCTCGGGTGATGTCTGGTCGGTCAGATACAGCACCATCAGCGGATCAAACTGACTGTTCTGCGGGCGGGCGGCAAGAATGCGCGACTTGTACTCATCCGCCTGCTGTCCGTCGCGCACCGGGGGTACCAGGTTGGGCATGATGATGGCGCGAGCAAAGTGCCGGGCAGCATCGGCAACCGTGTGCGGCAAAGCTGCGCCGTCACGAAGGTGAATGTGCCAGTCGTCAGGCCGGATCAGGGTGATACGATCGGTCATGGGGGTGAATTCCAGGCTATTGCAATGCTCGCTATGCTACCGGAAAAGGCGAGGAGGCACACGCTGGATACGCTGGTATCTGGCAAAGTGCCGGTGCGCCAGCTGATTTCAAACTGCTGGACATTCAATGCTCAGGTGTTGCCGCAGCGCTGCTGAATCAGGCTAGACTCTCTGCCATGCCTGCCCTGTTGCACGGGGTATCTTGATACACAGCAGGGAGACCACCATGTCGCGTAATATCACCGTTCTCGGCGCCGGAATGATCGGCGTTTCCGTAGCCTGGCACCTGGTGCGTCGCGGCCATACCGTGACGCTGGTGGACCGCCGTGAGCCGGGGCGTGAGACCTCCTTCGGCAACGCTGGCATCATCCAGCGCGAGGCGGTGCGCCCTTATGCCTTTCCGCGCGACATAGGCACTCTACTGCGCGTTCTGCCCAACCGTGAGGTGGATATTCGCTATCGGCCAACGGGCATGGCGAATGTGGCTGGCCCGCTGTTGCAGTACTGGCTCAACTCCGGTGGGGCGCGCTATGAGCGCATCGTGAAGGAGTGGGCGTCGCTGATCATGCGCTGCCAGGATGCCCATGCGCCGATGATCGAGGCTGCCGGTGCCGAGGAGTTGGTGCGCAAGGGTGGTTGGCTGGAACTGTATCGAACGCAGAGGGCGTTGGATGAGCGGCTGGCCCTGGCGAATGAGGATAGGGGACGCTTCGGGGTGGAGTACAAGGTGCTCGACGCGGCCGCTTTGCGGGCGGCGGAGCCGCATCTGGGAGCAGGGTTGGTAGGAGCCATTCACTGGACCCAGCCGTGGATGGTGTCGGACCCGGGCGCGCTGGTGCAGGCCTATGCGCGCAACTTTGAAGAACAAGGTGGCCGTCTGTTGCGGGCCAGCGTTGAGGACGTGATTCAGACAGAGGACGGCTGGCGCGTGGTGACCAGCGAAGAAACGCTGGAAACGGAGCAGGTGGTGGTGGCGATGGGGCCGTGGTCAGCCAAGCTGATGGCAAGCCTGGGCATCAAGGTGCCGCTGTTCGTCAAGCGTGGTTATCACATGCACTATTCGACAGAGCAGGGAGCCGTACTCAACCATTGGGTGATGGATGCCGAGAAGGGCTTTCTGCTCGAGCCGATGCGTGCCGGGATTCGCCTGACTACCGGCGCGGAGTTGGCCGATCTGGATGCTCCCCCCAAATACAAGCAATTGGCGGCGGCAGAGCGTGCCGCACGACAGCTGTTCCCTATAAGCAAACGCCGTGACGCTGAGCCATGGAAAGGCGCGCGGCCCTGCATGCCGGACATGAAGCCGGTCATCGGGCCGGCTCCAGATAAAGCAGGACTGTGGCTGGCATTCGGTCACGGGCATCAGGGTTTCACCCTGGGGCCGGCCACCGGTGAGCTGCTGGCGCAGATGATGGATGGAGAGACGCCGGCGATAGACATGACGCCGTTTTCTGTGACGCGTTTCCTGGTCAATTGATTCAGTCTGGATCTTAAAGTTTCCCTGTCTCCCGCCGATTCAGTCTCCAGTGACCGATGAATCGGGAGATCTTCCTTTGCCACGCCTGCCTCTTGCCCTGCTGTTGGGTCTCGCTTTGCCTGCCCAAGCCCTGACTTTCCAGACTCGCATGGAGAATGTGCAGTGGGCGGTGAAGGGAGATCAGTTCGAGTGTCGTCTCAGCCAGCAGGTTGATGGTTATGGCGAAGCCATGTTCGTACGGCGGGCAGGGGAGCGGCCGGTGTTTCAGCTGTCGGCATGGAGCAATCTGATGCGGCCGGGGCCGGCCCAACTATTCAATGACGCACCGCCGTGGCGTCCCGGCACTGCAGCGCAGGTACTCGGGTCGGGCACGGTAAGCGATGGCCCTACGGTGCTCCAGCTACCTTACCAGCAGGCGGGGCGGATGCTGGCTGGTCTCTCGGCCGGATTGCAACCGACCATTCAGCGCAGCAGTATCAGTGATGCCGGGCAGATCACCGTGGTGGTGTCCAGTGTCGGTTACCGGCAGGCCTGGGACGAGTTTCAGGGCTGCATCAGCGGGCTGTTGCCGAAGAATATCGATCAGATATCCCGCAGCGCCATCGGCTTTCCCACGGGTGGTTCGGTACTGGACGCCGAGGCGCGGCAAATGCTGGATGTGGTTCTGGCCTATATCGAGGCCGACCCGGATATCCGCAAGGTCCAGCTGGATGGCCACTCGGACAATGTCGGTGACCGCCTGAGCAACCGTGAATTGTCCCGCCAGCGGGTGTTGGCGATACAGGCTTATCTGACGGAGCGAGGGGTGGATGAGACATTGATCATGACCCGCTTTCACGGGGAACGATACCCCGTGGCGTCAAATGAAAGCGCTGCTGGCCGGGCCCAGAACCGCCGCGTCACCTTGCGTCTGGAAAAGGACTGAGCTCGGTTGACGCTGCATCTAATTCCCTGAGTTTCTCCGACAGCCCCTGTAATTACTCGTCTCCGAGCGGTAGAATGGCGCCTTTGGCTGGTGCCTTTCGTTGCGCCGGTAACCTTCATCAATGGAGCGCGTAATGACTGATGTGAAAAAAGTCGTCCTGGCCTATTCCGGCGGTCTGGATACTTCGGTAATCCTCAAATGGTTGGAAGATACCTACGGCTGCGAAGTGGTCACTTTCACTGCTGACCTGGGGCAGGGCGAGGAAGTCGAGCCAGCACGCGCCAAGGCTCAGGCCATGGGCGTAAAGGAAATTTACATCGACGATCTGCGCGAAGAGTTCGTGCGTGATTTCGTATTCCCCATGTTTCGCGCCAATACCGTCTATGAAGGCGAATACCTGCTTGGTACGTCCATTGCCCGTCCGCTGATCGCCAAACGGCTGATCGAGATCGCCAATGAGACCGGCGCCGACGCCATTTCCCATGGCGCCACCGGCAAAGGCAACGACCAGGTGCGTTTCGAGCTGGGTGCCTACGCGCTCAAGCCGGGTGTGAAAGTAATTGCTCCCTGGCGTGAGTGGGACCTGCTGTCCCGTGAGAAGCTGATGGATTACGCCGCCAAGCACGACATTCCGATCGAGCGCCATGGCAAGAAGAAGTCGCCGTACTCGATGGATGCCAACCTGCTGCACATCTCTTACGAGGGCGGTGTGCTGGAAGATACCTGGGCCGAGCATGAAGAAGACATGTGGCGCTGGACCAAGTCGCCGGAAACGGCACCTGACGTGGCCACCTACATCGAGCTGAGCTACCGCAATGGCGATATCGTTGCCATCGATGGCCAGGACATGTCGCCGGCTACCGTGCTGGCCTATCTGAACAAGGTCGGTGGCGAGAACGGCATCGGTCGTACCGATATCGTCGAGAACCGCTTTGTCGGCATGAAATCCCGTGGCTGCTACGAAACTCCCGGTGGGACCATCATGCTCAAAGGTCACCGCGCCATCGAGTCGATTACCCTGGACCGTGAAGTGGCCCACCTGAAAGACAGCCTGATGCCGAAATACGCCGAGCTGATCTACAACGGCTTCTGGTGGAGCCCTGAGCGCGCCATGCTGCAGGAAATGATCAACGCGTCCCAGCTGAATGTGAACGGCGTGGTGCGGCTGAAGCTGTACAAGGGCAACGTGGTTGTTGTCGGCCGCAAGTCGGATGACTCGCTGTTCGATGCCAACATCGCTACCTTCGAAGATGATGCCGGTGCCTATGATCAGGCCGATGCGGCTGGCTTCATCAAGCTCAATGCGCTGCGTTTGCGTATTGCTGCCAACAAGGGTCGCACGCTGATATGATTGGCTGCCAGCCTATCTGACCCGCGATAGAGTGCCCGTTCGGTTTGATGTGATACATCGGCCGAATGGGCACTGTCGTATTACAACCTGAGGAGAACCATCATGCGTTTACTGCATACCATGCTCCGTGTGGGCGATCTGGAGAAATCCATTGCGTTCTATACCGAAGTGCTGGGCATGACCCTGCTGCGCCGCAAGGATTATCCCGATGGGCGTTTCACCCTGGCCTTCGTCGGTTACGGCAATGAGGCGGAGAACTCGGTGCTGGAGCTGACGCATAACTGGGATACGCCCAGCTATGATCTGGGCAATGGTTACGGTCACATCGCCATCGAAGTGAACGACGTGTACAAGGCCTGCGAGCAGATCAAGTCCAGCGGTGGCAAGGTGGTGAGAGAAGCCGGCCCGATGATGCATGGATCCAGCATTCTGGCTTTCGTCGAAGATCCGGATGGTTACAAGATCGAGCTGCTGTCGCCCAGTCGGGGAGATTGAGCCCGACCTGCATGATTGATCCGCCGCTCTCACAGGTGGGGTAAAACCTGCGGGAGCGGCACTTGCCCGCGAAGGGGAAGGCCGATCAGCTGGGATGGATGCCCCGAATCCGGGCAGACATATCCGCCGCATACAAATCAGTCATCCCGGCAATGAAGTCGGTTACGCGCATATAGCTGGAATACAGATCCCACTCTTCCCGTGGCGCATTATTGCCCAGCAGATCCAGAATGCGTCGATGCTTGAAGCTCAGGGCCTGGCCGGATTGCTGTTCATTGACTGCACCACAGAAGGCCTCCAGCAGCGTTTCGAGAGTGCTGTAGGCACCGATCTCATGCAGTGTCTTGCGCTTGTCCTGAAAGATGCGATGGCGGGCGATGCTTTTTGCTTCCAGTACGCAGCGCTGGGCGGCTTCCGGCATGTGACCGACCAGGTCTCCGGGCAGTGTGCCCGCGAGCAGTGCCGGTTGCTGGTCGATGAAGGTTTCGGCAGCAGCATTAACCAGGTGTTCGATGGCCTTGCCGCGCAGAATCGCCAGCTTGCGTCGGGTTGAATCCCGCGGGCCGAGCTGGCGGTAGGTTTCCGGCAGATCATCACCCACCAGATCCAGCAACAGCCGCTCGACTTCGCTATAGCTGAGCAGCTCCATTTCCATGCCATCTTCCAGATCAATCAGCGCATAGCAGATATCGTCCGCAGCCTCGACCAGATACACCAGCGGACTGCGGGCCCAGCACTGATCGCTCTGCAGTGGCAGGCCGAGCTTGTCGGTGATCTGCGCCAGCAAGGGATATTCGCCCTGGTAACAGCCGAACTTGTGTTTCTTGTAGCCATGGCTGTCGGCGTGCTGTGATGTCCAGGGGTATTTCAGATAGGCGCCGAGCGTGGCGTAGGTCAGGCGCATACCGCCGTCGAATTGATGGTATTCGAGCTGGGTCAGCACCCGGAAGCCCTGGGCGTTGCCCTCGAAATTGAGAAAGTCATGGCGCTGGGCGTCGGACATGTTGTCGAGCCATCCGGAATTGGCGGCCTTGTAAAACCAATGTCGGATGGCGTCTTCGCCGGAATGCCCGTACGGCGGATTGCCGATGTCGTGAGCCAGGCAAGCCGCTTGGACAATGACACCGAGATCGGCTGGTTCGCACCAGTTTGGCAGCTCGCCCCGCAATATCTCGCCGACGCGCATGCCCAGCGAACGGCCAACGCAGCCGACCTCAAGGCTGTGGGTAAGGCGTGTGTGGATGTGGTCATTGCTGGACACCGGATGTACCTGGGTTTTCTTGCCCAGACGACGAAAGGCGCCGGAAAAGATCACCCGGTCATGATCCTTGTGAAAGGGCGTGCGGCCAAGCTCTTCGGTGCTGGCGATGGGCTTGCCCAGCCTTTCACGACATAACAGTGTTTGCCAATCCATATATCCTCCGATCAGATCGTCCGAGTATGTGACAATGCCGCCGGGCTGCCAAGCATCGCAGCCTCTGACTGATTTCCGGTTCCGAGGTAGAATGGGCGCTGTCCCGCACGTTTCGGAATATTCATGACTGCCTCATTGACGTTGACCCTGTTTGGAACCACCGCCTGCCACCTGTGTGAAGAATGCCTGCATCTGACCCGACCGTTGGAAGGTAACGGCGTTGTCGTGCGGCAAGTGGATATTGTTGACTCCCCCGAGTTGCTGGAGCGCTATCAGCTGCGGATACCTGTTTTGCGCCGCGACGACACGGGAGCTGAGCTGGATTGGCCTTTTGATCTCGGCCAGTTGTTGGACTGGCTAGCCGATGCCACTGGCGAGGAGAGTTGAGTATGGCGCAGAGAGTAACGGAATTCTGGAAGCGCAAGACGCTGGAGCAAATGGATCAGCAGGAGTGGGAGTCGCTGTGTGATGGTTGCGGACTGTGTTGCCTGCAGAAGCTGGAGGACGAGGATGATGCAAAGTCCATCTATTACACCCGGGTGGCCTGCAAACTGCTGGATCTGAATACCTGCCGCTGCAGCGACTACCCCAACCGCCGCCAGCAGGTGCCCGACTGCGTGCAACTGACTCCGGCCACGGCCGAGGAGTTTGCCTGGTTGCCACCCACCTGTGGCTATCGCCTGGTCGCCGAGGGCGAGGATCTACCACCGTGGCATCATCTGGTGTGTGGTGACCGGGAGGCGGTACATAAATCGGGTATTTCCCAGGCGGGGCGCATGCTGGCGGAGGGGAGTGTGGCTGAGGATGATTGGGAAGAGCACATCATCTTTCGGGTGTGATGGGGGCTTCTCTCGCCCCCCCCCCCTCCTGGCGCGGCCGTTGACCTACTGTCGTATCTGCAACTCTCGCAGCTTGATATACAGATAACGAATCTGGTCGTACTCGAACGGGCTGTCCAGCGAACCGTAGCGGAAGCCATTGATATAGCGCAGGTTGAGAGCATACAGGCCATAGGACCAGGGGTTCTGGTTCATGTAATGGCGGTTGTCGAGAAACTCTGCGGCGTCCTCGATGGACCAATCCACGGCTTTGCCAGACGCATCCCGAAGGGTTGAAGGGCCGAGCAGGGGCAGGACCAGGTAAGGCCCGGTGGGTACGCCATAGAAACCCAGCGTCTGGCCGAAGTCTTCCGACTCCTGAGGCAGACCCATGGCTTGGGCCACATCGAACAGTCCAAGCACGCCAAGGGTGGTGTTGAATAGCAACCGAGCGGTGGTCCGAGCACCTTTCTTGAGCTTGCCCTGGGCCAGGCTGTTGGCCAGATTCGGTACGTCGGCAAGATTGGCGAATACATTGGATACCCCGGTGCGTACAAAGCGCGGGGTCGCCCATTCATAGGCATTCACAGCCGGCAGGTAAACATACTCATCGAACTGCCCATTGAATCGATAGACGCGTCGATTGAAACCTTCGATCGGGTCATGGACCTTCAATGCTTCGAGGCTGGAGCGCTCGAACTGGTAACTGGTGCCTTCGGTACTGAGCGTCAAGTTGTCCAGCGCATCGTGATATTGGGGTATCGCATCGGTGGTCTGGGCTTGAGCTGCCAGGCTGGCCAGCAGGGTGCAACCGGCGAGTAGTCCGCGACGGAGTTGATTCATTGTGCGCTCCCTCCCATGAATGTCAGTATCTGCGTGACCACATCCCGGTGTTGCAGGTTGCCGCCATGGCCGCCGCGCGGATAGAGGAAGGCCCGTTCGCCGAAGGTGTCGGCGATGAACTGGTAGTTTTCCTTGGTGAGAATGAAATCATCGGCGTTGGTCAGGGCGGCGATATCCGGGTTGTTTCTGAGGAAGGGTTCAATACTGTAGAGGCTGGTATCCCAGGCCATGTCCTCGATGCTCTTGCCCTCGTTATTGCTGCTCCAGACCGGCCATAGCTGGTTCTGCAGGTAGCAATCGAAGTCGCAGAACAGTGCGCGGCGCAGATAGGGGGTAAGCGAGGTGCTGACCTTGAGTTCCTTGCCTACCGGCGCATAGCGCCCGCCCTCGGTGATGACATCGGCCATGAAGTTAAGGTCGGCGGCGGCGAAGCGGAACACCGCGCCGATCAGCATGGCCAGCTCCGGATCAGTCAGCGCGTTGTCGGAGCGCTGAATATCGGCGAACAGGCTGCTCTCGATGTCGGTCACGCCGCTCTCGAAATGCCGGGCCAGCTTCTGGAAGATATGCTCATAGAAGCTGTTGCCGGTGCTGACGCCGTCGACTTGGGTACGCGACAAGGCGTCCAGCCGCCTGACCGAAGCATAGAGATCCACCGGCGGGTTGAGCAGTAACGTGCGGGTGAAATCGAACTGCTGCAGGTCCTGATCCAGATGGGCGACGAAAGCGGCATTGAGCGCACCCAGGCTGAAGCCGGCGAGGCGGTATTCGGTGATTGCCAGGTTTTTGCTGTCTTGAGCATGCTCTGCGGCGATGGACATGGCGGTATGCAGGTCGCGGGCGTCGCTCAGGCCCAGGCCCGGCAAGCCGCTGCGCGAGGCTGCCGCGATGAAGTCGTGGTTGGTTGGCGACGACAGCACGATGACATGCATGCCCGCCTGCCAGAACACGCGCTTCAGGTAATTCAAATTGGGGCTGTCATAGCCAGAGCCCGTCCCGGCGATGAGAAATATCAGCGGTGCTGGTTCATTCTGCCAGGCCAGGCGGTAATGCAGTTGGCTGTAACGCGACAGTACCGGTGGCAAGTTGCGTTCAGGAATGACGGTAACGGCAAGATCGGTCTGACGGACATCTGCTTCGTCCGGCACCGGCGCCGCCATCAGCCGTGGCGTGCCTGCGATGGTTGCCAGAAAAGCATTACCCTCGGGGTAGTTGAAATCCTCAGCGTGGGCAAGACCGCCCAGTAAGGGGAACAGAATAAAACAGAACAACAAGCATCGATTCATGAGCACATTCCCGGTTGGCTTCATGAACTATACCCAAGTTCGTGGCGTTTAGTTCCTCATAACGCGAAGGTAAGAGTTAGGCACACTAAAATAGGAATCATTGCTGTTTCCGCCATCTTACGTGCGCCATACCTTATTCTGAATCAAAGCCTGTCAATCAGTCTGATCAGAAGTTTCAATCAAGCTCAATCGAGGTCGAAGTCATATTCTGACAGCTGCTTCTGCAGCCGACGCTCTTCCAGCAGATTGTCGATCTGTCTGCGCCTGGTCAGGCTGGCTTTACTGGTTGATGTTTCGGTTTCAGACGCTTCATCCTCGTCAGCGACAAAGTCTTCGTCATCCAGCTCTATATCACTTTTAGCTTTGGCCATAACTCCACTCCACTATTGAAGATGCCATTGGCGCACCTTATAGCGGGAGTCGAGAATAAGCGGAAATAGATTTTTTGTATCAGTCCGAGGTCTTGTGCCGATACTCGCACAGATCTTCTATCCGGCAGCTGCCGCACTGCGGGGTTCGGGCCTTGCAAACGTAGCGTCCATGCAGAATCAACCAGTGGTGGGCATCGACCATAAATTCCCTGGGTACATGACGCATCAGTTTCTTCTCGACTTCGAGCACCGTTTTGCCCGGTGCGATACCGGTGCGGTTACTGACGCGGAAGATGTGTGTGTCAACGGCCATGACCGGATGGCCAAAGGCGGTGTTGAGCACCACATTGGCCGTTTTACGTCCGACGCCGGGCAGCGCTTCGAGTGCTTCGCGGCTATCGGGCACCTGGCTGCCGTGCAATTCGATCAGCATGCGGCAGGTTTCGATAACGTTCTTTGCCTTGCTGTTGAACAGGCCGATGGTCTTGATGTATTCCGACAATCCATCAACCCCGAGGGCGTAGATCGCTTCGGGTGTGTTGGCCACCGGATACAGCTTGTCGGTGGCCTTGTTGACGCCGACGTCGGTGGACTGAGCCGAGAGGATGACGGCGATCAACAGTTCAAAGGGCGAGTTGAAGTTCAGTTCGGTGGTAGGGTGGGGATTATCCTCACGCAGGCGACGGAAGATCTCGTAGCGTTTTTCTTTGTTCATGTCAGTTGATGGTTCCAGTAACGCGGACCCGCTTGCTGCCACTGGCCACGGGGGCGCTGCTGCGGGTCGCTGCACGCGCTTTGAGCTGCGCGTCGATGATGTTCTTCAGGGCAATCAGCAGCCCCATGACCAGGAAGGCGCCGGGTGGGAGAATGATGAACAGCACTTCCTTGTAATTGGCGAACACCACCCAGGTCCAGTCGGCGGCGACTGGGCCGAGCAGCAGATGCATGTTGGCAAACAGCGTGCCCTGGCCGATCAGCTCGCGCAGCATGCCCAATACCAAAAGCACCAGGGCGAAGCCCAGGCCCATCATTAAGCCATCCAAAGCTGAGGGCAGCACCGGGTTCTTCACGGCAAAGCCGTCGGCACGACCGAGGATCACACAGTTGGTCACGATCAGCGGGATGAAAATGCCGAGAATCAGGAACAGCTCATAGGTGTAGGCCTGCATCAGCAGTTCGATACAGGTGGTGACCGAAGCAATGATCATGACGAAGGCGGGCAGCCGCACGGTGTCGGTCACGGCGCTGCGGATCAGCGATACGGCGACGTTGGAGGTGACCAGTACCAGAATGGTGGCGATGCCCAGTCCCAGAGCGTTGACTGTGGTGCTGCTGACGCCGAGCAGGGGGCACAGGCCCAGCAACTGCACCAGACCCGGGTTGTTGTGCCATAGGCCGTCGGCGGCCAGTTCGGACAGTTTCTTGTCAGCCATGGGCAGCTTCCTCCGGCGTCAGTTGCAGCAAGGTATCGCGGTGTTCGCTGAAATATTCCAGGGCCTTGTGTACTGCTTGAACCACGGCGCGCGGAGTAATGGTGGCGCCGGTGAACTGGTCGAACTCACCCCCATCCTTGCGTACCGCCCAACCGTCTGGGGTGGGCATGCTCAGGCTCTTGCCGTCGAAGCTGAAGACCCAGCTGCTCTTGCCAACCTCAAGCTTGTCACCCAGGCCGGGCGTTTCCCGATGATTGATTACACGCACGCCGGCCAGCTCGCCATTGGCCTGAATGCCCACCAGCAGGTCGATACGTCCGCTGTAGCCGTCCATGGTCACCACCGGCAGAATTACCGCAGACACCGCGCCCGCCTGTCGTCCGCGCCAGGCGGTGGCTGGGGCGGGCAGGCCCAGGAACTTGCGATCATCGATACTGAAGGCATCGTCCAGCAGATCGTTGTCATGCTGGTCATCAGGCAGTATCTCATTGAGGGCACGCATCTGCATGCGCTGCTGCTCGGCGATGATGCGCTCTTCGGTACCCTGCTGGGTGATGGCGATAAGGCCCACGGTGCAAACGGCGAACACGCCGAGAATCAGACTGTTGCGCAGCACCGAGCGGCTGGGATTGGTCACGGAATCCATCTCAGTCTCCCTTGCCCAGGCCACGCTTGGCTTTGCGGTGGCCATAAGTGCGCGGGTTGGTGTAATAATCGATGGTCGGCGCGCATAGATTCATCAGCAGCACAGCAAAGGCCACCGCGTCGGGGTAGTTGCCCCACACGCGAATGACGTAAATGAGAATGCCGATACCTATGCCGAACACCAGGCGTCCGCGGTTGCTGGTGGCGCTGGAGACGGGGTCAGTGGCGATGAAGAAGGCGCCCAGCATGGTGGCGCCGCCCAGCAGATGGAACAGGGGCGAGCCATTGGAATCGGAGCCGGAGCCATTCCAGAACAACAGGCTCATCACCGCCAGTGAGCCGAGCATGCCGACCGGAGCGTGCCAGCTGTAGATGCGCTTGTACAACAGATATAGACCACCGGCCAGATAGGCCAAGGCGACCCATTCCCAGGCCTGGCCGGCCATACTGCCGAAAGCCGGCTGCGACTGCTGCAGCTCGGCCATGGTCAGCGCGCTGTTATTCTTCAGCAGGTCCAGCGCCGTGGCCGTAGTCCAGCCGTCTACCGGCAGGCTGCCGGGCGTGAATACTCGTTGCAGTCCTTCGATCAGCCCCAACGTCGGCGACAGCGCCGGCGGCACCTGTTCGATGCCACGCCAGAGCGGCCAACTGGTCATCTCCAGCGGAAAGGACACCAGCACCATGGCATAGCCGAGCATGGCCGGGTTGAAGGGGTTCTGACCCAGGCCGCCATACAGATGTTTGCCGAAGGTGATGGCAAAACCCGTGGCCACCAGCACCAGCCACCAGGGCGAGTAGGGCGGTAATGCCAGGGCCAGCAGCCAGGCGGTGACCAAGGCACTGCCATCATTCAGATAGAAGCCCACCGGGCGGCAGCGCAAGCGCAGGATCGCCGCTTCGAAAGCGATGGCGCAGGTGCTCGCCAGCAGGATATTGATCAGCGTGCCCCAGCCGAAGAACCAGGTCATCAGGGACAGGCCCGGCAGCGTTGCGCCCAGCACCTGCAGCATGATGGTCCGGGTACGATTGCTGCCCTGGGCGTGGGGTGAGCTCATGGAGGCCGAAATCATGACAGGTTCTCCTTGTCGGACATCTGTTCCTCGAAGGCTTGCTGCGCTTGATCGAAGGCCTGCTGTAATGTCGGGATTTGTGCCTGCAGGTCAACATTATCCGGGTTGGCGGCCAATTGTTTCTGCGCTCTCTGCAGTGCCATACGCGCCGTCGCGGCTGCGACTTTAAGCTGTTTCTGTTCGGCGCTCAGCGTATTGACCTTGCGCGACTGGATGCGCGCGAGGTCCGGCTCGGCAGGTTTGGTTTCGGTAGCCTGCTCTTTCGCGGCCTGGGCTTCACGAGCCGCTTTTGCACGCGCCGCCTTCTCTGCCCGCGCCTGGCGGTCCAGCTCCCGCTGCTCAGCTTCGCGCTGCAACCGTTCCTGACGTTGCTCGAAGCGTTGCCGCGACTGCTCGGCGCGGCTGTGCTGCAGATTGATGCTGCGAATCTCTGATTTGCCGGCGCGAAAGTACTGCACCAGCGGGATACTGCTGGGGCAGACGTAGGCGCAGGCGCCGCATTCAATGCAGTCGAACAGGTTCTGACGTTCGAGCTGCCCGTAGTCCTTGCCCATGGCAAACCAGTGCAGCTGCTGTGGCAGCAATTCCGCTGGGCAGGCTTCAGCGCACAGACCGCAGCGGATGCACGGCAGCGCCGGCGGCGGTGGTGGCAGTTCCTCACGGGTGCCGGCCAGCAGGCAGTTGCTGGTCTTGATGATCGGCGCGGCGCTGTCGAGTAGGGTAAAGCCCATCATCGGACCGCCCATTACCAGCCGATGCAGTTGTTCCTGCCGCAAACCGGCGAATGCCAGAAGATCCTGTATTGGCGTGCCAATGAGCGCTTCGACGTTGCCTGGGCGTGCCAGCGCATCGCCGGTCAGGGTAGTAATACGGCTGATCAGGGGTTTGCCCAGCATTATGGCGTCGTGGACCGCCAGGGCGGTACCGATGTTCTGGCAGAGAATGCCGATATCAGCCGGTAGGCCACCACTGGGCACTTCCTTGCCGGTGAGGATCTGGATCAGCTGTTTTTCGCCGCCGGAGGGATACTTGGTGGGCAATACCACCACGGTCATTGGCCGTTCACCCACCGCCTCGCGCATGGCGGCGATCGCCTGGGGCTTGTTGTCCTCAATGCCGATCAGGACCTGATCCGGCTTGAGAATGTGCATCAGCACTTCTATCCCGGACACGATCTGCGGCGCCCGGTGACGCATGCTCATGTCATCGGCAGTGATGTAGGGTTCGCATTCGGTGCCGTTGATGATCAGGGTGTCGATCTGGTGGTCAGGGCGTGAGGTCAGTTTGGCCGCAGTCGGAAAACCTGCGCCGCCCATGCCGCTGATGCCCGCGTCACGAATACGTTCCAGCAGGTCGAGCGGTTGCAGACTGTGAAAGTCAGCCACCGGATGCAGTTCGGTCCATTGATCCTCACCGTCGCATTCCAGGGTGATGGCCAGCTCGGCCAGGCCCGAAGCATGAGGGTAGGGCGCGGGCTCGATGGCACTGATGATGCCAGAACTGGGCGCATGCAGCGGGCAGCTGAGCGGGCCATTGGCCTCGGCAATCAGCTGACCCTTGAGCACCCGTTTGCCAACCTGTACTACCGGCACAGCGCGATTGCCTATGTGCTGCAGCAGCGGCAGTATCAGGCGGCTGGGCAGTGGCATCAGTTCCAGGCCACGACCAGTGGATTGGCGCTTGTTTTCCGGTGGGTGGATGCCGCCGGGAAATTCCCAGATACGCGATTGGGTGGGCATCAGGCGGCTCCTCGCTGGGCGTCGGTGGCAATCAATTGATGCGGTGGGCGTGGTAGGTCCCAGCTCCAGGTCTGTGGGGTGACGGGAACAGCCAGCATATCGATACAGTCCACGGGGCAGGGCTCCACGCACAGATCGCAGCCTGTGCATTCATCAACGATAACGGTGTGCATATGCTTGGCCGAACCCAGGATCGCATCTACCGGACAGGCTTGAATGCATTTGGTGCAACCGATGCATTCATCCTCGCGGATATAGGCCACTGTGCGCGGCTTTTCCTCACCGTGTTCGCCATCCAGCGGCAAGGCTTCCACATCCAGCAGATCGGCCAGTGCCTGGATGGTGGTTTCGCCACCTGGCGGGCACTTGTTGATCGGCTCGCCGTTGGCGATGGCTTCGGCGTAGGGCTTGCAACCGGGGTGTCCGCATTGCCCGCACTGGGTCTGCGGTAGCAGAGCGTTGATCTGCTCAATGATGGGGTCGCCCTCGACCCGGAAACGGATCGCGGCATACCCCAGCAGCGCGCCGAAGATCAGCGCCAGTACCAGCAGAATGCCTACTGCAGTAAGGACGATAGTCATGTCAGATCCTGATCAGCCCGGTAAAGCCCATGAACGCCAGGGACATCAAGCCGGCGGTGATCATGCCGATGGCCGCGCCACGGAAGGGGGCAGGCACGTCAGCAATGGCCAGCCGCTCGCGCAGGCCGGCAAACAGGATCAATACCATGGAAAACCCCAGCGCAGCGCCCAGGCCGAAGGTGGCGGCCTTGAGGAAGGTCTGCTCGGTACGGTTGGTGTTCAGCAAGGCGACGCCCAACACCGCGCAGTTGGTGGTGATCAGTGGCAGAAAGATGCCCAGTACCCGGTACAGCAGCGGGCTGGTCTTGTGCACCACCATTTCGGTGAACTGCACCACCACAGCGATTACGAGGATAAAGGAAATGGTCCGCAGAAATTCCAGCTCGAAGGGCACCAGGATGTACTGGTAGGTCAGGTAGCTGAGAATCGAGGCAAGAGTCAGCACGAAAGTAGTGGCCATGGACATGCCGATGGCGGTCTCCAGCTTGCCGGACACGCCCATGAATGGGCACAGGCCGAGGAACTGCACCAGGACGAAGTTGTTCACCAGGATGGTGCTGAGCAGGATCAGGATGAATTCAGTCATGGTTGGTCTCGTTGGTGCTGGGGCTCATTTTTGGTTTCCTCTGCCGGGCTCCCTTTCTTTGGGTTCCCCCATCCCCGCTCCGTGCCCCGGCCCTTCGCGGAGCTCAGGCGGGCGAGAGGAGAGGGAGTTAGTCCCTGCAGTTAAGCAGCTCTGCATGTTCCAGCATGCCTCACGGCAGCAGAAGAATAGAAGAACACCAGAACGCAGTTACTTCCCCTCTCCCTCGCAGAAGAGGGGGAGCCAGGAGGGGGAGGAGCAGCCTGTCAGCTCACCCGCTGCCCCGGCTTGGCCCCGGCATCCGGGCTCAACAGATAAATCTCTTCCCCGCCAGGCCCCGCCGCCAGCACCATCCCCTCGGACACGCCGAACTTCATCTTGCGCGCCGCCAGGTTGGCCACATACAGCGTCAACCGGCCTTCCAGCTTGCTCGGGTCAGGATAAGCACTCTTGATGCCGGAGAACACGTTGCGCGTAGCATCGCCGATGTTCAGCGTCAGACGCAGCAGTTTGTCCGCGCCCTCGACGAATTCGGCCTTCTCGATCAATGCGATACGCAGGTCGACGGCGGCGAAGGTGTTGAAGTCGATTTCTTTTGCCAACGGGTCCTTCTCCAGCTCGCCATTGCCGGCCGGTGCAGCGCCGGTATCGGTGGCGGCTGCGGCCAGGTCTTCCTTGGACGACTCGATCATGGCCTCGATCTTGGCTGGTTCAATACGGGTCAGCAGCGGTTTGAATGCGTTCAGCTGGTGATCGCTCAGCATGCTGCCCAGATCACTCCAGCACAGCGGCTCTACATTCAGGAAAGCTTCGGCGTCGGCGGCCAGGGTCGGCAGCACCGGCTTGAGCAGGACGACCAACTGGCGGAACAGGTTGATGCCCAGCGAGCAGATCGCCTGGACCTCGTCCTGCTTGCCTTCCTGCTTGTTCAGCGCCCAGGGCGCCATGTCGGCAATCCAGGCATTGGCCTTGTCAGCCAGGGCCATGATTTCGCGCATGGCACGGGAGAAGTCGCGTTTCTCGTAGGCTTCGGCAATGGAGGGCGTGGCACTGATAAAGGCATCAGTCAGTTCAGGCGCCGGGTTGGCGGCGACCATCACGCCGGCGTTGCCCTTGTGAATGAAGCCCGCGCACCGGCTGGCGATGTTGACCACCTTGCCGACCAGGTCGGAGTTGACCTTCTGCACGAAGTCTTCCAGGTTCAGGTCCAGGTCTTCGACGCCGCGGCCCAGCTTGGCAGCGTAGTAGTAGCGCAGGTATTCCGGCGACAGATGATCCAGATAGGTGCGCGCCTTGATGAAGGTGCCGCGGGATTTGGACATCTTCTGACCATTGACGGTGAGATAGCCGTGCACGTTGACTGCAGTCGGCTTGCGGAAGCCGGCACCTTCGAGCATGGCGGGCCAGAACAGCGTATGGAAGTTGATGATGTCCTTGCCGATGAAGTGATACAGCTCGGCGGTGGAATCCTTGTCCCAGAAGGCATCGAAATCCAGGTCCGGGCGACGGGCGCAGAGGTTCTTGAAGCTGGCCATATAGCCAACCGGCGCATCCAGCCAGACGTAGAAGTACTTGCCCGGCTCACCGGGGATCTCGAAGCCGAAGTAGGGCGCATCACGGCTGATGTCCCACTCCTGCAGGCCCGAGTCCAGCCATTCGGCGATCTTGTTGGCCACGGCGTCCTGCAGCGTGCCGCTGCGGGTCCATTTCTTCAGCATGTCCTGGAAGTCAGGCAGCGCGAAGAAGAAGTGCTTGGATTCCCTCAGCACCGGCGTGGCGCCGGAGATGGCCGAGCGTGGGTCTTTCAGCTCGGTGGGCTCGTAGGTGGCGCCGCACTTCTCGCAGTTGTCACCGTACTGGTCCTCGGCGGCGCACTTGGGGCAGGTGCCCTTGATGAAACGGTCCGCCAGAAACATGCCCTTTTCCGGGTCGAAATACTGGGTGACCGAACGGGTGTTGATATGGCCGGCAGCCTTGAGTTTTCCGTAGATCAGCTCGGACAGCTCGCGGTTTTCTTCGGAGTGGGTCGAATGATAGTTGTCGAAATCCACCAGGAAGTCGGCGAAATCGGCGGTGTGCTCAGCCTTGACGTTGTCGATCAACTGTTCCGGGGTGATGCCTTCCTTCTCGGCACGCAACATGATCGCCGAGCCATGGGCATCATCAGCGCAGACATACACGCACTGGTTGCCGCGCAGCTTCTGAAAGCGCACCCAGATATCGGTCTGAATGTACTCCAGCATATGCCCCAGATGGATCGAACCGTTGGCATAGGGCAGGGCGCTGGTAACGAGGATCTGGCGGGAATTGGCGTTGCTGGACATGGGTGCTCGGCTTCTGTTGGGTAAACGGGTCAAAGCCGGCAATTGTACCTGTTTGGGGGGAGGAGGTCATCAGGCTGAAGAGAAGGAAGCAGACCCCGGTGTACCGGGGCCTGTAGACTCAGGCTTTCTTGAAAATGCCCAGGGCTCTGAGAATGAAGATGAGCAGCACTGCGCCGGCTATCGAGATGATGAAGCGTATGATGACGCCGCCTTCGGCAAAGCCGATCAGCCCGGCGATCCAGAAACCCAGCATGGAACCGACAATACCGACGATAACGTTGGCAATCAGGCCCATCTGCTCGTTGGTCTTCATGATGATGCTCGCCAGCCAGCCGACGATGCCACCGATTATCAGAGATACGATCCAGCTCATGTCAGTTCCTCTTCTCGCTAATGATGTCTGTAGAAGTAAAGCAGACAAGTCCAGGACTTGCTGGCAATCCTCGGCAGTTTCACCGCTTCTTGCCTAGACTGCTTGGTGAAAACCAAGAGGAGGCATGCATGAAATACCTGTTCGAGGTGCATATCAAGCAAGGCCATCGCGCGGAGGAGTATGCGGATGCCTGGGTGCGAGCTAGTGAAATAATCCAGGCTGCTCCGGGCGCGCGCGGTACCGAGTTGCATCGCAAGATCGGTGATCCGAATGTGTTGATCGCGATCGCCAGCTGGGACAGCAAGGAACAGCGCGACGCCATGGAAGGGCAGCATGATCCGACAGTGGCGGCGATCATCCAGAGCGCGGCGCCATTCTGTGAAATTCATCCGATTGGAGAATTCCATGATCCCGAGTGGGTGGTGACGCCGAGTTGAACACCGCTTTGACAGCGATCCCTGAACTCTGCGACGGTGGGAAGGTCGTTTGTACCAACAGCATTCAACGGATGAGACATATCATGCCCATGCAGAAATATCGACTTACCTGGCAACTGGCATTCCTGATTCTGATGGGGAGTCTGCTTTCAGGCTGCGGCATCAACAACATTCCCAGCTATGACGAACAGGTCAAGTCGGCCTGGGCCCAGGTGGAGAACCAGTATCAGCGGCGCGCCGACCTGATTCCCAATCTGGTGGAAACCGTAAAGGGCTTCGCCCGCCAGGAACAGGAGACACTGACGGCGGTTGTCGAGGCGCGGGCGCGGGCGACGTCGATCCAGATATCAGCGGACGATCTGGATGATCCTGTCAAGATGCAGGCCTTCGAGCAGGCCCAGGCACAACTGACTGGCGCGCTGAGCCGTTTGATGGCGGTGTCCGAACGCTATCCTGATCTGAAGTCCAACCAGAACTTCCTCGCGTTGCAATCGCAGTTGGAAGGCACTGAGAACCGTATCGCCGTGGCCCGTCGCGATTACATCGCCGCGGTGCAGCAATACAACACCGAGATCCGTACCTTTCCTGGTCGTATCTGGCATAGCCTGATGTACAGCGATATGCCGATCCGGGAGAACTTCGAGGCCACTACGGAAAACGCCGAGCAGGCGCCGCAGGTGCAATTCGAATGAGAATGATCCGGCTATTGGCGCTGGGATTGGTCTGCTGGACGGCGGGTTCGTCGGCACAGCAAGCCCCCGCTGAGCTTGCCTTGCCGCAGCTGACCGGCCGGGTAGTCGACCAGGCGGAACTGCTCAGCGCACCAGTTGAAGCGCAATTGACGCAGATGCTGGCGGGGCACGAACAGGCGACCACTGAGCAGGTGGTGGTGGTTACCGTTCCCGACCTGCAAGGGCGGAGCATCGAGGAGTTCGGTGTTCAATTGGGCCGCGAATGGGGTATCGGGCAGCAGGATGAGGATAACGGCGCGTTGCTGATTGTCTCGCGGGACGACCGGCGTATGCGTATCGAAGTCGGTTACGGGCTTGAAGGACGGCTGACCGACGCCCAGTCTTCGATCATCATCAACCAGATCCTTGCTCCGGCGTTTCGCCAGGGGGATTTCGAAGGCGGTATCATTGCCGGGACCGAGGCGATGATCCAGGTGCTCGGCGGCGACCCGTTGCGCTCTGCCAGCGCCGCTGCGGCCGGCGAGCGGCCGCCGGCACCCTTGGTGGGCGGTCTGACCTTCTTCTTCATGATCATTCTGTTTCTCATCGGCGGTGGCCGAGGCGGCCGCGGGCGCTTTGGCCGCGCGGTGCTGGCTGGTGCCTTGCTCGGTGGTATGGGCCGTGGCGGCGGCATGGGCGGCGGAGGTGGTTTCGGTGGCGGTGGCGGCGGCTTCGGTGGCGGCGGCGCGTCGGGTGGCTGGTAATGCAGACAAGGGATGAGCAATGACACTTCTTACCCAGGATGAGCAACAACAGGTCGCCGAGGCCATCGATCGCATCGAGCGGCATACCGATGCCGAGGTGGTGACGGTGTTGGCCGCGCAGGCGGACGACTATCACTATATTCCTTTGCTGTGGGCCGGGCTCGCGGCGTTGCTGCTGCCCGGTATCGTACTGGTGTTGACGGGCTGGCTGAGTAGCGGCGAGCTGTTACTGGCCCAGTGGTTGACCTTCATCGTGCTGGCGCTGCTGTTTCGTATGCCGAAGATCACCACGCGGTTGATTCCGCGCTCGGTGAGACATTGGCGCGCCGGCAATCTGGCTCACCGGCAATTTGTGCAGTTGGGCTTGCATCACACCAGCGGCGAGACGGGCATGTTGATCTTCGTTTCCGAAGCTGAACGCTATGTCGAAATCATGGTGGATAGGGGCATTTCCCAGCGTATCGATGACAGCACCTGGGAGTCGATCGTTGCCGATTTCACCTCGCATGTACGCGAGGGGAAGACGCTGGAGGGTTTTCTGGCCTGTATCGACGCCTGTGGTGAGGAGCTCAAGCGGGTGTTGCCTGCCACCCATGAACGCAACGAGCTGCCCAACCGCTTGGTAATCTTGTCGTAGAATGACTGTTCGACAGAAAGGGAATCGTTTAATGAAAGGTCTACAGCAAATTCTGGGAGTGTTCGTTTTGATGGCCGGAGCGCTGGGTTCAACCCAGGTACTGGCGCAGCCGGTTGGGCTATGGAACACCGAAGATAATCAGGGGCAGGTGGAAGTCAGCCCCTGCGGCGATAAACTCTGCGGTGAACTGGTGTGGCTGGCCGAACCCATGGATAACGATGGCCAGCCCAAACTCGACCAGCACAACCCTGATGAAACCCTGCGCAGCCGCCCGGTGCAGGGCCTGCGTATTCTCTGGGACATGCAGCCGGCAGGCGATGGCAAGACATGGGAAAACGGCAAGGCCTACGACCCGGAGAGCGGCAAGACCTATCAGGGCAAAATAACCCTCGATGGGCAGGACGTGCTCAAGTTACGCGGCTTCGTTGGCGCCCCTATTTTCGGTCGCACTTCCACCTGGACTCGCACCGACAGTCCCAGCGCGGCGCAATGAGCTGACCTTTTAGATTCGACGGGCCAGAATGAGCATCTTCACCGTCAAGGCCAGATAGGCCAGTGCCCAGCTAGCTGCGGACAGGCTCAGCAGCCACGGCTGGGCAAAGACCGTCGGGCCGCTGAAATAGCGCGCCACGGCGGCAATGGCGATCAGGGCCGTAATGCTCCATACCCAACCGGTGCTCGGTGGCGTTTTGCTGCTGCGTTGAAAATACAGCCGTAGCATCACGCCGGCAGACAGCGTGCCCAGCCCGCCGATGGTGACCAGATGCAATGCCGGCGCCATTGCGCTCTGATCGAAGAAGGCCACGCCGCTGGCGATGCTGCCCAGTGCCAGCCAGGCATAACCGATACCGAAAGCCAACAGATCGGGGCGATCAGCGCAGTGCCACAACTCCCAGCGCAGACAACGGACCGCCAACACCCCGCCAGCGGCAATCAGGCAAAGACCGGACCAGCGATAGCTGAAAGTGCCGCTCAAGCCGGGCAGCAGCAAGGGCACAATGGCCAGCCCCAGCAGAATAATCAATGCCGATTCTATATGCGGCTGCAGGCGCGCCTTGGGCTCCAGTCCCTTGCGCTCCAGGGTAACGGCCGCCGCGGGGGCGATAATGCGCCCGCCCATGAACATCATCAGCAGCAATAGACAGAGTACACCGGCGTGGAGCAGGCGACTGGCGTCCAGCTGGAGACTGGGCGCCAGGTCGGGGAAGTAACGCCAGGCGACCCGCAGCCCAAGCCAAGCGAGGGGAAGCAGACAGACCGTCAGAATCAATGGTCCGGTGATCTTGTTGCGCCACTTCTTCGCCGCATTGAAACGGGGCACCACATGCCAGGCCAGGAGCAGGGCGAAGGCCGGGGAAAGCAACAATGCGAGCCAGCTATCCGGTAGCAGCAACCAGCTGAAGCGCGCGACCAGCCACAAACCGATCAGCGGATAAAGCACCTGCCGCAGCTGATTACCCAGCGTATAGCCGGCGATCAGCGCCAGGGCGAAACCGAAAATCAGCTCATGCCCATGCCCACTACCCAGCAACCCCGGCGGCCAGCCGCTGCCAGACAGCACAGCCCAGACCGACAGTGGCACGACGCTGGCGGCTAACAGACCGGCAAGGGGAAAGAACAGCAGGAAGGCAGGGCGTTTGGCTGGGGCTTTCATCTTGTTCCAGAGATACGAAGGTGGCGCCCGATGTTAGAAGCTGTCACCACCTCATCGCAAGTCCAAGAGCTTCGTGACAAGAGCTCAGAATTTCCACGGTTTCTGGGCTTTCGCTATCTCAAGTGGTTTCTCGGCTCAATTGAGCACATTCTCCATTATGGTGTAGATCAGCCCGGTGGTAACGGCTACCAGTACCAGATTGCTACCCGCCCGGTGCCATTCATAACCGGGATAGTGCGGCAAGTGCCGCAGATGTTGATGCGGCAGGCGTTGGCTCCAGCCATGGGGTATCGGGCGGCCGGTAATCAGGCGGGCGCGGGGCGGCAGGGCTGGGCCGCGGCCGATGTGGTGGCGGTTCTGGTAAATCTGCCGACGCAGCTGACCCCGGTCGGGCGCCCGATATTGGTGGCGTTGCTGGTAGATCTGCCGATGATCGGGCGGTACGGCATGGTCCCGCGGCCGGTAGCCTGAGCCGGGATGCTGTTGACCGTAGCGGTTGTGATCACGTCCCAGGTTCTGCTGACGGTGATGGTCGCGTTGCTGCTGATGCTGTTTGAAAGCCTTGCGATGCTCGTGGGATTTGCCCGGCGCATAGGGGCCCGGAGCGGCCTGGGCCAAGGAGCCCAGCAATGCCGCTGCGGCGAAGAGGCTGATGACAAGGTGGCGTAATCTCATGGCGGTACCCTCATTCTGATAATGCTTAGAGCAGCTCCGGTGCCTGGAATTCCTAGCCTGAGCAAAATCAGCATATGGCATTGCGGAGCAGAGAGGCCCTTTGTAAAGACGTTTTTACTCGCCTTTACGCAAAGCAGATATTGGAGCCGCTACTTGTAATCACATCGATAGACTCGATTGATTTCATTTATTGCTGAGAGAGGATCAGCATGGCGCTATCAATTCAGTTCAATGGAGCGTTAGACGATGGATGCCCTTAAGCGAATTTTCATGAGTGTGCGTATCAAACCGCAGGCCGCGGTGGTTGAAAATCATCCCAACTTCTGGATGTATCATCAATAAGACTGGCCGAGTATTCCCATGCGGGAATAGCGGTGGAAAAGCCGGCATCAAGCCGGCTCTTCTTCCAGCAATGCGGCGAGGACATCCGGCGAGCTCTTGAACGCTTTGGCGAACAGGTCGCGTTGCCTGGCCATGTAGATTCCCGCTTCTTCCGATTGCGCCTCGGTGATTGACGGTACCGCTTTGCGCAGGACATCACTCAGGACTTCAGCCAGTTCCAGCATCTTGTCGTGACGATCGGCTTCGGCTTTATCCATGAACAGGCGCTCCGGGTCTCTGCTGCTGCGATAGACTATTTCAACGGCCATTTTTACCCCTGGCTTGAATGTGATTCGTTGGGCTGGCAGCGACATCTGTCGCTCGGCGGTCGATAGTATACTGGGTTTTTATACAGTTTTGGGTTTTGATAGCGGCAGATATTGGATGAGGGGCGGATCGGCCAGGTATGCAACCGCAGGTTTGAGGCTATGTTCGGTCTGGCTAGCGGTCTTCCGGTCAGGGTGCGCCGGGTGTGAGCCGGCGCGCGGAGGTCACTTCCAGTCGTCCGGCTCAATGTAGCAGCTGGTGATAACCCAGCCGATGCCGAACCGGTCCGTGAGCATGCCAAAGCCTTTGGCCCAGAAACTCGGACCGAAGGGCATGTGTGTGGTACCGCCATCGGACAAGCGATTGTAAGCCTGTTCCGCGGTCAATACATCGTCATAATACAGTTGAACGAATACGCCCTGGGCCGGCTGATAGGTGCCCGGCGGTGCATCGGACCCCATGATCACCTGATTGGCCACGGTAACTTCGCCATGCATGATCTGATCCAACCATTCTTCTGGAACGCCGGTGCCTTCCGGTGCATCGCGGTGAGTATGCAGCTCGCTCAAGGTGCCGCCCAATTCCTGAGCGTAGAATTGCAGGGCATCCCGGCAGCTACCGGGGAAGGTAAGATATATTGCCAGGCTGGCAGGTGTTTTTGCTTGGCTCATGAGGTTGTCCTTTTGGTGGCTCAGTGATGAGGATTGGTGGCGTCGCCGCGGTTCTGTTGGGGGCTGCCGCTGCTCAGGCCGGATTCATTGGCGCTGACTTCTGCAGTTGCTGCAGCATCGGCGGCTGTCGCCGGCGCCAGATCTGCGTTGACGGTGTCTGCCAGTCGCTCGGCCATGGCGAGATGATGTTCCATTTCTCTGAGCGCTTTTCTGACGAAGTTGCTGACATCGAAATCGTCGATGCGAACCCCGCGTCGGTACAGGCTGATAGCCTTGCGGTGAGCGGTAATCTGGTGTTCGGCGTAGGCCAGATCGAATGACTGCACTGCCTTCAGGTTCAAAAGGGTATTTCGGGCTTTGGGGGCGAGAGCATCCTCTCCGGCTACCTGATAACCGCGGCTGGCGGCCAGCTGCTGGAGTTCGCGATTGATCGCCATATGGTCCTCAATCATCTTCTGGGCGAAGTTCTTGACCTTGTCGTTGCGGGTTCTTTCCTGCGCCAGGCGCGCAGCCTCTATTATCCCCAGGCTCTGCAACATGGCATCGTCGATGAACATGACAGGCACCGAATGGTGGCCGCCGGAGAATTTCCGGTACAAGACCGTAGCGGCGCCGACGGCCAACAGGCCACAGGTGAGATTGCGCAATGTGCTCATGAATCCTCCGCAATAGTGAATCAGTCATTGAATGCATTTGTCGGGCATCAATTACTGTGATGGGAGGCAGTTCCGGGAGTTCAGGTGGGCGGATGAGTGGTTGGGCAGACTGAACGCCTGCCCGGTCGGGATTAACGGTCGGTTGTATCGGCACTGGGGTGGAAGATCATTACGCCCGCGTTATTGCGCAATATCAGCTGGGAGGCATTGTCATCAATCTCCATCTCCAGAGGCTGTTGCAGGCGCTTCTTGATGGCATCCTCGCGTGCCATCAATACCGGCTCACAGGCCATCATGGTCTGCATCAGATTGCCCACCTTGAGTGTGTCGCCTTCGACCTGATAATCCCCGCCCATGCCATTGCAGGCATTGCTGATCCCCATGCGGTCCGGATGAAAGCTCAGCGCAATCGGCGCCCTGTCACCACCTGTAAGAGCCGTGTCGGGCTTGCCATCGGCATCAGTGGCGGATGCCAGTAGCCAAGTGTGATGAATGAGTTCGTCTACGGAAACAGAGGAGTTTGTGCTGGCGCAGCCTCCGAGCATCAGACTGAATGCGAGAGCGGCTGGCAACAGGTGGCGAATGGTAGCGGACATGGTATCTCCAGAAAACGGGGTCGCGTTTATACTGCCTGATCCCGTTGTTATCGTCGAGTCTCGCAACGGCTGTGTCAGCTGCCGGAAGGGACACCACCGTAAGGAGTTTCATTGGCAGACGCCCCATTCTGAGGCACGCCGGCGACCTTGATCTCCGGCAAAGTACCACCGGCCAACTCGACACGGCGTATGGGAAAGGCGAACTGCACCTCCATATCGCGCAAGGTTTCCATCAACTGCAGATTGATCTCCTGCTGTATGTCCATGTACCGGTTGTAGTCGGAGGTCTGTACTATGTGCACGACTTCGAAGGTCAGCCGGCTTTCCTCGAAGGCGAAAAGATGAGCTCGATCAAACCGCGTCTGGTCGGTAGCGTCGATGATCCGTTTGACCTGAGCGCTGATCTCCCGCACCTTTTCCACCGGTGTCTGATAACTGATGCCGAAGGTGAAGACGATCCGCCGGGTGTTCATGCGCTTGTAGTTATGCACGATCTGGCTCAGCAGGTCGGCGTTGGCAATGACTATCTGCTCGCCACTCAGCGAGCGGATGCGGGTGGTTTTCAGGCCAATGTGTTCGATATTGCCCGCGACGTCGCCGAATACCACGAAGTCGCCGATCTCAAAGGGCTTGTCGATGCCGATGGACATGGAGGCAAACATGTCGCTGAGCAGGGTCTGCACGGCCAGGGCGATGGCGATACCGCCTACCCCGAGGCTGGCGATCATGGCGGTGATGTCCACGCCCAGGTTGGCCAGGATCGACAACAGCATCATGGTCCAGATCACGATCCGCATGATGATGCCCAGTAGAGTCGTGGTCACCAGATTGCGCGCCTTGCCGTCACGCGTCAGGCTGTCGGTCCAGAGTCTGACGGCATGATCCAGCCAGAGTGCGATCTGGAAGGCCAGAGCAACGAACCAGCCGTGGGACATGGCCGATTCCCAGCGGGGTGACAGCTCGACCGTCTTCAGACCTATCATCAGGGCGAAGGCGAAGATCAATAGCTGACTGGTTGAGCTCAACAGCTCCGAGGCGAAGTGGAAAGCGCGGCCATGGGATACCTTGTCGCGCTGGGCCAGTTGCCGGCTGACTACTCGCAGAATGACAGATAGAAGCAGATAGGTGGCAAGGGTAACAACAACCAGGGTTCCCAGTTGCAGCCAGAGTGAGCGGTCGGTGAGAACGTCCCAGTAGGGCATGTTGAATCTCCAGTCAGTGGTTCGGCCAGTTGTTCCCCAGCCGATCAAGTCTCCTATTTCTGTCGTTGACGAGACTGATTAGTTCCGGCAGTTTCTATCCGCGGCCGCCGCTGTCCGGTCCGTTTTTGACGCTCTATTTCAATGCCTCGGCTTCTATGCGGAGGGAAAACCAGCCTTTTCGAGACTTTCGATGAACGCCATTCTGTATGCGGCAACCGTTCTGATCTGGGGTACCACATGGATCGCCATCAGCATGCAGACGGGGACTGTCCCGGTGCTGGTGTCGGTGTTCTACCGCTTTGCCATCGCGGCTGCCCTCATGCTGCTGGTGCTCAGGGTGAGTGGCCGGTTGCAGAAACTGGGTCGCAGCGATCATCTGTTCTGCCTGTTGCAGGGCATGTGCGTGTTCGGCTTCAACTTTGTCTGCTTCTACACCGCCAATGCCTATATCAACAGCGGCCTGGAGTCGGTGCTGTTCTCGCTGGCGATCCTGTTCAATGCACTGAATGGCGTGCTGTTCTTTGGCAAGCGCATTACCCTGCGGCTGATGCTGGCAAACCTGCTGGGGTTCGCCGGCATCGTCAGTCTGTTCTGGCACGATCTCATTGACGGTCAGATGTCCAGCGGCACCCTGCTGGGGATCGGCTTGAGCATGCTCGGCACCTATGGTTTTTCCCTGGGCAATATGGTTAGCGTGCGATTTCAGCTGCGCAAGCTGGATCTGCTGACAACCAACGCCTGGGCCATGGGCTACGGTGCGCTGACCATGCTGGTGTTGGCGCTTGTTACCGGGGCCTCCTTTGCCATCGAACCGACTGCGGCCTATATCGGTTCGCTGCTGTATCTGGCGCTGATCGGTTCGATCATCGGCTTTGCCTCCTACTTCTCGCTGATCGGTCGCATCGGTGCCGGCCCGGCGGCCTATACCACGGTGATGTTTCCGCTGATTGCACTGGGTATGTCGACGCTGTTCGAGGGTTATCAGTGGACGGGCGCAGCGGTAGTCGGTCTGGTGCTGATTCTGCTGGGCAATGTGGTGATGTTCTATCAGCCGCGAGCGGCTGCGGTGCCCGGCGAGAGTTGAACTCGACCGGGGTGAGTCAGATGTTCGCGGGAATGCAATAAAGCTGACATGTGGCGTCGGCATGCTGGCTGCTTCACTGCAACCCTACCGAGAACATTGACTGTATGAAGAAGACCGCTCTGGCGACCCTGATCGTCGCTGCGTCCAGCATCGGGCTGACCGCCTGCCTGGATGGTTCCAATTCCTCCAGCGACAAGGTCGCGCCTATCCCGGAAGAGATTGCCCCGGATACTCGTGTACTGGTCCTGCCTTATCTGCAGAACCCCACGCAATCGGCGATCAGCGTCATTTGGTTTACCGATACCGCAGTGCCCGGTGAACTGGTGGTCGACGGCGTCGGCAGTTTTGCTTCCGAGCCGGAGCTGGTCGAGGCGTTGGGCTATGGCGAGAGCGAAATCGCCTACATCCACGGAGACAAGAACTTCGGCGGTATTCATGCCGATGTCACCGAAGGCCAGGCGCCGGCACTGCCTTACCGGCATGCGGTACGGGTAGAAGGGTTGAGCGCGGCCACCACCTACGACTATCAGGTGCGCCAGGCGGGCAGCGAGACGCTGATGGAGGCACAGTTCACCACGACGCCGGCTACGGGTGGGCGCGCCAATATTCGCTTCCTGGCCATGTCCGATATGGAAACCGAGCCGGAGTCCACCGACAAGATCGTCGCCTGGGGCGCCAGCGCGGCGGCTGTCGGGAGTGGCAAGCTGGGGACTGATCCCGGGACCTACAACCGCATGTATCCGGTGGATCAGACCACCGGATTCCGTGCCAACATTCAATACGCCATGGAACGTCAGCCGGATTTCTGGGTGATTGCCGGTGATCTGGTGGAGAAGGGCGGTCGTCAGCTGGATTGGGACGAGTTCTGGCGCCACACCGCGGGTGAGTGGAGCAATATCGCGTCCAGCACACCGATCTTTCCGGCTCTGGGCAACCATGAAAACTACTGGCACCCCGAGGGCGGCTCCTATTCGCCGCCAGCGGTGATGCGCTCCTATGACAAGTGGAACAGCTACTGGGAGCTGCCGCGCAACTATGGCACCGATGAGCGTTACGAGAAGCGTTACTACCGCATGGACTACGGCCCGATTACCCTGATCACGCTCGACTCGTCAAACGGTGATGACAGTGATCCTCTGAAGGACACCAACCTGGCCATTGACGGCGTGCAATCACGGGTGCCGGATTTCAACCGTGGCAGCGAACAATGGAATTGGGCCATCAACGAGCTGGCCGATGCGCAGGCCCGAGGCCAGGTGATCTTCGTGCAATTCCATCACACACCCTTCGGTACCGGGGTGCACAGCCTGCCATCAGGCAGTGCGGGCATCGCCAATAACGAGGACAGTCAGTCCGGTCAGCCGATGCGTATCTACCATGAGCTGTTCGTGCGTTATGGCGTGACTACGGTCCTCGCCGGACATGATGAGTTGCTTGAGTACGTTGAGCTGGACGGCGTGCATTACTGGGACGTCGGCTTTGCCGGTGATGGTCTGCGCGGGCCGGGGTATGCCCCAACGACCGATTATGTGCCCTTTGATCAACTGCCGGCACAGGCCCAGGCTACCCACTGGAGCGCCCATGGCGACGCCCCGGAAATCTGGAACGGCAATCAGTTGATCGATGGCGGCAAGCATTATGGCTTCCTGGAAGTCGAAGTGCGCCCCAGTGGCAACGAGGACTATGAAGTGATCATGACGCCGCGCTATGCATTTCCGCTGATGGATGAAAGTGGCACGGTGACCGGCGAGTTCGCTCATCGTCAGTACAACAAGGTGGTGCGGGTGCCGGTTGAGCGCTAGTTTGGCTTGTCTGGAGCGCGATCAGTTGCGTCTGCTGCAATTACTCTGAGGGGGGATTCTATGGTTCATGCCAACCTTTATAAGGTTTTGGGCCGATAAGCTCCTTGGTTCTGATCGCTCCCACACGCGGGAATGCCTGTCGGGATGCTCTGCGTCCCGCTTTCAGCACCTTGCAGGTTATGAAACAACAGTGTTGATCCGGGGTGGGATGTGCTGTTATTTCAATACGCATTCTTGTTCATGAAACCTTTGAAAATGGTAAGGAAGACGATTTTCAGGTCCAGCCAGAGGGTCCAGCGGCGGATGTAGTTCAGGTCGTATTCGATGCGTTTCTGCATTTTGTCGAGGGTGTCAGTTTCGCCTCGCCAGCCGTTGATCTGGGCCCAACCGGTGATGCCGGGTTTGACTTTGTGGCGGAGCATGTAGCCGGCAATCAGTTTGCGGTATTCCTCGTTGTGGGCGATGGCGTGGGGGCGAGGGCCGACGATGGACATTTCGCCGCGCAGCACATTGATGAACTGCGGTAGTTCATCGAGGGAGGTGCGGCGCAGGAAGGCGCCGAAGGGGGTAATGCGGACGTCGTTGCGTTTGGCCTGGGTGACGATGCCGCCGTTTTCCATGACTGTCATGCTGCGGAATTTCCAGATTTCGATGGGGCGGCCGTCCATGCCGTAGCGTTTCTGTCGAAACAGCGCCGGGCCGGACGACGTCATGCGTACACCCAGGGCGATGAGCAGCATTGGCAGGGCGATGATGGTCAGGATGATCGCTGACAGGGCAATGTCCTCGATCCGTTTGACCAGGCGGCTGGCGCCGTCCATTGGGGAGTCGAAGATGCTGATGCTGGGCAGGCCGTTGATGGATTCGCTGCGCGCGTGCAGTAGATCAAAGATGAATACATTGGGGATCAGATAGACCGATGCGGTGCTGTCGCTGAGTTGGTCGAGCAGCCATTTGATCCTGTCCTCCGCGCCCATGGGCAGGGTTATATAGACCTTGTCGATATAACCGGCCCGCGCTGCCCCGACCACCGCCTGGAGGTCGCCCCGGATGCGCATGAAGCCCTGTTTCCTGTCGAGATAGACGGCGTCGCTGATCTGATCATCATAGAATCCGAGCAGGTCCAGGCCCATCCAGGGATTGCTGATGATGTTGTTGGCGAGGCGTTTGCCGAGGGGGCCGGCACCGACGATGGCGACGGTACGGGTGTTATAGCCATTGGCGCGCAGCGTGCGCATGATCTGGCGCAGGGCGATGCGGTAGCCGCTGAGGATGAGCAGGCCGGTGGCGAACCAGTAGAGTTTGTCCGGGTCCGAGAGCCAGGTGTTGTGGAACAGAAAGTAGTCGGCCACGAACATGCTGACGAAAGCCGCGCCCCAGTTGCCTGCCACCCGCCGGTGTTCACGGAAGCTATGTTCGCCCCGCCACGAACCATACAGCTGGCTTACGTCATTCAGCAGATAGAAGGTGAACAGCGCGACCAACAGATTGACCCAGTGTTGCGGTGTGTAGGGCGTGTCTCGCCATAGCATGACCAACAGCAGCGCGAGGCTGATGACCAGGACATCCAGCCAGCGTTGGATGACTGCCAGTATGGGTTCGTTGGAGCGAATGATGCCGTCTTGATTGTTCAGCATTGCGGATACCTGATTGGTCCGGGGAAAGTCCCGGAGAGAAGATTCCATTTCGTGTTTCAGGAAACCTGAGTTCCTGCGGCGCGGGCGGGGTAGGGGTCAGCTGGCTGCCGAATGACGGTGGGGCTCGGGAGCTGTGGGTGAACCGATCATCGATTGTTCGCAGTTGAGCAGCAGGTTCTGCCATTGGCGATTGATGATGCTTGCTTCGGTTTCCCGGGCGAGCAGCAGTGCGCTCTGACTGAAGCGCTCATACAGGTCTGCATCGGTAGTCAGGCTCTGGATCCGCTCGGCGAAGCCTGCCAGGTCGCCGGGGCTGACGGTAAAGCCATTACGGCCGTTCTGTACTATCCAGGGCAGGGCGTCGAAAGTGTCGAAGGCGACGATGGGCAGGCCCTGGCTGCGTGCTTCGATCAGCGTCTGGCCGAAGCCTTCATAGTGTGACGTCATTATGAACACGGCATGCTGTCGGAGTACCGCATCCACCTCCTTGACCGGGCCGCGAAAACGGATGGACGGGTGATCGGCCACCAGTTTTATCAATGCGCCTATTTCATTCGGATCGCCATCGCCATAGATGTCCAGCGTGTAACCTGCGGGCAGAAGATGGAATATATCGACCATGGCTTTGAAGTTCTTCTGCCGTTCCTCCAGCCGAGCGATGGTTACCAATCGCTTGGAGCAACTGGCGGTCGCCTTGCCGGTGGCCAATTTGCAGCCCCGGGGGATGACAGCGATTCGGTCGTTGAACGAAGGGAACAAACGGCGCAGCTTGCTCTTGTCCATCTCGGTATACACCGTGTGGATATCGATATGGCGGCCTTTCAGCAGCATCGCCAGCCTGGCCACCGAAGAGCTGTAGAGGAACTCCAGTTTGTTGGATTGCACCAGAATGATGCGTGTCGAGCGTGCCACAGAGCGGGGTATGAAGAACAGGCTGGTTGGCTGAAAGACGATCAACCAGTCCTCCTCGCCAGGCTGCATTTTCAGCAGGCGATGATAGGTGCGCAGACGTTTGATGGCCGAGCCTATCTTCCAGGGGGTGATCTTCCAGCGCGAGATCTTGTGATACTCGACGTTCGGACGGGCCTGGAAATACTCCGAGCCGTAGAGGTCGTGGTAAATTTCCACCGCACCGGTGTTGATCGAGCCGGCGATATCCTGCAGGTTGCGGATCAGCGTCTGGATACCACCGACGCCGGTGGATTTGTTGTGGTTGTAGGTGATGATTTTCATAGACCGGCAGACACCGAATTAGGACGAGTTGGATAGTTACGAAGGCAGCGCACCAGCAGGATCAGAGGTTAAGCCAGCGCTGCGACTGAGGCGCGCAGGCTGAATGTCAGGTGCAACAACAGGGGTCACGCTTTGCTGCTGATCGGCGCTTGCTCGACCCGGCCATACCGGTCCTCGAAGCGCACGATGTCGTCTTCCCCCAGATAGGAGCCGGATTGCACCTCGATCAATTGCAGGTCGATCACACCGGGGTTTTCCAGGGTATGTACCTGGCCGATCGGGATATAGGATGACTGGTTTTCGGTCACCAGATAGGTCTTGTCGCCATTGGTTACCCTGGCGGTCCCGCAGACCACGATCCAGTGTTCTGCGCGGTGATGGTGCATCTGCAGGGACAGTTTGGCGCCGGGTTTCACGGTGATGTGTTTGACCTGATAGCGATGGCCGTGGCTGATGGAGTCATACACGCCCCACGGCCGATAGACTTCCCGATGGCTGATGTGCTCCCGGCGCCCGGTGGTCCTGAGCTCTCCGACCAGCGTCTTGATCTCCTGCACTCGGTCCTTGTGGGCGACCAGTACGGCGTCCTTGGTTTCGACGATGACCAGATCTTCCACCCCGAGCGTTGCCACCAGACGATGTTCGGCCCTGATAAGCGTATTTTTAGAATCATGGGCCAGTACATCGCCCTGCACGGCGTTGCCCTGGGCGTCCTTGTCGCTGATATCCCACAAAGCCGACCAGGAGCCGATATCGCTCCAGCCTGCATCGAGACTGACCACCACCGCGTCCGCGGTGTTCTCCATCACCGCGTAGTCGATGGACTCATCGGGGCAGGCGGCGAAGGCTTCGGCATCCACTCGGGTGAACAGTAGATCGTAGGCCTTGCCCAATGCAGCTTGCTGACAGCAGGCAAGAATGTCGGGACGATGGGTTGCCAGCTCTTCCAGATAACGCGAGGCGCGGAACAGGAACATGCCGCTGTTCCAGAAGTATTGCCCGGACTGCACATAGTCGCTGGCGGTGTCGGCGTCGGGTTTTTCCACGAAGCGATTGACGCTGAAAGCCTTGTCGCTCAATTGCTCGCCTTGCTGGATATAGCCGTAACCGGTTTCAGCCGCAGTGGGGACAATGCCGAAGGTGACCAGTTTGCCGGCTTCGGCCAGGGGAATCGCTGCCTCGACGCTCGCGTGAAAGGCGTCGATATCGGCGATGCGGTGGTCCGCTGCAAGGATCAGCAGCAACGGGTCCTGCCCGGCAGTGGCCAGCTTGATCGCCGCCAGGGCGATGGCCGGTGCGGTATTGCGGCCGCAGGGCTCGAGGATGATGCGCGCATCGTCCATGCCCAGGTGGTCCAGTTGGGCGGCAGCCAGAAAACGGTGTTGCTCGTTGCAGATCAACAGCGGCTGCGCGCAGGACAGCCCCTGAAGGCGATTGATGGTCGCCTGCAGCATGGTCATCCTGCTGTCGGTCAGAGTTAGAAACTGTTTGGGATTGAGCTGGCGCGATAGCGGCCAGAGCCGGGAACCTGATCCGCCGGCCATTATTACGGGCTGCAACATGGTCATACTCCTGCGAGGGTTGAAGAGGAAATCAGCTGAAATTCATGTATGGCCGCGTCGACTGTCCGAGAAAACCGCTCGCGGAACAGCTCGACCGAGAAATGTTCGGCCTGTTCTCGGCAGCTGTCCGGACTGATACTGTGACCGACGTTCTCGAATCGCTCGATGGCCTGGATGAGTGATTCGGAGGTTTGCTCAGGAAAAAAGAAGCCGGTTTTGCCGTCGATGACGGTTTCCAGTGCGCCGCCTTTGCCGTAGGCGATGACGGGCGTACCGCAGGCCATGGCTTCGACGGGGGTAATGCCGAAATCCTCTTCGGCGGCGAAGACGAAGGCCTTGGCGTCCTGCATGTAGCGCTTCATCTGGACAAAAGGCAGAAACCCGGTGACCGAGATGTTGCTGGCGCCAGCAGCACTGGCGCGTACCTTGTCGAGGTCCGGGCCGTCTCCGATGATCACCAGATGCCGGTCAGGCATATGCCGGAAGGCTTCGGCGATCAGCTCCATGCGCTTGTACGGCACCATGCGCGAGGCGGCGACGTAGAAATTCTGCTTGTCTCGTTGCAGGCTGAAGTCATTGATATTGACTGGCGGATACACCACCTCGGCGGGGCGGCGATAGCACTTCTGTACGCGTCGGGCGATGAATTCGGAATTGGCGATGAAGATGTTCACGCCCAGCGAGGAGCGTGCGTCGAAGTTGCGGATATAATGCAGTGACCAGCGGGCAATCCAGTTCTTCAGGCCTTTGCTGAGCCCCGATTGCATCAGGTACTGATGCTGCAGGTCCCAGGCGTAGCGCACCGGCGAGTGGATGTAACAGATATGCAGCTGATCCGGTCCGGTCAGTACGCCCTTGGCCACAGCGTGGGAGCTGGAAATGACCAGGTCGTATCGGCTCAGATCGAACTGCTCGATGGCCAGAGGCATGAACGGCAGGTAGCTGCGATATCGGGTTCGGGCAAAGGGCATGCGCTGGATGAACGAGGTGGTGGCCTGTTTGCCATTGAGAAAGGCACGCTGATCGTCCTGCAGAAAATCGATCAGGGAAAACAGGTCTGCCTCCGGATAGAGCTGCAATATCTGCTCGACCACGCGTTCTGCGCCGGAATAGACGGTGAGCCAGTCGACGACGACGGCAACTTTCATGGCGGATTCCTTGCTGAGATGGATAGTGACACGAAGAAAGGGTTCGGGTCAGCGGGCTTGCAGTCTGTGCAATGCGGCGCTGACCAGGTTGGCGGTTTTGTCCCAGGTGAAATTCCGTGCTTGTTGCATGCCCTTGGCGGCGAGACTGCTGCTGAGTTCCGAATTGCCTGCCACAGCAATCATCGCCATGGAAATGCTTTCGATATCGCGCGGGTCGATATAGAGCGCGGCGTTGCCGCCGACTTCCGGCATGGATGAAATCGCCGAAGTGATCACCGGTGTGCCGCAGGCCATGCTCTCGGCTACGGGCAGGCCGAAACCCTCATAGAGCGACGGGAAAACCGTGGCGATGGCGCCGCGGTACCAGGCTGCCAGTTGGGTTTCGGAAACGCGGCCGGTGAATACCACCTGTCCCGCCAGGCCTTTACGGTCGATCAATCGTTGCAGTTCGACGTCGGTGCTGCCGGTGAAGACCAGTTTGCTGTCGCGGTACAGGCCGCTCTGGCTGAAGGCCTGCACCAGTCGCTTTTCGTTTTTGTGCCCCTTGCGGTTGCTGCAGCAGAAGAAATAGGCATAGCCGGGCTGCATGGGTGCGACGTCGGCATGGAATATGTTGCTGACGCCGTTGCCCACCACCGTTACCCGTTCGGGATCGCAGTCTGCCCATTCGATAATGCGCCCGCGGGAAAACTCCGAGACCGTCAGTACCCGCTCGGCCTGATGGATCGCCGGGCGGATGACGCATTGGTAGTAGAGCTTCTTCAAGCGCGAGCTGTTGTGTTCTATATCGATATGATTGAGGTCGTGGATAGTGAAGACAAAGGGCACCTTGCTGCCTGACGGCGGAATGAAACCGGGGCTATACAACGCCTTTGCATCACTGCCGGCGAGCCAGCGGCCCAGCTTGAGAGAGGACGCAAAAGACGCCGGATGGCTTGCATCGTCAAACAAGTGGCTGAAGTTGAGACGGACCTGCAACTCCGTGGCGAACCGGCCAATACCGTTCTGGCCAATCCATCTGGAATCAAAGGCTATGTGCGAATGTTCCATACCGGCTCCGGAAAAATTGAGGGGATTTCAGACTCACACAGAGCTGGTCAAAGTAGAAAAACAGCGCCAGCACCGGCAGTAGCCAGAAGGGGTAGAAGACGATCTGATTGAAATGCCCGGCCCAGAGCAGGGTCAGCACGATGTAGATCACCAGTTTCCTGAACAGCTGCGACGGTTGCGGTGAAGATAGCTGCCGGAGTTTGCTGCTGATGACCCAGGCCCAGAGGCTCGCCGCGAGCAAGATCACCAACGTGCCGATCAAGCCGTAGCTCATGATCACCATCTGCAGACTGGAGTCGACCTTGGTGCCGCCTTTGAGGTGTCCGATGGCAAAATTGTAGCCGTGCCCGAGCAGCGGATGCTGGGCAATAAGGTCCATGCCGGTGTCGAATGCCTTGAGGCGTGACAGCGCGGAACTGTCATCGCGGGTGGTGACAAAGCGTTCGACCACCCGGTCGACCTGGCTTTCGAATACATACACCAGCGCCAGGACGAGAAAGGGTGACAGCAGCAGGAAATACACATGCGACGGTGCTATGCCAATGCGCTTGCTCTGGTACTGGGTGACAGTGCTGAGCATCTTCAGGCCGAACACGCAGCCGAAGGCCAGCAGTGCGAGGGAGATTCCCGAACGGGAAAAACTGAACAGCAGGGCGACGACCATCATCAGAAAGACGGCAAGATAACCGCTGCGCTGTATAACCAGTGTCGCCATCAGCAGTGGCAGCACTATGATGGTGCCGAAGAAGTTCGGGTCCAGATAGGTGGAGACCAGGCGAAACTGGTGCGGGTCGCCGGTGAAGTTGATGCCCATCTGTTCCAGCTTGAGCCACAGGACCGTCGAGTCGGGGTAGATGATCAGCAGGATGAAGCTGAACAGAGTCGCTGCGCCATAGGTAATGACGAAGGCCTTGGTCATTCGGGTGATATCGTCGCGAAATATCCAGTGCAGTGCGACGCCGGCGGCGAAGCCCGAGAGAATCATGGCGCTGAGGCGAATGTTGTAGAACATCGATTCGGTCACCAGTCCGTAGTGATAGATGCCGACACCCAAGGAGAAGGAGTTGATGCTCAGCAGGAACAGCACGGCCCGTGAGGTGATCACCCGTTTGAAATTCTTGATCAGAATGGGTGCTGCGCACAGATAGATCACCAGTTCGCTGGCGTTCAGGTTGCCGAATGTTCCGGCTATCGGAACGAAACGTGGCAGATTGCCGAGCACGACAAACAGGAACACCAGCAACAGAAATGCGCTGTTCAGCCGAATATAAGTGAGTTTCATGGGTTCTGGACTTCAGATGGCCCCACGGCCTGGGCCGGCTTGTCGGTGTGGCTGTGGCTCAGGTTCTGATAATTGCGCAGGTAGCGGGCAGCGATGTTTTCCTTGGTGAACTGTCTGGCCCAGGCCTGACAATGCATGCGGGTCTGTTGTTGGTCCTGGCTGACCAGCTGTTCCACCGCTGCAACGAAGGCGTCGATGTCGGTGGCTTCGCAGGCGTAACCGGTTTCGCCCTGGCTGATGATTTCGGGGATGCCGCCGGAACGTGAGCCGACCACGGGGACGCCATGGGCATTGGCCTCAAGTACTACCCGGCCGAGCGGTTCTGCCCATTGCGACGGCACCAGCAGGATGTCGATCGCCGGATAGAACTCCTCTGGTGGGATATGCCCCAGCCAGGCTACATCCAGGCCCGCGTGGGTCAGTTGCAGCTTTGTCATATAGCGACTGTCACCACTGCCCGCGATGAACAGGCGGTATGCCGGGCCGAGCCGCCGACAGACCTGCAATGCCGTCTCGATGCCTTTGGCCGGTTCAAGTCTGCCGATGTAGCCGAGGGTGATGGTACCGGCCGGCGATGTCTGACGCTCCGCCAGCGCCGGTTGAGTTACCGGGTTATAGATCACCTCGGCGGATACCTGGCGGAAATACCCCTGTCTCTGGTGCAACGTCCGTACATGATCGCTGACCGCCACATACTTTCCCACGCTGTGGGACCGCCATTTCTTGATCACGGAGAACAGCCGGCCGGACAGCGAGTCCGGGCTCTGGTGTTGGTTGGCGGCATACAGCATGCAGTTGGGGTGGATCAGGTAATAATCCCGTGAGGTATGTATGACCGGGACGCCCTGCGCGTGCGCGGCGTCCCAGGCGGCGACGGAGAACCCGGCCAGATTGTTGGTGTGCAGTACATCGGGCTGAATCTGTTTCAGCAGCCGGGAGACATCGGCACGTGCCAGCGGGTTATAGATATCCAGCAGGTGCCACAGCAGACGCAGCGGTCGGCTGGGGTTGCCGGCAAAGGGCCAATAGAGATTTCTCAAGGGCAATCGATACAGGGTTACGCCATTCAGCTGATCGATGCTCTCGGTTGCCTCGTGCAGGGTAATCACGCTGACGCTATGCCCGCCATCGACCAGTGACTCTGCCAGCAACTGGACCGACACTTCGGCGCCGCCGATCTTGTACGGGTGGTACAGGGTATTGAGGATGGCGATCTTCATCTCAGCGTCCGGTGGCGTAGTAGTTGAAGCCTTTCTTCTGCATGCGTTTGGGGTCGTACAGATTGCGACCGTCAAAAATCACGGGTTCATTCAGGTATTCACGAATCAGCTCGAAATCCGGCGCCTTGAAGGCCTGCCAGTCGGTCACGACAATGAGCGCATCGGCTCCCTTGAGAGCCGACTCCTTGGTGCCGCACAGCTGCAGATCATCGCAATGCAGATACAGGCGCTGGGTTTCTTCCATGGCTTCGGGGTCATAGGCCCGGACCCGGGCGCCGGCTTGCCAGAGCGCCTCCATCAGTACGCGGCTGGGTGCTTCGCGCATGTCATTGGTATTGGGTTTGAAAGCCAGCCCCCAGATGGCGAAGGTCTTGCCGCAGAGGTTGCCCTGAAAGTGGCGGGAGATCTTTCGAAACAGCATGGTTTTCTGTTCCTTGTTGCGGGACTCGACGGCTTTGAGGATGCGCGCGTCGAAATCGATGATCTCCGCCGTGCGAATCAGCGCTTGAACATCTTTGGGGAAGCAGGAGCCGCCATAGCCGGCACCGGGATAGATGAAGTGATAGCCGATGCGCGGGTCCGAACCTATGCCCTGGCGCACCATTTCAATATCGGCACCGAGCAGCTCGGCAAGATTGGCCATCTCGTTCATGAAGCTGATCTTGGTCGCCAGCATGCAGTTGGCGGCATACTTGGTCAGCTCCGCGCTCTGCACACCCATGATGATGATTTTCTCATGATTGCGATTGAAAGGCGCATACAGCTCGCGCATCACTTCTTCGGTGTCGCTGCTGTCGGTACCGATGATGATGCGATCGGGCCGCATGCAATCGGCGACCGCTGAACCTTCCTTGAGAAATTCGGGGTTGGACACCACATCGAAGGACAATGCCGGGTTGTCCCGACCGGCGAGTATGCCATCGACCGTCTCGCGCACCTGGCGGGCAGTGCCCACGGGTACGGTGGATTTGTTGATGATGATGCGGTGCCCATCCATATGCTCGGCGATGCTGGTCGCCACGGCGAGCACGTACTGCAGGTCGGCGGAGCCGTCTTCATCCGGCGGGGTGCCGACCGCGATGAACTGCACGTTGCCATGCAGTGCCCCGGCGGCTGCGTCGGTGGTGAATTTCAGTCGGCCAGCGGCATGGTTATCCCTGACCAGACTTTCCAGGCCGGGCTCGTAGATCGGGATCTCGCCTTGTTTGAGACGTTCTATCTTGTCGGGGTCGACATCCACACACACCACGTGATGGCCGACTTCCGCCAGCACGGCGCCTTGCACCAGGCCCACATAGCCGGTGCCGAATACGGTTACTTTCATGGTCGTTCCTCGTCGTCAGAGCAGATTGGCTGGGGATTTCACGCCCGTTCCGATTTGTATTCGTAGAAATAGTGGCCGTACTGACTGTATCCATAGGCGGATGACTTCTTGACGACGGCATTGAAGATGGCGCCCTTGAGCTGGATGTCGTCCTGCTCGAAACAGCGTTTGGCTGCTTCGATTTCCCGGGCCGTGTTCTGGCCGAAGCGCGTGACCAACAGGGAGATGCCGGCTTGGCGACCGACGATGGAGGCGTCGGTGACCGCCAGAATCGGTGGGGTATCGATGATGATGAGGTCGTACTGGTCGTTGATCTCCTCAAGGAAGCGGCGGAAATTCTCGTGCATCAACAGCTCGGACGGGTTCGGTGGAATACGCCCGCGGGCGATCATGTGCAGTCTGTCGATTTCGGTATGCTGGATTGCCGTCTCGGTATCGATGCGGGCGGTCAGCCGATCGGACAAACCATCCTTCGCCGGCAGGCGGAACACCTTGTTGAGGTAGCCTTTGCGCATATCGGCATCGATCAGCAGAACCTTCCGCCCCGCCTGCGCCATGGTGGCGGCGAGGTTGGCGGCGACGAAGGATTTACCCACGGAGGGGCTGGGGCCGGAAATCATCAGCACGTTGTTTTTTGCCTCGGCGTGGGCGAAATGCAGGCTGGTGCGCAGCCGGCGCAGGGACTCCACGGCCAGGTCGGCGGGATTCTGCATCGCCAGCAGCAGGGTGTCGTGCCTGGCCGCCCGGCTGTTGCTGCGCAGATTCTTCTCCAGGTGCTCCTGGTCCTTGCTGAAGGGGATGGCGGCATACACCGGCAGGCCGAGTTGCTCGATGATTTCCGGGTTCTCCACGCCGCTGTTGTGGATCTGCCGCAGCAGCACCAGGGCGACGCCAAGAAACCCGCCGAACAGGGTGGCCAGCACAGTGATCAGCGCTTTCTTCGGTTTGACCGGGCGGGTTACGCTGGCGTCGGCGGCGTCGATGATGCGCACGTTGCCCACCGTGCCGGCGCGCAGCACGTCCAGCTCCTTGGAGCGGTTGAGCATCGCGGTATACACCTCGGTGGTGACGGCGACATCCCGGGACAGGCGCAGCAGTTCCTGCTGGGTCTCGGGTAGCTCATCCACCTTCTTGCTCAGTTCGTTGCGCTGGCGCTGCAGCTGCTGGGTCTGCTCGAGCAGAATCTGGTAGGAGGGGTGTTCACCGGTAAAGCGACGCTGCAGCTCGGTGCGCTTGAGGTCCTGTTCGGAGATCAATGTGTCCAGTTCGATGATCTGATTCAGCACCGACTGGGTCTCGATGGAGATATCCACCGATTTACTGCTCATCTGGAAGTCATTGAGCACCTGCTCGTAACGCTCCAGCTCGGAGCGTATCAACGGCAGCTGCTCACGCAGAAATTCCAGGCTCTGCGCGGCTTCGGCAGAATTGCGCTCGACATTCTGACGCACGTACAGCCGACTGACCTCATCCAGAACGCGAATGGAATGGTGATGATCGGCATGTTGCAGGCTGAGACTGATGATGCCGGAATCTCGAGCGCGCTCGCTGGCATTCAGTTCGTTCTGGTAATGCATGATGGTGTTCAGCAGACGATTTCTTGTCACGGTGAACCGGGTGCCGGGGCGCGCCTGGAGCGTGGCGATCTGCACCTTGAAGCCGTTCTGGTCAATCTGCTGCCCGGTCTGACCGGTCAGCAGTTGCTCGTCGTGCCTATCGTAGAGACTGAAATAGTCATGTTCGCCAGCCACCAGGGTGAGAGCGCTGTCCAGGTAGTCCGGAGGAACATCCAGTTGAAAAATGTCCAACTCCTCGCCGCCCCAGGCATATTCGGACAGGCCGAACCAGGGCAGGGCCAGCTCGCCGGAAAAGTGCGGCCGGAAGCGTCGCGCTGCCCATTCTCCAATGAAGGGGAAGTAGTCGGGCGACGCTACTGTATCCAGCTTGAGATTCCTGACGGCCTGGCCGATCACGGCTCTGGATTTGATCAGTTCGATCTCGGTAACGGACTTGGAGGGGCCGCCGAATACATCCGACAGCTCGGACATTCCCGCCAGGCCACCGCTTTTTTCCTCGATCTGGATCAGTGCGTTGGCTTGGTATATCGGGGTGGCCAATAGGGCGTAGGTCATGCCGATCAGGGCGAAGACCAGCGTCAGGCCGGCGATGATCCATTTGCCGTCAATAAGTGCGCCGAAAAGGACCGCCAGGTCGATCTCGTCGGTATTGCTCTGATTCCGGTAGGGAGAGGTAGTGTTTTGCATAAATTCCCTTGCGCACGCGCAAAAATGAAGATGGTGGTAAAGCTCTGGCATGGCCTTCTTCAGGCACGCTACCGCCCCAGGATTTGCAGTTGGATCCTGAAAACTGTTGAATTTCTTGTAGGGGTCAAACATCTCAGGCGGGCATACGGCAGCCACAACGGCTACTGCACGTTTGAGATAAACAGTTGATAAAAGGCTTCGTTACTGTCGGAGCATGTTTTCCAAAGCCACAGTCCAGGTTTCAGGCTTTTGGTGATGTCCGATGCGGTGGGTGTACAGGGGTAAAACCAATTCTTCCACAGACCCCGGCCGCAGGGATGGGCAGGAGTGCGTGGCTGCTTCGATAGTATGCTGGATCGATCTGTTGGTAATGTCTTGTCGCCAGTCAGGAAGCAGGGGTCGAGAAAAATCCGAGGTCACTATCTGATACAGAAGAATACCCAGCGAATAGATATCACTGCGCTGGGATATTCCGCCGTTGCGGTAGGTTTCCGGGGCCCGATAGAAGCAGTGGCAGCTGCTGTGGTGTTCTGCAAGGGCGGGATCCATCAGGGTGTTGCTCGGCGTGGTGATGCGAATCTTGCCTTCCTCGGAAACGATCAGATTGGCCGGTTGCAGAAATGAATGGACCTTGCCCTTGACATGCTGCACGGACACTTCTTTTGCCACACTCATGAACAGGTGGAGACGTTGTTCCAGGGGCATGACATCCAGGTGGTGTTGCCCGGCCCAGGCTTCCAGGCTGGCACCTCCTGATGGGTGGAACGCAGGCGCGCCCGGCTCTGAGTGTGCTTGTGCCTCATATGTCACTCCATCGGTGCCGAGGTCGCCAGACGGGTGCAGGGAAATCACATCCAGATGATGATAGGCGACGGGCGGCGGCATGATACGGGCGCGAGTAAACAGCGAGGTGTTCATGGCTGCACGCGAATGCGATGGAATGATGTCGCAATCGGGCTCGGCTTCCATTTTTCTTACCGGTCCCTTGATGCGGTAGCCGACTCTGGGAATGGTGATCAGTTGCAGGGCGTTATCCCCCAGCGCCTTGCGCAGCTTGGCCATGGCGTTTGCCAACACATTATCGACAGTAACCCGGCCGCCCCAGACGGACTGCAGCAACTCCCGCTTGGTAACCACTTGATCAGCGTGCTCAAGAATTTTTGCCAACAATGACAATGGCCTGCGTTCGATAGCTACAACAATTCCATCAATTTGCAGCTCGAACTTTGCTTCATCGAATTCCGCTGTACCGAAGAAGTATCGGTACAGCCTGGCGGGTCGTTTGTGCTGTGAATCCATATGCTGTCTCCTTGCTGCAAGCATCACGCAGGGTATTAAGGCAGAAGTTCGATGAATGCGCTGTGTACGTTAGTCATTCGTTATTGATCGGTTACGGCCGGCGTTACTGATTCGTGAAGGCATGCCGGCTGGTTTCATGCCTGAATGGATCGGGTAAACGGGTACAGGCAATCCTGCAGTTGCCGCGCCGACGCAGGTGTATCCTCATTTGATTGGGGTGAAAATATGGACATTATTCGCAAGCGTGCTGACAAGGTGCCCCAAAAGGCGCAATCGTCGTTGGCTGAGTCAGTTGTCGGTCTGCTTCCGGAATGGGTGGAGTACCAGCTTCGGTACCTGAAGAGACATGGGACCTTATGCAATTTCAATCACCCGAAAAAGTTGTCGGAAAAGTTGCACTACCGGATGCGGTATCCATTACCCCAATTCTCCCATCTGGCGGATAAGGTCCTGGCTAGAGAGTATATTCGAGATATTCTGGGCGAGAACTTTAACGTCCCGCTCTACACGGCAGTGGAATGGATAACTGCGTCACACTTTGAAAATTTACCCGACAGTTTTGTAATGAAGACCAATAACAGCAGTGGGTCGGTTCGTATTGTCTTCGACAAATCCCGGGAAGATATCGGCGAACTGGTCGCCTTGGGTAACTCCTGGCTGCGGGAGGATTTTTCCAAACGTCGCGGGGAGCGGCATTACAAGGCGATCCGCCCTCAGGTTCTGTTCGAGAAGGCCTTGCTGACACCCGATGGGCCACCAGCAGATTACAAGGTGCACGTGTTCAATTCGGCGGAGGGGAACAGTTATCTGTTTCTGCAGGTCATCAATGGCCGCTTTGGCCGGATGACCCAGAACCTGTTCTCGGAGGATTGGCGCGACCTGCCCTTTCGGCTCGGCGACACCCTGCCTCCCAGTAACGACCCATTTATCACCATGGCGCCGACCAATCTGGGCGAGATACTTGATGCAGCCAGGCGGCTGGCGCAACCTTTCGGCTATTGCCGGGTGGATATGTACCTCTTTGAAGGGTGTATCTACATCGGCGAAATCACCTTTACACCAGGCGCAGGGGCTTTCAAGTTGCACCCGGCAGAATGGGATCTGAAATTGGGCACGTTGTTTCGCTGGCCGGAGATACCGATGCCGGCAATGGCTGGCGCCGCAAAGGAGCGCGCCAGTCATTTTCATGATGCGTTGAACGAGCTGGGGTGAACATGGAAAAGCACAACAATGGCGCGGAGGTTGCAGGCGGATCGTTTCGCGGCGATATAGAAGGGCTGCGGGCACTTGCGGCTTTGCTGGTGGCGATCTTCCATATCTGGATGAACAAGGTATCCGGTGGGGTGGATGTGTTCTTCGTGGTCTCCGGGTATCTGATCACGCTTTCGTTGCTGAGACAGCATGAACAAGAGGGCAGGGTGCGCCCAGTGATCTTCTGGGCTGGCCTTGCAAGACGGCTGTTGCCGTCTGCACTGCTGGTGATCGCTGCGGTGCTGGTGGGTACCTGGTTGCTGTTGCCACGCTCATTATGGATGTCATCGATGAAGGAAAGTCTGGCGGCCATGTTCTATCTGGAAAACTGGCTGCTGGCGCTGAATTCGGTGGATTATCTGGCGCGCGACAATCTGCCCAGCCCGGTGCAACATTATTGGGCGCTATCGGCGCAGGGACAGTTCTATGCCCTGTGGCCGTTCGTGATCATGCTGGCGCTGTGTGTGAGCAGTTGGCTGGCGATGAGTCGTCGTCGCGCGTTGTTGCTGACCTTTGCAGGTGTTTTCATTGTCTCGTTGATGTTTTCGGTGATGCATACGGCGGCAAATCAGACCTTCGCTTACTTCAACACCTTTGCCCGGGTCTGGCAGTTTGCCCTCGGCGGGCTGATGGCGGTCACGCCCTGGGTTGCGGTCGATCGTGATATTCGGCGGTTGATGGGTTGGCTGGGGCTGGCGGCGGTTATCAGTTGTGGCTTCGTGCTGGATGTATCGCTGAGCTTTCCGGGTTATGCGGCTTTGTGGCCGTCACTGGGGGCGGCACTGGTGCTGGCTGCCGGGGCGGATACGGTTTCTGGCAGTGCGCGGGCGTTACTGTCGGCCCGGCCGCTACTCTGGCTGGGTGGCATCAGTTACGCCTTCTATCTCTGGCACTGGCCGGTGATGATCTTCCTGCGCGCTACCTTTGGCGAGCTGGCAGTCGCCTGGTATGGCGGTGTGGCCATCATGTTACTGTCCCTGTTGCTGGCTTATGGCACCACGCGGCTGGTCGAGACGCCGCTTCGGGCGCAGCTTGGCCGGCGCTCACCTGGTTTTGCCTATGCCGCGGCGGTGGTGGCGGTGGCGCCTTTGGTGCTGGTGATACTGTTATGGCGCAATGACGTTCGTGAGATGACCGAAGACTACCGCGTGCCGGACATAGTGGATGCCACACGCTATCCCGGTGCCCGGGCGCTGGCGGAAGCAGATTTGCAGCATGCGGCGGCGGATGGCGACATCATTCCCGAGCCGTTCATGGCCAGCAGGGATGTGCCCAAGCCTTATCGGGAAGGGTGTCATCAGAACCTGTACGGCACGGAGGCGACACCCTGCAATTACGGCCACGCGGATGGCGCGCTGACGATTGCGGTGGCTGGCAGCTCCCACGCTACCCATTGGGTGCCCGCACTGGATGATCTCGCCGAGCAGCGGCATTGGCGATTGGTGAGCTATACCAAGAACGGTTGCCGGTTTACTGCTTTGGCAGATGAGTCACCGGACAACCGGGAGAATTCCTGTGCGCTGTGGAATGACAACGTGCTGGAGGCCATTGAGCAGTTGGAGCCGGATTTCGTTTTCACTACTGGAACGGTAGCGGCGACCGACACCCGGCCTGAACATATGCCCGAGGGTTATGTCCAGCAATGGCAGAAGCTGGGCGCCATGGGGCGGAAGATCCTTGCCGTACGCGATACGCCTTTCATGGGTTTTCACGTACCCACCTGCGTGGACATGAACGGTGCAGATTCACCCCTTTGCTCGCGTCCGCGAGACGCTGCGCTGGAGCCGGCGCTGGCCTTGGATCAACTGAGCAGGACGGGCGAGCATGTTCACTTCATTGATATGAGCAACTATTTCTGCACTGTCGATATCTGCCCGGCAGTGGCTGGCAACATATTGATATACAAAGATAAAAGTCATATATCAACGGTGTATATGAAGTCGCTGAGCAGCTTCCTGGCGCAAGCGATCGATAGGGCAATGCAGCCGCGTACTGATCGCCGCCTTGCCGAACGCCACGAAACAACACTGGGTTTATAGAAGAGCGCCGCACAGGTTGCCAGTCCGGGACGCTTTGCGTCCCGGACTTATTGAAGTGCTGCAGGTTCGGGGGTTTATTCCACCGTCACCGACTTGGCCAGGTTTCTGGGTTTGTCGACGTCGGTGCCTTTGACCAGTGCTACGTGATAGCTGAGCAGTTGCAGCGGAATGGTGTAGAGGATAGGGGAAATCACCTCATCGACTTGCGGCAGGCTGATGGTTTCGCTGTCGTTGCCAGGCTGCTCAATGGTTTCACAGGCGAAGGTGATCAGCTGGCCGCCGCGGGCGCGGACTTCCTCCAGATTGGACTTGAGCTTTTCCAGCAAGCTGTCGCTGGGGGCGACGCTGACCACCGGCATGTCTTCGTCCACCAGCGCCAATGGCCCATGCTTGAGCTCGCCGGCGGCGTAGGCTTCGGCGTGGATGTAGGAGGTTTCCTTGAGCTTGAGCGCACCTTCCATGGCAATCGGATAATGCGGTCCGCGACCGAGGAAGAGGGCGTGGTGCTTGTTGGCGAAGCGTTCGGCCAGGGTGGTGATGGCCGGCTCCAGCGCCAGGACCTGGGTGACCAATGCCGGCAACTGGCGCAGGGCGGCAACGTTGTCGGCGACTCGCTGAGCTGATGCCCCGCGTACCTGGATCAGCGCGGTGGTCAGCCACAGCAGTGCCACCAGTTGGGTGGTGAAGGCCTTGGTCGAGGCGACGCCGATCTCGGGGCCGGCGTGGGTCAGCAGACGCCAATCGGCTTCGCGCACCAGCGAGCTGCCGGCGACGTTGCAGATTGCCAGGCTGGCGAGGTAACCCTGGTCCTTGGCAACGCGCAGGGCGGCCAGGGTGTCGGCGGTTTCACCCGACTGGGAGAGGGTGATCAGCAGCGTATTGGCGGGCACCACGACGGTGCGATAGCGGTATTCGCTCGCCACTTCGACCTGACAGGGCAGGCCGGCCTGGGATTCAATCCAGTAACGCGCGACCAGACCGGCATGATAGCTGGTGCCACAGGCGACGATATGGATGTTCTGCACAGTCGCCAGGCGCGTTTCCGCATCCGGGCCGAGAATCGCTGTCAGCACATGATCATCACCGAGTGTGCCGCTGAGGGTATTGTTGATGGCCTCGGGCTGCTCGAAGATTTCCTTGAGCATGTAATGCCGGTATTCGCCTTTGTCCAGGCTCAGCGCAGCATGCTCGTAGCGTTTTATCGGGCGCTCGACAACGCGGTGCTCAGCATCCCAGATCTCGCATTGGCTGACGGTCAGACGGGCGTGATCGCCTTCGTCCAGATAGCGGAAGCGGTCGGTGACCTGCAGCAGCGCCAGCGGGTCGGAGGCTATATAGGATTCGCCGCTGCCTTCGCCGATGACCAGCGGGCTGCCCATGCGTGCGCAATACAGGTTCTGCGGTTCATCCTCGTGGATCAGCGCCAGCGCGTAAGCGCCATGCAGTTCGCCGAGAGTGCTGCGAAAGGCCTGCAACAAATCACGGCTCTGGCTGTAATGCCAGGCAATCAGGTGTGCGACGACTTCGGTATCGGTCTCCGAGGTGAATACGTAGCCCAGGTCGGTCAGTTTGCGGCGCAGCGGCGAGTGGTTCTCGATGATGCCGTTGTGCACGATCGCCAGTCCCTTGGAGATATGCGGGTGAGCATTGTGCTCGGCGGGTTTGCCATGGGTTGCCCAACGGGTATGGGCAATGCCCAGCGGCCCCTTGGCTGGGGTGGCATCGAGGGCGCGCTCCAGTTCGATTACCTTGCCGGTGGCGCGCACCCGTTGAATGCCGGTGTCTTCGGCAAACACCGCAACGCCGGCCGAATCATAGCCTCGATATTCGAGCCGGTGCAGGCCTTCGAGCAGGATGGAGGTGATATTACGCTGGGCGATTGCGCCGACGATTCCGCACATGGCAGGGATTCCTTTTCGCAAAGATCGCAGTGTATCACCGCTTCTGCTGTCTGATTACCGGCGATTGAAGCGCTCCACCAGGTCGCTCTGGTGCGTCGCCGTGGCGGCCAGTTCCAGATTGAGTTCGGTACTGCGGCGCGCCTGGGTTGCGGTCTGGTCGGACAGCGCGGCGATGTTGGTGATGTTGTGGTTGATTTCCTCGACCACGGCACCTTGCTCTTCGGCAGCGCTGGCGATCTGGCCGGTCATGTCACTGACCTGCCCGATGGCCCGGCGGATATTAGTCAGCGCATCGTCGACCTGCGTCACCTGGGCGACACCCAGATCCGCCTGCTCGCTACCGGCATGCATGGTGCTGACCGCACGACCGGTGGCTTGCTGCAGGTTGGCGATCAGTCCATGGATCTGTTCAGTTGCATCGGCGGTACGCTTGGCCAGGGCGCGGACTTCGTCCGCCACCACGGCAAAGCCGCGACCCTGTTCTCCGGCGCGGGCGGCTTCGATGGCAGCATTGAGCGCCAACAGGTTGGTCTGTGCAGCGATACTCTGGATCACGTCCACCACGGTGCCGATTTCCTGGGCGTCGTCTGCCAGCTGCGAGGCCAGGGTTGCCGCAGAACCGACCGAGGCGGAGAGCATCTCGATAGCATCGCGGGCCTGACCCGCCAGCATGCTGCCCTGTTCGGTCTGTTGATGGGCGCTGTTGGCGGCATCTGCAGCGCGGTGGACATTGCTCGCAACTTCCTGGGTGGCGGCGGACATTTCATTGATGGCGGTGGCCACCATGTCGGTTTCGTTGCGCTGGCGCTCCAGCTGTTCACTGCTGCTTTTTGATAGATTGCTGACATCCTGGGCCTGACGCCGCAGTACCCGTGTACCGTCGGCAACCCGGGTGATGCAGGTTCGCAATTGAGCCTGCTGGCTGTTCAGGGCCATCTCCAACTGACCGAGCGGCCCGGAGTGATCGGTGTACATCTGCGCCAAAAAGGGATCGCTGATGGTGTTTTCCGCGCCCTCGGTCACCATGCGCAACAGAGTACGGTCGCGCACTTTTTTCAGCACGAAGCCGGCAGGGCCAGCGATCGCTGCGGCCGGCAATAGCCCCCAGGGCCCGAGAAAATGCACGGCCAGCCCGCCGAGCACACTCAGCAGCGCGGCGGGCAGCAGAACCTGCAGCAGGGCGGCCCAGTCGAAGGGAAGAGCCTTCTTGCCCGCGTTGAGCTGGGCAAAAAGGCGCGTGGCACGCGCTACCTGCTCGGGAGTGGTCTTGGTGCGTACGGACTCGAAGCCGACGAGCTGGTCGTTCTCGCGAATCGGCGTGATAAAGGCATTGACCCAGTAATGGTCGCCATTCTTGCAGCGGTTCTTGACGATACCCATCCAGCTGTGGCCCTGCTTGAGGTCATTCCACAGATGGGTATAGACCGCGTGGGGCATGTCGGGGTGGCGGACGATATTATGCGCCTGGCCGATCAGCTCCTCGCGGGTAAAGCCAGAGATATCGATGAATTCATCGTTGCAGTAAGTGATTACGCCTTTAAGGTTGGTGGTGGAGATCAGTCGCTGGTCGGAGCTGAATGTTCTTTCCCGCTGGGTAACGGGCAGGTTTTTGCGCATGGGTTTTCCTGGAGCCTCGTGGAGACGGTTCGCAATTGTTCTTTTATGTAGGCTATTCTCAAGGCTATCGACCGAACCGCCGGGTTCTTGAATGACTCGTCGGTATTGAGTATTTCCAAGAGGAGGCACCTTGATGTCATCGATCAACAGTTTGCAGACCCTGAGCAGTCTACAGGTAGGTGGCAGAACCTATCAGTATCATTCCTTGCCTAAGGCAGGAGAACTGTTGGGTGAAATCAACAGGTTGCCGGTGTCATTGAAGGTATTGCTGGAGAATCTGCTGCGTCATGAGGACGGTGATACCGTCACGCGAGAGGACATCCAGGCGATGGCTGACTGGATGATCAATCGGCATTCGGATCGGGAAATCCAGTACCGGCCGGCGCGGGTGCTGATGCAGGATTTCACTGGCGTACCGGCCGTGGTGGATCTCGCGGCCATGCGCGATGCGGTGGCGCGGGCCGGCGGTGACCCGCAGCGCATCAACCCGCTGTCGCCAGTGGACCTGGTGATCGACCACTCGGTGATGGTGGATCATTTCGGCGATGCTGCGGCGTTTCAGGGTAACGTGGCGATGGAGATCCAGCGTAACGGTGAGCGCTATGCCTTTCTCCGTTGGGGACAGAAGGCCTTCAACAACTTCCGAGTGGTACCGCCGGGTACCGGTATCTGCCACCAGGTGAATCTGGAATATCTGGCGCAGAGCGTCTGGGCAGCGGAGGTTGACGGCCAGAGCTGGGCCTACCCGGATACCCTGGTGGGCACTGATTCGCATACCACCATGGTCAACGGTCTGGGGGTATTGGGTTGGGGCGTCGGCGGTATCGAGGCCGAAGCGGCGATGCTCGGGCAGCCGGTGTCGATGCTGATTCCCGAAGTGGTGGGCTTCAAGCTGACCGGCAAGCTGCGCGAAGGCATGACCGCCACGGATCTGGTACTGACCGTGACGCAGATGTTGCGCAAGCACGGTGTAGTGGGCAAGTTCGTTGAATTCTACGGTGATGGTCTGGCCGATCTGCCACTGGCTGATCGCGCGACCATTGCCAACATGGCGCCGGAATACGGTGCCACCTGCGGTTTCTTCCCGATTGATGAGATTACGCTCGGCTATCTGCGCCTGACCGGACGGCCCGCGGAAGTGGTCGAGCGGGTGGAAGCCTACAGCAAGGCGCAGGGAATGTGGCGTGAACCGGGGCATGAGCCGGTGTTCACCGACACCTTGCATCTGGACATGAATGAAGTGGAGCCGAGTCTGGCCGGGCCGCGCCGACCCCAGGATCGCGTGCGGCTGTCCGATGTGCCCAAGGCATTTGATGAGCTGCTGGCACTGCAGACTTCTGCTGTACGCGATGTGGAACGCCTGGAAGATGAAGGCGGTGGTGGAACCGCTGTCGGCGGGCCGAGCGCTGAAGTGTGCGTGACGATTGATGGCGAAGAACATGTGCTGAAGAACGGGGCAGTCGTCATCGCGGCGATTACTTCCTGCACCAACACCTCCAACCCCAGTGTGATGATGGCGGCCGGGCTGCTGGCCAGGAAGGCCATTGAACGTGGCATCCAGCGCAAGCCCTGGGTGAAGTCGTCATTGGCGCCGGGGTCCAAGGTGGTGACCGATTATCTTGAGCGTGCGGGACTGACGCCCTATCTCGACCAGTTGGGCTTCAACCTGGTCGGTTATGGCTGCACTACCTGTATCGGCAACTCCGGTCCGTTGCCGGAACCGATCAGCCATGCGATCAGCGAGCATGATCTGGTGGTGTCGGCGGTGTTGTCGGGCAACCGCAACTTTGAAGGACGGGTGCATCAGCAGGTCAAGGCCAACTGGCTGGCGTCGCCGCCGCTGGTGGTGGCCTATGCATTGGCCGGAGACAGTCGGCTCGACCTGCAGGAAGAACCGCTGGGGTTGGATCGGGATAACAAGCCGGTATACCTGCGCGACCTGTGGCCGTCCAACGCCGAAATCGCCGAGGCGGTGGCCCTGGTGGAAGACAGCATGTTTCGCAGTCGTTACGCCGATGTGTTCACCGGTGACGAACACTGGCAGTCGATCGCTGTGAGTGGCGGCGATACCTATAACTGGGACGGCCAGTCGACCTACGTGCAGAATCCGCCATATTTCGAGCGGATCGACCAGCCGATAGAGCCCTTGCAGCCGATTCATCAGGCGCGTGTGTTGGCGGTGTTCGGCGATTCGATCACCACCGACCACATTTCTCCGGCGGGTAATATCAAGTCCAGCTCGCCTGCAGGTGAGTACCTGCAGCGGCTGGGTGTGAAGCCGGAGGACTTCAACTCCTATGGTTCGCGGCGTGGCAACCATGAAGTGATGATGCGCGGGACCTTCGCCAATATCCGTATTCGCAACCGCATGCTGGGTGGTGAGGAGGGCGGTTTGACCATCCACACGCCCAGTAGTGAGCGTATGTCGATCTATGATGCGGCCATGCGTTATCAGCAAGAAGGCACGCCGCTGGTGGTGCTGGCGGGCAAGGAGTACGGCACCGGTTCAAGCCGCGACTGGGCGGCCAAGGGCACCAATCTGTTGGGCGTCAAGGCGGTGATTGCCGAGAGCTTCGAGCGTATTCACCGCTCCAACCTGGTTGGCATGGGTGTGCTGCCGCTGCAGTTTGTAAACGGCCAGAATGCGCCGACCCTGCAGCTGGACGGACATGAGGTGCTGGATATCCCGGGCATCGACGATAACCTGCGACCGGGACAGATACTCAAGATCAAGGCCACCCGCAGCAACGGTCAGCAGATCGAGTTCGAAGTGGTGTGCCGGATCGATACCAGCAATGAAGTGGACTATTTCAAGGCAGGAGGGATTCTGCACTACGTGTTGCGGGAGTTGTTGGCGGAGGGGAAGTAGCAGAAGCGTCCAAGCCCGCCACCTGCACGGCGTGAAAAACGGGGCGGGGAGCATCCCACATGCATTCCCACGCAGGAGCATGAGAACGATCGGGGGGGCGTGGTGGGGTGGCGCTCTGAGTGCAGGTGGGCGCGGAGCTTCCCCCAACCGATGGTTCCCACGCTCCAGCGTGGTAACCGCGCCGTGGACGCTCCAGCGTCCGGACCTGCCGCCTGCACGGCGTGAAAACCGGGACGCAGAGCGTCCCACATGCATTCCCACGCAGGAGCATGGGAACGATCAGGTCTGAGGCCAGCCTCGATATTCGATGGCTTGCTCTGCGTGAGAACCGGTGCCTGGTTTCAGCACTCCTCCCCAATAAACCCACCCGACTGCCTGGCCCATAGCTGGGCATACAGGCCGCCCTGGCTGACCAGTTCGGCGTGGCTACCATCTTCAACGATACGTCCCTGATCCATGACGATCAGTCGGTCCATTTCGGCGATGGTGGACAGGCGGTGGGCGATGGCGATGACGGTTTTGCCTTGCATCAGGGTGTTCAGGTTTTCCTGAATCGCGGCTTCGACTTCAGAGTCCAGCGCCGAGGTGGCTTCGTCGAGAATCAGGATGGGCGCGTCCTTGAGCATGACGCGGGCGATGGCGATGCGTTGACGCTGGCCGCCGGAGAGTTTCACGCCGCGTTCGCCGACATGAGCATCATAGCCGCGGCGGCCCCTGGCATCACTGAGTCCGGGGATGAAGCTGTCCGAATGGGCGTCGCGTGCAGCTTGCTTCATCATTTCTTCGGTCGCGTCGGGACGGCCATAGAGAATGTTGTCGCGGACCGAGCGATGCAACAGCGAGGTATCCTGGGTCACCATGCCGATATGCTCGCGCAGGGAATCCTGACTGACCTCGGCGATATTCTGCCCGTCAATGAGAATCCGTCCACCCTCGACGTCATAGAAGCGCAGCAGCAGATTCACCAGGGTGGATTTACCAGCACCGGAGCGGCCGACCAGGCCGATTTTTTCGCCGGGGCGGATGTGCAGGTGCAGGTCATCCATCACGCCCTCACCCTTGCCGTAATGAAAGCGCACGTGATCGAAACGGATCTCGCCCTGGGCGACTTCCAGTCGGCGCGCGTCGGGCGCATCCTTGACCAGTTGCGGGCGGGAGATGGAGTTGATGCCGTCCTGCACCGTGCCGACGTTCTCGAACAGCGCCGATATCTCCCACATGATCCACTGCGACATGCCCCACAGCCGCAGGACCAGGCCCACGGCAACTGCCACGGCGCCCACGCTGATACTGCCCTGCAACCACAGCCAGATCGCCAGCCCGGTAGCGCTCGCCAGCAGCATGCCGTTGAGCACATAGAGCGAGACGTTGACCAGGGTGACCAGCCGCATCTGGCGATAGACGGTGTCCATGAAGCCGGTCATGCCTTCACGGGCATGGGTGGCCTCGCGGCGGGCGTGGGAGAACAGTTTCACCGTCTGGATGTTGGTGTAACTGTCGACCACGCTGCCGGTCATTACCGAGCGGGCGTCGGCCTGGGCTTCGGCGACCTTGCCCAGCCGCGGGATGAAATAGCGCATCATCAACACGTAGCCCGCCAGCCAGGCGAGCATGGGCCCCATCAATCGCCAGTCCGCCAGACCCACCACCAGCAAAGTGCCGAGAAAGTACACCACCACATAGTTGAGTACGTCGATCAGCTTGATCACGCATTCGCGCACGGCGAGGGCGGTCTGCATCATCTTGGTGGCAATACGGCCGGCAAACTCATCCTGATAGAAGGCCATCGACTGCTTGAGCAGATAACGGTGTACCAGCCAGCGGATGCGCATCGGGTAGTTGCCCATCAGCGTCTGATAGCTGAACAGCGAGTTGGTCAGGATCAGCAACGGCAGCAGCCCCATGACCACCAGGAACATGCCGGTAAGCTTCCAGCCTTCGTTCTGCAGGAAGGTGCTGCGGTTCTGATTGGACAGCCAATCGACAATGTTACCGAGGAAACTGAACAGCCAGACCTCGGTGATCGCGATGCTGGCCATGAGCAGGGCGGCGATGATCAGGAATGGCCAGGAACCCCTGGTGTAATGCAGACAGAACGCCAGCAGGGTACCGGGTGGCTCGGAGGGTTCCTGTGCGGGGAAAGGGTCTAGACGTCGTTCAAACCAGCGGAACATGGGAGCAGCCTGTGAGAAACAGCAAAGGCCGCGCATTATGCGCGCTGAGGGGAGGGTCGCTCAAGTGTGGTGGCGTCTGGTTGTGGTGTCCAGGAGACTTTCCCGGAGCTGTGCTCCACAATGCAGTGAATAATTCAGGGCATAGGTGATCCATGACCTGGTGGAGCATGTTGTTGGGAAGAGTGTTGATGACTGATCGTGAAATCCTGGTGGACAAGCGCCGCGACAATTATGGCACGCTGCGCGTCACCGAGAATCGGGAAGGTTATCGCTTCCTCTATTTTGGCGAGCAGACCGAGCAGAGCTGTGTCTTCATAACAGACCCCGCCTGGCTGGAATATGACTACACCCGGGCCATGCTGTTGGGCACATTCTGGTGTGGCCGCGAGGCGGATATGACTCTGCTGGGCTTGGGCGGCGGGGCCTTGGCCAACTGTCTGGTACGGCATTTTGCCCCGCATACTGTGAGCGCGGTCGAGTTGCGCGGCGAGGTGTTGGCGATGGCCCGGGAATGGCTGGGTTTGTCGGATGACCCGCAGCTGCAGGTCAGCATCGGTTGTGCCGAGAAGCATGTTGCCGCAGCGCCGGCCAGCTGCGACCTGTTGTTTGTCGATCTTTATATGGAAGGCGGACTGTCGCGGCTGCAGTTGCAGGCGGAGTTTTTCCGTCATTGCCAGCAGGCGCTGCGCCCCGGCGGCGTGCTGGTGATCAACCAGTGGCAGATGGGTGATACCGGTTTGCCTTACGCTGCGCCATTGCTGAGGGACCTGTTTGGTGATGATTATCTGCAGGTACAGGTCGAAGAGGGCAATATCATCCTGTTCATTCCTGCGGCGGGCGATCCACCGCTGACGCTGGACCGGTCAGTGATGACTGACTGGGCGGCAGCGTTGGAGCCGGCGCTGGGCTATGCGCTCAAGCCATATATCAATGACCTGTGCCGTGCGAGGGACAACCCCGGTCCTCTTTGAGGATCAGCCTGTGGTGAGTTGCTGTCCGGTGAAGTGCAGCAGGTTTGTGCAGCGCCGGCACTGATACTGGCGCCCACGGCGCACCAGCGCATGGCGCTGAGGCGTGAAGGGGATGCCGTCGGGGCAACCGCAGCGGTATAGGTAGCGGGTCGTACGCCGTTGCGGGACGGCGTAATAATGGCAGCGGTTGGCGGGCAGGCCGAACAGGCCGGTCATCAGTGTCTGCCATTCACGTCCATGCGGACGGATGCGACCGCCGTGCAGGGCATGGGCTATCAGGTGGGCCGCCTCGTGGGGCACGGTCTGCAGCAGGAAATCATGGAGGTTATCCCGGTACATCTGGGCATTGAACCGTAACAGGTTGCGGTTCAGGTAGGCGACGCCGGCCTTCTGACCGCGCAGGTCGAGAGTGACGCTGGGGCGCTCGAAGGGTCTGGCGAAATGCTGTTCGGCGAGCTGGTAGCAATGTTCAAGGCGGTGCAGTATCTGGTTCATGCGGCATTATAGAGGCATGGACCAGCCGGTTGGTAGAGGTCTGAGCGGTTGCGGGTGAGTGTGGTGTAGCGCGGGATCGCTTTCAGAATATCCCGCTATCCAGCCCCGCGGCCATGTACAGGCCCAACTCTTCGGCATCCTCGATAAAGCGCTCCTGCCATTCGCCGCGCAGTACCAGAGGATCGCGGGCCCAGGTCCAGCGCAGGCCGGTGATGATGCTTTCCACGGCGCGGCGGGTGCCGGTGCCGTCCATGCCGGCGCGGATGTAGAGCGCGCAGGGCAAACCTTGTTTTTCTTCCAGCACCGGGTAGTAGCAGCGGTCGAAGAAGTCCTTCAGCGCGCCGCTCATGTAGCCGAGATTTTCCGTGGTGCCGAGGATGATGGCGTCAGCCTGCAATACGTCGTCCGGGGTGGCCTGCAGCGGAGCTACCCAGCGGGTGTCAACGTTTTCGATATCGGGACTGGCCGCCCCGCGCAGCAGGGCATCCACCAGTTTTTGCGTATTGTCCGATGGGGCATGGGCGACCACCAACAGGCGTTTTTTTGGCATGGTTTTTCTCCTTGTGACAACTGGGGCTGGGTGCTCTGCGTCAGTGTAGGCGTTTGGGCTGTTGATTGGCGAGATGCGCAATCCTGATATAGGTTGGTTAGGAGGTTTCTCAAATATCAATCAGATCAGAGGCTTGCATGCTGCGGATTGTGACAACCATCAGTGCGCTGTTGGCCGGTATCGCCCTGCTGTTGATGGGATCCGGCTTGCTCAATACCCTGGTGCCGCTGCGCGGCGCGACCGAAGGATTTTCCGACCAGACCCTGGGCCTGTTCGGGTCCGCCTATTTTGCCGGTTTCATGCTGGGCACCTGGTTGTGCCCCAAGCTGATCCGGCGCATGGGGCATATTCGCGCTTTCGCCTTCTTCGCCTCGGCCACGGCGGGGTGCATCATCCTGCATGTGATCCATGTCGACATGCTGTTCTGGCTGCTGCTGCGCCTGGTTACCGGTACGGTGTTGGTCGGCGTGTATACCTCGATTGAAAGCTGGCTGAACACCGGGGCGCCCAAGGAGCGTCGGGCACGGGTGTTTGCGGTGTATATGGCGGTCAATCTCGGTGCGCTGGCATTGTCTCAGCAACTGCTGCAGATGGACAATCCGCTGGCCAACCTGATGTTCGGCATAGCGGGCTTCTTCGTTATCATCGCGATCATGCCGGTGGTGGCGACACGGCTGCCGCAGCCGGAAATCGTAGAGACCACCACGCTGTCGCTCAAGGCGCTATGGCGCGCTGCACCGGCGGCCTGTGCCGGCGCGATGTTGTCGGGATTGGCAATGGGTGGTTTCTGGGGGCTGGGCGCGCTTTACGCAGGCCGTGTGGGGATGGATACCGGGCAGATCGCCAGTTTCATGTCGCTGGTGATCGTCGCCGGGGCGTTGTTTCAATGGCCGATGGGCGTTCTGTCGGATCGGATTGATCGGCGTCTGGCACTGGTGATCGTTGCCGGTATTGCCGCCGTTGGTGGCTTGCTGATGGCATTGCTGGGCAGCTCCGGTATCTGGTTATTAGTGGGCGCGGCGATATTCGGCGCAGGTTCGTTTTCGGTTTATCCGACGGTGGTGGCGCACTTGATCGACCATCTGCGCAAGGAGGAAGTGCTGTCTGGCAATGCCGGACTGCTGATGTTGCAGGGTGTCGGCTCGGCAATTGGCCCGGCCCTGGCCGGCTGGCTGATGGGCATCACCTCAATGCTGATGCTGCCACTGTACTTCGCGGTAATGTTTGCTGCCAGCGCGCTGTTCAGCCTGCTGAGCTGGCGTGATAACCATGATCGGATTGTCGAGGAACCTGCTCACCAGATCAGCATGATGGGCACCTCGCCTGAAGCACTGGAAATGGTGGTGGACGAGCAGAAACCGGACGAAACGCCGGTGGAGGAGGAAATGGCCGATCCGGTGAACACCGAAGCGGGCGATGGAAATTTCGCCCGCTGATGGCGCTTACTTGCGGTCGACCTGATAGATCGCCGTGGTGCCGCTGACTTCGTTGCCGACAATCAGCAGCGGTTCGCCGTTGGGTGACTGCTCGGCGGAGACGAATGCCAGGCCTTCCGGCCCCAGGTCACCGGTCTGCTCCAGTAGCTCGGGCGATTCTTCCAGGTCTGCTTTCCAGTCTTCACGGGTATTCAGATAGTCCTGGAACTGCGGTGCGAAGGGATCAGTGATGTCGAATACCATCACGCCACCCATGCGCTCCAGGCCGATAAAGGCGAAGGTCTGCTCGCCAATGCGGCCCAGGGTGATGCCCTCCGGCTCGGGGCCCTTGGCATCGCTGCGGCTGTCGAGGGTGCCGACCTCATCGTGACCGGTATTGAAATACAGGTCGCAGGGAATGTCCCGGGCGGCGCGCAGCTGACAATCATGCTCGGTCTGGTTGGCCAGGAACTGCTCGAAGAAGTCGCCGGAATCCCACACCTGCTTGCCGTTCTCATCCCAGATCGAGAAGGAGCGGGCGCCATAGGAATACAGTTCGTCGTACATCAGCAGGTTGCCGGCGGGGTTGGCTGTGCCGCTGGCGTCGAACAGCATGGGGCTGCCATCGGTATTCTGGCGATAGCCGTTCACCCAGCTGATATTCAACCGGCCCAGCTCCTCATCTTCACGGCAATCGCCGGGGTCGGCAGCGGTGGCGCCACAGTAGCTGAAGATCTCGGGGTTGAGCAGGGCGCCGCCAGCCAGTGCGGCTAGTTGCGGCGGCAGGTCGTCATCGGCGCGGCGACCGAAGCCGTCGGTGTGCACCAGGTGCTTGACGCGGAACTCTTCGACAAAGCCTTTACTGGCATCACCTGCCCAGTAGCCATCATCATCTTCGCCCCAGGCGCGGGCGTCGCCTTCGTTGGCCGAGACGATATAGGTCTTGCCGTCGACGTTGTAGCTGCTGATGGCGTCAGGGTGATACATGCCGACCACGCCGGGCCGTGGCTCGATACGAATCAGATCGCCTTCATCATCGCTGGCGTCGATGCCGTTGCCTTCCTTGTCATAGTCTTTGAAGCCCAGTGGCAGGATGTCGGTGACGGTCGCGTTGGCGATATCCAACTTGGCGAAGGCGTTGTTTTCCTGCAGGGAAACCCAGGCGGTGCTGCTGTCGGCGGATACGGTGATGTATTCCGGCTCCACATCGCGCGCGACGCTGGCGATGTTGTTGTGGCTATAGGTCAGGCTGTTATCGGACGGCCCGTAGATGCGTACGCCTGCGTCGAGCAGCTCCTGTCTTTTGTCATTGAAACTGGCAAAGCCAGCGGTGCGGACGGCACCGAAGCGGTTGGCATCCGCCTGGATTTCGATGACGCTGATCGAGCCTTCGGGATCGATTGAATAGTCGTCATTCGGTTCGCCTTCATTGGCGACCAGGACGTATTTGCCATCAGGCGTGAAAGTGACCATGTCGGGCAGGGCGCCGACCGGTTTGCTGTCCAGCAGCTGGAGCGTGGTGGCGTCATACAGCTCTACGGAGCCCGGGTCGGTCTTGACCGCGGCTTCGACGGCCACGGCGAGCAGGCCGTTGTGCCAGGATACGCTGTTGACGGTGGCGTTCTCGACGCTGGCTACCAGGGAGGTCATGTACTCCAGGTTGGCTGGGTCGGCGGCATTCAACACATCAACGGCGCCGGAGAGAGCGTTGACCATGAATATCTGCTGGTTGATCGGGTCGAAGGCGGGGATTTCTGCCGCGCTCTTGCCGAACTCGCCAGTGGAGTAGCTGCCAATTTTGCTCAGCTCGACGCTGACCGGTGCGCTGTTGTCGCCACCATGGTTGCGGTCATTATCGCTGTCACTGTCCAGACAGCCAGTGAGGCTTACCGCAACGGCTGCAGCGAGTGCAGTCAAAGTCCATCTATTCATTATTCGGTTCCCGAGAAGAAATTTGCTCCATATTTGTACGCACGTGTTATTGCATTCCTGTGGCGTTTGGATGGCTGTTTAATGTCTCCCGGGATGGCTACACTCGTGGGATGATCAAACCAACAGCGCAGGACCTGTTACCGACAGGCTTTGATAATTGCGTACTACAGTTGCTTGAAGCGAACCCGGAGGGTGTGAGCGAGTTCGTATTGATCAGGCATCTGGCTGATGTCTTCCCTGAGTCCGTGTTTGCTGTGCCGGGAGTATTGCGTGATCCGTTGCAGATGTTTCAGGCGCATTTTCTGCTGTTTCATTCCTTGTATCGGTTGTCGGATGTGCTGGCCGTGTCGCAGCAGGAACTGTCGATCAATGTGTTGCGCATTGCGCTGGGCTCCCGACGTGCCTGTCATCCAGGCGTGGAGATCAATGATTCGATTCGGACTTATTACCTTGATTGGGACCAGTGGCTGGAAACCAGCGCCGGGGATGTGGAGCGCCTGCTGGATCAGTTCTGGCAGGGGCGGCGGGCGCCGGTAACGGAGCGGGAAGTGATCTGGGCGAGGGAGTTTTTCGGACTGACTGCGCTGGACGATGGTGGGTCGGTAAAGCCTCGTTATCGCCGTTTGATGATGCGACATCACCCGGACCGTGGCGGCAGTACCGAGCAGGGCCGTGAAATCAATAAGGCTTACTTAATTCTTAATCGCTATTACCAGTTGGAGTGAAGCTGCAAATCTCTCTAATGAGATGGGTTCTATTTGCTGCGTATTTGACTATAGTCAAGGACGAGATGGCTGCGGCGGTATGTCGCAGCCTCTGTCGCAGACGTCGCCAATGCTGGCGCTGCGAGACAATAATAATACGGAGGTCAGACCATGATCCAAAATGTCGTAGGGCTGTTCACCAATCCCGACCGGGCCTGGCGCACTATCAAGGGCCAGGAGACCGTTATCGGGCCCCTCTATCTGGTTCACGTATTGGCACTCGCCGCCATCCCCGCTGTTTCCGCTTATATAGGCACTACCCAGATGGGCTGGACAATCGGCACCCTGGAACCCGTCAAGCTTACCCAGGCCAGCGCATTACAGATGACTGTTCTCACCTGGCTGGCGATGCTTGCTGGTGTCGCGGTGATGGGCGCGTTCATCCATTGGATGTCGCGTACGTATGACTCCAGCCCGACGCTGAGTGACTGCGTCGTTTTTGCCGCCTATACGGCAACCCCCTTGTTTGTGGCAGGTCTGGCCGCGCTCTATCCCAACCTGTGGCTGGCGATGATCGTCGGGACCGCGGCTATCTGTTATACGGCGTATCTGCTGTACCAGGGTATTCCGATATTCATGGGTATTTCCCAGGAGGAGGGCTTCCTGTTCTCCAGTTCGATTCTGGCTGTAGGCCTGGTGGTGCTGGTGGGCATGATGGCCACTGCGGTAATTTTCTGGGGGTTGGGCATCGGCCCTATTTATCTGCGTTGATCTTTGATTGTCCCACGCTCCCGCGTGGGACGGCCTGCCGGGACGCTCTGCGTCCCAATCCCGTCCAGCTTTTTACATTGCTTGCCCCTTGTTTCAAGGTAAAATGCTGGGTTTCGAGATTCCAGGTTCCAGCCATGTCCAGTCTGAGTGTCAACCAGAACAAGTTGCAGAAGCGTCTGCGGCGTTTGACTGCCGAAGCGGTCACCGATTACAACATGATCGAGGAAGGTGACAAGATCATGGTGTGCCTCTCGGGTGGCAAGGACAGTTACACCATGCTGGACATGCTGCTGCATCTGCAGAAAGTCGCGCCGATCAATTTTGAACTGGTCGCGGTGAACCTGGACCAGAAACAGCCGGGCTTCCCCGAGGTAGTGCTGCCCGCCTACCTGGATGAACTGGGCATTGCATATCATATCCTCGAGCGGGACACTTACTCGATGGTCATGGAAAAAGTGCCGGAGGGCAAGACCACCTGCTCGCTGTGCTCACGCCTGCGCCGGGGCAATCTGTACACCTTTGCTGACGAGATTGGCGCAACCAAGATGGCGCTGGGGCACCACCGTGACGATATTGTCGAGACCTTCTTCCTGAACATGTTCTACGGCGGCAATCTCAAGGCCATGCCGCCAAAACTACGTTCGGACGATGGTCGCAATGTGGTGATTCGGCCGCTGGCCTATTGCAGCGAAAAGGATATCGAAACCTATTCCCAGCTGCGCGAATTCCCGATCATCCCGTGCAATCTGTGTGGCTCACAGGAAAACCTGCAGCGTAAGGTGGTCAAGGACATGCTGCAGACCTGGGATCGGGAAACCCCTGGCCGGGTAGACAATATCTTCCGCTCGCTGCGGCACGTGCAACCATCGCAACTGGCCGATGCCAAACTGTTTGACTTCGCCAGCCTGACGGTGGATACCAGCGCGGCCCCGCGTTTTGTCGATGTGATGAATCTCTGATCCGAGATGCCCATGCGCAATTATCGCTGGCTTGAAGAGTACTGCCTGAACCGCTTCGGCTCACGGGAGGCGCTGGAGGCACGAATGCCGACACCGCCTCCTGTCGAGGACTTGCGCGCATTGAGTGATGACCGCTACCTGTCGACCATTGCTTTGCGGGTGTTTCGCGCGGGCCTCAAGCACAGCGTTGTGGATGCGCGCTGGCCGGCCTTCGAAGAGGCGTTCTTTGGTTTCGATCCGCATAAGGTGGTCCTGATGAGCAGCGAGCACATCGAGCGATTGATGCAGGACAAGCGGCTGATCCGCCATCTTGCCAAGTTGCGCAGTGTGCCGCGCAATGCTCAGATGGTGCTGGACCTCAATCATGAGTACGGCTGCATGGGTAATCTGATCGCGGATTGGCCGAGCGATAATATTGTCGGCCTGTGGCGGTTGCTGGCCAAACGTGGCAATCAGCTCGGCGGGCTGTCGGTGCCGCGCTTTCTACGCATGGTCGGCAAGGACACTTTCGTTACCACTGACGATGTGCTGGCCGCGCTGAAGGGCATGGGTGTGCTGGATCAGACCAAGGCCACCAGCCAGCGGGACCTGGCATTGGTGCAGGAGGCTTTCAATCGCCTGGCCAGTGACAGCGGTCGTCCGTTGAGCCAGCTGTCGGCAATGCTGGCTTTCACAGTGAATCATTGAGTTACAAGCGAAGTCTGAACCTGAGTCTGGAAACTTGACGTTAAGTCCTTGTCAGGGCAAGGTTGTCGGGTAGTCGGGGCGAGGTTCTTGCATGCGCGCTATTCATCTGCTGGTGGTGTTGTCGTTGGCTGTTTTAGGCGGGTGCGCCAGCGCCCCGCAGACCGTCACGCCGCCGATTCCGAGTACGCCGCCCCCAGCCCCGAGCGCCAGCGCTGCCAGTCATGACGAGTTGCTGTTTCATGCCTTCAGTCTGGTGGGCACGCCATACCGTTACGGTGGCAGTTCGCCCGAGACGGGCTTCGACTGCAGCGGTCTGATCAATTATGTATACCGTGAGGCCGCAGGTGTGGCCCTGCCGCGCACGACCGCCGGGCTGAGTGCTTTGCCGGATACTACTCCGGTACGGTCGCTGATGCCGGGCGATCTGGTGTTGTTTTCCACGAGCGGCAAACGGGTTGATCATGCCGGTATCTATGTTGGCGATGGCCGATTCTTGCATGCGCCGAGTACCGGTGGCCGGGTTCGGGTGGATGATCTTCAGGCCAGCTATTGGCAACGTGCCTACGCCAGTGCACGTCGGGTTCTGAACTGACATCCTGGTTCTTATAGGAGTGGGCTTGCCCACGAACGGCCCGCAGAAAAGCTTCGCGGCCAAGGGCACCTCCTACAGAACTCACTCCCGCATCAGGGTGCTACAGTGGCTGCACCCGGTCGATCAGCCGGTCCTTTTCCATCAGCTCCAGAAACTCATCGCCCAGGCGTTGGCTTTCGGCCATGGCTCGGCGCCAATATGTCTCGCGTCCGGCATCGTCACCGACAAAACGGCGATAATCCCGCCGGTCCGGCAGCTTGCCGTAGGGCAGGCTGGCCAAATAGGTCGGTGATGGCGCCGCCAGTAACACGTCACCAATCTGCCCGACGTTTGCCTTGCGCCATGGCAGGGCCTTGTCGAACCAGCCGGGCACCACACGACCCAAGAAATGCGGATACAGCACCACGCCGGGCGCGCGCCAGGGCAGGTCGAGGTGATAGTCGAGCAGCCCGCCGTCGCGGTAGACGCCCTGGCTGGCGCCGGGGATATCCCGGACCGCTTCCATGACCATGGGGATCGAGCCGGAAGCCAGCAGCGCGGGCCGCAGGTTGTCGGCGGTCAAGGGCACGTAGCTGGTGACAAAGTCCTGCAGCTCGGCCAATGGTGGGCGAAGCCGCTGGTCATGCAGAATTATCCGCTCGAAATAGTGTTTGAGATGACGGCGGCCGAGGAGATTGGCGCCGATGACACCACCGAGGCCCAGTCCCAGACGCGAGGGGTGATCGTGCTGTAATAGGCGCAGGCTTTTTACCGCGACGACATTCAGGTGATACGCTGGATTGCTCAGAATGCTCTGGTCCTGGCCATCCAGCAGCTCGTCCAGCATCCGCCCGCAACGGCGGCTGATCTCCGTCACCGTAATGCCCTTGGGAAAACACTGGGCGGTATACAGCTCGCCCAGTCGGCGCAACCCTTCTACCGGGTCCGGCAGGCAGGCGCTGGCGAATCTCCAGCTGCCGATCGAGGCGCCGATCAGACTGCGCGGTTGCGGTGCGCGAGGCAGCCAGTCACCGAAGATGGCCATATCCAGACCCTGAATGCCCAGTGCCTTGGGCCCCCCGGCAGCGCCTGGAATGAGGTGTACGTCGGCCGGCTGCAAGCCGTGGCTGCGGATATGCTCAAGCGCTCGTTCACCAGCGCGCAGCGTGAGGGCAGGTTGGGCAATATGGATGGCGGTCATGCGGTTCCATGCACGGGCTCGAGATCGACTCGAGCCATTTTAAGGTTCAATTCAGTTTCTCTGTCTATTATTCAGTTGTATTCAAACAACGGAGCGACATGATATGAAAAAACTTATTGCACTGTCTTGCGCAGCTTTTCTGGGTCTGGGTTCGGCTGCCGTTTTCGCTGATGATGATGTCAGTTCCGCCGAAGCGGCCAAACTGGCTGAAGAAGGCAAGATCCAAACGCTGGAAAGCCTGGAAGAAAAGGCCCTGTCAGTCAAGGCTGGTGAGATCACCGACCGTGACCTGGAGCACGAATATGGTCGCTACATCTACAAGCTGGATGTGCGTGCCGCAGACGGCACCGACTGGGATATCGACATTGATGCCAGCACTGGAGAAGTCCTCAAAACAGAGCAAGATGACTGATCTGGTTTGGGTAATGAAGCCAGCCGCCTTGTGCGGCTGGCTTTGTTTTGGCTTGATGGTGGGCTGGTTACCCCAGGCATCGGCTGATGAGGTAGATCACGATGAGGCGCTGGAGTTGGCGGAGCAGGGGGTGATCCTGCCTCTGCAATCACTGATTGGCGATGCCTTGGGCCGTTACCCCGGCCGCTTTCTCGAGGCCGAACTTGAATACGACGACGGCCGGTATATCTACGAGCTGGAAATAGTCACCCGCGATCGGCGAGTGCTGGATCTTGAATACGACGCCGTGAGCGGCAAATTGCTTGATGTGGATGAGGACGACTGATGCGGCTGCTGCTGGCTGAAGACAATATTGCCCTGGCTGATACGCTCAGTGCCAGCCTGAAACAGGCCGGTTATGCGGTGGATTGGCGAGCTGATGGCCGCGATGTGCAGCTGCTCGGCGAACAGGAGCCTTATGATCTTTGTGTTCTCGATCTGGGACTGCCCGGGCGCGGCGGCCTTGAAGTCTTACAGGCCTGGCGCGAGCAGGGCAGCGCCATGCCGGTGCTGGTGCTCACCGCACGGGGTAGCTGGACCGAGCGCGTCGAAGGTCTGCGCGCCGGCGCTGATGATTACCTGACCAAGCCTTTTCATCCTGAAGAGCTGCTGTTGCGTATCCAGGGGCTGTTACGCCGCAGTCATGGCCGTGAGCCGCAGAATCAGCTGCGCGCGGCGGGCCTGACCCTTCATGAAGACAGCCAGCAAGTGTCCGGCCCGGGGCTGGATGCGGCGCAGTTGTCGGCCAGTGAGTTTCGGCTGTTGCGCTGCTTCATGCTGCAGGCGGGGAAGCTGGTATCCAAGGCCAAGCTGGCAGAACACCTATATGACTATGAAGCCGAGCGCGACTCGAACGTGATCGAGGTGCAGATCAATCATCTGCGGCGCAAGCTGGGCAAACAGGCGATCGAGACCCGGCGTGGTCAGGGCTACGTGCTGGTGGGCCTGGATTCGTGAAGTCCATCGGTCGCCAGCTTGGCGGTGGCTTGCTGCTGGTGCTGCTGCTCACGGTGATGCTGGTCGGCCAGGGCAGTGTCTGGCTGTTCGATCGGGCGCTGCGGGATTATCTGAGTAACGATCTGCAACGGGAGACCGACGCGTTGCTGGCGGCGCTGATGCCGGGTGCGGATGGGTTGTATCTCGACCTGCAGCGCGTCAGCCCCGATTACCAGCGACCCTTTTCCGGGCGCTATTTCGTGTTGCAGACCACGGAGCGCTGGCGTTCACGTTCGTTGTGGGATCAGCGCCTGCCACTGGATGCTGAAGGATTGGAAAATACTTTGATACCCGGTCCGGCGGGGCAACGATTGCTGGTGCATTCGGGGCGCTTCAGCAAGTTGGGTGAGTCGGTGAGCATCAGTGTGGCGATGGACTATCAGCCGCTGCTGCAGGCGTTTTCCCGCGCCAGATTGTGGCTCTGGAGTCTTGGTGGCCTGGCAGTGGTTGTCAGTCTGTTGATTCAGCAAGGGCTGTTGCGCCGTGCATTGCGACCGCTGCATCGCTCCCGCCGCGAGCTGTCGGAATGGCACGCCGGCCAGCGGCTGGTGCTCAGTGATGACGTGCCGCAGGAGCTTGTGCCTCTGGTTGGCCAGATCAATCACCTGGGCGCACAGGTCGAACAGACCATTCAGCGTTCGCGCAAAGGTGTTGGTGATCTTGGTCACGCATTGAAAACGCCGTTGGCGGTGACCGAGAGTCTGGTGCGTCAGGCTGATCTGGACGCTGAAGCGAAGCAGGCTATTACCGCGCAGCTGGAGGGTATCCGTCGGCAATTGGAGCGGGCATTGCAACGCTCGCGTCTGGCGCCGGAGAGTCAGGCGGGAAAACGGTTCAGTCCCCGGCAGGATCTGCCCTGGCTGATGGACTCGCTGCGGCAGATACACGGTGAACGGGTACGTATAAGCGCCCCGGAGAATGCGGGCGCAGAGTGGCCCTTCGAGCGCGAAGACATGCTGGAATTGCTGGGTAATCTGCTTGATAACGCCTGCAAGTGGGCGGACGGTCTGGTGCGGGTAGATTGGCAGTTGAGTGGTCAGCTGTTACAGCTGCAGGTAGAGGACGACGGCCGGGGGATTGATGGCGCAGATAGAGACAGGGTGTTGCGCCGCGGTACCCGGCTGGATGAAAGCGTCAGCGGGCATGGGTTCGGTCTGGCGATCGTCGGCGATCTGGTCGAGGTATATGGTGGAGAGCTGGAGCTGCAGGACAGCGAACTGGGTGGACTGGCCGTGCGGGTGAGACTGCCTGTGTCGCGCAGATAACAACCACTCCCCACCCTAGATCGTTTGTATGGTTCATCTGCAGGTCCAAAATGGACCTGTCAGGGTGGAGGGGCTCAATCGTTTTCCGGCCTTTCGGCACGGACTGTGGGAGATTTCGCCCCACCCTCACCATAAACGCCAATAGAGAATCCATCGGCAGAGCCAAGCCGCTCAGACCGACGATACGTCGCAAGCCAGCGTCTGGTGAGCCCTGACAAGTCAAAGACTACTTTAGCTTGGAGGACGCGCCATGACAAAATCTGTTGAATCTATCCTGGTGGGTATCGATGTCAGCAAGGCGGAGCTGGTGATCGCTCGCAGTGACGCCCCTCAGATCGACACGATCAACAACTCCCCCAGCGCTATTAAGCGCTGGTTGAAGTCGTTGCCGCAGGGCTCAAGGATCGCGCTGGAAGCCACCGGAATTTATCATCGGCAACTGGCCACGCTGGCTCATGCAGCAGCACACCCGCTCTACTTACTGGATGGTTATCGGCTCAGCCGTTACCGCGATGGGGTAGGTACCCGGGCCAAGACCGACCCGTCTGATGCCAGACTGATCCTGCGTTATTTGAGCAACGAGCTTGAGGAGCTCAAGCCTTGGATCCCTGCCCATGATGCGTTTTACCGCATCCAAAGCCTGATGCGCCGTCGAGCCTCGCTGGTTCATACCCGAGTAGCGTTGAGCCAGAGCTTGCAGGATGTACCTGAGTTGAAGCAGGCGAGCAAACAGCTGGATACCCATATCCGTCGCGTTGAGCTGCTGATTACCCAGCGCCTGAAGCAGGCCTTGGCAGACGTAGGCTGGGACGCAGATGCAAAACGCTGCATGGACATCGAAGGCATTGGCGAGCTGAGCTCAATGGCACTCGCCAACACCTTCCACCGAGGTCGCTTCAAGAGCAGTGACGCCTTCATCGCTTACCTGGGGATGGATGTCAAAGTCCGAGACTCTGGCAAGCAGGCAGGCCGACGAAAACTCACCAAGAAAGGCGACCCGGAATTACGCCGCCTGCTCTACAACGCGGCTATGGCTGCCCGTAAAACCGCTGCCTGGAAGGCGTTATACGAGACCTATCTATCACAGGGACTCAAGCCCATCCAGGCGCTGATCAAGCTGGCAAGAAAGTTGGCGCGCATTGCCTTTGCCTTGATGCAGAATCAAACGGTTTATCGGCCCAAAACCTGATAAAAGGGGTTGGCATGAACCATAGAATCTCCCACGCTCCCGCGTGGGAATGAATGCTGGGATGCTCTGCGTCCCAGTTCTGGCGTTGTGCAGGTGGTTGGTCGGGACGCAGGAGCGTCCAGGGCTTGGCTCCCACGCTGGAGCGTGGGAGCCATCAGCTGAGGCGATCAGTTGGGAGCTAGCTCAGAGCACCATCGCCGCCAGCCAGCCGAAGGCGATCAGCGGCAGGTTGTAGTGCAGGAAGGTGGGCACCACGGTATCCCAGATATGGCTGTGCTGGCCATCGGCATTCAGGCCGGCAGTGGGTCCGAGTGTGGAGTCGGAAGCCGGCGAGCCGGCGTCGCCCAGTGCGGCAGCGGTGCCGACCAGAGAGATAATCGCCAGCGGGCTGAAGCCGAGCTGCATGGCCAGAGGCACGTAGATGGCGGCGATGATCGGAATGGTCGAGAAGGACGAGCCGATACCCAGCGTGATCAGCAGTCCCACTATCAGCATCAGCAAGGCGGCCAGCGCCTTGTTGTCACCGATGGCGGTGGCGGAACTGGTGACCATGGTCTCGATGTGGCCGGTGGCTTGCATTACCGAGGCGAAGCCGTTGGCGGCGATCATGATGAAGCCGATCATGGCCATCATCTTCATGCCTTCGGTAAACAGATTGTCGGCCTCGCGCCAGCGCACTACACCCGACACGGAGAACACGATGAAGCCAGCCAGCGCGCCCATGATCATCGAGTCCAGCCACAGCTGGATGGAGAAGGCAGCGATCACGGCGATCAGGGCTACCAGCAGCGTCTTGGGTGTGTAGCCGACCTTCTCAGCTGACTCACCGGTATTGCCCACCGCAGCGGCGGCGTACTCACGGCGCTTGCGGTAGCTGAAGAAGGCTACCCCCAGGCCGAACAGCATACCCAGCGCCGGCAGCGCCATGGCATGCATGACGTTGAGGCCGGTGATATCCAGACCACCATCCTGAACGTTGGCCAGCAGGATGTCGTTGAGGAAGATGCCACCGAAACCCACCGGCAGAAACATGTAGGGCGTGATCAGACCGAAGGTGAGGACGCAGGCGACCAGGCGGCGGTCCAACCTCAGCTTGCCCATGACGAACAGCAGCGGCGGCACCAGCAACGGAATGAAGGCAATATGGATCGGCAGGATGTTCTGCGAGGCCATGGCTACTGCCAGCAGCATGACCAGCAGGATGAGGCGCAGTTTGCCGGTACCACCCTCGCGCTGGCTATTGATCATATTCAGCGCCCGGTCAGCCAGCGCCTGGGCGGTGCCTGACTTGGCGATGGCCACCGCGAAAGCGCCGAGCAGGGCGTAGCTCAATGCAACGTTGGCACCTTTACCCAGGCCTTTCTGAAAGGTCTCAAGGGTCGCGTCCAGGCTCAGACCACCGAGCAGACCGCCGGTGACTGCGCCGATGATCAGCGCGACGACTACGTGCACTCGGCACAGACTCAGAATCAGCATTACTGCAACTGCAACGACCACTGCGTTCATGGTTACATCCTGTGTGAAAAAATGACTTGCAAAGGGGCAGGGCGCGTACTCTGCCGGATGGCCGGGATGCTGTCAAAAGATACGGATGAAATCGTCGGGGCGGGGGTTCTCATCAAGCGTCCTCGTAGGAGGGCCGTCGGATCGCGGCACCGCCCTCACGACGCTGGCCGGGAGGCCAGCTATTGGCTACCTAGATTTTGAACCGCCCGAGCAAGTTGCTGATCTGCTGTCCGATTCGGGCCAGGTGCTCGCTGGCCTGGGCGGTTTGCTGTGCACCATCGGTGGTTTCCCGGGCCAGCTCGGCGGCTTCGGTAACGTTGCGATTCACGTCTTCGACCACGGTCGATTGCTGGGTGGTGGCGCTGGCAATCGACGCATTCAGGCTCACCAGCTGCTGCATGGAGGTGGCGATCTGCTCCAGTGCCTGTCCGGCGGAATTGACCTGCTCGACGCTGAGTTCGGAATAGCGGCTGCTTTCATTGATCACGGTGACGACCGACTGGGTATTTGTCTGCAGCCGGGTGATCATCCCGTGAATCTCTTCGGTGGATTTCTGCGTACGCTGGGCCAGGTTGCGCACTTCATCGGCTACCACGGCAAAGCCGCGACCCATTTCGCCGGCGCGGGCGGCCTCGATGGCGGCGTTCAACGCCAACAGGTTGGTCTGCTCGGCAATGGCGCGGATCACATCCAGCACGGTGGCGATTTCCTTGGCATCGGCAGACAGGGTTTCCATGTGTGCGACGGCGGTGTTCACGCTGTCGGACAGATGATCGATCTGCTCGATGGTTTTCCCGACCTGCATGCGACCGAAATGGGCGCCCTCGTTGGCGCTTTCCACTTCCAGGGCTGCGGCATTGGCGTTCTGCGCCACGTCCTGCACGCCATAGGTGATTTCATTGACCGCCGTAGCCATGAGCTCCATGCGCTCGGATTGGCGGGTCATGCCAGTGAGGCTGGCATTGCTGATCTGATCCAGCTGCTGGCTGGCACTGATCATCTGAGTGGCGCCGTCGCCCAGTTGGCCGATCAACTGACGCAGGTTGCTGGTAAAGGTATTGAAGTGTCGCGCCAGCAGCGACAGCTCATCCTGAGCATCGCTGTCCAGGGTGCGCGTCAGGTCACCTTCGCCATTGGCTATATCGCCCATGGCCTGAACCACCTGATTCAATGGTCGGGTAATACTGCGACCTATGATATAGAGGCTGATCACCATAAGCAGAAGGATCACGGCCACCACGGACAGTGCCCAGAGAACCTGGGTGCGGAATCTGTTTTCCACGTCGGTGAGGAAAATGCCAGTGCCGATCATGTAATCCCATGGCTTGAAATGAGTGAAGGCGGCCAGGCGCCTAACGGCATCGCCTTCACCGACCACACCGCCCGGTTTGACCCAGAGATATTCGTAATGGCCGGTGCCCTGGGCGCGGGCTACGTCGACCATCTCCTTGATTACGTTAGGGCCTCTATCCTTGCCGAGGGTGCTCAGGTCGACGCCTTCGGTTTCGGGCGCGAAAGGGTGCATGCGCATGACATAGTTCATGTCATTGACCCAGAAATATTCATTACCGCCGTAGCGTAAGCCGCGCAGGGTTTCCAGCGCCTGGTGGCGAGCCTGTTCGGGGCTGAGTTCGCCGCTGAGCTCCTTGGCATGATAGGACGCCAGTAAGGTGTGGGCGGTTTCAACCAGGTGAGTGGCCTTGGTGATCTCGGCGGTATGGATTTCCTTGCGCAAATGGTCAAGAGAAATGAAGGTAAGCACCAGCAGGCTGACGAGTGACACTATGAGAATAAGCCATATCCGCTGGCTGATTTTTATTCTTCGCAACAGATCCATTTTCCAATCTCCGACATCTTTCGAGGTAACTGCGGCCTGGCCATTTCGGCCTGCCTTTGACTGTTATCGGTCAGTTGCGGGGATACTGAAGTGTTTTTTGTGGCGAGGCCAGTATCTAATGGCCATTATTGGTCTGGTGAATCCCTCAGGGCCGTCTCCTTCGACAGTACCAGCCACTCTGTGGGATCTTTCGAGGCACGCGTTGGCATGCTAAATTGCCGCGGCTACTCGATACGGATGGCACTTTTCGTTGCCGCCTCGGTCTATCTGTTTGTTTCCCAAAGGATATTTTATGCAGTTATCTATCAAGAGCCTGTCCCTTGCGGCGCTGCTGAGCACAGCAGCGGTCTCCACCGCTGTCATGGCCGGGGCGCAGGATGCCATCGAGCCGCCAGATGATGCCGTTCTGACTGAAGATATCGCCGGAAAGGTGGTGGTGGGTTGGGTCGAAAAGGGTTTGATTCTGCCGGAGGAGACTGCGGTAAAGATCAAGGTGGACTCCGGCGCGCTGACCTCATCCATGCATGCGGTCAATCTGGAGCGCTTTACCCGCAAAGGCAAGAAGTGGGTGCGCTATGACGTGCCGGTGGTCGATGCCGATACCGGCAATCGGGTCACCCTGCATTTCGAGCGTCCGGTATTCCGTCAGATGACGGTGCGTGGCGCCGGTGGCGAAGACTATCGGCCCGTGGTGAAGATGCGTATGTGCGTGGGCAATCGGATCTATGACGAGCAGTTTTCCCTGCGTGATCGCAGCGACATGACCTATCCGGTGTTGCTGGGTCGACGCACCATCGAGCATATCGGTCTGATCGACGTGTCCGACACATTCATGCTGCCGCTGGATTGCCCGGACGCCGCCAGTGAGGAGGAGCGCAACCGGCAGCAGCTGATGAAGGATGACGCGACTCTGGTGGATGACAGTCAGATCGATCAGCCCTCGGAGCCTGAAGAGGATGACCGTGAAGACCGTGAAGAAGAACGCAGTGAATGAATGACCGCGCCGCGCTGTTGTCAGACTGACAGCAGCCAGCCGAATGCCGCCGTGGCGATCACCACCAGCCACGGCGGCACCTTCCAGAATATCAATGCAATGAGCGCAGCCAGGGCAAGGGCCGCATCCTGCGGGGCTTTGATGGCGCTGGTCCATACCGGCTGATACAGCGCCGCCAGCAGAATCCCCACCACTGCAGCATTGACCCCGGCCAGTGCCACTCGTGTGCGTAGGTTGTGACGTAATTGTGCCCAGAACGGCAGGGCGCCGATGACCAGCAGAAAAGAAGGCAGAAAGATCGCTACCAGGCAGATCAGACCGGTGATCCAGGCTGGCGCGGCGGTCTCCATGGCGGTACCCAGGAAAGCAGCGAAAGTGAACAGCGGCCCGGGTACGGCCTGAGTGGCGCCATAGCCGGCGAGGAAGGTATCGGTATCCAGCAACCCGGCTTGTACCGTCTCGGCCTGCAATAGCGGCAACACTACATGCCCGCCACCGAAGACCAGTGAACCCACACGATAGAAGCTGTCCACCAGGATAAGCATCTGGCTGGGGATCAAAGCGGCCAATAACGGCAGGCCGATCAGTAGAGCAAAGAAGACTGTCAGCGCCCAGCTACCGGTGCGGCGGCTGACACGTGTTGGTAGATCGTCTTGCTGTTCCTCAATGTCCGGTTTGATCAGTAATACGCCGATCAGTCCGGCCATCAGCAATACCAGAGGTTGGCTCCAGATAAAGGGCAGCATCAGTACCGCTGCCGCGCTGATGCCCATGAGAGTGACGCGCAGACGGTCAGGGCAGAGAGTGCGTGCCATGCCCCAGACGGCCTGGGCAACGACCGCCACCGCAACGATTTTCAGTCCTTGCAGCACGCCTGAACCGAGATTGCCGTAATACGTCAGTGAACTGGCAAACAGCATCAGCGCCGCCGCTGAAGGCAGGGTGAAGCCTATCCAGGCGGCCAGTGCGCCGCCGTAACCGGCACGGGAGAGTCCCAGCGCCAGACCCACCTGGCTGCTGGCGGGGCCGGGCAGAAACTGGCACAGGGCAACCACGTCGGCATAGCTGCGTTCGGACAGCCAGCGCCGGCGCACCACAAATTCGTCACGAAAATAGCCCAGATGCGCGACGGGCCCGCCGAAGGAGGTCAGGCCCAGCCGCAGAAAGATCAGGAAGACCGACCAGGGGCTGTTATCGGCAGGAAACATTTTCTGGCTTACTGGTCGTCGAGAGAGGGTTACCACATCAGATCATCGGGTACCTTGAAGTCGGCATAGGGATCATCTTCTGCTGGTTGTTCGGCTTCGACCCTGGCGATGACAACCGGCCAATGCGGCGCCCGCTCTGCGACTTTTTCGGCTACGTCCAGAGGAATGACCTCGAAGTGGCCGGACAGTCGCACGATACCCAGCGTGCCGCGGCTGAGCTTGTCGAACTGCTCTTCAGTGACGTAAATTTTCTTGACCTTATTCTTGGCAACGAATTGATAGGCCGTTTCGCCACCGCTACGGTCCAGCTTGGCCTGGGCGATCAACTGTTTGGCCTGGGCCTCACGGTCGCGACGCGCAGCTTCCTCCTGGCGTTGCAGGTTCAACTGGCGATCGCGTTCGGCTTTCTCATTACGCGCCTTTTCTACCGCAGCGGCGGTGTCATGCACCTTGTCCGGGGTGTTTTTGGCGGCTTTCTTCTTGGCACGCTGGGCCTGCTTGAGTTTCTTTTCATCAACCAGTCCGGATTTGAGCAACTGGGCTTGCAGTGAATTGACCATGCTGTGGAACTACCTGTTACGCGGCTGAAAATGTGTCGTGCATTCTAGCACCATCAGTCCTGTTGCTTCTCCCGCCTTTCCTGTGCTTCCAGTTCCGCCTGCCGTTCCTTGATACGCTCCATCTGCTCATCGCCGATGGGCATTTTGTTGGCGGTCTTGCGCAACATATACAGGCCGCCGATGACAGTTGCGAGAATGATGATGATAAAAAACCAGCCGATGCCGGACATGTTCGTACTCCTTGCGTAGAGAACCTGTATCCACAGGATGGTTAATGTATCCGGGTATGGCAAATAAAGAGACAGGCAAGTGAGGGCGGGGAGTGGAGCAGGTTTAGTGTACAGCTGAGGCTTGACTTAATCTGACGAAAGCTTAGAATGCGCGCCTGCTTCGATGATGGGTACGTCAGTATCGATTGTTGATCAGATGCGCAGTGGTAGTTCAGTTGGTTAGAATACCGGCCTGTCACGCCGGGGGTCGCGGGTTCGAGTCCCGTCCACTGCGCCATATCCCAAAGCCTTTGACCAGTTGCTGGTCGAAGGCTTTTTTGTTTCTGCTGTCTTGGCCGCGGAGCCCTTCCAGCAGGCGGCACCCCTCACGGGCAAGCCCGTTCCCCACAAAACCCCGGCGTAGGAGAAGCTCAGTTGCCGGGATACTCGGCGACAACTTCGATCTCACCCTTTTTGGTCAAGCCCACGACCTGATAAGGATCCTGGCGGTCACCATATTCCATGCCGGGCGAGCCCATGGGCATGCCGGGAACGGCTAAGCCCAGCAGGTCGGGGCGTGCTTGCAGGGCTATGACCTGATCAGCCGGCACGTGGCCTTCGATGAATTGGCCGTTGATCACAGCGGTATGACAGGAGCCCAGGCGCGGGGGGACGCCCAGCTCCTGTTTCACGGTTGCCATGTTGGTTTCGACATGGTCATTGACCTCGAAACCATTGCTTTCCATATGCTTGATCCAGTCCTTGCAGCAGCCGCAATTGGCGTCACGGTGGACGTCAATGGTCAGACTGTCTGCGGCCTGGGCAAAGCCGCCCAGCAGCAGGGCGCTCAACGCGACAAGGCGTAATTTCGCAGGCATGATAATCCCCTTGTATTGGTATTACTGGCAGCCGCCGCAGCAGGTGGTGTGGCCATCATGAACCGGTTTTGCAGCGCTGGCCTCTGTTGCTGGGTAACCAGCCTCATCGAGGGCATTGATCAATGCCTGGCTGTCGGCCTGGCCGCTGACCTTGACGCTGGCCTTGTCGAGATTGACTTCGACATTGTTGACGCCAGCCACGGCGTTCAGTGCCTCGGTGACGTGCTTGACGCAGGAGCTGCAGGTCATTTTCTCTACATTCAATTCGATGAAGCTCATGTCGGGTACTCCCTGGATGTTTGAACTGGGCACAGTTTCAACCTTGACATCGTGGCAGAGTCAAGCACCGTTCAGTGTTCTTTACTTCCCTGGGCAAACCCCATAATCTTGCGCCTGCTTCAGGTACCTGTCAGGCGTCGTCCGGCAGGTGAAACTGGGAAGCCGGTGCGTCTGTTACTGACCATTCCGGCGCTGCCCCCGCAACGGTAAGTAAGTGCGAGCCCCCATGGCAGCTATATCCTGGCGCCGGTTAATCCTCCACTCACAAGCCCGGAGACCGGCCTGTCGCATGTCACAGCAGTGCGGCGGGCTCTGCGGGTGTAGCTTTTTCATGTTATGTCTGAAACCGCTCCGCCAATGCTGTTCGCCGACTGCATAAGTAGCCATGCCGTACGGGTGAGTAGGACGACGGAGCACAAATGAACACCAGATATGCCTTCCCGGTATCGGCCCTGACGGCCACTGCCTGCTTTTCCCATGTTGAATTCCCTTTCCCGACTCGCCCGCTGCCAGGCGTTCTGACCACAGCTGCGGCCTCGGTTCAATCATGATCGAACGTGCCTTCTCTGCGACTGAACGGGATGCGGTCTACCGCGTGATTCGTGAGCGCCGGGATATGCGGCATTTCTCTGGTGGCACGGTTGAGCCGGAGCTACTGGGGCGCTTGTTGCAGGCAGCCCATCAGGCCCCGAATGTCGGGCTGATGCAGCCTTGGCGTTTCATCCGTATTCAGGATGCCGACCTGCGCGAACAGATTGCCCAGTTGGTTGAACAGGAGCGCCGGCGGACTGCCGAGGTGCTGGGTGAACGTAAGGCACAATTTCTCGAACTCAAGGTTGAAGGCATACGCGAGTGTGCCGAGTTGCTGGTCGCCGCATTGCCGGATGGCCGGGAGCGTCATGTGTTCGGGCGCCGCACGCTGCCGGAAATGGATCTGGCGTCCCTGGCCTGTGCAATCCAGAACCTGTGGTTGGCCGCCCGGGCGGAAGGGTTGGGGATGGGTTGGGTCTCGCTGTTTGATCCGCAGGCCCTCGGCGAGCTGCTCCGGTTACCGAGCGACGCCCGCGCTGTTGCCGTTCTTTGCCTGGGGCCGGTACATGCTTTCTATGAACGACCGATGCTGGTTGAAGAGGGCTGGGCAACTGAACGTCCGCTGAGTGAACTGCTGTTTACCAATCACTGGGGCGAGAGCTGATGCTCCGGCGCCAGATCTTGGCTTGTCCAATGCCTATAAACTACTAAAGATTTACGGGATAACTGATTGATTGAATTGATATTAGGTGGGGCGCGATCAGGCAAGAGCCGACTCGCGGAAAGCCTCGCGCTGGACTCGGGACTGGCGGTTACCTACATCGCCACCAGCCAGCCGCTGGATGAGGAAATGCGGCTGCGCATCGCCCATCACCGCCAGCGTCGACCCGCTCACTGGCAGTTGGTCGAAGAGCCGCTGGCCCTGGCCCAGGTGCTGCGCGAGCAGGCGGAGCCGGAGCGCTGTCTGCTGGTGGATTGTCTGACGCTGTGGCTGACCAACCTGTTGTTACATGAGGATGCCGAACGTCTGCAGCGGGAGCGCCAAGCACTATTGGATGTGCTCGATGAGTTGCCGGGGCGGGTGATTCTGGTCAGCAATGAAACCGGCATGGGTGTGGTGCCGCTGGGCGAACTGAGTCGCCGCTATGTGGATGAGGCCGGCTGGCTTCATCAGGCACTGGCGAGGTGCAGTGACCGCGTACAGTTCTGTGTCGCCGGATTGCCGATGCTGCTCAAGGGCGCCAAGGACAGTACGGGGACAGACGATTTGAAATTATCGGGGAATCTATGAACACAGATTGGTGGCGCAATTCGGTGGCGCAGATGCATGGCGTGTCGCTGGAGCAGGCCAGGCAGCGTCAGACCCAGTTGACCAAACCGCAGGGTGCATTGGGCCGACTGGAACAGCTGGCGGTACGGCTGGCCGGCTGGCAGGGCAGTGCCAGGCCACAGATGGACCGGGTATGGATCAGTGTATTCGCTGGTGACCATGGGGTGGCCGTGGAGGGCGTATCGACGGTGCCGCCGGCGGTCACCGGACAGATGCTGCGCAATTTCGCCGCCGGTGGCGCGGCGATCAGCGTCATGGCCCGACAGCTCGACGCGACCCTGGATCTGCGTGATCTTGGTCTGGCGGTACCGATCGAGCCGCTGCCCGGTGTGCATCATCTGGATCTGGCACCGGGCAGCGCCAATCTGCTGCACGAGCCGGCAATGAGTGAGGAGCTGTGCCGACTGGCGCTGCGGGCGGGTCGTCAGGCGGTACTGGATGCGGTGGAGCAGGGCGCGCAACTGTTCATTGCCGGGGAAATGGGCATCGGCAACACCACGCCAGCCTGCGCCATGGCCAGCCTCTTGCTGGATCAGCCGGCGGCGGCGCTGGTCGGGCCGGGCACTGGCCTGGACGCCGAAGGACTGCGCCACAAGACGCGGGTCATCGAGGCGGCGCTGCAGTTGCATCGGCCGCACTGCCAGACGGCGCTGGATGTGCTGAGTCGTCTTGGTGGGCTGGAAATCGCCGCTATCACCGGCGCCTACCTGGCAGCGGCGCAGTGCGGCATCCCGGCGCTGGTGGATGGTTATATCTGTTCCACCGCGGCGTTGTGCGCAATCCGACTGAACCCGGCCTGTCGCGAATGGATGCTGTTTGGTCATCGCGGCGCTGAGCCCGGTCATGCGCCCGTGCTCTCGGCCTTGCGGGCTGAGCCCTTGCTGGAACTGGACATGCGCCTGGGTGAAGGGACAGGAGCTGCGGCTGCGGTACCGCTGCTGCGTATGGCCTGTGCTCTGCACAATGAGATGGCGACCTTTGCCGAGGCGGCGGTGACAGCAGAGCCCGTCACATGCTGACGCTGGATCTGCTGCGCCATGGTGAAACCGAACTCGGCGGCGGGTTCCGCGGCAGCCTGGATGACCTGCTGACCCCGCTGGGCTGGCAGCAGATGCGCGAAGCGACGGTGCAGCCGGAGAAGTGGGATGCCATCGTCAGCTCGCCGTTACGCCGATGTGCCGATTTCGCCTTTGAACTGGCGCAGCAGTGTCGGGCGCCGCTGGTGGTTCTGGATGATCTCCGCGAGCTGCATTTCGGTGAATGGGAAGGGCACCATGCCAGCGAGCTGATGGTCGATCATGCTGATGATCTGGGACGTTTCTGGTCCGATCCTTATGGCTTTACGCCGCCGGGTGGCGAGCAGCTGGCGTTGTTCGAGCAACGCGTGCTGCGCGTGATCGAGGAGCTGTACCAGCGTCGCGCCGGTGAGCACCTGCTGGTGGTCACCCATGGCGGGGTGATGCGTCTGCTGCTGGCCCGGGCCCGCCGTCTGGCGCGCGAGGGGCTGCTGCAGGTGGAAGTTGGCCATGGCCAGCGACTGCGTATCCAGGTTAAGAGTGCCGGGAGGCTGAGCGAATGCCTTTATTGATCGCGTTGCAGTTTCTGACTCGCTTGCCGATCCGTTTGGTGAGAGTACCCTGCGCCGAGGAAAACGGTCGTTCGCTGCTCTGGTATCCCTTGGTGGGGTTGCTGCTCGGGGTGGCTCTGCTGCTGGCTCAATGGCTGCTGGGGGGCATATCGCCACTGCTTCAGGCTGCGCTGTTGCTGGCGCTATGGGTATGGTTCAGCGGCGGGCTGCATCTGGACGGGCTGGCTGATACCGCTGATTCCTGGGTCGGTGGCTATGGTGATCGTGAACGCACTCTGGCGATCATGAAAGACCCGACCTGCGGGCCGATTGGTGTCATCAGTCTGGTATTGCTGCTGTTGCTGAAATTCGGCGCCCTGGTGGCGCTGCTGCAGGCTGGGCAGTGGGGCGCCCTGCTGCTGGCGCCCTGGCTGGGACGCTGGGTGCTGCCGCTGCTGCTCTACAGCACACCCTATGTGCGGCCCGGTGGTCTCGGTCAGCCGCTGGTTGAACATATGCCGCGCCGCAGTCTGCCGATGTTGTTGCTGGTGCATGGGCTGGCGATGCTGCTGTTCGGTTGGGTAGGCGTGTTGGCACTGATCATCGCGCTGGTTGTATTGCTGATTGTTCGTCATTACCTGTGTGAGCGACTGGGCGGTACCACCGGGGATACCGCTGGTGCGCTGGTCGAATTGGTTGAGGTGTCTGTGCTGGTGGGCTGTGCTGTGCTCTGAACTTTTACCGCTCCGCTACATCAGACTGTAATGCAGGGATCATAAGATGATGTGTGTCAACGTCACTCCTGCAACAGGAAACGGAGAAAACAAGATGAACGAATACGAAGAAGAAATACTGGAACAGCGTGCTCAGGATTGGGATTACGAAGTGGAAGATGCCCAGGAAATGTAAGGTGCGAGCTTGTGTGTGAGATTGCATCCTGGGCCGAGTAGCCTTGGCCCAGGGAGTGAGCATGTGTGCGGTTGAGGGTTTGAAACCATCAGCCACAACGAACCTTTCAATTCAACAGCATTCCAGGCCCGCCCTGGTCGTTCGGTAACACGGCTTCCCGGCTCTGCCGGCGATACTGCCCCGGCGTCATGTCTGTCCAGCGTTTGAATGCCCGCTGAAACGCAGCAGGCGATGAAAACCCCAACAGAAACGACACTTCCCCCAAGGCCATTTCCGTATCGCGGATATAGGTCACTGCCAGCTCGCGTCTGATCTCATCAATGATGTCCTGAAACCGCGTGTTGTCTTCGGTCTTGAGGCGGCGACGTAGCGTCCATCCCGGCAGACCCAATTGCGCGGCTACTTCATCCAGCGTCGGCAACTGACTGTGCAGTTGCGGTGAAAGAATTTCCTCCACGCGCTCGCGCAGACGCCGATGCCGGGTCAGCTCGGTCAGCTGTGCTTGACACAACTCGATCAGTTGGCTGTAAGTGGTGGCCGCGCTTTGCTCTGGTTGCAGTGCCAGGCTGGCTGGCTCCCAGAGCAGTTGGTTGTGCTGTTGATCGAACAGCACCGGGCAGCCGAACAGTGCTTCATAGCGTGCGCTGTAGGCGGGGGCGGGAAATTCGATATGTACTTCGCGCAGGCGGGCTGCGCCGCGCGTCAACTGGCGGGCCAGCTGCATGCGCGAAGCCAGTGCGGAATCCACCACAAACAGATTGAAGGCGTTGTACGGGCTGATGGAGTAGAAGCGCGACGCCGGTGCCTCAAAGCTGGAGTGACCGCGGTAGTTCTGGCTGGCTAGACGCTCGAAACGCATCAGGGTTTCAAATGCCTGGGCCAGGGTTGGAGCGCATTGGGCGGCTATGCCCGGTAAGCCGAAATGCGAGGGTTGGCTGTACAGGCCCATGAGCAGACCGATGTCGGCTCGCCCACTGAGCTGGGTGGCGGCGTGGCCCAGGCGCATGAAGCGTGGAATGCTGATACGCGCCTGGGGCTGGTCGAGCAGCGCTGCGCTGATCCGATAGCGGCGCAGCAGCGTCTCGGGGTCATGACCGAGACTGCGCAAAGCGGCCTGCAGGCTGTAAAGGTATCCGACCGACAGGTCACCCAGTTTCATGGTTTTTAGGGCCGCTCATTCATTGACAGAGGGGGTGTCTGATAAAAGTAGAATGTAACCCAGGGTTATGAAAATGTCATTTGAAGTGATTGAGCGTTGCCGGTGCCCGGCCTATTGTCAGCTCCCTACCAAAGCCGGACGATGAGCCGGCGGCCTGATGATGATCTATGGAGCATGAACATGACCGGACAAACCCTCTACCCCAATCTGCTGGCCCCGCTGGATCTGGGCTTCACCACGCTGCATAACCGCGTGCTGATGGGCTCCATGCATACCGGGCTGGAAGAACGCCCGCAGGGTTTCGAACGCATGGCAGCTTTTTTTGCCGAGCGCGCGCGCGGCGGCGTCGGGCTGATCGTTACCGGTGGCTTCGGCCCGAATACCGAAGGCAGCGTCGGCAAGGGCGCAGCCAAGCTGAGTACTCTCGAGGAAGCTGAACAGCACAAGGTGGTGACTCAGGCGGTGCATGAGGCGGGGGGCAAAATCTGCATGCAGATCCTGCATGCGGGACGCTATGCCTATACACCCGAGCAGGTGTCGGCCAGTGCGGTGCGTTCGCCGATCAACCCTTTCACGCCGAAGGAGCTGGACGAGGCGGGCATTGAGAAACAGATCAGTGATTTCGTCAATTGCGCTGTGCTGGCGCAGAGCGCTGGCTATGACGGCGTAGAGATCATGGGCTCGGAAGGCTACTTCATCAACCAGTTCCTGGTGCAACGGGTCAACCAGCGCACCGACCGCTGGGGCGGCAGCTACGAGAACCGTATGCGTTTGCCATTGGAGATCGTGCGCCGGGTGCGTGAGGCGGTAGGGCGTGAGTTCATCATCATCTATCGCCTGTCGATGCTGGATCTGGTGGAAGGGGGCAGCAGCTGGGATGAGGTGGTACTGCTGGCCAAGGAAATCGAGAAGGCTGGAGCGACCATCATCAATACCGGCATCGGCTGGCATGAGGCGCGTATTCCGACCATTGCCACCAAGGTGCCGCGTGCCGCTTTCACCAAGGTCACTGCGCGGCTCAAGGGCGAAGTGTCTATTCCGCTGATCACTACCAACCGCATCAACACGCCTGAGGTAGCCGAGCAGGTGCTGGCCGAGGGTGACGGTGACATGGTTTCCATGGCGCGACCTTTCCTGGCCGACTCGGAGTTCGTCAACAAGGCGGCAGCCGGGCGCGCCGATGAAATCAATACCTGTATCGGCTGCAACCAGGCCTGCCTGGACCATACCTTCAGCGGTCGTCTGACCAGCTGTCTGGTCAATCCACGGGCCTGCCATGAAACCGAGCTCAATTATATTCCGGTACGCGAGAGCCGCAGGATTGCCGTCGTGGGAGCGGGTCCGGCGGGTCTGGCTGCGGCGACTGTTGCCGCGGAGCGCGGGCATGATGTCACGCTGTTTGACTCGGCAGCGGAAATCGGCGGTCAGTTCAACATCGCCAAGCTGATTCCCGGCAAGGAAGAGTTCTACGAAACCCTGCGCTATTTTAGCAAGCGTATCGAGACCACCGGGGTAAAACTCAAGCTCAACACTCGGGTGGCGCCGGAGAATCTGGGCGATTTCGATGAGGTGATTCTGGCTACGGGTATTGCGCCGCGCACGCCCGAGATTCCCGGTATCGACCACCCCATGGTGATGGGTTATCTGGATGCCATCCTGCAGCGCAAGCCGGTAGGCCGCAAGGTAGCGGTGATCGGTGCCGGCGGAATCGGTTTCGACGTGAGCGAGTTCATCACCCACAGTGGTGACAGCGCCAGCCTGAATACCGGGCAGTTCTGGAAGGAGTGGGGGATTGATGCCCAGTTGCAGGCGCGTGGCGGTATCGAAGGGGTTCAGCCGCTGCCGGAGCCGCCGGCGCGTGAGGTGTATCTGCTGCAGCGCAAGGCCAGCAAGGTCGGTGCCGGGTTGGGCAAGACCACCGGTTGGATTCATCGCGCTGGCCTGAAAACCAAGCAGGTGCAGATGCTCAACGGTGTCGAGTATCTGCAGGTCGATGACCAGGGACTGCATATCCGCCTGGGTGAGCAGATCAGTGTATTGCCGGTCGATACCATCATTGTCTGTGCCGGGCAGGATCCGCTACGCGAATTGCAGGCCGGCCTGGAAGCTGCCGGCAACCCGGTGCATCTGATAGGCGGTGCCGATGTTGCCAGTGAGCTGGACGCCAAGCGCGCTATCGATCAGGGTTCAAGATTGGCGGCTGCTCTGTAATCTCTGCCAAATCCATCACAGACCTGAGATTGGCTCTTCATTAACTGCACCGAGGCGGGTGTAATCGCCTCGGAAAAAGTGCAAAGTTAGGGAGATAAACACCAACAATGGATGGGACGGAAACGATGGACGCAAGAGAGGTGGTCAGAATACAGAAGCCGTTGTTGACCGAAGCGGTAATGTTCTTTTCTGAACATGGTATCTCGCGGGAAATGCTGTTCCCTGAGTTCGAGGCACTGCTTGATGGTCTGGTGGCGGCACCTGAATGCGCTGATGAGACCATCGAGGCGGTGTTTCTGCAGATCAACCATCGCCTGCATGTGCGGGCGGCGGTGTTCATCACCATCGATTTCGATATGGAGGGCTACGTCAATCGGCTATGGAATCTGCCGCTGCGCCAACTGGCCGAAAAAGCCAGTCGCGGCCCGGATATGGGCGGTGGGCCGATACGCCTGGCCTGTCTCGGCTTTGGTGACAGCCAATACCGGGCAAGCATGTGGAAGCCACGACAGCGCGGCGGCAAGGCTGACCTGGCACTGATCAAATCGGCAGTAACGCGCAATGCATTAGGCATCCTCGGTGATGACGAGGAGGCGCTGGCAGTGTTGGCTGGCGATCTGCAGGTGGCGGCCGAAGATACCTGGTACGGCAATAATTCAACGATAGACGCTGGCACCCAGCATACCCTCGAGTCTGAACTTGCGGCCGAGTTTGAGGCGCTGAAGAAGACCCACGCCGGTGAAGTGGCCGAATACCTGCGGCAAATATCCGAACTGCACAGTCGGCTCAGCGTCCAGGAGCAGATTCATCGTCAGCAATTGGAGAACCTGCGCGCGCAACATACCGATCACCAGGCGGTGGCCCGAGGGGAGTTGCTGGACATCAAGCAGGAACTGGCTGAACAGCAGAAGCTCAACGCGCTGCTGCGTCGGGAGCTCAGCCGACTGCAACATCGTACGTCGGTGGATACCGAGTAAGCCTGATCGATTGACCCTGTGCATTTGCCATAACGCCGGCGGCTGCGGATAATTATGCGTTATCCGTGCGGTAAAATTTTGTGCGGAATTTCTGAAGCCGACATATGAGACTGGTGCATGGATAATTTCCGCAACATAGGGCTGATCGGGCGTCTGGGCAGCGGCAAGGTCGTGGATACCCTGAGACGGCTCAAACGTTTCCTGCTGGATCACGGCTATACCGTGATTCTCGAAGATGCCGTGGCTGATCTGCTGCCGGGTCACCAACAGCAGGTCTGTACCCGCAAGATGATGGGCGAGATCTGCGATCTGGTGATCGTCGTTGGCGGTGATGGCAGCTTGCTCGGTGCAGCACGTGCGCTGTGTCGTTACGATGTGCCGGTGCTGGGTGTCAACCGAGGCGGGCTGGGCTTTCTCACCGATATTTCTCCTGACGAGCTGGAGCAACGGGTCGGCGATGTGCTCGCCGGAAAATACATGGTCGAATCGCGATTTCTGCTCGATGCCTTCGTCCGTCGTGATGAGGAGCAGCTGGGCAGCAGCGAGGCGTTGAACGAGGTGGTGCTGCATCCGGGCAAATCCGCGCGGATGATCGAGTTCGAGCTCCATGTGGATGGTCAGTTCGTATACAGCCAGAAGTCCGATGGTCTGATCGTGGCCACGCCGACCGGTTCCACTGCCTATTCGCTGTCAGCCGGCGGACCTATCATGCACCCCAAGCTGGATGCGGTGGTGCTGGTGCCGATGTTCCCGCATACCCTGTCCAGTCGCCCCATCGTCGTGGATGGCAACAGTGAGCTGCGAGTGCTTATTTCCAAGCAGAACGGTATCTATCCTCAGGTCAGCTGCGACGGACAGGTACATATTGCCTGCGCCCCGGGCGATACGCTGATCATTCGCAAGAAACCGCAGAAACTGCGCCTGATCCACCCGCTGGACCATAACTTCTACGCCATCTGCCGCAGCAAGTTGGGCTGGAGCAGCCGCCTGACGGAGCGATGAACATGGCGGCAGAACGTTGGCAGGGTTACGACATCATCGGCGATATTCACGGCTGCGCGAAAACGCTGGAAGCGCTGCTGGAACGTCTGGGATATGCCAAAGCCAATGGCGTCTGGCAGCACCCCCAGCGCCAGGCCTTGTTTCTCGGCGATATTATCGATCGCGGCCCGCGCATTCGTGAAGCACTGCATCTGGTCCGCGATATGGTCGAGGCCGGCGCGGCGCGCTGCATCATGGGTAACCATGAATTCAATGCGCTGGGCTGGGTAACCCCGGCGCCTGCTGGCAGTGGTCGCACCTACGTGCGTGAGCACACCGAGCGCAATGAGCGGCAGATCCACGCGACGCTGGAGCAGTTTGCCAACCACCCCGCCGAGTGGAACGAGTTTCTCGACTGGTTCTGGACGCTGCCACTTTTTCTGGATGAGGGCGCGTTCCGGCTGGTGCATGCTTGTTGGGATGATGAGTTGATTCAATCATTCGCTGCGCAGTTTCCTGATGCCTGCCCGGATGTCGATTTCCTGCAGGCATCGGTGGAGCGCGATGGTTTCGCCGATCTGGTGTTCGACCGTTTGCTGCGCGGCATCGGCATGCATTTGCCCCATGGGTTGACCATGAGAGGTGGCGACGGGGTTACCCGCGGAATGTTCCGCACCAAGTTCTGGGAAGAAACGCCGGAAACCTACGGTGATCTGGTATTCCAGCCTGATGACCTGCCCGAACACATTGCCATCCGTCCGCTGACCTATCGGCAGAAGCGCGAACTGTTGGTGTACGGTGCCGATGAGCCGTTGCTGTTTGTCGGGCATTACTGGCAACAGGGTCTGCCACAGGCATTGCGCCCGAACCTGGCCTGCCTGGACTACAGCGCAGTGAAATATGGCCGACTGGTGAGTTACCGCTGGAGCGGTGAACAGCGGGTGCGGCGAGAAAACTTTGTCTGGGTGGATGTGCGATGAGTATGCACCGCGCGATGCACTGCCGGCTGGATGAAGACCTGAGTCAGTTGACGCATTTCCTGCGCCGGCAGGGTGTGCCACACAGGATCACCGAAGAGCGCGGTCGGCAGGTGATCTGGACCCGCGATGAGGTGGATGCGGAGATAGTTCGGGGTGTATACGCCCAGGGTGTGCCGGAATCGACAGCTTCTCAGAGGCCGTCAGGGGGCGGTGCCCGGTTACGGCTGGCTTGGCAGCAGATGCTGCGGCTGATACCGGTAACCATGGCGGTATTGCTGATCACCGCAGTGGTGGCTGTGATAACACGGCTGGGCAGTGAGTTGCAGACCATCGCGCTGTTTACCTTTACGCCGATCACGCCAACCGGCTACATCGCAGCCGTGCCGGATATGGCGCAGTGGTGGCGGCTGATAGCGCCGATGTTTCTGCATTTCGGCTGGATGCATCTGGCATTCAACGCGCTGTGGTACTGGGAACTGGGGCGACGTATCGAGCTGCGCTCGGGCGCCTGGTGGTTGCTCGGCCTGACGGTGTTGTTTGCGCTGGTGTCCAATACGGCGCAATGGCTGTTCGGCGGTCCGGCCATATTCGGCGGCCTGTCCGGCGTGCTTTACGGACTGCTGGGCTATTGCTGGCTGTATCAGCTACTCGCGCCCAACGTGCATTTTGCTCTGCCCAAGGGTGTGGTGGTAATGATGCTGGGCTGGCTGGTGCTGTGCCTGTCCGGCGTCGTCACACTGCTGGGCTTTGGCGCCATCGCCAACGCGGCACATGTTGGCGGGCTGGTGATCGGTTGCCTGTGCGGTGCGGTTGCCGGAGGTCTGCAGCGAAGGCGCTGAACGGGGTACAATAGCCGATTACCGAATCAGTGTTCCGGAGACGCCATGAATACCTTTATCGACATGCTGCGCAATATCTCTCCCGAGGTATATGAGAGTCTCAAGCAGGCCATTGAGCTGGGCAAGTGGTCGGATGGCCGCAAGCTGACACCCGAGCAGAAGGAATTGTGCCTGCAGGCGATCATTGCCTGGGAGATGGATAATCTGCCGGAAGAACAGCGTACCGGTTATATCGGCCAGACCTGCAAGTCTCAGGCGAAGGCCCCCACTAATCTGGATGCTTCTCTGTTTGAGCCGGCCAAAGGCACACTGCACTGATGGCGTTTGTCAGTGGTGAGGGCAGCATCCGCAAGCTGCTTGGGGCGCTGGATGAACCAGTCAATTACAGTTTGCCGCTGGGCGAACAGCAGGTTCCTCTGAACGAGCTGCTGGGTCGCACCATACGGCTGCAGGCGATGGGCGAGATCCACTGCATGCATTGCGGCCGGCGTACCAAGAAGAGCTACAGCCAGGGGCATTGCTATCCCTGCATGACCAAGCTGGCCAGCTGTGATGTCTGCATTGTCAGTCCTGAACGTTGCCATTATGAACTGAATACCTGTCGCGAGCCGGCCTGGGGTGAGCAGTTCTGCATGACCGACCATATCGTTTATCTGGCCAATTCATCGGGCCTGAAGGTGGGCATCACCCGTGCGACGCAGATTCCCACGCGCTGGATAGATCAGGGCGCCAGCCAGGCGCTGCCGATTCTGCGCGTGGCGACCCGGCAGCAATCCGGGTTGGTGGAAGATCTGCTGCGTCAGAATGTAGCCGATAAGACCAACTGGCGTGCGCTGTTGCGCGGAGAGCCCGAGCCGATCGATCTGCTGGCCGAGCGCGACCGTCTCCTCGGTGGTGCCCGTGAAGGGCTTGAGGCCTTGCAGGCGCGCTTCGGGTTGCAGGCAATTCAGCCGCTGCCGGATGCCCAGGTGCAGGATATCCGCTACCCGGTGCTGCAATACAGTGCCAAGCCGCAGTCGGCCAACCTGGGCAAGGAGCCGGTTCTGGAGGGCACCTTGCTGGGGATCAAGGGTCAATATCTGTTGCTGGATACCGCTGTCATCAATATTCGCAAATACACGTCCTACACTCTGGCTTTCAGTGTGTCCTGAGGAGTCCCCCATGCGTACAGAACAACCCACGACCATCCACCTCACGGACTACAAGCAGCCCGACTATCTGATCGATGAAACCCACCTTACGTTCGAGTTGTTCGAAGATCATGCGTTGGTGCACAGTCGTCTGGCGATGCGCGTCAATGCTGACGGGGAGGGTGCGCTGCCACCGTTGGTGCTGCATGGTCAGGAGCTGATGCTGCAGAGCGTCAAGCTGGACGACCAGAGTCTGGCAGCGGATGCGTATCAGGTGGATGAAAACAGCCTGACCCTGCAGCCGGTGGCGCGCGAGTTCGAGTTGGCGATCACTACCCGGATCGAGCCGCAGAACAATACCGCGCTGGAAGGGCTGTACAAGTCCGGTGGCATGTTCTGTACCCAGTGCGAGGCCGAGGGCTTTCGCAAGATCACCTATTATCTGGACCGTCCGGATGTCATGAGTCGTTTCACCACCACGGTGATGGCGAAGCGTGACGCCTATCCGGTGCTGTTGTCCAACGGCAACCTGATCACCAGCGGCGAGCATGAGGGTGGTCGGCACTGGGCGACCTGGGAAGATCCTTTCCCCAAGCCGGCCTACCTGTTCGCCCTGGTAGCCGGCGATCTGTATCGCATCGATGACAGCTTCACCACCATGAGCGGGCGCGAGGTTGAGCTGCGCATCTATGTCGAGCCGGAAAACCGCGAGCAGTGCGGTCATGCCATGGACAGCCTCAAGCGCTCCATGCGCTGGGATGAGGACGTCTATGGCCGTGAATACGATCTGGATATCTTCATGATCGTTGCGGTGAACGACTTCAATATGGGCGCCATGGAAAACAAGGGGTTGAACATCTTCAACTCCAGTTGCGTACTGGCTCACCCGGATACCGCCACCGACGCGGCTTTTCAGCGGGTGGAGGCGGTGGTCGCCCATGAGTACTTTCACAACTGGTCGGGTAACCGCGTTACCTGTCGCGATTGGTTCCAGTTATCGCTGAAGGAAGGTTTCACGGTATTCCGTGATGCCGAGTTCAATGCCGACATGAATTCGCGTACGGTCAAGCGCATCGAAGACGTGACCTTTCTGCGGGCCAATCAGTTTGCCGAAGATGCCGGTCCCATGGCCCACCCGGTGCGGCCTGATTCCTTCATTGAAATCTCCAACTTCTACACCCTGACCATCTACGAGAAGGGCGCTGAGGTTGTGCGCATGCTGCATACCCTGTTGGGCGCCGAACGTTTTCGCAAGGGTACTGATCTGTACTTCGATCGCCACGACGGCCAGGCGGTGACCTGTGACGACTTCATCGCTGCGCTGGAAGACGCCAACGGCGTCGATTTTACCCAGTTCAAGCGCTGGTACAGCCAGGCCGGCACACCGGTGCTGCAGATCGACAGCCGCTATGATGCGGCCACCTCGACCTTCCAGTTATTGTGTCGGCAGAGCTGTCCAGCAACCCCCGGGCAGCCGGAAAAACAGCCCTTCGTGATCCCGATGCGCATGGCGTTGCTGGATGGCGAAGGTCGGGAAATGCCGCTGCAACTGGCCGGTGAAGACCAAGGCAGAGGCACCGAAACCGTGTTGGCGGTTACCGAGGCCGAACAGCTGTTCGTCTTTGAAAACGTAACCGAAGAGCCGTTGCCATCGCTGCTGCGCGAGTTCTCGGCGCCGGTGAAGCTGGTCTATCCCTATTCGCGGGACGATCGAGTGTTCCTGGCGATGCACGATCCGGACGGCTTCAACCGCTGGGAGGCGGCACAATCCCTGGCCGTGGATGTGCTGCAGGGGTTGATCCAGATCCATCAGGCAGGTCGGCCGCTGCTGTTGGATCAACGCTTGTTGGAAGTTCACCGTGCGGTATTGGAAGACACTGCGCTGGACGCTGCCATGGTGGCCGAGATTCTGCGTCTGCCATCTGAAGCCTATTTGATCGAGCTGGCTGAGGTGGCTGATGTCGACGCCATCCACCATGTGCGTGAGTGGGTGCGCAGGGAATTGGCGACGGGGTTGACCGAGGTCATGTGGACACGCTTCCGCCAGTTGGGAGACGACGGCAGTAGTTACAGCGCCGATGCCGAGTCCATGGCGCGGCGCAGTCTACGCAATACACTGCTCGGTTACCTGATGTTGACTGAATCGTCCGAGTCGCTCTCTGCATGTGTGCAGCAGTTTGTCGAAGCCGGCAACATGACCGACCGTCAGGCCGCGCTGGTGGCGCTGGTCAATTCGCCCCATGAACAGCAGAAGCAGGCAGCGCTGGACGAGTTCGCCCAGCGCTGGAGCGATTACCCGCTGGTCATGGATCAATGGTTCGGCATCCAGGCGAGCAGTCCGTTGCCGGGTGGCCTGGAACGCGTGCAGGCTCTGATGTCGCATGCGGCATTCAATATCCGCAACCCGAACAAGGTGCGGGCGGTCATTGGTGCCTTTGCCAATCAGAATCTGGCCAACTTCCATCGTGCAGATGGGGAGGGTTACCGCTTCGTGGCGGACCAGATCATCGAGCTGAACCGCCTCAACCCGCAGATTGCCTCGCGAATGCTTACGCCGCTCACCCGCTGGCGCAAGTTTGATGCGTCGCGCCAGGCGTTGATGAAGGCCGAGCTGACGCGCATTCTGGCATGTGAAGACCTGTCCGCTGATGTGTATGAGGTGGTGAGCAAGTCGTTGGCCTGATGCTGATTCTGCTGCACGACGAATGGCCGGCTGGCTGTTCGATGTGCAGCAGAATGAGACAAAGCCATGTTTTGTAGGTTATGGTGTCCTGATTACAAAAGATTACCGAGCAGGCATTGGTGAAGTGCCTGATTCGCCCTAATATAAATCACCCGACGATCCAGGGTGGCCAATAACAAAAGGGGTCTTGAATGCGTAATTTCCTGATGGATCAGGTTTGCGCGCTGTCTTGCGACAGTAATCCAGTCCGTTCCGGGGAAGCCAGTCTTCTTTCCTGTATTTGTTCATTCTGCGTCGTCCGATCGAATGCCGTGCATTCGGCCGCAGTGGTGCCATCCTGTATGACATTTCCGAAGAAAATACCGGTTATGGCGTCGATCTGCAGAGATCGATCCAGTCGCGCCATATCACCGACATGATTAACAAAAGATAACCAAGGTCAGTTGGCAGCGCTTGTCAAACCCCGATAGTATGCGGGAGACATGCCAATCGGCAGAGTGATCTATAAGAACAAAGGGGAAGGACTATGCACGAGCCAAATTCCTGGCGCGTTTCATCCTTTAGCCAGGCTGGTGCAGAACAGCCGGATAAAGGAATCACCACAGCACTGTCACGCAGGATCGTCATGGCGCTGGGTCTATCCGGCGCCTTGCTCGGCAGCGCCTCACTCGCTATGGCACAGGATATTGCCGGCGAGGATCTCAAGCCGGCGATCATTTCACTCAAATCCAGCAAGTCGCTGCTGCTTGATATCGAGCACGCAGGTGAGCGCCTGGTTGCTGTCGGTGCGCGTGGCCACATTGTCTATTCCGATGATCAGGGTGACAGCTGGCTGCAGGCTCCGGCCCCGACTCGCCAGCTCCTCACTGCGGTGGACTTCGTCGACGAGCGTAACGGCTGGGCAGTAGGTCACGACTCACTGGTTCTGCACAGCACCGATGGTGGTGAAAGTTGGACGGTGCAATACCGTGACCCGGAAATCGACGCGCCGGACGAGGGTTTTGGCTTCCTTGAAAAACCGCTTATGGATGTCTGGTTCCGCAACCGTCAGACCGGCTTTGCGGTCGGCGCCTATGGTATTTTCCTGCGTACCGACGATGGTGGCGAGACCTGGGAAGATGTTTCCTTTGATATCGACAATCCCGACGGCTTCCACTACAACGCGCTGACTGTCGTCCAGGATAGTGGTCTGTTCCTGGTAGGCGAGATGGGCACCATGTATCGTTCCGCCGATTTCGGGGATACCTGGGAAACCCTGACCGAGATGCCCTATGACGGTTCCTGGTTCGGCGTTTCCGGTACCGGTGAAGCGGGTGGCATATTGGCCTGGGGGTTGCGCGGCAACATGTACCGCTCCAGCGATTTTGGTGATAGCTGGGAGCGGGTCGAACTGATGACGCCCAACAATGGCCCTCTGGAAGGCACTCTGGCCGGTGGTCAGCTGGCCGCCGATGGTCGCCTGGTCGTGGTAGGGGTGGGCGGCGTGGTTGCCACCAGTGACGACGGCGGACGCAGCTTTGATGTGACTGTGCGCCCGGATCGGGTTGCTCTGGCGAGTGCTACCGGTTTGTCGGACGGGGGCATTCTGCTGGTTGGTCAGCGGGGGGTGGTAAAAGCTGATGAACAGGGGCTGTCGGCCGCTGGAAGCACCGCCCTTACCTTGCCGGAACCGGCCGATACCGAAGAATAAAACGCATAATTCAATCGACGATTTCTTACAAGAAGAATTAAAGCCAGGAGAATCTGGATGTCCAGACACCATCAGGAGACCGCTCCACTTGTGGAACGGGTCATTTTCAATAACCGACTGATCATGTTGCTGATCTTTGCTGCGCTGACCGTGTTCTTCGGTTTTCAGGCAGCGCAGGTCCGCCCAGTCACCAGCTTTGAGAAGATGATTCCTCTCGAGCATCCCTACATCATCAACATGCTCGAACATCAGAGCGACATGGGCAATCTGGGTAACTCCATCCGTATCGCAGTGGCGATCAAAGATGGTGATATCTTCTCTACCGAGTACATGGAAACGCTCAAGCGTATCAATGACGAGGTATTCTTCCTGCCCGGCGTAGACCGTGCCAACCTGCGTTCATTGTGGACGCCGAACGTGCGCTGGACCGAAGTGACCGAGTACGGTTTCGACGGTGGGCCGGTAGCCAGCCGCCCAGCCTACCTGAGCGCGGAAGATCTTGACGAACTGCGTACCAATATCCTCAAGTCCGGTGAGATCGGTCGATTGGTGGCGAATAACTTCAAATCCACCATCATCGATGTGCCGCTGCAGGGCTCCTATCCCAATCCGGAAAACCAGGCCGAGCAGATCAAGCTGGACTATGGCGAGTTCTCTCGCCTGCTGGAAGAGAAAATCCGCAGCGAGTTCCAGGACGAAAACCCCAATATCAGTATTCATATTGTCGGCTTTGCCAAGAAGGTCGGTGACCTGATCGACGGCATCATGAAGGTGGTGATGTTTTTCGGCGCTGCGCTGTTGATCACCTTCGTGCTGCTGCTGATCTTCACCCGCTGTCTGAAGAGCTCGCTTACCACCCTGGTATGTTCGGTCATTGCGGTGATCTGGCAGCTCGGTTTGCTGCATACCCTGGGTTTTGGTCTGGACCCCTATTCGATTCTGGTGCCGTTCCTGGTGTTCGCCATCGGTATCTCCCACGGGGTGCAGATCATCAACGCCATGGCAATCGAATATGCCGGGGCGGATGATGCCTATACCGCGGCCCGTCGCGCCTTCCGTTCGCTCTACGTTCCAGGGATTGTGGCACTGGTGTCGGACGGTGTCGGCTTCGTGACTTTGCTGTTGATCGAGATCGAAGTCATTCGTGAGTTGGGTATTGCCGCGTCCGTCGGTGTGGCTGTGATCATTCTGACCAACCTGATGCTTCTGCCGATCCTGATGTCCTTCATCGGTATCAGCAAGCGTGCGGTAGAGCGCAATCGGGATCTGGCTTCACGTCCGCAGAAATTGTGGCAGTTCATCTCCGGTTTTGCCCATCCTGCGGTTGCACCGATCTCCGTGGTGCTGGCGATTCTGGCTTTCGGCTTCGGTATCTATTACGGCAAGAATGTCGAGATCGGTGATCTGGACCCGGGTGCGCCGGAGTTGCGTGCGGATTCGCGCTACAACCTGGATAACGAGTTCATCATCAGCAACTACTCGACCAGCTCCGATGTATTGGTGGTCATGGTCAGCACGCCGCCGGAAATGTGCTCGGCCTACGAAACCATGGAAGCCATCGACCAACTGGAGTGGCGCATGAGCAACCTGGCGGGCGTGCAATCCGCTGTGTCGCTGGTGACTGTGGCCAAGCAGGTAATCATGGGCAACAACGAGGGCAGCCTGAAATGGCAGGCGCTGTCGCGGAACCAGGACAACCTGAATACGGCGATCAGCCGGGCGCCGGATGGCATGTTCAACGCCAGTTGCTCGCTTGCTCCGGTGATGATCTTCCTCAACGACCACAAGGCCGACACCCTGAGCCGGGCGACTGCGGCGGTTGAAGAGTTTGCCGAGGAATACAACACCGACAACATCACCTTCAAGCTGGCTGCCGGTAATGCCGGGATTGAAGCTGCGACCAACGTGGTGATCGAGAAGTCCCAGCTGAAGATGCTGCTGACCGTGTATGCGGTGGTTATCCTGATGTGTCTGATAACCTTCCGCTCGATCCGTGCGGTGCTCTGTATCATCATCCCGCTGGCCTTGACCTCGGTATTGGCCAACGCACTGATGGCCTTCCTCGGCATTGGCGTGAAGGTGGCAACCTTGCCGGTTATCGCTTTGGGTGTGGGTATCGGGGTCGACTACGGGATCTATATCTACAGCCGACTGGAGACCTACCTGCGTCAGGGCATGCCACTGCAGGAAGCCTACTATGAAACCCTGAAGACGACGGGCAAGGCAGTGACCTTCACTGGCTTCACCCTGGCCATCGGGGTGGCAACCTGGATCTTCTCGGCGATCAAGTTCCAGGCTGATATGGGTATTCTGTTGACCTTCATGTTCCTGTGGAACATGTTCGGTGCCCTCTGGCTGTTGCCAGCCCTGGCGCGCTTCCTGCTGCGCCCGGAGAAAATGCGCAGCTGAAGGCTGTAACGCAAGACCAAAGGCCGCCCGGGAAACCGCGCGGCCTTTTTGGTTTGAGGGGGAGGGGTAGACGTCTGCACGGCGGTGGGATGGGACGCGGAGCGTCCCGACAGGCATTCCCACGCTGGAGCGTGGGAGATTCTATGGTTCATGCCAACCCCTTTTATCAGGTTTTGGGCCGATAAACCGTTTGATTCTGCATCAAGGCAAAGGCAATGCGCGCCAACTTTCTTGCCAGCTTGATCAGCGCCTGGATGGGCTTGAGTCCCTGTGATAGATAGGTCTCGTATAACGCCTTCCAGGCAGCGGTTTTACGGGCAGCCATAGCCGCGTTGTAGAGCAGGCGGCGTAATTCCGGGTCGCCTTTCTTGGTGAGTTTTCGTCGGCCTGCCTGCTTGCCAGAGTCTCGGACTTTGACATCCATCCCCAGGTAAGCGATGAAGGCGTCACTGCTCTTGAAGCGACCTCGGTGGAAGGTGTTGGCGAGTGCCATTGAGCTCAGCTCGCCAATGCCTTCGATGTCCATGCAGCGTTTTGCATCTGCGTCCCAGCCTACGTCTGCCAAGGCCTGCTTCAGGCGCTGGGTAATCAGCAGCTCAACGCGACGGATATGGGTATCCAGCTGTTTGCTCGCCTGCTTCAACTCAGGTACATCCTGCAAGCTCTGGCTCAACGCTACTCGGGTATGAACCAGCGAGGCTCGACGGCGCATCAGGCTTTGGATGCGGTAAAACGCATCATGGGCAGGGATCCAAGGCTTGAGCTCCTCAAGCTCGTTGCTCAAATAACGCAGGGTCAGTCTGGCATCAGACGGGTCGGTCTTGGCCCGGGTACCTACCCCATCGCGGTAACGGCTGAGCCGATAACCATCCAGTAAGTAGAGCGGGTGTGCTGCTGCATGAGCCAGCGTGGCCAGTTGCCGATGATAAATTCCGGTGGCTTCCAGCGCGATCCTTGAGCCCTGCGGCAACGACTTCAACCAGCGCTTAATAGCGCTGGGGGAGTTGTTGATCGTGTCGATCTGAGGGGCGTCACTGCGAGCGATCACCAGCTCCGCCTTGCTGACATCGATACCCACCAGGATAGATTCAACAGATTTTGTCATGGCGCGTCCTCCAAGCTAAAGTAGTCTTTGACTTGTCAGGGCTCACCAGACGCTGGCTTGCGACGTATCGTCGGTCTGAGCGGCTTGGCTCTGCCGATGGATTCTCTATTGGCGTTTATGGTGAGGGTGGGGCGAAATCTCCCACAGTCCGTGCCGAAAGGCCGGAAAACGATTGAGCCCCTCCACCCTGACAGGTCCATTTTGGACCTGCAGATGAACCATACAAACGATCGAAGTGGCGGGCAGGCGGTGGGTTATCAGGGCGCGCGGCTTTTCTAACTTGGGGTGGCAGCTGGATGTGGAGTTAGCCGATGGCTCCCATGCTCTGCGTGGGAGCCCGCGCCGCAGATGTTCTGCGTCCGGGTTGGCTCTTAGACTTCCGGATACAACCCTTCGGGTTTCGCCGTCTGTTGTTCTTCTGCTTCACGGCGGCGGCTCTGGATGACCATGCGTACGGCGCGCCATAATGGTTTGCCGCGCCAGGTGTGGTGGGCGCGGCCGAACAGGCAGGCGTTGAGGTCGTCGAGTGCTTCTTCCAGCTCCAGATAGTTGTGCGCAAGCCCAATCAGGCCTTCGGTGTGCTGTTGGCGGGCCCAGGTCTCCAGGGCCTTGCGCGCTTCCGCTGGTTGGTTGGTGCGACAGGCAGCCTGCAGGTCGGCCAGGGGGTTGTCCTGGGTTGCATCATCCAGATCTTCTTCGGCTTCTGGCAGGCTGTATTCGGCCAAGATGTGATGGGCAAGGCGCAGGTAATACAGACTTGCCGCCAGGGCCGACAGCAGCAGCGCGGTTGCCAGCTGCCAAGGCCAGAGCAGGGTGGGTTCGCTTGTCTGGAAATTCAGAGGCTCACTTACCTCGGGGTAATCTCCACTGCGACTGAAGTTCAGGGTTACCGCGTCAAGCGTGCTGACTTCCAGCTGATCTTCAGCCGTATTCCACCAGTGGACCACCACCTGCGGCAGACTATATGAACCTTCCTGCAGCGCGACCAGGGCAGCGCTGTCATGCCGCGCGCTGTGTATTCCGCTGTCATTGATGCGGCTTTCCAGACGCGGTTGATCGGCGTATTGGCGCAGCTCGCTGTCGGCGTCGCCCGGCAGGCTCTGCAGTACGGGCAATTGGCTGGCATTCAGACCGTCGGCTTCCAGAATCAGCGTGCGGGTAAGGGGTTCGCCGCTGAGCAGATCGATACCGGGGTCGGGTTGCCAGGTCTGGCTCAGGCTCAGCGCCGAGGTGGGTATCCAAGGCACCCCGGCGGGGTAGCTGTCTGGTACGGGTTTCACCTGCAGGGTAATGCTTGGTGAGCGTACCTGGATGAGTTTTCCGGTGCGGGCGGAGAAACGCTGTGTACCATCGGTTGGCTGGAGCGTGGTGGCGCTGAACAGTTGCGAAGGTATCTCCAGCTCACCGCTCTGCTGGGCGAAGATGGCGTAGCGCATCTCGATCACGCCGTGACGTACTCCGTTCATCAGACGTTCGAAATGACGCGGCGGGCCGAGGCTTTCCACTCGGGCGTGGGGGATATCCAGGCCGCTGAGGACTGAGTCGTCGAACAACGATACCGAATGATAGATCCGCAGAGTCAGCAAGACCTGGGCCTGGACATAGGGCGTTTCGATATCCACTTCGCTGTCGATGAACACCGGTGCCAGCTGGGTGCGGCTGTCATTGGCGGCCTGTGCTGCCGATAGCACCTGCAGGCTGATTGGCTGGCTCGCCGAGGTGCCCAGGTTGAGCGGTGGAATGACCACGAAACCGGTTCGCTGTGGCAGCAGCCTGACTACCCAGCGGGTCACTGGCGTGGTCTTGCCATCGATCTGGCTGACCAGGCTCAACTGGCGGGTGCGCTGTACCTCGAAGTGCTCCTGCAATGGACTCAGATCCAACTCGCTCAGACGGCTGGCCGAGGGCGTTTCCAAGGTGAGTTCCAGGGCTTCGCCTTCGACCAGCCGGGTGCGGTCAACGCTGGCCTCGAGCGTGGCGTGCGCCAGCTGGCTGAAGATGATCGTCAGGCAAAGGGTTATCAATCTGATCATCGCGGCGACTCCTGTTGCTGCAGATGTTGGTATAGAAACTTGCGCCGCAACAATTCAGCCGGATCGTCCGGAATATCCCTCAGCCATTGTTGCAGTGCCTGTTGTTGTTCGAGAGCGGCGCGATGTTCGCTGCGGCTTCCATGGTCTTGATTCCCGGTCGTGCTGTTGCCGGCAGACTGCTCGTCTGTGGCAGCCCTGTTGAGGTCAGTTGATGGCGGACTTGTGGTTGCACCCGTTGTCGCGGGGCCTGAGGGGCCGGATACCTCACTGTCGGTACCCGGCGTTTCGCCATTGCTGCCCGGCGAGGTTCTCGCAGCAGATGAGCTGTTGCTGCCGTTGCCGTTGCTGCTTGAGGAAGACTGTTGAGCAGTGTCACTGCCGGGGCTGGCGTCGTTGCTATCAGTTTGCTGGTCTTCCTGCTGCTGGCGCAATTTCTTCAGTAACGCTTCGACAACGCCTCGGTTATGACGCGCAGCGCCATGCTCGGGCGCACGGGTGAGAGCCTGTTCGTAGGCTTCCAGCGCCAGCTGGTATTGTCCAGCCATGGCCTGGGCGGTGCCGAGGTTGAAATGATGTTGCGGATTGTCGGGCTCGGTAGCGGCCAGTTGCGTCCAGGCCTCGGCGGCCTGTTGATAGTCACCTGCCTGATATAGCGCCCAGGCGCGCCAGGCAGGATCAACAAAATGCTCGGCTGCGGCAGCGGGTTGCTGTTGCTCCAGCAGCTGCATGGCCTGCTGGTCCGGGCGAAGCCATAGATCGGCCCAACTGAAGGCCTGAGCCGGTGGTGGCAGCAACGCGGCAATCAGCAGCACGCCCAGCCAACCGCGGCGTGCGCCGAGTGCCGCCAAGGGTAACAGCAATAGCACCAGCCAGTGGCCCTGGTCCACCGGTAGCCGACGTTCGCTGGCGTCGCTGCTGACATCAACGCTGGGACGCAGCACCAGGTAGTCCAGATCCCGATTGCTGATGGTGATGCCGTGATAGCGGCTGCCGTGCTGCCGCGCCACCGTGGCCAGTTGCTGGGTATTGAGCCGGGGCAGCAGAATGCGGCCTTCGGCGTCGCGCATGAAACCGCCTTCGGCCAGGGGGACCGGGGCGCCGGCGGCGGTGCCGATCCCGAGAATCGCCAGTTGCGCCCCGAGCTCCTGCGCCTGTCTGGCCAGTGCGTCGCGTTCCGTGGTGTCGAGTCCGCTGGTCAACAATAATACCTGGGAACTGCGCTGGGGCTGGTCCGCGAGCATCTGCCCAGCCAGGCTCAGGGCCTGCTCCACGTTCTGCCCATCGGCCGGCATGATGTCCGGTTCCAGTGCCGCCAGCAGACTGCTCATGGTATTGCGGTCCTGGCTCAGAGGTGTCACCCGGTGAGCGCTGCCGGCGAAGGCGATCAATGCCAGCTGAGTGTCCGGGTAATCCTGCATCACCGTGCGGATCTTGTGTTTGGCGCGTTGCAGGCGGTTGGGCGCAAGATCGTCGGAGAGCATGTTGCGCGAGACATCGAGCACGATGACCAGCGCGCTTTCCGACAGCCGCCGGGGTTCGCCGACACTGTTTACCACAGGCCCGGCCAGAGCCAGTACAGCCAGCGTCCAGGTCAGCCCGAGGGCGGTGAAGCGCAGCGCATGACTACCGCCGGGATGCTGCTGCAACAACCAGCCATGCAACTGGGCGGGTAATAGCTGCTCCCAGCCGGAGCGGCGCCAGCCGCGTTGATAGAGGAGCACCAGCAGGAAAGCCGCCGGCAGCAGGGCCAACAGCCACAACGGGCGCGCGAAGGAGAAGCCGAAGAGCTCAGACATGGCGGCCCCTCCGCAGGACGACGCTGCCCGACAGCATCAGGCTCAATGTCAGCGCCAGACCCAGCGGCCAGGGATACAGCGGCGTTGTCTGACGGTCGGGCAGGCCGTCGCGCAAAGCGGGTTCCAGCTCGTCCAGGCGCTGATAGATGGCCTGCAGATCCGCCTCGTTACGTGCACGAAAATAGCTGCCGTCGGTGATCAGGGCAATTTCCTTCAGACTGCCCTCATCCAGCTCGATGGAGGGATCGAACTGCAATCCCCACAGGCTGGCAGTGGTGTTGTCCTGCGTCTGGGTATCAGCACCGACACCTATGCTGAAAATGCGTATGCCGTGCTCGGCGGCCAGCCGGGCTGCGCGCAGCGGGCTGACATTGCCGGCGGTATTGGCGCCGTCGGTAATCAGGATCAGCACCCGGCTCGATGCGGGTTCATCCAGCAGCCGCTTGACCGCCAGGCCGATGGCATCGCCGATGGCGGTTTCCCGGCCGGCGAGACCGATGAAGCTTTCTTCCAACCATTCGCTGACCGCTTGCCGGTCATGGGTGAGCGGTGCCTGCACATAGGCCTGGCTTCCGAACAGAATCAGCCCCAGCCGGTCACCGTGGCGACGATCAACAAACTCGCCAAGCAGATGCTTGACCAGTACCAGTCGATTGACCTCTTCGCCATCCAGCTGCATGTCTCGAAACTCCATGCTGCCGGACAGATCCAGCGCCAGCATCATGTCCCGACCGGTGACCGGTGTCGGCAGCGTTTCACCGAGCAGCTCGGGGCGGGCAGCGGCGCTGACCAGCAGCACCCAGACCACCAGATAAGGCCATTTGCGTCCCGGACTGCTGTGCTGCGCAGAGAGTGGCCGCAGTGCTTCCAGACGCTGCATGAAGCTGACCTGCAATGCGGCTGAACGGGTCTCGGCGGCGGGTAGCCAGCGCCGGTAAAGCCAGGGCAGCGGCAGCAGTAGAAAGCACAGGGGCCAGTGGAATTCAAACATCATCGTGGCGCATCCAGCGTCGCAGCTCGGTGAGCAAAGCCTGGCGCTGCGCCTGAGTCAGTTCGACATCCGGCCGATATAAGTCGGCAGCCAGAGGCTGCAGGATGTCGCGGCGAGCCTTGGGCGAACGGCTGCACAGAAAGTCGAGCCAGGCTTCACCGAACAGGCGCGTGGCCGCCTCGTCACCGCGCAGCTTCAGCCGTTGTTTGATGCTGATATTGATGGCTGCCAACCATTGGGCGTCCGGCAGCGCTGCCGGCACGTCGGCCAGCATCTGTCGGGTGCGGCGATTCAACCGCCGTTTCCGGCGCCGTGCATAGCGCAGCAGCCAGGGCAGTAATAGCATGACAAGTAGCAGAGCGCAGCCGAGCACCCACCAGCCGGGCGCTGGGGGCCACCACGAGATCGCCGGCGGGGAGGCGGGATGAGTCAGCTGGGCGTACAGTGATTCTTCCATCAGTGACGCCTCCGTGCATGCGTGCTCAGCAGCAGGCGGAGCTGTTCGATAGGCGGGCGACTGGTATCCAGCGGTTGCAGGCCGCAGCGCAATCGAGTGGCAAGTTGTTGCCATGCTTGCTGGCGAGTCAGGAACTGTGTGGCCCAGGCCTCACGCAGTGCGGTGTCGGTGGTGTTCAGCGTCAGGCGCTGGTGATCCTGCACGAACTCAAGGGCCGGGCTGCTGGGCAGGCTAGCCTCCAGAGGATCGAATATCGGCAGCAGGACCAGATCATTGTGCGCGCCCAGCGCATTCAACAGGGGCTGGCTCAGACCGTCAATGGCAGAGTGGTCACACAACAGATAAAGGATGCTGCCGGGACGAATGACTTCGCGACTGTGGCGTAACGCCAGGTTGAGCGGTTCGTCGGTCATGGCTGCCGGGGCGCCGGGCTGTAATGCATGATTGCCGCTGAGCAGGCGATTAAGCAGTTGCAGAATTGCCTGGCGGCTGCGGCGCGGGCGAATTTCATGGCACTGTTCGGCATCGAACACCATGCCGCCGATGCGATCATTGTGAGCCAGCGCCATCCAGGCAATCAGGGCACAGGCTTCAGCCGCCAGTACCGATTTGAAGCACCTCTGAGTGCCGAAGAACATCCGGCTGCTCTGCTCGCAGAGAACGAATATCGGCCGCTCGCGCTCTTCATTAAATACCTTGGTATGAGCCTTGCGGGTGCGTGCGGTCACCCGCCAGTCGATATTGCGGATGTCATCACCGGGCTGGTACAGACGCACCTGATCGAAATCGATACCGCGTCCACGCAATCGAGAAAACTGTCGGCCGGTCTGACGTCCGGCATGCATGGGACGGCCAGACAGTGGCAGTTCACGGCAATGACGGCGCGCCTCCAGCAACGCATCGAGGGTGATATAGGCAGCGGAATCGGTCATGGTCTGGGGCCGCGGGTCCTAGACCACTGCAACGGATTCAACCAGCAGAGTAATGGCCCGGTCGGCGTCGATACCGGCTGCTTCGGCCTCGAAGCTGAGCATCAGCCTATGCCGCAATACATCATGCACTATGGCCTGGACATCCTCCGGGCTGACGAAGTCGCGACCGGCCAGCCAGGCGTGGGCACGGGCGCAGCGGTCCAGTGCTATGGTGCCGCGCGGGCTGGCACCCAGTTGAATCCATTCGGCCAATTGCGGGTTGTACAGCTCGGGTCGGCGGGTCGCCATGATCAGTTGGATCAGGTATTCCTCCACCGCATCGGCCATGAACAAGCCGAGCACTTCCTGGCGAGCAGCAAGAATCGACTCCTGGCTGACCCGCTCGGCAACGCGCGGCTCGAAGCCTTTGGCTTCGCCACGGGCCAGCTGCAGGATCTGCCGTTCCAGTGCGGCATCGGGAAAGCCGATGCGCACATGCATCAGGAAACGATCCAGCTGCGCTTCCGGAAGCGGATAGGTGCCTTCCTGTTCGATGGGGTTCTGCGTGGCCATGACCATGAACAGCTCCGGCAACGGCCAGGTCTCCCGGCCAATACTCACCTGCTGCTCGGCCATGGCTTCGAGCAGGGCGGATTGTACCTTGGCCGGTGCGCGGTTGATCTCGTCGGCCAGGACCAGATGATGAAAGATCGGTCCCTGCTGAAAGCTGAAGCTGGCGGTTTCCGGGCGGTAGATTTCGGTACCGGTGATGTCCGCCGGGAGCAGGTCGGGGGTGAACTGGATACGATGAAAGTCCGCCTCGATGCCCTCGGAAAGCACCTTGATCGCCTTGGTCTTGGCCAGCCCGGGAGCACCTTCGACCAACACATGACCACCAGCGAGCAGACAGATCAACATACGGTCGATCAGTTGTTCCTGGCCGAATATCTGCTGAGCCATGAAGGTTTTCAGCTGGAGCAGTGACTCGCGATGGGACATGGTGACGGAGTTCCTTGGGTGACCGAATCTTCCTGTGGTGATTGCCACTTTACCGAAAAGCCTGTGGTCTAGACTAGGGGTTGTTGAGGATGCTGATCAGAACGCTTGTCCAACCGGGTGGAGGTTTCATGGCTTTTATTGTTGCCAGCGACAGGAACGAATTCCTGCAGATTATTCAGCAGCGTCTGCAGACACTGGTGGAGCCGGCAGACGCTGCTGATATTGCGCTGTTCGCGGAGCATTTCTTCAGTATTGCCACACTCGACGAGTTGCTTACCCGGCAGGATACCGACTTGCTGGGGTCAGTTCTGTCATTCTGGCATATGCTGCAGCATTTTGATCAGCCCACTGGCAACATCCGGGTGTTCAATCCACAGGTGCAGGGGCATGGCTGGCAGTCCGCGCATACGGTAGTGCAGTTGCTGCATGTTGACTCGCCATTTCTGGTGGATTCGGTGCGTATCGAGTTGAACCGCCAGGGATGTGCCATCCACATGCTGCAGAACAGCCTTTTCAAGGTTGCTCGGGATGCGGATGGCCAACTGCAGGCCTTGCATCCGGCCAGCGCCGATGGCGAAGGGCTGCGCGCCGAGTCGGTGATGCATATCGAAGTTGATCGGCGCGCCGCACCGGCCGAACTCAAGGCACTGCAAGACGGTCTGCAGGAGGCGTTGCTGCATGTCGAGACGGCCGTCAGTGCTTTCGAACCCATGCAGCGACAAGCTCGGGAGCTGATCGTTCGGTTGCAGGGTAGCGGGTTCGACTGGTTCGATGATGATACGCGGCAAGAGGCGGCAGCTTTTCTCGATTGGCTGTTGGAGCATTTCACTTTCCTGGGCTATACCCGATTTGCCATTCGCGATGGGGGGCGGGAGGGCCGCCTCGGAATACAGCCGGATCACAGTCTCGGTATCGCCGCACTGGAGCCGCCGGAAGACAATATCGAGGGTCTGCCGGCCTCGGTGCTGGACTATCTGCATTCGCCATTACTGGTGTCATTCGCCAAGGGTGCGCAGAACAGCCGGGTGCACCGGCCGGCGTACCCGGATTACGTGTCGATACGCGAAGTGAATGCCGAAGGAGAGGTGATTCTGGAGCATCGGTTCGCCGGGCTGTACACCTCGCGGGTCTACAGCGCGGATGTGCGCAATATTCCCTGGCTGCGCCGCAAGGTGGACGGAGTGCGGCGTGAGTCTGGCTTTGAAGCGCATAGTCATCTGGGCAAGGAGTTGAACCAGGTGTTGCAGATACTTCCGCGCGATGACCTGTTCCAGATGTCGCAGCAGCAGCTCAGTGACACAGCCATGGGGATTGTGCAGATACAGGAACGCGCGCAGATCCGGATATTCCTGCGCCGCGGCAATTATGCGCAGTTCTATTACTGCCTTGCCTATGTCCCGCGGGATATCTATTCCACCGCCATTCGCCGGCAGATCCAGCAGGTGTTGATGGCGCGTCTTGAGGCGTCCGCCAGTGAGTTCTGGACGTACTTCTCCGAATCACCGCTGGCCCGCGTGCAGTTCATACTGAGCGTGGACCCGCGACGCAATCTGGAAATTGACCACGTGAAAATTGAACAGGATGTGATACAGGCTTGCCGCAGCTGGGACGACGATTACGCTGAGCAGTTGCGGGACAGACTGGGTGAGGCTGCCGCCATCGAGGCACTGGCGCGCTTTGGTACTGAATTTCCACCCGGTTACAGCAAGCGCTTCAATCCGGCCACCGGCGTGGTTGATATTCAGCATCTGCTCGCGCTCGACAGTGAAAACCCGCTGGCGATGAGCTTTTATCAGCCGCTGGAGCGTAAAGCCGGTGAATTGCATTGCAAGTTGTATCATCTGGGCGGGCCGCTGCCACTGTCGGATGTAATGCCGGTATTGGACAATCTCGGTTTGCGGGTGCTCGGTGAGTTTCCCTTCCAGATTCGCCTGCAGGATGGGCAAAGCTATTGGATTCACGACTTCGTGTTCAGCTCGACGCTGGACCCGAGCATGGACATCGAAGACGTCAATCAACTGTTTCGTGAGGCCTTTTCCGCAATCTGGAACGGGCAAGCGGAGAACGACGGCTTCAACCGACTGATTCTGCTGGCGGGTATTCAGTGGCGCGAGGTTGCTCTGTTGCGGGCTTTTGCCCGCTATATCAAACAGATTCGCATGGGCTTCGAGCTACCTTATATCGCCGGGACCCTGATCAATCATGCGCCGATTGCCCGGGAGCTGGTGAGGCTGTTCAAGACCCGTTTTCTGCTGGCCCGCAAAGCCTCGGCCAACGAGCTTGAAGACAGGCTGGAACAGGCCATCACCGGGGCGTTGGAGGGGGTGGCGGTACTCAACGAGGACCGCATCCTGCGCCGCTTTCTGGCGTTGATCAAGGCGACCGTGCGGACCAACTTCTATCAATCCGATGCGCAGGGTGAGCCCAAGAACTACATCAGTCTGAAGTTCGATCCGTCAGGTATTCCGGAGCTGCCGTTGCCGCGGCCGATGTATGAGATTTTCGTCTATTCCCCGCGCGTCGAGGGTGTGCACCTGCGCGGTGGCAAGGTGGCTCGTGGTGGGCTGCGCTGGTCCGACCGCGAGGAAGACTACCGTACCGAGGTACTCGGGCTGGTAAAGGCACAGCAGGTCAAGAACGCGGTCATCGTGCCGGTCGGAGCCAAGGGTGGCTTTGTACCCCGACGGCTGCCCGTCGGCGCCGATCGAGACGAGATACAGCAGGAGGCCATTGCCTGTTACCGGATCTTCATCCAGGGACTGCTGGATCTCACTGATAATCTGGTGGACGGTCAGGTAGTGCCGCCTCAGCAGGTCATTCGTCACGATGGCGACGACTATTACATGGTCGTGGCGGCGGACAAAGGGACGGCCAGTTTTTCCGATATCGCCAATGGCATCGCCGCCGACTACGGCTTCTGGATGGGAGACGCATTTGCCTCGGGCGGTTCGGCCGGATACGACCACAAGGCCATGGGCATTACCGCTCGGGGGGCGTGGATTTCGGTGCAGCGGCATTTCCGCGAACTGGGTATCAATGTGCAGCAGGACCCGATCACGGTGATAGGTATCGGTGACATGAGCGGGGATGTGTTCGGCAATGGCCTGCTGCGTTCACGCTCGGTGAAACTGCTGGCTGCCTTCAACCATCTGAATATTTTCATCGACCCCGATCCGGACCCCGAGCGCAGCTTCGAGGAACGCCAGCGTCTCTACGACCTGCCGCGCTCCAGCTGGACGGATTATGACCCGGAGTTGATATCGGCGGGCGGTGGCGTATTCCCGCGCAGTCTCAAGCAGATCAGGCTGACGCCGGAAATGAAGGAGGTCTTCGATATCAGCGAAGACCAGCTCACACCGGCGGAACTGATCAATCGTCTGCTGCAGGCGCCGGTGGACCTGCTGTGGAATGGTGGCATCGGTACCTATATCAAGGCGTCAACGGAAAGCCATGCCGACGTGGGTGACAAGGCCAATGATGCGGTACGGGTGGATGGCTGCGAGTTGCGCTGCAAGGTGATCGGCGAGGGCGGCAACCTCGGTGTGACCCAGCTGGGACGGATCGAGTATTGCCTGAATGGCGGCGCAGCCAATACCGACTTCATCGACAACGCCGGCGGGGTCGATTGCTCCGACCACGAAGTCAATATCAAGATCCTGCTGAACGAAGTCGTGGCGGCAGGGGATATGACCGGCAAACAGCGCAACCAGTTGCTGGCGGACATGACCGAGGCCGTGGCCGGGCTGGTGCTGTCCAACAATTATCAGCAGACCCAGGCGATCAGTCTGGCCCAGGGTCAGGCTACGCGCGCAATGGCGGAGTATCGGCGCTTCATCAGCGCCATGGAGTCCAGCGGTAAGCTCAATCGTGCGCTGGAGTTTCTACCAGAGGACGACCAGTTGGCCGACCGTGCAGCCAAGGGGACGGGGCTGACGCGGCCGGAGTTGTCGGTGTTGATCTCCTATTCCAAAGCGGACCTGAAAGAGCGACTGGCTGCATCCGAGGTGCCGGAGGATACCTGGCTGGCCCGCGAAATGGCCACGGCCTTCCCGCCGCAACTGGTGCGTGAGCATACTGCGGCGCTTGCCGGACATCGGCTGCGGCGCGAAATCATCGCCACGCAGTTGGCCAACAACCTGGTCAACCATATGGGAATCACATTCCTGCGACGCATGGAGCAATCAACGGGCGCCAGTGCTGGGCGGATTGTTGCAGCCTATGTGGTGGCGCGGGATGTATTCCGGTTGATGGAACAGTTTGACAGCATCGCCAAGCTGGATTATCAATTGCCGGCGGCGGTGCAGATCGAACTGATGGATGAGCTGATGCGCCTGGCGCGCCGGGCCACGCGCTGGTTCCTTCGCCGCCGCGGACCGGGCGGAAGTCCGGAGGAGCAGATGCAGACCGCAGCCCTGGTGGCGCATTTTGCGCCGCAGATCCAGGCGCTTGATGAGCACTTCGATGAGATGCTCGAGGGTTCCGTGCGTCAGCTTTGGGAGTCGCGCGTCGAGCACTATACTGCCGCCGATGTTCCGGTACCTATCGCCCGTCTGGTGGCGGGGGCTGCCCATTTCTATACCATGCTCGGGGTGATCGATGCGGCAGATGTCACCGGGCAACCCGCACAGCGGGTTGCTCAGGTATTCTTCGCGCTGGGCAGTGAATTGCAGATCACCTGGTTCGCCAATCAGATCAATGCGCTACCGGTGGATTCTCATTGGCAGGCGCTGGCCAGAGAGGCCTATCGTGATGAACTGGAAAATCAGCTTGGCTACATGACCATATCGGTTCTGCAGACGAGCGACCGGGACCAGCCGGTGGATGAATTGTTGTCCAGCTGGTTGGACCATAACCGGTTGTTGGTGCAGCGTTGGCAATTGTTGTTGACCGAATTGAGAAGCACGGGGCAGAACGATTATCCGATGATCGCTGTGGCCATGCGCGAACTGACCGACCTCGCTGGCAATGCCCGGCAGGCAACGATGGAGAATCATGCAGGAACTGATCATTGATCTGACATTGCCCGCTGAGCGCTACCTGGCCTGGTATCGGGGTCAGGCCGGCCGGGTGATGATGCACAGCCGGGATGGCCGCCGGGTCAGCCTCCCGGCCCATCATCTGCGGCCCTTTCTGACGCACATGGGGGTGTATGGCAGCTTCGTTATGCGCTTTACTGCCGAGGGCAAACTGGTATCTCTGGAGCGGCTGGAATAGTCCGTAATAGCGTGATTTGGACGTTAAATAACAGTCATAAAACGGTATACTCCGCGCAGCTATTTTCAACCGGGGCATCACCATGTATTCCAACCTGCGTTCCCTGATGTTTCACCTGCCTGCCGAAACGTCCCATGACCTGGCGCTGGACATGATCGGCGCTGCCGGGCGGCTGCGTCTGGCTTCCTGTCTTGCACGACCGGTGCAACCCCAGCCGGTGAAGCTGCTGGGTATGACTTTCGACAATCCGGTGGGCCTGGCCGCGGGGCTGGACAAGAATGCCATTGCGGTGGATGGCCTGGCTGGGCTGGGGTTTGGTTTTCTCGAGGTCGGCACCGTGACCCCGCGGCCGCAGCCGGGGAATCCCAAGCCGCGGCTTTTCCGCTTGCCAGAGGCCAGCGCCATTATCAATCGCATGGGATTCAACAATCTGGGTGTGGACGCCTTGATGGAACGCGTCGCCCGGGTGCGCTATCAGGGGACTCTGGGGATCAATATCGGCAAGAACGCCACGACCCCGGTCGGACGGGCGGTGGACGACTATCTGTATTGTCTGCGCAAGGTCTACAGCCATGCCGGTTATGTAACAGTGAATCTGTCCTCACCCAATACCCCCGGCCTGCGTACCTTGCAGTACGGCGACACGCTCAAGATTTTGTTGGCCGAGATCAAGGCCTGTCAGCAGGAGCTGGCGAGCCTGTATGACCGCTATGTACCCATTGCCATCAAGATCGCTCCGGACATGACGCCCGAGGAGTTGACTCTGGTTGCCCGCACTCTGCTGGAAGAGGGGATGGATGCGGTGATTGCTACCAATACCACTCTGGATCGCTCGCGAGTGGAGGGTCTGACTTTCGCTGATGAGGAAGGTGGGTTGTCAGGCGGACCGCTGACTGACGCCTCGACCAACGTGATCCGCATTCTGGCTGATGAAATCAAGGGCCAGATGCCGATTATTGGTGTCGGTGGGATTCTGACCGGCGCCGATGCGGCGGCCAAGATCGCAGCGGGTGCCAGTCTGGTACAGCTGTACAGCGGCTTCATCTACCGTGGGCCGGAACTGATCCGCGAATGTGTGGATGCGATTGCGGCGCTGAACAGCGGTGCTGCAGAAAGTAACCGGGGCTGAATTAAATGGCCCCCGTAAACGGGGGCCTTGGGCCTCGCAGGCCCGACGCTCTGAGTGAGCGCCCTGGGTAAAGAGGGTGGGAGAGGGGATTACCCTACAGCGCGCATCTCATTGAGGCGATGCACGCCTGAAATACCGGTGAATCCTGCCCAGTGGTCGGCTCTGCCTTCACGCCAGCCATTGATCCAGTTCTGTCTGCCGGCAGTGCTGTTGAAGGGACAGGAGTCTTGAGACTTGCCTTGAACGCCGTTCTGATATCCGCGCAAATATGCTCGTTCCATCGGATCACGCTTTAGTCTTCTCATAAAGTACAGCCCTCGTGTGGTATGACAACCCGGTCCAACTGGTCTGGACCGGGGTTTGGTGCAGAGAATTTTTCCCTGCACCCGGGAAACTGCAGAAATTGCAGCTTCCTTGTTCGGTTTACCAACGCAAAGTCTTGATGTCTCTTGTACCCTATTACGACGGGCTGAGAAAGATCGAATTGGCATACTGGGCTCATTCCTTAGAGCCCGGATGCAACATAAACGTAACACTGTTCTGGAAATCAACGAGATGCGCGAGACCCTTGAATTTTTTATCACCTGTCCGAAAGGAATCGAGGGCTTGTTGCTCGACGAGCTGCGGGCGCTGGGCGCCTCGTCGGCCAGGGAAACTGTCGCCGGTGTGCATGCTGAAGGCGACCTGGAACTGGGCTATCGGATCTGTCTATGGTCACGCTTGGCGAACCGGGTGCTGCTTATTCTTGAGCGCTTTCCGGGGAGTGACGCGCAGAGCTTGTATGACGGGGTCGCGCGCATTCAGTGGGCTGATCACCTGCAGCCGGACGGCAGTCTGGCGGTGGATTTCACTGGTCAGCTGGCGGGTGTCGACAACACCCACTTCGGCGCACTGCGGGTCAAGGATGCGATTGTTGATCGGCTGCGCACTGCCGACGGCACCCGTCCTTCGGTAAACAAGGTGAATCCGGATCTGCGGGTCAATGTGCATTGCCGCAATGGTGAAGTACAGCTGGCGTTGGATCTGTCCGGTACCAGCCTGCACCAGCGCGGTTATCGTTTGCAGCAGGGCGCCGCGCCGCTCAAGGAAAACCTCGCGGCAGCCGTGTTGATTCGGGCCAACTGGCCGGCGCTGGCGGAGCAGGGAGCGGCGCTGGCCGACCCCATGTGCGGCTCCGGCACCTTTCTGGTAGAAGCCGGCCTGATGGCGGCGGACATTGCGCCGAACCTGCACCGCCAGCAATGGGGGTTCAGCCACTGGCTGCAACACGTTCCCGCTCTGTGGCAGCGCTTGCATGCCGAAGCCCAGCAGCGCGCCGATGCCGGGTTGGCGCGTGCGCCCTTGTGGATCCGCGGCTATGAAGCCGACCCGCGGTTGTTACAACCGCTGCGCAACAATATCCAGCGCGCCGGCCTGGGGGAGTGGATCAAGGTCTATCAGGGCGAGCTGGCGACCTTTGCACCGCACCCTGATCAGGGTCAGAAAGGCCTGGTCGTCTGCAACCCGCCCTACGGCGAGCGGCTGGGCGATGCCGCGAGTCTGGTCTACCTGTACCAGAAGCTCGGTGAGGTACTGCGCAGCGAATGCACTGGCTGGCAGGCGGCGATCTTCACCGGTAACCCGGAGCTGGGGCGGCGCATGGGTATTCGCAGTCACAAGCAATATTCGCTGTTCAATGGTGCCTTGCCATGCAAGCTGCTGCTGATGGACCTGCAATCCGAGCGCTATGTCACCGGTGCTGCGCCTAACTCCGCTGAGCGCGCCGAGCGGACTGAGCGAGCTGAGGCAGGCGATGCCCCCGCGCCGATGGAAACCAGCGCGCGGCTCAGCGAGTCGGCGCAGATGTTCGCCAATCGCTTGAAGAAGAATCTGAAAACCCTGGGCAAATGGGCACGTCAGCAGCAGATCAGCTGTTATCGTCTGTACGATGCGGACATGCCGGAGTTTGCCGTGGCCATTGATGTGTATGGCGATTGGGCTCACGTGCAGGAGTATGCCGCTCCGGCCAGTATCAGCGAAGACAAGGCCCAGGCGCGTCTGCAGGATGTGCTGGTGGCGCTGCCGCAGGTACTGGGCATTCCGGTCAGCCAGGTGGTGCTCAAGCAGCGTCAGCGTCAGGCTGGCAAGCAACAGTATCAGCGCATGGATCGTCGGGGTCAGTTCATGACGGTCAATGAAGGTCAGGTAAAATTGCTGGTCAATCTGACCGACTATCTGGATACCGGCCTGTTTCTGGATCATCGCCCGATCCGCCTGCGCATCGCCGAAGAAGCCCGCGGCAAGCGTTTCCTCAACCTGTTCTGCTATACCGCCAGCGCCACTGTGCATGCCGCGGTGGGCGGGGCGCGCAAGACGACCAGCGTCGATCTGTCGAAAACCTATCTGGACTGGGCGCGGCGCAATCTGTCATTGAACGGGCTGTCTGATCTGCATCAGTTGGTGCAGGATGACGTGATGAAGTGGCTGGAGCAGGATCGTGGTGAGTATGAACTCATCTTCATCGACCCGCCGACCTTCTCCAATTCCAAGCGTCTGGACGATGTGTTCGATGTGCAGCGCGATCATGTGCAATTGCTGGATATGGCCATGGCGCGCTTGGCGCCGGGCGGGGTGGTGTATTTCTCCAACAACTTCCGCCGTTTCCGGCTGGACTCTGCGTTGGCAGAGAAATATCAGGTTGAGGATATATCGGCGCAGACGCTGGACAAGGACTTTCAGCGCAATACGCGGATTCATCGCACCTGGAAGCTGATGCGCTGAGATAGCGTCCGGAAGGGTCTCCGCACTACTGCTGGTGTGGGACGCAGAGCGTCCCGGCATGCGTTCCCACGCTGGAGCGTGGGAGATTCTATGGTTCATGCCAACCCCTTTTATCAGGTTTTGGGCCGATAAACCGTTTGATTCTGCATCAAGGCAAAGGCAATGCGCGCCAACTTTCTTGCCAGCTTGATCAGCGCCTGGATGGGCTTGAGTCCCTGTGATAGATAGGTCTCGTATAACGCCTTCCAGGCAGCGGTTTTACGGGCAGCCATAGCCGCGTTGTAGAGCAGGCGGCGTAATTCCGGGTCGCCTTTCTTGGTGAGTTTTCGTCGGCCTGCCTGCTTGCCAGAGTCTCGGACTTTGACATCCATCCCCAGGTAAGCGATGAAGGCGTCACTGCTCTTGAAGCGACCTCGGTGGAAGGTGTTGGCGAGTGCCATTGAGCTCAGCTCGCCAATGCCTTCGATGTCCATGCAGCGTTTTGCATCTGCGTCCCAGCCTACGTCTGCCAAGGCCTGCTTCAGGCGCTGGGTAATCAGCAGCTCAACGCGACGGATATGGGTATCCAGCTGTTTGCTCGCCTGCTTCAACTCAGGTACATCCTGCAAGCTCTGGCTCAACGCTACTCGGGTATGAACCAGCGAGGCTCGACGGCGCATCAGGCTTTGGATGCGGTAAAACGCATCATGGGCAGGGATCCAAGGCTTGAGCTCCTCAAGCTCGTTGCTCAAATAACGCAGGATCAGTCTGGCATCAGACGGGTCGGTCTTGGCCCGGGTACCTACCCCATCGCGGTAACGGCTGAGCCGATAACCATCCAGTAAGTAGAGCGGGTGTGCTGCTGCATGAGCCAGCGTGGCCAGTTGCCGATGATAAATTCCGGTGGCTTCCAGCGCGATCCTTGAGCCCTGCGGCAACGACTTCAACCAGCGCTTAATAGCGCTGGGGGAGTTGTTGATCGTGTCGATCTGAGGGGCGTCACTGCGAGCGATCACCAGCTCCGCCTTGCTGACATCGATACCCACCAGGATAGATTCAACAGATTTTGTCATGGCGCGTCCTCCAAGCTAAAGTAGTCTTTGACTTGTCAGGGCTCACCAGACGCTGGCTTGCGACGTATCGTCGGTCTGAGCGGCTTGGCTCTGCCGATGGATTCTCTATTGGCGTTTATGGTGAGGGTGGGGCGAAATCTCCCACAGTCCGTGCCGAAAGGCCGGAAAACGATTGAGCCCCTCCACCCTGACAGGTCCATTTTGGACCTGCAGATGAACCATACAAACGATAGGGTTGGGGAGCCGCTGGCGTCCTCAGCGACTATCCGCCACATCCGTCGGTCCGCGGCGGTAGACGTCACTCAGCAGTGAGTCCAGCGCCTGACGGCTGCCGCCGGCGGAGGGGTGGTTGACGATGGCAGTCACTGCCCAGCTCTGGCCGTTGTTGTCGCGAGTGATGCCGGCGATGGCTCTGACGTTGCGCAGCGAACCGGTCTTGATGTGAGCCTGGCCGGCGACCGGCGTATTGCGCATGCGACGGCGCATGGTGCCGTCCATGGCTGCCAGCGGCAGGGAGGCAACAAATTCCGCTGCGTAGGGACTTTCCCAGGCCTGAGCCAGCAGTTGCGCCATGTCGCGGGCGGTCATGCGCTCCAGGCGCGACAATCCCGAACCGTTATCCAGCACCAGCCCTGTGGGCTGGATATCCTTGTCTGCCAACCACTGGTTGATGATGCGACTGGCCGCTTTGTGATCATCGGTATCGGCAGCGCTGCGTTGCTCTCGCCCGATGGTCAGGAATAACTGCCTGGCCATGGTGTTATTGCTGTACTTGTTTATATCGCGGACTACGTCGACCAGATCCGGTGACGTACTGCGGGCCAGCAGGCGCGCGTTCGCCGGCGAGGGCCCGATACGGTTGGCGCCCTGAATGCGCCCGCCCATCTCATGCCACAGGGTGCGAATAAGGCTGGCGGTATACACCGGGGCATCCAGCACCGACAGATAGCGTTCCGCGTCGCAGCCCTGATGCAGCGAGCCGGTGAGGGTGATGGTGGCGCGCTTGCCGTCATCCTGGACCGCATAGGCCACGTTCGGCCATGGACAGCTCTTGACCGCGGGCAGCCTGGTCAGCTGATTATCGATGGTTACTTCCGGCAAGGCCGGCTCCAGATGGGTACGAATCCCGTCGGCATCGGCGAAGCTTTTCAGCGACAGCAGCTTGAGATTGGTCAGCAGCGGATCAGGTTCGACCAGAAAGGGTTTGCTCGGATCATTGCCGTCGTCCACAAACCTGCCGGCATCCGATGGTATGCGGATATCCGCCGGCTGCAGTACCAGATCGCCGCGCACTTCGCGCACGCCGGCGGCACGCAGGTCACGCAACATCAACCATACGCGCTCCATGGTCAGCTTGGGGTCGCCGCTGCTGTGAAATATCAGGTCCCCCTGCAGCTCGCCGCCGCTGATCGCTCCGGTGCCATACAAATCTGTCCGCCATTGGAAATTCGGGCCGAGCAGTTCCAGGGCGGCGTAAGTAGTGACCAACTTCATGGTCGAGGCCGGATTGACCGGCTGATCGGCGTTCACATATTGCGCCAGGCCCTGGCCTTCCAGCGGGATGACCGCCAACGCCATGGCATTGGTGGGGATCTTGGCTGCGGCGAGGGCGGAGCTGACCTTGGTGGGCAGGGTGCCGCGGTCGTTTTCAGCAACAGCGGCACCGCTGGCGAACAGGCCGGCGAGAGGAAGGAGGCAGCACAGGGTCAGTTTTTTCAGACGCAGCATTGAGCGCGACTCCCAGGGAAAGCGGGTGAGGGCTGTGCGGAGTGTCCATTCCCAAGGGTACAGCCGGTTGTCAGACAGGATAGCGCAAGAAAGCGCTGAAAAACTACCGGTGGGGTGCAGTTTGCAAGGAACAGGTTGGCCGACAGGACTGGAGCCTACAGGGAAGTATTTACGGCGTGTCTCAGGCTGGTGCAGGGCGGGGCACGAAACGCGAAGCGATAACAGACAGGCCCCTAGGTGGGCTTCTTTTTGGATGGCGCGATTACGGCAACTGAAAAAACGCCCGCGCCGTCGCCGTCGTATGTTCTGCCAGCTGTTCCAGGCTTTCTTCGCGACAGCGCGCAACCATGTTGGCCACTTCCGGCAGGAAGGCCGGTTCGTTGCGGCGGCTCTTCGGTTTGGGGGAGAGGGTGCGTGGCAGCAGCCAGGGAGCGTCGGTTTCCAGCATCAGGCGGCCAGCGGGAATATCCCTGACCAGCGTTTGCAAATGGGTGCCGCGCCGCTCATCACAGATCCAGCCAGTAACGCCGATATGCAGGTCCAGATCCAGATAGCCATACAGCGCCGCCTTGTCTGCGGTAAAGCAATGCACCACGGCGGCGGGTAACCGGTCGCGGAAGTCGCGCAGGATGCCCACCAGCGTGTCGCTGGCTTCGCGCTCGTGCAGAAATACTGGGTAACCCAGCTCCACCGCGAGTTCAAGCTGCTCTTCAAGAGCCTTGATCTGTAGCGGGCGGGGTGAGAAATCGCGATTGAAGTCCAGACCGCACTCGCCGATGGCGCGTACGCAGTCTGCGGCGGCCAACAGGCGCAGGTCAGTTGCCTGGGTGGTATTCCAATGACGGGCTTCGTGGGGATGGACACCGGCGGTACAGAACAGCCGGAGCGGGTCCTCGGTGCACTGCGCCTGTATTGCTGCGCAGTCGTCCACCGAGGTGGCGGTCAGTATCATCTGACTGATACCGGCCGCCCAGGCCCGTTCGAGTACCGCTTCGCGGTCCTTGTCAAAAGCGGCGTCAAGCAGGTTGACGCCGATATCGACCCATTCCATGAAGGGGCGCCCGCTCAGCTGCGCCGTGGCGGCTTGGCTGCGCGGGGTTTACCGGCAAAATCCTTGCGCGGCGGACGGGGGCTGCGTGGACGCTCGGTTTCACCGGGCGGCAGCGGCCATTCGCGGATCTGCAGAGCTACACCGTTGACCTCGATGCCGGCCAGCTTGCCGAGGACGGACTGATCCATCTGCGGCAGGTAGACACCGGTATGCTCGGTGAACATCTTGATGTGACCGATCTGCTGACGGCGCAGACCGCCGTGCTTGACCAGCGCATCAACCAGCGGCTTGGGCATCAGACCGTTGGAGCGACCGCCCTGCACTTTGTAGCGGACCAGGCCGCTGTCGCGCTCATCGTCCATTTCACGGCGCGGTGGCGCAACGGGCAGATCAGCTACCGGCTCGACCAGGGTCTTGGCCCCGGGCAGGATTGCCAGCAGGCTGGCAGCCAGTTCCAGCGGTTCCATGTTGGTCAGCTGCAGCAGGTCGTCAACCAGTTGCTGGTGCAGTGAGCCAGTGGTTTCCGCAGCTTTCTGCAGGCGCGTACCCAGCTTGCTCAGGCGACCACTGCGTACCGCATCGGCGGTCGGTAGAGCCTGCTGTTCGATCTTCTGACCGGTGGCCTTTTCCAGCATGCCCAGCATGCGACGTTCACGCGGCGTGACAAACAGGATGGCGGTACCGGAGCGACCGGCACGGCCAGTACGACCGATGCGGTGCACATAGGATTCGCTGTCGTGGGGCAGATCGTAATTGAGTACGTGGGAAATACGCTCCACGTCCAGACCCCGGGCGGCCACGTCGGTAGCGACGACGATATCCAACAGGCCACGTTTGAGGCGGTCAACCACCTGTTCACGCAGTTGCTGGCTGAGGTCACCGTTCAGCGCTGCGGCGGCAAAGCCACGGGCTTCCAGGCGCTCGGACAGCTCCAGACTGGCAGTCTTGGTGCGCACAAACACGATCATGGCTTCGACTGGCTCGACTTCGAGCAGGCGGGTCATGGCATCCAGTTTGTGGTGGTTGGCCACTTCCCAGACTTTCTGGGTAATGGTGTCCAGGCTGCTGCTCTTGCCGCTGTGCAGGCGGATTTCCTTCGGCTCACGCATGTGCTTGCGGGCAACGGTGCGCACGCCTGTCGGCATGGTGGCGGAGAACAGGGCCTTCTGGGTGTTTTCCGGCACTTTCTCGAATACGGCGTCGAGGTCGTCGGCAAAACCCATCTTGAGCATTTCGTCGGCTTCGTCGAGTACCAGGAAGCGCATGTTCTCGAACTTGATGCTGCCGCGACGCATGTGGTCAGTCAGGCGGCCTGGTGTAGCCACGACGACATGGGCGCCTCGCTCAAGCGCTTTGAACTGCGGAGCGAAGGGGGAGCCGCCGTACAGCGCCAACACGGAAAAGCCGCGCATGTTCTGCGCGTAACGCTGCAGGGCTTCAGCCACTTGCAGAGCGAGTTCGCGGGTAGGCGTGAGGATCAGCGCCTGAGTTGCGCGGATGCTGACGTCGATGCCTGCCAGTACGGGCAGTGCAAAGGCCGCGGTCTTGCCGGTGCCGGTCTGAGCAAGGCCCAGCAGGTCGTCGCCGGCCAAAAGAGTCGGAATAGCCTCGGCCTGGATAGGGGAGGGTGTTTCGTAGCCGAGGCTGTTCAGAGCCTCAAGAAGCGGTGCAGGCAAGCCGAGATCGGCAAACTGCGGTGCCGCCGGAGCGGTATCGGACATACTTGGAGTAAACCTTGGGGGATTGAAGATCGCGTAGTATACGCTCATTGCTGCAGAATTACTGCATTGAATTATATATAGCAAACAATCGCGCTGATGTAAGGGCGGTTGATACACAAGGAGCCGGAATTGAAGACACCGCTGATCACGCGCCAGGGCTATGAAGGTTTGCGCAAGGAGCTGGATGAACTCTGGCGGGTCGAACGCCCGGAAACGACGAGGAAAGTTAGCTGGGCGGCCAGCTTGGGTGATCGCAGTGAGAACGCCGATTATCAATACAACAAGAAGCGTCTGCGTGAGATTGATCGCCGGGTGCGGTATCTGCGCAAGTGTCTGGAGTACCTCAAGGTTGTCGATTATCGGTCTGAGCAGGAAGGCAAGGTGTTCTTTGGTGCCTGGGTCGAAATCGAGAACGAAGAGGAAAAACGTCTGCGGTTTCGGATCGTCGGTTATGACGAAATCTTCAACCGCAAGGATTACATCTCCATCGACTCACCCATGGCCAGGGCACTGTTGAAAAAGCAGGTCGATGACGAGGCGGAAGTGACAACCGACGCGGGAACCACGCTTTGGTATATCAATTCGATTGAGTATGAGAAGGACTGAGCCGGCGCCATAACTCGCGTCCTGCTCCGAGTGGCCTTGGCGCGGTGAGTGGCCTGTCTGCGACACGCTGCAAGTACATCCCTGTAAGCTCATTGATGCCATCCATGGCATCAAACGGTCGCAGTCAGGCCACTCACGGCGCCAAGGTATGGACATGGGGTGGCTGAGGGTTTGAAAACCATCAGCCATACAACTGATATGCGGAACAGGCTGGTCAGTAGGGTTGTGCTGACCGCGAGCTTACAGGGATGTACTTGCAGCGTGTCAGCACAACCCTACTGACCAACCTGTGCCCTACCAGCCACAACAAGCTTCGCCTGTCGTCACCCACCTCGATTGATCAGTTGCATGGGGCTCTGGTTGACCACGGCGCGGGTGCCCAGGGCGCCGGCGATGCCGATCAGCAGGGCGCCGCCGATGGGTACCAGTAGCCAGAGCAGATAGTGCGGTTGCCAGTCCAGGTTCAGGGCGAAGCGGTACAGTAGCCAGGTGATGAGTTCGGCCGCGACGATGGCCAGCAGGCCCGCCAGGGCGCCGAGCAGGCTGAACTCCAGACGGTTGGCCTTGCGCAGAAGGTCTCGACGGGCACCCAGGGTACGCAGCAATGCACCTTCGTAAAGTCGGCTGTCCAGTGTGGATTGTAGCGAGGCGAACAACACGGTGAACCCGGCCAGCAGCACGAACACCAGCACATATTCCACCGCCAGGGTGACCTGGTCGAGAATATCGCGCAGCTGCTCCAGTATGGCTTCGACTTCCAGCAGCGTCATGGCGGGAAAAGCGCGGGTCAGCTCGCGCAGGCCCTCGCGCTGATCTGCAGGTAGATTGAAGCTGGTGAGCAGGGTGCTGGGTTTGCCATCCAGGGCGCCGGGTGAAAACACCATGTAGAAGTTGGGCGTGAAGTTGTCCCAGTTGACCTCACGTATGCTGCTGACCTCGGCTTCCAGTGTTGCGCCGCTGATGATGAAGCTCAGTTGGTCGCCCAGACTGACGCCGAGGCTGTCGGCCAGTTCCGCTTCCACCGATACCCGATGGCTTTCGCTGGCGGGAAGCTCCTCCCACCATTGACCTTCCCGCAGCTGATTGTCCGCGGGCAGGTCGGCCGCCCAGGTCAGGCTCAGGTCGCGGTTGATGGCGCGCTCGCCGGGACTGTCCTTGGTGACATGTTCGCGTACGGCTTCGCCATTGATGGCGGTCAGACGGCCCTGCGTGACCGGGTACAGCGGAGCGCTGCGGGCGCCAATATCAGCCAATGCCTGGCGGAACGCAGGTTCTTCCGCGGGCAGGATATTCAGGGCGAAGTGATTCGGGGCATCGTCTGGCAGCTGCGCTTGCCAGGTATCCAGCAACTCGGTACGCAGAATGAAGATCACCACCATGGACATCAGGATCAAGCCGAAGGCGAGAATCTGGCCGGCGGCGGCTGTCGGCTGTTTCAGCAACTGGCCGCTGCCCAGGCGCCAGGCCAGTCCGGCATTGCGCAGGCGCTTGCCGCTGGCCTGCAACAGCAGCCAGGCGAGACTCCCGAGCAGCAGAGCCGCCAGCGCGCCGCCGAAGATCACCGCCAGGGTCATCGGCAGATTGCCGGTGAATTGCCACATCAACAGACTGAGCCCACTCAATGCCAGACCGTAGATAACCCAGGCACTCCCCGGCAGTGGCGTCAGCTCCCGACGCAGCACGCGCAAGGGCGATACCCGACCCAGACGCAGCAGCGGCGGCAGGGCAAAGCCGAGCAAACCGATCAGGCCGGTGGCCGAGCCGACCAGTAATGGCTTGATACCGGCCGGCGGCAAGTCTGGCGGTAGTAGCTCGCGTAGCAGGTGCACCAGCCCCCATTGCATGAGCCAGCCGAGCAGCAGGCCGATCACCGTAGCAAGAATGCCCAGCCCCAGCAGCTGAATGAGAAACAGCCGCAGGGTGCGCCCCCGGCTGGCTCCCAGGCAGCGCAGCAGGGCGCTGGTGTCGTAGTGGCGACTGGCAAAGCGGCTGGCGGACAGGGCCACGGCCACCCCGGCCAAGACGACGGCGGCGATACTGGCCAGCCCGAGGAACTGGTTGGCGCGCTCCAATGCACTGCCGATCTGCCGGTTATCATCGGCGACCGAGGTCAGGCGTTGGTGGTCTCCCAGGCGCGGCTCCAGCCATTGGCGGTAGTTCTGCAGGTCCGCTTCGGCACCGCTGACCAGCAGTCGGTAGCGTACCCGGCTGCCGGGTTGCACCACGCGGGTGGCGGGCAGATCATCAAGGTTCATCAATACGCGCGGGGTGAGGCTGTAGAAATCGCCGGCGCGATCCGGTTCGTGGGTCAGCAGGGCGGCAATCTGCAGCTGGGCATAACCAATTTCCAGTTGATCGCCGACCTCCAGTCCGAGCACATTGAGCAAACGCGGTTCGATCCACACCGTACCGCTGTCGGGAATGCCGCTGGCAACCTGCTCCGCGCCGAATGCCTGCTGGCTGGTGCGTACCTCGCCGCGCAACGGATAGCCGGCGCCAACCGCTTTGATGCTGCTCAACTGCATCTCGGATCCGCTTGAGGTGACGCTGGAGAAATTAACGATATCAGTATGTTGCAGGTTGCTTCTGATAGCTTCCTGGAGGAGTTCTGCAGGCAGTGGCTCGCGCGATGAGATGCGCATGTCAGCGCCGAGAAACTCCGCGGCGCGCGTTGCCATGCCGCGTTGCAGGCGATCGGTGAAGAAGCTGATGGCAGTGCTGACCAGTACCGCAATCACCAGCGCCAGCAGCATGATCCGCAGTTCGCCGGCGCGCCATTCACGCAGCAGCAGGCGCGAGGCCAGAGGCAGGTCGCGGCCGATCATGGCTGGTCTTCCCTGATGCGTCCGGCTTCGATATGCAGGGCGCTCTCACAGCGCTGCGCCAGGCGCTCATCATGTGTGACCATCACCAGTGTGGTGCCCTGTTCGCGGTTGAGCTCGAACAGCAGGTCGGTGATGCGTGCCCCGGTAACCGCGTCGAGGTTGCCGGTCGGCTCATCAGCAAACAGGATAGCCGGTTCGCTGGCGAAGGCCCGGGCGATGGCGACACGCTGTTGTTCGCCACCCGACAGCTGCCGGGGATAATGGCTGGTGCGCTGATTCAGACCAACGCGCTCCAGTAATTGCCGGGCCCGCACCGCCGCGTCCCGACGACCATCAAGCTCCAGAGGCAGCATAACGTTTTCCAGGGCGTTCAGGCTATCCAGCAGCTGGAATGACTGGAATACAAAGCCGACATGTTCGGCGCGCAGGGCGGCGCGTTGATCTTCATCCAGTGCACTGAGCGATTCGCCGGCGAGAATGACCTCGCCGCTGCTGGGCAGATCGAGGCCGGCCAGCAGACTCAACAGGGTAGATTTGCCCGAGCCGGACGCGCCGACAATGGCCACACTGCTGCCGCGCGCAATGCTCAGACTGACATCGTCGAGGATGGTCAGCGTGGCTTCCGGGGCATCGACGACTTTGCTAAGGTGGCGGGCAATGATAACGCTGTCTGACATGGGTATCGGCCTTGATGAGTGTCTGGAAGAAATACGCTGCGTCCATTCTGTTGTGCCTGCTGGCGATGCCCGCATCGGCGCAGAATATTCTGCTGGTCGGCGATAGTATCAGTGCCGCTTTCGGGCTGGAAATCGAACAGGGCTGGGTAAGGCTGCTGGAGCAGCGCTTGGCTGATGAAAATCAGCCCCACGAGGTGGTCAATGCCTCGGTGAGCGGCGACACCACGGCGGGTGGCCTGGCCCGGCTGCCCGCGCTGTTGGAGCAGGTGGAGCCGGCGCTGGTGATGATCGAGCTGGGCGGCAATGATGGCCTGCGAGCACTGCCGACCGGGAATATGCAACAGAATCTTTCTGCCATGGTCACGCTGGCCAGAAACGCCGGTGCCGACGTCATTCTATTGGGTATGCGCATCCCGCCGAATTACGGTCCGCGTTACTCGGATGCTTTTGAAAAAGTGTTCGCTGAGGTTGCCGATGAGCATGATGTTCCGCTGGTGCCCTTTTTTCTGAAAGGCGTGGGTGGGGTGCAAGGCTTGATGCAGAGCGATGGCGTGCATCCAACAGCTGCAGCCCAGCCGATTTTGCTGGATAATGCCTGGCCGTCCATCAAGCAGTGGCTCAGGCAGTGATGGCATTTATTCGGTGTGAGGAGCGGTTTGGGTGACGATGTCGTGGATTGCCAGGCGATGGTGTGTAGTCGAACAGGATGAGCAGCAGGACCTGTTTGTGGGAGACCCGTGGCATCACCATCTGGTTGATATCAATTTGCGGCTGGATGCACCGTTGGAACGATCTCTGTGCGGTGATCTATTGCCTGCCAAACCGGTCTATCAGGAGTTGACCCGGCAGTTGCTGAAGAATCTGTGCCCGCATTGTCGGGACACGGCACAGTCACTTCGGGGTAACGGTCGGCGTGCGGCGACGCGTCGAGGTGCAGCTTTGCCGGCCATGGCGCAACAATTCGATCTATATGCACCAGCCGGGGGCTGAGTCATGAGATACCTGTCGGGCAAGATGGTGGTCGGCATGTTGTCAGCGAGTCTGGGTGCTGCGGTGATGGCAGCGGACCATGCGCTGGACTCGGTCGATCAGCAGGTAATTGGAGCGGTGTATACCCTGGACGCGGTGTTCGAGGACACTTTTGCCGATCTGGGTGAAGCACATGGCTTCGGCTTCCTCGAAATGCAGGCGGCCAACCCCGGTGTAGACCCTTGGTTGCCCGGGGCGGGTACCTCGATCCGCATGCCCGGGCAGCATATTCTGCCCGATACGCCGCGCAGCGGCATCGTCATCAACCTGCCGGAGTACCGTCTTTATCATTACCCGGCGGATGGCGGCTCGGTCAGTACCTGGCCCGTGGGTATCGGTCGTGAAGGCTGGTCATCGCCGATAGGCGAGACCCGCGTCGCGCGCAAGGAAGCCAACCCCTCCTGGTACCCGCCGCAATCGATCCGTGAGGAACATGCCGCTGCGGGGGACCCGTTGCCGGCGGTGGTACCGCCCGGGCCGGACAACCCCATGGGACCGTTCAAGATGAATCTGGCGATGAGCGGCTATGTGATCCACGGCACCAATAAGCTGTTCGGTATCGGCATGCGCGTCAGTCATGGTTGCTTTCGCATGAACAATCAGGATGTGACCGAACTCTTCCCCCAGGTGCCGGTGGGTACCGCGGTGACTATTGTCAATCAGCCCTACAAACTCGGCGTGTATGCAAACAAGCTGTATCTGGAAGTGCACACGCCGCTGGATGAACATGGGTTCCCCTCGTCGCTGGACAAACAGGCGGCGATTCAGGAACTGCTGCAGGCGCGCAGTGAGCTGGTGGCGGGGTACCGTCTGGATTGGCAGTCCATACGCGACATGGTGTATGCCGAAGACGGCATTCCAGCGGTGATTGGCGAGCCTTACGGCTCACTCTGAAGCAGGCTGCGAAGGCATCGCGATGATTGTCGCGCGCCTTCGCACCAAGGCGGCCGGCTTACTTGCGGCTGGCCTTTTCGAGCATGCGCAGGGCACGCTCGTTTGCTTCGTCAGCCGTTTGCTGGGCGCGTTGTGCAGCGGCCAGGGCTTCATCAGCCTTGCGGTTTGCTTCGTCAGCGGTGGACTGCGCGCGGGCCGCTGCATTCTCGTTGGCGGACAGGCGAGTGCTCGTCTCTTCCTGGTACTGATTGCTGCTACAGCCGGCGATCAGCAGGCCTGCCAGAGACAACGCCGAAAGTTTCAGTGCAATGTTCATGTGATACCCCTTCGTTTAGCAGTAGTGTCGTTTTGCCGACGGGTTCATATTAGCAGTTCTCCCGACGAATGGTGATTGACGGACGTCATAACCAGCAAGTCTTTGTCGACATTCAGCACATTGACTGAGCAACGTCACGCTTTGTTCCCACAGAGCGTCTGGGTTACCGTATTTACTGATAAGTACAAAAAGGAATTGCATTCTATGCTGGGGTACATCGGGTTGTTTGCCGGGCTTATTCTGTTGATCGGATTTGCCTTGCGGGGTGTGAACATTTTTCTGGCTTCGATTATCTGCGCTTTGGTGGTGGCCATTCCCAATGGCATTCTGCTGCCCGCCGCGCTGCTTGAGCATTACCCCTTCGGCCCGCTGGGCGCCTTCACTTTCGCCGGTAAGTTCTTTCTGTTGTTCCTCTGTGGGGCCATTTTCGGTAAGGCCATGGCCACCAGCCAGGCGGCCAAGAGTATTGCTGTGGCGATCACCCGCGGGCTGGGTGTAAAGCACACCTTGCTGGTCGGGATGGTGGTCTGCGCCTTGCTGACCTATGGTGGTGTGGTGGTCTTCGTGGTGGTCTTCACCATGTATCCGCTGGGTATCACATTGATGCGCGAGGCCAATCTGCCCAAACGTATTTGGTGCGCGGCGACTTCGGTGGGAGCCGGCACATTCACCATGACCGCCTTGCCGGGTACGCCTTCCATCCATAACGTGATTTCCGCCAGCTCTCTAGGGACCGATCTGTTCGCCGGTGGCTGGATCGGTCTGTTTGCCGCGGCGATCATGGCCGGGTTGGGTATGTGGTACGTCGAGCGCGAATGGCGACTGGCCCGGGCCACTGGCGAAGGCTTTGTGGAAAACGCCCAGGATCTGCGCATGGAACAGCTGATCGGCGATCCCAACGATGCGCCGCCCTGGGGGCTGGCGCTGGTGCCTTTGTTGCTGGTGCTGGGCGTGATCATGTTGCCGCGGTTGATCCTGGGTATGGCGGATTGGTCCGAAACAGAAGGTCTGTTTGCAGCTATTCTGCGCTTCAGCGCAGCTCAACCCATCATCTGGCCGAGTATTGCGCTGGTGATCGGTGCTCTGTCCTGCGGTGTGCTGTTCACCAGCGCTCGTCGCAAGCTGGGTCAGGTATTCGGCCAGGGTGCTGAAGATTCGATCATGCCGCTGCTGAATACCGCCGCGGTGATCGGGTTTGGTGGGGTGGTGACTCAGACGGCCGGTTTTGGTGAGTTTGCGCAGTGGATACTCGGCGTCGAGATGCCGCCGTTGCTGTCGGTGTTCACCTCAGTCAGCACCCTGTCGGCGATCGTCGGTTCCTCGTCGGGCGGACTGCAGATATTCATGCAGACGCTTGCACCCAGTTATCTGGAAATGGGTATTCAGCCGGAAATCCTCCACCGTATCGCGGCGATCGCGGCAGGTGGTCTGGATTCGCTGCCACACTGCGGTGCGGTGATCGCCACCTTCATGATCATGGGGTTGTCACACAAGGAAGCCTACAAGGACATGTTTGTTGTTACCGTGGCCGTCCCGGTGATAGCCTGCCTGTTGTCCATCGCGCTGCTGATGGCGTTGGGGGTGGGGGTTACGCCGCCGGCGTGACGGGCAGCGGCAGCGATGGAATCTTTCCGCGCTGTCGCAGGTCAATTGTTCAGTCATTTCTCGATGCGTCAGAAGGAGACCGTCATGACCGCTGATGCTCCGGTCCAGCACGACACCGAAGGCAAGCAGTTCTATATTTCCGCTGAAGGCGGGCGTGCCTATCTTGCCTATATGGATCTGGGCAAGCAGACCATGGATATCTATCGAACCTACGTGCCTGATGCCCTGCGAGGCCAGGGGCTGGCGGAGCAACTGACCGTCGAGGCACTGAAATATGCCGAGGAACAGGGCTACACGGTGATTCCGTCATGCTCTTACGTCGAACAGTACATGCAGCGACAGCAATCGCCCAACTGATACGAGCTGACATTAAAAAACCCGCAGAAGCGGGTTTTTTAATGTTGCCTGTGAGCCTACTGGCCGCGCTTGCGCGCCGGCAATACATCCTTGATCTTCGCGTGCATGCTGCGCACCGCCTGAACAGTGGTATCCCAATCGATGCAGGCATCGGTGATGGATACGCCGTATTCCAACTGCGACAGGTCCTTGTTGATGGCCTGGCTGCCCCAGCCGATGTGGCTTTCGACCATCAAGCCGACAATCGAGGTGTTGCCTTCAGCAATCTGGTTGGCGACGTTATCCATCACCAGCGGTTGCAGCGCCGGATCCTTGTTGGAGTTGGCGTGGCTGCAGTCGATCATGATGTTCGGAGTGATCCCGGATTTTTCCAGTTCCTTTTCACACAGGGCCACGCTGACCGAGTCATAGTTGGGCTTGCCATTGCCGCCCCGCAATACCACATGACCGTACCGGTTGCCGCGGGTGGTGACGATGGATACCTGGCCTTCGTGGTTGATACCCATGAAACGGTGCGGACTGGCGGTTGATTGCAGCGCGTTGATGGCGACGCCAAGGTTGCCATCGGTACCGTTCTTGAAACCGACTGCCGAGGACAGACCGGAGGCCAGTTCACGGTGAGTCTGGGATTCGGTGGTGCGCGCGCCAATCGCTGACCAGGAAATCAGGTCCTGCAGGTACTGTGGCGAAATCGGGTCCAGCGCCTCGGTGGCGGTGGGCAGGCCCATATCGGTCAGGTCGCACAGCAACTGACGGCCGATATGCAGCCCATCCTCGATCTTGAAGCTGTCGTCCAAGTAGGGATCGTTGATCAGGCCTTTCCAGCCAACGGTGGTGCGCGGCTTCTCGAAATACACGCGCATCACCAGATACAGGGTGTCGCCGACTTCCTCTGCCAATGCTTTCAGGCGGCGGGCATAATCCTTGGCTGCTTCCACATCATGAATGGAGCAGGGCCCGATAACGATGAACAGGCGGTGATCCTTGCCATCCAGAATGTCGCGAATGACCTGGCGGCTTTCCACTATGGTGGCTTGCGCAGCGTCGCTCATCGGTATCCTGGCCTTGAGTTGGGCAGGGGTAATCATCACTTCGTTGGAAGCGACGTTCAGATCATTAATAGGTAAGTCGGCCATCTTCTTTCCCAGCGAGTCTTTCGGCCACCAACCGGTCGGCCTCTGAATAGTGGCCGACAGCTTAAAGCATGCATGGCGGCTACGGCTACCCTGTCGGCTCGCTATCGGCCCTGATTGACCTTGTGAATGGCAAGGTTTGCAGTCGGTTGCATCATTGCGCGTGGCTTTGTCACTTTGCCGACTGTTGCCGCGGGTCCGCAGCGATTAACATGGACAGCATTTTCGCGCATCGTTCAAACAAGAGGTAAGCATGCAAAAGGCAAAACCACGTATCGGCGTCATCGGCACGGGCGCCATTGGCGGGTTCTACGGATTGATGTTGGCTCGTGCGGGCCACGATGTGCATTTTCTACTGCGCAGCGAATATCCGGCCGTCCGTGAACATGGTATTACCGTGGACAGCCGCGTGCATGGCGAGCTCAATCTCAAGCCGGTGCAGGCCTATGCCGACGTCGCCGACATGCCACCCTGCGATTGGCTGCTGGTTGGCGCGAAGTCGACTACCAACGAGACTCTCGCACCCATCATCGCCAAGGCGGCCGCACCGGGGGCTCGGGTTATATTGCTGCAGAACGGATTGAATAACGAACAGCAGCTGCGCCAGCTTTTGCCGCCCGAACTGCATCTGATCGGCGGGCTGTGCTACGTCTGTCTGTATCGCAAGGCGCCCGGCGTGGTAGTGCATCAGGACAACGGCATGATCGACCTGGCCTACCATTCCGGCCCGGCCGATGAGCAGCAGCAACAGGAAATGATTGCGCTGGGTGCAGAAATGTTCCGTGACGCGGGCCTGAAGGCGCGGGAAAAGGGCAACCTGGATGGAGCCCGCTGGCAGAAGTTGGTATGGAATGCGCCATTCAACGGTGTCTCGGTCATCCTCAATGCCGGTACTCAGACGCTGCTCGATAATGCGGCAAGCCGCCAGTTGGTCGGCGAATTGATGCAGGAAGTAGTGGACGCGGCAGAGGCTTGCGGCCACAGCATGCCTGAGTTGCTGGCAGAGAAACTGCTGGTAGGTACCCAGCGTATGCCCGACTATCTGCCAAGCATGTATCACGACTGGTTGCATAAACGTCCGATGGAACTCGACAGTCTCTATGGCGAGGCATTGAAGCTGGCTGCCGTCGCGGGATGCAGCATGCCCAAGACCGAGGCACTGCTGCAGATGTTGCAATTCATTGAAGCGGGCTACTCCGCATCTGCAGACTAACCGACAGGCGGTGGGACTGATTCCCATTTTGGATCTTGCTGGTGGATATTCTGGTCTAACCTGAGTCATGTATCTATGAATCTGGTTATAAAGGGTTCATGATGCTTCGCTTGATCCAAGAGGGGGACAGTCTTCATGAAACTGCAGCAGCTGCGCTATATCTGGGAAGTGGCGCACCATGATCTGAACGTGTCGGCGACAGCGCAAAGCCTCTATACCTCCCAGCCGGGCATCAGCAAACAGATTCGTTTGCTGGAAGACGAGTTGGGAGTGGAAGTGTTTTCCCGCAGCGGCAAGCACCTGACGCGCATCACGCCGGCAGGGGAGAAGATCATTGAGACTGCGGGCGAAATTCTGCGCAAATGCGAGAGCATCAAGCAGATAGCCCAGGAATTCAGTCATGAGCGCAAGGGCGTGTTGACGCTGTCAACCACCCATACCCAGGCACGCTATGCCTTGCCGCCGGTGATCAGTCGTTTCATGCAGAGCTACCCTGACGTCTCCCTGAACATGCATCAGGGCACGCCGACTCAGATCAGTGAAATGGCCGTCAACGGCACCGCCGACTTCGCCATCGCCACCGAAGGGATGGAGCTGTTCAACGAGCTGGTGATGATGCCGTGCTACCGCTGGAACCGCTGCGTGATTGTGCCCAAGGGGCATCCCTTGGCTGAGGTCGGCAAGCTGACCCTGGAGACTCTCAGCGAGCAGCCGCTGGTGACCTACATATTCGGCTTTACCGGACGCTCCAAGCTGGACGATGCATTCAGTCATCAAGGCCTCTCGCCCAAGGTGGTATTCACTGCGGCTGATGCGGACGTGATCAAGACCTATGTGCGACTGGGGCTGGGTGTCGGTATTGTGGCGAAAATGGCTGTTGACCCGAAAATCGATGACGATCTGGTGGTCATCGATGCCAGTCATCTGTTCGAGTCCAGCGTGACCCATCTGGGCTTTCGTCGAGGCACCTTCCTGCGCGGCTTCATGTATGACTTTATCGAGGCTTTCGCGCCCCACCTGACGCGCGAGCGAATCGAGGAAGTGCTGATGTGCCAGAACCGTCAGGAGATCGAGGCGCTGTTCGAGGCGGTGGAGTTACCGGTTTATTGAGTGTCGGCCTGATAGGCCGACACTGCACAACTCAATTCTTCGCGATCAAATTCCCGGCATGCAGCCCGCATTCCTTCTGCGTGGCTTCCTCCCACCACCAGCGACCTTCGCGCTCGTGCTGGTTCGGCAGAACGGGGCGGGTGCAGGGTTCGCAGCCGATGCTGAAGAAGCCGCGTTCGTGCAGGCTGTTATAGGGGATTTCCAGCATGCGGATGTAGTTCCACACATCCTCGCTGCTGTAGTTGGCCAGCGGATTGAACTTGATCAGCGATTTGTCCTGACTGGAAAAGGCCCCGTCGATCTCGACTACCGGCACATTGCTGCGCGTGCCGGGGCTCTGATCGCGGCGCTGACCGGTGATCCAGGCATCCACGCCGGCCAGTTTGCGGCGTAGCGGGGCGATCTTGCGGATGCCGCAGCATTCGCCGTGACCGCTTTCGTAGAAGTCGAACAATCCTTTCTCTTTGACATAGGCTTCCAGAGCCTGCTGGTCGGGGGACAATACCTCCAGCTGGATTCCGTAGTGTTTTCTGACTTCTTCCAGGAAACGGTAGGTTTCCGGGTGCAGACGCCCTGTATCCAGGGTGAAGACCTTGATGTCGGGATTGATCTTCCACGCCATATCGAGCACGACGATATCATCCGCGCCGCTGAAGGACAGCCAGAGGTCATCGAAATGCTGAGTGGCCAGCTTGAGAATATCCTGCGGCGACTTGCTCGCATATTCTGCAGCCAGGGTTTCTACATCGAACAGGTTGGTGGACATCAGGCTCTCCCGCTATGCGGCCCGTGCAAGCGGACCATCTGTAATCGCTGCATTTTAACAAGGGTTGCTTAGTACTTCTTCTTTTGTTTAGTTATAGTTTTATGCCCTGGCGTTATTAACGAGCCACCCGGTCAGCTCAGCGTTGCGCCTGGCAAGCGGACCCGGTAGATTACGGCGCCAGTTCATTCACTGCTTCAGGAGTACTCTGTGGAAATCGCCTGCCTTGACCTCGAAGGTGTTCTGGTCCCCGAAATCTGGATTGCCTTTGCCGAGAAAACCGGTATCGCCGAGTTGCGCGCGACCACACGGGATATTCCGGATTACGATGTGCTGATGAAGCAGCGTCTGCGCATTCTCGATGAGCATGGCCTGAAGCTGTCGGACATCCAGGAAGTGATCGGCACGCTGACGCCGCTGGATGGCGCGGTGGAGTTCGTCAACTGGCTGCGCGAGCGTTTCCAGGTAGTGATTCTGTCCGACACCTTTTATGAGTTCTCCCAGCCGCTGATGCGTCAACTGGGCTTTCCGACGCTGCTGTGTCACAAGCTGGTCATTGACGAAAATGACCGGGTGGTGGATTATCAGCTGCGCCAGAAGGATCCCAAGCGTCAGTCGGTGTTGGGGTTCAAGAGCCTGTATTACCGGGTGATTGCCGCCGGCGACTCCTACAACGACACCACCATGTTGTCCGAGGCCCACGCCGGCATTCTGTTCCACGCCCCGGACAATGTCATCGCCGAATTCCCACAGTTCCCCGCAGTGCATACCTTCGAGGATCTGAAGAAGGAATTCATCAAGGCCTCGAACCGGACGTTGAGTCTGTAAGACGGTTTGGGCTGGTTGCCGTATGACTGGTGACTGGACTGGTTTGGTCTTCGCTCGCTCCATAAGCGAAGTCTTACATCGGTCCAGCAACCAAGGTCGAGTTAAGCCAGGCTGTCCATCAACACCCGCACCTTGGTCAGGCTTTCCTGATACTCCGCGTCACCCTCTGAATCGGAGACTATACCGCCGCCGCCCCAGCAGTACAGGCGGTCATTCTGGTGTACCAGTGAACGGATGGCGATGTTCATGTCCATCTGTCCTTCACACCCTATGTAGCCGATGCTGCCGCAATACAGGCTGCGTCGTACTGGCTCCAGCTCCTCGATGATCTGCATGGCGCGGATTTTCGGGGCGCCGGTGATCGAGCCGCCAGGGAAGGCGCCGGTCAGCAGACTCAGGGCATCCTGTCCGCTGGCCAGTTGGCCGGTGATGCTGCTCACCAGGTGATGCACGTTCGGGTAGCTTTCAATGCTGAACAGTTCGGGCACCTTGACGCTGCCGAAACGGCAGGCACGACCCAGGTCGTTGCGCAGCAGGTCGACGATCATCAGATTCTCCGCACGATCCTTGAGGCTGTGCTGCAGCTCTGTGGCGAGTGCCTGGTCGTCTGCCGGAGTCTTGCCGCGTGGGCGAGTGCCCTTGATTGGTCTGGTTTCCACCTGGCCATCCCGCACTTTCAGAAAGCGCTCTGGAGACAGGCACAGCAGGGCGTGCCCAGCGGACTCCAGATAGCCCGCAAAGGGTGTCGGGCAGGCTTCACGCAACCGCCGGTAGGCATTCAGGGGGTCGCCCTGGCAGGGCGCGGAGAAACGCTGGGCCAGGTTCACTTGGTAGCAGTCGCCGGCCTGAATGTAATCCTGGATACGGCCAAAGGCTTGCAGATAGTCTGGCTGAGACTGTTCCGCGGTAAAAGGGCTGTGCAGGGCGAACGTATCCGGCTCGGGTGCTGGCCTGGCCAGACGGGCCAGCAGCTCGGCCCGATCGCTTTTGTCGACAATCGGATGGCACACCAGCCAGCGGCGTTGCAGCTGGTTATCGCTGACCAGACTCCAGGCGTAGATACCCAGCTGCAGGGCAGGCAGGGAAATGTCCGCGCGTGCGTGGGCTGGCATCTGTTCCAGGGCGCGCCCGAAGTCATAGCTGATGAAGCCGAGCGCGCCGGCGCCAAAGGGTAACTGCAGATCGTCAGGCCAGGAGGCGGGGCCAAGCAGTTGAAGCGCATGACGCAGGCGGTCGATGGTTTGGATACCGGTTTCGTTGTCATGCGGAGTGATCAGTTGCTGTGGGCCGGCAGCGAGGATGCTGTAGCGACCCAGGAGGTCACCGCTGGCAGCGGAGTCGAGCAGAATCGGGTGACCCATGTCGCGAAAGGCAAAAAGCCCTGGTAGCGGGTCGGCTTGCCAGGGCAGTTCGGTGATCTGGTAGGGCGAGGTCATTCGCTCGGTTCAGGCTCGACAGGTGCTTCATCCGCACTGAGGAACACCGGTTTGCCGAAATGCTTCTGGGCGAATGCCATGCGTTCTTCCACAGTCTCGGTCCTGCCGGCTTTCTTCAGTTCGGCAATGTGTTTTTCTACCTTGTGACAGCGATGGGTCAGCCCAGCGTCGTTGGCGATCTGGATGTTCAGGCCGGGACGGGCGTTGAGTTCGAGAATCAACGGGCCTTTCTTTTCATCCAGTACCAGGTCGACGCCGATATAGCCCAGCCCGGACAGCTCATAACAGGAGGTGGCCAGGCGCATGAAGCCATCCCAGTCTGGCAGCTGCACGCCATCTACCGGGTTGGCGGTATCTGGGTGTTTGCTGATCTTGTTGTTCAGCCAGGTACCCTTGAGGGTGATGCCGGTGGTCAGATCCACACCCACGCCGATAGCGCCCTGGTGCAGGTTGGCCTTGCCGCCGGATTGACGGGTCGGCAGCCGTAGCATGGCCATGACCGGGTAGCCCATCAGCAGGATGACGCGGATATCCGGCACACCTTCGTAACTGATGCTCTTGAAGATCGGGTCGGGTTTGACCCGGTATTCGATCAGCGCTCGGTCGCGGTGGCCGCCGAGTGAGTACAGCCCGGAAATGATATTGGAGAGGTGGTGCTCGATCTCGTCATGGCTGACGATCTTGCCGGACACCGTGCGATAGCGGCCTTCATAACGATCACCGATTACCAGGATGCCGTCACCGCCGGCGCCCTGCGCCGGCTTGATGACGAAATCCTTATGGTTCTCCACCAGCTTGGCGAACTGGCTGATGCCTTTTTCCGTATCAATGATGCCGTACAGGTCAGGCACGTTGATCTCAGCGGCGATGGCGCGCTCCTTGGTCAGGATCTTGTCATCCACCACTGGATACAGGTTGCGCTTGTTGTACTTGAGCACATAGTCCGCGTTGCGCCGGTTGATGCCCATAACGCCGTTGTCACTGAGGGCTTTCCAGGTGTTCCAGAAAAACATGCTCTCTCCTCAGCCCTGTTTGGTCAGCGCCTTGAAGCGCATCAGTTCGGTGAGACGGTAGCCGCGATAGCGACCCATGGCCAACATGAAGCCCACCAGCACCAGCAGAACAGCCGGGAAGGTAAAGACGAAATAGGTCAGTTCCGGAATGGTCATCAGCATGTGCGACAGCGTGGCTGCGACCAGAGTGCCCAGAGCAACCTTGAACGAATGGCCGCCGCCACGCTCTTCCCAGTTGATCGACAGGCGCTCGATGGTCATGGTCAGGATCACCATCGGGAACAGCGACACCGACAGGGCGCGCTCGATGCCCAGCTTGTGACTGAACAGGCTGATCGCGGCAATCACCAGTACCACGAAGGTCAGTACGATCGACAGCCGTGGGAGCATCTGCAGTTTCAAATGCTCCAGGTAGGAGCGCAGCGACAGGCCCAGCGCGGTGATCACGGTGAACAGCACAATGCCCCAGCCGACCTGGGTTTCACGGAAGGCGAGGGCGATCAGTACCGGGGTGAAGGTGCCCAGTGTCTGGATGCCGATCAGGTTACGCAGCACCAGGATTACCAGCACGCCGATCGGGATCATGATCATCACCTGATAGACCTGCTGCGCCTGCAGTGGCAGGCCGTACAGGGAGTACTCCAGCAATGCGGACGGGCTGTTTTCGGTGGTCATCTTGGCTAGTCGCAACGCATTCATTTCGCTGTTGCTGACAGTGAAGTTGATATTGCCGGCGCTACCGCCTTCCAAGCTCAACAGTGGCATGGGACCGGTCCACCAGACCAGGCGGTTCTCGGGAATTCCCTGTTGTCCGGTTTCCGGATGGAAGTACAGCCAGCGTTCACCGTTATAACTGCGCAGCCAGAGTTCCGGTTGCTGGTTGGGAGTGGCCTCAAGGCGGATGGTATGTACCAGTTCCAGCGGAATGCGGGCATTGGACAGCAGTACATCGATTACCCGGGCCTTGTCCAGAGCACTGCTATCGCCGCCGAGCAGCAGGCGTACGTTGTCATCGGTAATGTCGTTGACCCGGCGAATGGTTTCGCTGATGAAGGTTTCGATATCCGCCGAGTGCTGACGAATCGGGTTGATCAGAGCGTCGGCGGCAATCTGCTCCGGGCCGTCCAGCGGGATCGGTTGACGCGGCGCGGGCGGTTGGGCTGCGGCCGGTTCGGTGCCATACCGATTGGTCAGTACCAGACGGTAATACAGCGTTTGTGTGCCGCTGGCGCGGCGTGCGGACCAGGTTACCCGGCGATTGCCGTCCTGCTGGTTGACGCTTACGCCGTAGTTGTTGGAGATGAAGCTTTCATTGAGGCTGACGAACTTCTGATTCAGCGGCGGAATGAATAGCTGGGCCTTGACGGGGACGCCGCTGGTGGCGCGGAACTCGATCTTGGCATCCAGGCTCCAGATATCATCGGTTTCATCTTCGCGGACGGGGATGTCGAGTACATATATCTGGTATCCCGTGATCAGCAGGCCCAGGCTGACCAGAAGGAAGATCATGATCTTCAGATGCGTATTGATCGATTGCATAGTGTTCTCAGCTGCGGTATTGGATTGCTGCTTCGTTCTCGGAATAAGGAGACAGAGCAGCGTTAGGCAGGCGGCATATTAGCATGCCAAGCAGACCGGCACCCATCGGCATAAGTTCCTTGGGGATTTTCTCTCGTAATTGCAGTTTTAATATGGATTGTTGACAATCCGTCTCGATGGAAGGCATTATTCGCCTCAAGTTGTGCTTTAGAGCAATAAATCCTAACAAGGTTGTCGACAATTGGCTGATTCAGAGAGCGTAATACCCGCTGCAACTTTGTCCGACGGTGCTTTCCAGCGCTTGCAGACGGCTATTGTCAAAGGCGAGATCCCTCCGGGTACGCGCATCAGTGAACAGTTTCTGTCTACTACTTTCGGTATCAGTCGCGGTCCGCTGCGCGAAGCCATTCGCCGTCTGGAAGGGCGCCGTCTGGTAGTGCGTATCCCGCATGCCGGGGTGCGCGTGGTGTCGCTGAGCTACGAAGAGCTGATCGAGCTGTACCACGTACGCGAAGCCTTGGAAGGCATGGCCTGCCGGCTGGCCGCGCAGAACATGACAGCCGAGGAGATGGCCAACCTGCGTGATGTGCTGGCGACCCATGAGCGTCACTCAGGCCTCAAGGCCAACGAATCCTACTATCAGCAGGAAGGTGATCTGGATATCCATTACGTGATCATTCAGGGCTGCAAGAATCGCACTCTGAGCGACATGCTCTGCGGTGATCTTTACCACCTGGTACGTATGTACCGCTACAAATTTTCTGCCACGCCGAAACGCCCACAGCAGGCGTTCGCTGAACACCACCGAATCATTGAAGCCATCGCCGATCGTGATGGTGAACTCGCGGAAATGTTGATGCGCCGGCATATCAGCGCATCTCGCCGCAACATTGAGCGTCGCATGCTGGAACAGCGCGACACCATTACATCCTCAGGAGGGAGCACGCAATGAACAAGACCCCAGGCCAACGTTTTCGTCAGGCATTAGCTGAAGAACAGCCACTTCAGGTGATTGGCGCGATCAACGCCAACCACGCTCTGCTGGCCAAGCGTGCCGGTTTCAAGGCTATTTATCTCTCCGGTGGCGGTGTTGCGGCCGGTTCACTGGGTCTGCCGGATCTGGGCATCAATACCCTCGAGGATGTGCTGATTGATGTACGCCGGATTACCGACGTCTGCGATCTGCCGCTGATGGTGGATATCGATACCGGCTTCGGTCCCAGCGCCTTCAATATCGAGCGTACGGTCAAGAGTCTGATCAAGGCCGGTGCTGCGGCTGCGCATATCGAGGACCAGGTTGGTGCCAAGCGTTGCGGTCACCGCCCCGGCAAGGAAATTGTCTCCACCGAGGAAATGGTTGACCGCGTTCGCGCCGCTGCCGATGCCAAGACTGATCCGGACTTTTTCCTTATTGCTCGTACCGATGCGATCCAGGCGGAAGGTGTCGAGGCGGCTCTGGAGCGCTGCAAGCGCTACGTTGAAGCGGGTGCCGATGCCATCTTTGCCGAGGCGGCCTATGACCTGCCGACCTATGAGCGCTTCGTCAAGGAGCTGAATGTGCCGGTACTGGCCAATATCACCGAATTTGGCGCCACGCCGCTGTTTACCCGTGAAGAGTTGGCCTCGGTTGGCGTCGCGATTCAGCTGTATCCGTTGTCGGCTTTCCGTGCAGCGAACAAGGCGGCAGAAAACGTCTACAACGCCGTTCGCACCGAAGGCCATCAGCAGAACGTGATCGATAGCATGCAGACTCGGGAAGAGCTGTATGACCGTATCGGCTATCACGTTTTCGAAGGAAAGCTGGACGCGCTGTTCGCCGCCGGCAAGAAGTGATTCCGCAGCGCCGTCCGGTTATCGGGCGGCGCTGTATAAAGACAATAAATGCATGAGCCTGCCCAGCAGGATGATTGAGGAGAACACGCCATGAGCGCTAACGAATCGACCACCCCGACCTTCAAACCGAAGAAGTCCGTCGCGCTGAGCGGCACTGCTGCGGGCAATACCGCGCTGTGCACCGTCGGTCGCAGCGGTAACGACCTGCATTACCGTGGCTACGACATTCTCGATGTGGCCACTACCTGCGAGTTCGAGGAAATCGCCCATCTGCTAGTCCACGGCAAACTGCCCAACGCCGCCGAACTGGCAGGTTACAAAGCCAAGCTTAAAGCCCTGCGTGGCCTGCCGGCTGCCGTGAAAACCGCGCTGGAGCAACTGCCGCCGTCCGCTCACCCGATGGATGTGATGCGTACCGGGGTGTCGGTGCTCGGCTGTCTGTCCCCGGAAAAGGATGATCACAACCATCCGGGTGCGCGTGATATCGCTGACAAGCTGATGGCCTCCCAGGGTTCCATGCTGCTGTACTGGTACCACTTCAGCCACAACGGCAAGCGCATCGACGTGGAAACCGACGATGACTCCATCGGCGGCCACTTCCTGCACCTGTTGCACGGCGAGAAGCCCCGTGAATCCTGGGTACGTGCCATGCACGTGTCGCTGATTCTGTATGCCGAGCACGAATTCAATGCCTCGACTTTCACCAGTCGGGTGATTGCCGGTACCGGTTCGGACATGTTCTCCGCCATTGCCGGCGGCATCGGTGCTCTGCGCGGTCCCAAGCATGGCGGCGCCAACGAAGTGGCCTTCGAGATTCAGAAGCGCTACGACACGCCGGATGAAGCCGAGGCGGACATCCGTGCGCGCGTCGAGAAGAAGGAAGTGGTCATCGGTTTTGGTCATCCCGTATACACCGTCTCCGATCCGCGTAATGAGGTCATCAAAAACGTGGCTCGCGATCTCTCCGATGAGCAGAACAGCCCCAAGATGTTCGATATCGCCGAGCGGCTGGAAAGCACCATGTGGGAAATCAAGAAAATGTTCCCCAACCTCGATTGGTTCAGTGCGGTGAGCTATCACATGATGGGCGTGCCCACTTCCATGTTTACGCCGCTGTTCGTGATCGCGCGTACTGCCGGCTGGTCGGCCCACGTCATCGAACAGCGTATCGACGGCAAGATCATCCGTCCGAGCGCCAATTATGTCGGCCCGGAAGATCTGCAGTTCGTGGCGTTGAAGGATCGTAAGTGATGAACACCCAATACCGTGAAAACCTGCCAGGCACCGACCTGGACTACTACAACGCCCCAGCCGCTGTGGACGCCATTCAGCCTGGCGCCTGGGCCAGGTTGCCCTATACCTCGCGGGTGCTGGCTGAGCAGTTGGTACGCCGCTGCGAGCCGGAGGCATTGACTGACTCGCTGAAGCAACTGATCGAGCGCAAGCGTGATCTGGATTTCCCTTGGTATCCAGCCCGGGTAGTCTGCCATGACATCCTCGGCCAGACCGCCCTGGTTGATCTGGCCGGCCTGCGTGACGCCATTGCCGATCAGGGCGGCGACCCCGCGCTGGTCAACCCGGTGGTGCCGACGCAGCTGATTGTCGACCATTCCCTGGCTGTCGAGCATGCCGGCTTTGACGCAGAGGCCTTCGACAAGAACCGCGCCATCGAAGATCGCCGCAACGAGGATCGCTTCCACTTCATCGAGTGGACCAAGACCGCGTTCAAGAACGTTGACGTGATCCCTGCCGGTAACGGCATCATGCACCAGATCAACCTGGAGAAGATGAGTCCGGTGGTGCAGGCCCGTGACGGTGTGGCCTTTCCGGATACCTGTGTCGGTACCGATTCGCACACACCGCACGTGGATGCGCTGGGTGTGATTGCCATTGGTGTCGGTGGTCTGGAAGCGGAGACCGTGATGCTCGGTCGGCCGTCGATGATGCGCCTGCCCGACATCGTCGGCGTCAAACTCACCGGCAAACGTCAGCCCGGCATCACCGCCACCGATATCGTCCTGGCGCTGACCGAGTTTCTGCGTGCCGAGCGGGTCGTCGGTGCCTATGTTGAATTCTTCGGCGAGGGCGCTGACAGTCTGACCATCGGCGACCGCGCGACCATCTCCAACATGTGCCCCGAGTACGGTGCCACGGCATCGATGTTCTACATCGATCAACAGACCATCGAGTACCTGAAACTCACCGGTCGCGAGCCGGAGCAGGTCTCGCTGGTCGAGAACTACGCGAAAAAGCTGGGTCTGTGGGGCGATGCGCTGACCACGGCCGAATACGAGCGGGTGCTGGAGTTTGATCTGTCCAGCGTGGTGCGCAACATGGCTGGTCCGTCCAACCCGCATCGTCGTCTGCCGACCTCGGCGTTGGCCGAGCGCGGTATTGCTGACGGGGGCAAGCTGGAATCGGGCAAAGCCGAGGAGCAGGGCGGGCTGATGCCCGATGGCGCAGTGATCATAGCCGCCATCACCAGCTGCACCAACACCTCCAACCCGCGCAACGTGGTGGCGGCAGGGCTGGTGGCGAAGAAGGCCAACGAGCTGGGGCTGGTACGCAAACCCTGGGTCAAGACCTCCTTTGCGCCGGGTTCCAAGGTTGCCAGACTGTATCTGGAAGAATCCGGCCTGTTACCGGAGCTGGAGCAGCTCGGCTTTGGTATCGTCGGCTACGCGTGCACCACCTGTAATGGTATGTCTGGGGCGCTGGATCCGAAAATCCAGCAGGAAATCATTGATCGCGACCTGTATGCGACCGCCGTATTGTCGGGCAACCGAAACTTCGATGGCCGCATCCATCCCTATGCCAAACAGGCATTCCTGGCATCGCCGCCGCTGGTAGTGGCCTACGCCATCGCCGGTACCATGCGTTTCGATATCGAACAGGACGTGCTGGGCAAGGGTCAGAACGGCAACCCGATTACCCTGAAGGATCTGTGGCCGAGCGACGAAGAGATTGACGCCATCGTCGCGTCCAGCGTCAAGCCGGAGCAGTTCAAGCAGGTGTACATCCCGATGTTCGACCTGGGCGCCATCCAGGAAGCGGAAAGCCCGCTGTATGACTGGCGTGAGATGTCCACCTATATCCGCCGTCCGCCGTACTGGGAAGGTGCGCTGGCAGGTGAGCGGACGATGAAAGGCATGCGCCCGCTGGCGATCCTGCCGGACAACATCACCACCGACCACCTGTCGCCGTCCAACGCCATCATGATGGACAGTGCCGCCGGTGAATATCTGCACAAGATGGGCCTGCCGGAGGAAGACTTCAACTCCTACGCCACCCACCGTGGTGACCACCTGACCGCTCAGCGCGCCACCTTCGCCAACCCGAAGCTGTTCAACGAGATGGTATTGAACGACGACGGCAGCGTGAAGCAGGGTTCGCTGGCTCGGGTCGAGCCGGAAGGCAAGGTCATGCGCATGTGGGAAGCCATTGAGACCTACATGAACCGCAAGCAGCCGCTGATCATCGTCGCTGGCGCGGATTACGGGCAGGGTTCCAGTCGTGACTGGGCCGCCAAGGGCGTGCGCCTGGCGGGTGTCGAGGCCATTGCTGCCGAAGGTTTCGAACGCATCCACCGCACCAACCTGGTCGGCATGGGCGTGTTGCCTCTGGAATTCAAACCGGGCACCACGCGCAAGACACTGGAACTGGATGGTACCGAGACCTACGACGTAGTGGGCACACCAGCTCCGCGCGCTGAGCTGACGCTGGTGGTCAACCGCCAGAGCGGCGAGCGGGTCGAGGTGCCTATGGTTTGCCGTCTTGATAGTCATGAAGAAGCGCGCATCTATGAAGCGGGCGGTGTGCTGCAGCGGTTTGCTCAGGACTTTTTGGAAGGGAAGGTTTAAACCCTATCCCCTTTCCCTTCTCGCGAGGGGGAAGGGGGGCCAAATAATCAGGAGTACCACTACATGACCCAAGCAACACAAATCAAAATCCCCGCCACCTACATGCGTGGCGGTACCAGTAAGGGCGTATTCTTTCGCCTGAGCGACCTTCCGGAATCCTGTCAGGTGCCGGGTGAGGCGCGTGATGGTTTGTTCATGCGGGTGATTGGCAGTCCCGATCCCTATGCTGCGCATATCGATGGCATGGGCGGTGCTACGTCCAGTACCAGCAAGTGCGTAATCCTGTCGAAGAGCAGCCAGCCGGAGCACGACGTCGATTACCTTTATGGTCAGGTATCCATCGACAGCCCCTTCGTTGACTGGAGTGGCAATTGCGGCAACCTGTCCACGGCGGCCGGCGCTTTTGCCATCCATGCCGGGTTGGTTGATCCGTCGCGCATTCCCGATAACGGTGTCTGCACCGTGCGGGTCTGGCAGGCCAATATCGGCAAGACCATCATTGCTCAGGTGCCGGTGACCAATGGTCAGGTGCAGGAGCTGGGTGATTTCGAGCTGGACGGGGTGACCTTTCCGGCGGCGGAGATCGTGCTGGAGTTCCTTGACCCGTCGGATGACGGAGAAGAGGGCGGCAGCATGTTTCCCACCGGTAATCTGGTCGATGATCTGGAAGTGCCTGGTATCGGTACCTTCAAGGCGACCATGATTGCCGCGGGTATTCCCACTGTATTCGTCAATGCCGAGGATATCGGTTATCAGGGCACTGAACTGCGTGAGGATATCAACGGCAACCCCGAGGCGCTGGCGCGCTTTGAGGCCATCCGGGTGGCGGGTGCGCTGCATATGGGCTTGATCAAGACTCCGCAAGAGGCCCTCAAGCGGCAGCACACGCCGAAGATTGCCTTCGTTTCACCGCCAAAAGACTATCTGGCGTCCAGCGGCAAGCAGATCAAGGCAGATGAAGTCGACCTGCTGGTACGGGCCTTGTCCATGGGCAAGCTGCACCACGCCATGATGGGTACCTGTGCGGTGGCTATTGGTACGGCGGCGGCGGTGCCGGGTACGCTTGTCAACCTGGCCGCTGGTGGCGGGGAGCGTGAGTCGGTGCGTTTCGGTCATCCGTCCGGCACCTTGCGCGTTGGCGCTCAGGCCAGTCAGGTGGATGGTAAATGGACGGTGACCAAGGCGATCATGAGCCGCAGCGCGCGGATTCTCATGGAAGGCTGGGTCCGAGTGCCGGGAAATACGGTCTGAGGCGAGAAGTTTACTCCGAGCGATCCGTGTTCTTCTTGAAGAGCACCGCCTCTCATTCCGACCACAAAGAAGCCCGTAGCATCAATGCTACGGGCTTTTTCGATTCCGGCAGATCCTGACGGTGCGTTAGTATGGCGCTGGAATGAGAAGGTTGAATTAGGTAACACGAGCCAGATCGAAAACTTGAACCTGGTTGTTACGTTGATGGGAGTCAGTCATGGATTTGAATCTAGCGGGAAAGCGCGCCCTGGTCGGTGGGGCCAGTCAGGGGTTGGGGGCAGCGTGCGCGCGGCAACTGGCGCTGCAGGGGGCGGAAGTCATTGTTCTGGCGCGCAGCGAAGACAAGTTGTCCGAGGTTGTTGAGCAGCTGCCGACCGCAGAAGGGCAAAGGCATGGTTATATCTGTGTTGATTCCGCTGATCTGCCAGCGTTGGCGCGAGCAGTTCAGGCCGAGGTAGAGCGGGGCGGGCCGATCTGTGTGTGGGTCAACAACACGGGTGGTCCGGCGCCGGGGCCGGCTCATGCGGCCGCGCCGGAGAACTATGCCGCAGCGTTCAATCAACACCTTCTGAGCAGTCAGACGCTGCTGGAGCTATTGCTGCCTGGGATGCGTGAGTGTGGTTATGGCCGTATCATCAATGTGCTGTCCACATCGGTGAAAACGCCTATCGCCAATCTGGGCGTTTCCAACGCCATCCGGGCCGCCATGGCCAACTGGGCGAAAACCCTGGCTTCGGAGCTGGCGAGCGATGGCATCACGGTGAATAACGTCCTGCCGGGCCTCACCCGCACGGCGCGATTGGAAAGCCTGTTCAGCTATCGGGCCTCAGTCAGTGGCAAGACCGAGCAGGAGGTGGAGAGGGATCTGTTGCAGGGAGTTCCGGCCAGGCGTTTCGCGGAACCGGAGGAATTCGCCAATGCAGTGGGATTTCTGGCGTCGCCGGCGGCAGCCTTCATCAATGGCATCAATTTGCCAGTAGACGGTGGCGCTACCGCCAGTTTGTAGCGAGGCAGAGGGGTGCAGCCAGCGCATGGGCTGGCTGCACCAGCGGATCAGCTATGCAGCTTCTCACAGGCAGTGAGCGTGTTTTCCAGCAGGCAGGCGCGAGTCATCGGGCCGACACCACCGGGCACCGGGGTAATCCAGGCGGCGCGTTCGGCAGCGGCCTCGAAATCCACGTCACCACGCAGGCGGCCATCTTCCATACGGTTGATCCCGACATCGATGACGATAGCGCCTGGTTTTATCCACTCGCCCTTGACCAGGCCGGGCTTGCCGACGGCCACTACTACCAGGTCGGAGCGGCGGACATGGTCTTCCAGGTCGTTGGTGAAGCGATGGGCAATGGTGGTGGTGCAACCGGCCAGCAGTAATTCCAGTGCCATAGGTCGACCGACGATATTGGAAGCGCCCACTACAGTGGCATTCAACCCATAGGGGCTGACGCCGGTACTTTTCAGCAGGCGGATGATTCCCAGCGGGGTGCATGGGCGCAGCAGCGGCATGCGTTGGGCCAGACGGCCTATGTTATAGGGGTGAAAGCCATCTACGTCCTTGTCTGGGCGGATGCGTTCCAGCAACAGGGACGAGTCGAGGTGCGCCGGCAATGGCAGCTGAACCAGTATGCCGTCAATCTCCGGGTCTTCGTTGAGGCTGTCGATCAGGTCCAGCAGATGTTCCTGCTTGGTATCGGCTGGCAGATCATGAGAGCGGGAGATGAAACCAACCTCCTCACAGTCCTTGCGCTTGTGCGAGACATATACCTGGGAGGCAGGGTCGCTGCCGACCAGGATAACGGCGAGGCCGGGGATGCGCAGGCCTTGTTCTTTACGCAGGCTGACCTTGTCGGCGATCTCGCGCCGGAGATTGGCGGCAATCTGTTTGCCATCGATCAATTGGGCTTTCATGATGTTCCTGAGGGGAGTGCATAGAATGCCCGCGATTGTCGCATGTGAGGGGGTTTGGCAAAAGGGTCCGGTCGTCTGGATTCTTAACTTACTCAAATATTTGAAAAAAATGTGAATTCATCGTTGACGGGGGAGTGGGGGCTGAGTATTATTCGCCCCGCTTCACAAACACAACGAAGTCGGTTTGGAAGGCGATTCAGGCTCCAGCATTTCAAGCCTTCGGGATTGATAATGTGTACGCGGCGCCCGTAGCTCAGTTGGATAGAGCACCCGCCTTCTAAGCGGGTGGTCGCAGGTTCGAATCCTGCCGGGCGCGCCAAGCGCACATGGTAAGGTTCTGCGAAGTTGTGTTAGTGTTGTTGCTGTAATGGTGGGCGTAGCTCAGTTGGTAGAGCACAGGATTGTGACTCCTGTTGTCGTGGGTTCGATCCCCATCGTCCACCCCATTTCAGCAAAAGCGCCAGGCGTCAGCCTGGCGTTTTTGTATCTGTAGCCTGTTTTGCGGATGTGGTGGAATTGGTAGACACACCAGATTTAGGTTCTGGCGCCGCAAGGTGTGGGAGTTCGAGTCTCCCCATCCGCACCATGGATACCGTGAAGTACCCAGAAAGCCCCGTTATTCGGGGCTTTTCTGTATCTGGCTTTCAGGCTTTCCATTCGCCAGCCTGCGCTGATGTACTAGATTCATATATTCAAATCGTTGCTGCATATGCCGGGTGTTGGGTGAGGCTGGAAAGGTGGGGTGATTGATGTGGGAAGTATCTGGCTATCTTGGCCTCTTTCTGGCGGCGCTTGTTGCGGCAACCTTTTTGCCGATGCAGTCGGAAGTGGTGTTGGTGGGCCTGCAGTTGGCCGGGCAGCATTCGCTGGCGTTGTTACTGCTGGTTGCCACGGTGGGCAATGTGCTTGGCTCGCTGATCAACTGGCTGCTGGGACGTTATATAGAACGCTGGCGAGAGCGACGCTGGTTTCCGGTGCCGCCGGATAAGTTGGCCAAGGCGCAGCGGGTTTACCAGCGTTACGGCTACTGGTCGCTGTTACTGAGTTGGGCACCCTTTATCGGTGATCCTCTGACATTGATGGCAGGGGTTCTGCGTGAACCCCTCTGGCGGTTTCTGTTGATTGTGACGGTGGCGAAGGCCGGCCGTTATCTGCTGCTGATGGCTGTCACCGCGCAGCTGATCTGAGAGGTTCTGGCGACTTCCGGTCAATCCTGAAGCAAGCCGGGCCCGCTCAGCGTCAAGCGCCGCGCTGGCCCATCGCTTGCGCAAACAACCGGGTTGCCAGCAGGCCGTCTGGCGTAAAATGGCTGGATGGCGACATCAGTTTGATCAGTTCATCCATCAGTTCGCTGGCCGGCAGCTTGCGCAGATGCCGGTGCAGAGCGGTCTGTTCTGCATCGAAATCACCTGCATCGACAGGTTCGGCTGCTACCTTCGGGGCAACGTAGCGCCGCGGTTGGCGTTGGGTTGTAGGTGCCGACCATTCGCCGGCTATCCAGTCATGCAGCAACTGCATTTCATACGCGCTGAACACGCCGAACATGGGTGCCCGGTTACCCTGAATCAGCTGCCAGAAGCGGCTTTCGGTCGGGTCGGTGTCGCGTAGAATCCAGCCACGTTTTTCCAATGCAGCGAGAAACTCGCCGGTCCGGCCGGGCTGGCTGAGCCATTCGTTCACGGTACGGCCTTGAATGCGGCAGAAATCGGAGTGCATATTGCGGGCGACCAAGGCCTTCTGTTCCAGCACACGATGTACCTCGGCTTCCAGATTGAAGCTGCCTATGACGTCCATGGAGGATATGCCCAGCTCGTTCAGTTGATAGCCAAGCTTTACCCGCTGATAAAAGGCGTCTGCGTCGCCCGAGATCGGCAGGTTGTCCAGTACGGCGTGTGCGGCTTTCTGAGCATGGCCGGTATCGGCATTGTCGATGGTCACATGCAGCTGAAAATAATAGGGGTCGATACCCAGTTCGTTAAGCTCGTAGGTGGTGATCAGCAGATGCAGGGGAAGTTGCTCGTAGCCCAGGTTGTAACCGATCAGTTCGGGCAGGAAATCCTTGGCCAGGTGAGCCAGTGCCAGCTGTTGGGCGCCCTGCACGTAATGCCCTGCAGATAATGTGTCCGGGTCATTCAGTTCATGGGTATTCAGCAGCTGTTTATACAGCACGACGTGGTTCTGCAGTGGTTCGCTGTCACCCAGCTCTTCAAGATAGGTGCGTACCAGTGAATGAAAGCGCCAATCCTGCCATTGCGAAAGCACGCCGTAGAGCCAGGCGCCATCGACCAGCTTGGTGGGCGCCACGCCGCGCAGGAAGTACATTGCGTGCGCGCGACTGGCGAAAAAACGTCGGGGCTGGCCCTGCTTGCGGGCGGTCAGGTAATCGCTGTAGGCAGAAGTGGTGCGTGCGCTGCCAGCCTTGACCCATTCGCTCAGCTGCTGCGGATCGGTCGGGAGGTCGCAGGGCTGAAGGCTGGCCTGGTGCAGTTGGCGCTGTAGAAACTGACGGGCCGAGGTGAGGTGTTGCTGTGGTTGCTGCAGCAGACGGTGGTACAAGATCGTGGGGTCGGACTGTTCTGTTATCGGTTTATGCGTGTATTGCCGGGTGGGTGTATTCAATGTCGGCATTATCGATTCCCCGCTACGTTTTTCAGGCTTTCGCGGCGAGCGGCAGCTGCGCCGAGGATTCGTCGTGTTCGCAATTGATCGTGCACTGTGTATTTCGAGCTGGTGCGGTTGGAATGATTCAATGAATCGGACGGCCGATCGATGAGATGAACGCTGGTAGGGGCGAAAAACATCGCGTGCCTGTGGTTTGCGGCCCTGTAGCCGCGTATGCTGCGTGGCACATCAAGATGTGCTCCGCTTGCCTGGACCGGCAGTAGCGGAGTATGCATCAGCGAGGATGACTTCTACTGCGCAAGCGACTAGAATGTCCGCCTTTTATTCATTCATCATTGTCTGTTCAACGAGGACTCTACATGCAAGTTTCGGTTGAAACCATCTCCGGCCTTGAGCGCCGCATGACTGTTGGCATCCCTGCCGAGCGCATCGAAAACGAAGTCAACAAGCGCCTGCAGCAGACCGCTGGCCGTGCACGTGTTGATGGTTTCCGTCCGGGCAAGGTGCCGATGAGCGTGATTCGCAAGCGCTTTGGTGCATCTGCACGTCAGGAAGTCATCGGTGAAGTGATTCAGTCTTCCTTCTATGAAGCCATCGTTCAGGAAAAGCTCAACCCCGCCGGTGCGCCGAGCGTTGAGCCCAAGTCGCTGGACGAAGGCAAGGATTTCGAATACATCGCCACTTTCGAGGTTTACCCCGAAGTGACCCTGGCTGATTTCGCTGGGATCGAAGTAGAGCGCATCGACTCCGAAGTAACCGATGCCGATCTGGAAAACATGCTGGAAATCCTGCGCAAGCAGCACACCAACTACGAGCCCGTAGAGCGTGCCGCTGAAGATGGCGACCAGTTGACCATCGACTTCACCGGTCGCGTTGATGGCGAAACCTTCCAGGGCGGCACTGCCAGCAACACCAACCTGGTGCTGGGTTCCGGTCGCATGATCCCCGGTTTCGAAGACGGCCTGGTCGGCGCCAAGGCGGGTGAGACGCGTACTGTCAGCGTTACCTTCCCGGAGGATTATCAGAACCTGGATCTGGCCGGCAAGGCTGCGGAGTTCGAAATCGTCGTGCACAGCGTTGCCGCTGCTGCGCTGCCTGAGCTGAACGACGAGTTCTTCGCCCGTTTCGGCGTGGAAGAGGGCGGTATCGAAGGTTTCCGCACCGAGGTTCGCAAGAACATGGAGCGTGAGCTGCGTCAGGCGATCAAGACCAAGACCAAGAATCAGGTCATGGACGGTCTGCTGAACATCAACGAGATCGAAGTGCCCAAGGCACTGATCAGCAGCGAAGTCGATCGTCTGCGCGAGCAGGCTGTACAGCAGTTCGGCGGCGCCAATATCGATCCTAGCCAGCTGCCGGCTGAGCTGTTCGAAGAGCAGGCCAAGCGTCGTGTCAGCCTTGGTCTGATCGTTGCTGAAATCGTCAAGCAGAACGAGATCAAGCCGGACAACGATCGTGTCCGCGCCATGATCGAAGATCTGGCTTCTGCCTATCAGGAGCCGGAGCAGGTGGTGAACTGGTACATGCAGAACGAGCAGCAGCTTGCCGAGATTCAGTCTGTTGTGCTGGAAGAGCAAGTCGTGGATACTGTATTGCAGAAGGCCAAGGTGACCGACAAGCAGGTCGCCTACGAAGATGCCGTCAAGCCAGCTCAGCCTGAACAGGTTGAAGCCGACGAAGCGGAAAGCAGCGCGGACGAATAATTCGTCATTGTTCTCATGCAGTGCATTGAGCCAGCCTTCGGGCTGGCTCATGTGTTTATGGAAGCCCCGAAAAACCAGCAGCGGCATTGGCTTCGGGGTTTTACGCGACAGGCTAAATCGGAGTGACACCAGCCCATGATTCATAACAGCTATACCGGGTTACCGCCGGAAATTCAGGCCGCAGGCGGTCTGGTGCCCATGGTTGTCGAACAATCGGCACGGGGCGAACGTTCCTATGACATCTATTCACGTCTGCTCAAGGAGCGGGTGATTTTCCTGGTCGGTCAGGTTGAAGATTACATGGCCAATCTGGTGGTGGCTCAGCTGCTGTTCCTTGAGTCGGAGAACCCCGACAAGGACATCCACCTGTACATCAACTCGCCCGGCGGCTCGGTGACTGCGGGCATGGCGATCTATGACACCATGCAGTTCATCAAGCCGAAGGTCAGCACACTGTGCATCGGTCAGGCTTGCAGCATGGGCGCCTTCCTGTTGGCCGGTGGTGCCGAAGGCAAGCGCTTTGCGCTGCCTCATTCGCGAGTGATGATCCACCAGCCGCTCGGCGGTTTTCAGGGTCAGGCGTCGGATATCGAAATCCACGCCCGTGAAATTCTTTATATTCGTGAGCGCCTGAACAAGGTGCTGGCGCATCACACCGGCCAGCCGCTGGACGTGATTGCCCGCGACACCGATCGTGACCGTTTCATGAGTGCCGCCGAGGCGGTTGAATACGGCTTGATCGATCAGATGCTGGAGAGCCGTCCTGCCGCGGAATGATGGCATGACGCACCGGTTTAACGGCCTGGGTGAATAGCCCAGGCCTTTCAATGTTCCGCCTGCCTGACCGGCGTACCGGTACGGGTTGATCGGATTGCACTTGCAAAGAGACGTGGCAGCCCCCATCTTTGTTACAAGAGTGATCTGCAAGCAGGGGTTTTAGATGACAGATATGACTGGGAAGGGTGACGACAACGGCAAGCTGCTGTATTGCTCCTTCTGTGGCAAAAGCCAGCATGAAGTGCGCAAGCTGATTGCCGGCCCCTCCGTATTTATTTGTGATGAATGTGTCGATCTGTGTAACGACATCATTCGTGAAGAGGTTCAGGAAAGCCAGAGCGACAGCGGCGAACAGAAGCTGCCTTCGCCCATGGAAATCTGCGGCATCCTGGATCAGTACGTGATTGGCCAGCAACAGGCCAAGAAAGTGCTGTCGGTAGCGGTTTACAATCACTACAAACGACTCCATCAGCGCGACGGCAAGGATGATGTCGAACTGGGCAAGAGTAATATCCTGGTCATCGGCCCGACCGGCTCGGGTAAGACCCTGTTGGCGGAAACCCTGGCTCGGCTGTTGAACGTGCCCTTCACCATTGCCGATGCGACCACGCTGACCGAAGCCGGTTATGTCGGTGAGGATGTCGAGAACATCATTCAGAAGCTGCTGCAGAAGTGCGATTACGATGTGGAAAAAGCCCAGATGGGTATCGTCTACATCGACGAGATCGACAAGATCTCGCGCAAATCGGACAACCCATCAATCACCCGTGATGTATCGGGTGAAGGCGTGCAGCAGGCGTTGCTCAAGCTGATCGAGGGCACTGTGGCCTCGGTACCGCCACAGGGTGGCCGCAAGCATCCTCAGCAGGAGTTCCTGCAGGTGGACACGCGCAATATCCTGTTCATCTGTGGTGGCGCTTTTGCAGGTCTGGAAAAAGTCATCCGCGACCGTTCCGAGAAGAGCGGCATCGGCTTCAACGCCAGTGTACGCAGCAAGGAAGGCGGCAAGAAGGTGGGTGAGACCCTGCTGGAAGTCGAGCCCGATGATCTGGTGCGTTTCGGCCTGATTCCCGAGTTCGTCGGTCGTCTGCCGGTGATCGCCACCTTGACCGAGTTGGACGAGGATGCGTTGATCCAGATTCTCACCGAGCCGAAGAACTCGCTGACCAAGCAGTACGGTCGGTTGTTCGAGATGGAAGACGTGGAGCTGGAGTTCCGTACCGACGCACTCAAGGCGATCGCCCAGCGTGCCTTGACGCGCAAGACCGGCGCCCGTGGTCTGCGCTCGATCCTGGAAAGCGTACTGCTGGATACCATGTACGAGATTCCATCTGCCGAGCACGTCAGCAAGGTAGTCATCGATGAAAACGTCATCAATGGCAACGCCAAACCGCTACTGATCTATGAATCTCCCGAGCAGCCGCCCAAGGCGATGCCCGAGGAGTGAGTGATATCCACGCCGCCGCCTTGGCGGCGTGGTTCTTTCTGGTCCTGGAATATGCATCTGACAGATTTGTGCGCCATGCGCATCTTGTAATCTGCTGCATGCGCCCTCATCTTGAGTTCATGAGTATTTTCAATTCCGGGTGCAAGTCTGTGGCTTCACCCCACTGCGAGCGAGCCTAAGTCATGACGACTCCCAGCGATTTTCCATTATTGCCACTACGTGACGTGGTGGTGTACCCCAACATGGTCATCCCCCTGTTCGTGGGCCGTGATAAATCCATTGAAGCCCTGGAAGCAGCCATGGTTGCCGACAAGCAGGTACTGCTGCTGGCTCAACGCAACCCTGCGGATGATGATCCGTCCCGCGACGGGCTGTATGACCTGGGTACCGTCGCCACCATTCTGCAGCTGCTGAAACTGCCTGATGGCACCGTCAAGGTACTGGTGGAAGGCGAGCAGCGCGCGCGGGTTGAACGCATCGAAGAGCTGGAAGGCTACCAGCAAGCCAGCGTGACGCTGATCGATGAAGCTGAGCTCGATGAGCGCGAGGCCGAAGTGCTGGTGCGCAGTCTGATGAGCCAGTTCGAGCAGTTCGTCAATCTAGGCAAGAAGATCCCCGCCGAAGCGGTCAGCTCGCTGTCCGGCATCGATGATCCGCGGCGCCTGGTGGATACTATGGCGGCGCAGCTCAACCTGAAAATCGAACAGAAGCAGGCCATCCTGGAAATCATTTCCCTGCGTGAGCGGGTAGAGCATGTGCTGGGTGTGCTGGACAGTGAAATCGACCTGCTGCAGGTGGAAAAGCGCATCCGTGGGCGGGTCAAGAAGCAGATGGAGCGCAGTCAGCGCGAGTATTACCTCAACGAACAGATGAAGGCCATCCAGAAGGAAATGGGTAGCTCCGATGACGGCCACAGTGAGCTGGAAGAGCTCAAGCAGCGTATCGACAATGCCGGCATGACCAAGGAAGCCCTGGAGAAGGCCAATACCGAGCTCAACAAGCTGAAGATGATGTCGCCGATGTCCGCTGAGGCCACCGTGGTGCGCTCCTACATCGAATGGCTGTGCAATGTACCTTGGGCCAGCTCCAGCCGCGTGCGGCATGACCTCAAGCACGCAGAGAAAGTGCTGGAAACCGATCACTACGGTCTTGAAGAAGTAAAAGAGCGGATTCTCGAGTATCTCGCCGTGCAGAAGCGGGTGCGCAAGCTCAAGGGCCCGGTGCTGTGCCTGGTAGGGCCGCCCGGGGTGGGCAAGACCTCGCTGGGTGAGTCCCTGGCGCGGGCAACCAATCGCAAGTTCGTGCGCATGGCCCTGGGCGGTGTACGCGATGAAGCGGAAATCCGCGGGCACCGCCGCACCTACATCGGCTCGATGCCGGGCAAGCTGATCCAGAAGATGAGCAAGGCAGGAGTGAAGAACCCGCTGTTCTTACTTGATGAGATCGACAAGATGGGCCAGGACATGCGCGGTGATCCCTCCTCGGCGCTGCTGGAGGTGCTCGATCCGGAACAGAATCACGCGTTCAGCGACCACTACCTGGAAGTGGATTACGACCTGTCCGACGTCATGTTCATCTGTACCTCCAACTCGATGAACATCCCGGCGCCGCTGCTGGACCGGATGGAAGTCATCCGTATTCCGGGTTACACCGAGGACGAGAAGATCAATATCGCCCAGCGCTACCTGGTGACCAAGCAGGTCAAGAACAACGGTCTGAAGAAAGACGAACTTACTTTTACTACCGAATCGCTGCGCGATCTGATTCGTTACTACACCCGTGAAGCCGGTGTGCGCGGGCTCGAGCGTCAGATTGCCAAGGTTTGCCGCAAGGTGGTGCGTGAGCAGGCGGAGAAGGGTGCAAAGGGCGCCCAGGCTTCGGTTACCGTCGACGGCGCGCTGCTGGAGCACCATTTGGGTGTACACAAGTTCAAATACGGTCTGGCTGAAGAAGCCGACCAGATCGGCCAGGTTACCGGGCTGGCCTGGACGCAGGTTGGCGGTGAGCTGCTCAGTATCGAAGCGGCTGTGATGCCGGGCAAGGGGCGGCAGATCAAGACCGGCTCACTGGGCGATGTGATGCAGGAATCCATCAGCGCGGCACTGACCGTTGTGCGCAGTCGTGCTGCGAGCCTGGGTATCAGCAGTGATTTTCATGAGAAGCATGATATTCACATCCACGTCCCGGAGGGTGCCACACCCAAGGACGGCCCCAGCGCTGGTATCGGCATGTGTACCGCCCTGGTATCTGCGCTGAGCAAGATTCCGGTACGGGCCGAGGTGGCCATGACAGGCGAGATTACCCTGCGCGGTCAGGTGTTGCCGATCGGAGGGTTGAAGGAAAAGTTGCTGGCGGCGCACCGCGGCGGAATCCGTACCGTGGTGATCCCCCATGACAATATCAAGGATCTGAAGGAGATCCCCGACAATATCAAGCAGGATATTGAAGTTATACCGGTAAAATGGATTGACGAGGTGCTGCAGATTGCGCTGCAATACATGCCGGAGCCCTTGAAGGAGGAAGGGGATGAAATCATCGCCAAGGAGGAGCCTCATAATGCTGACGCGAAAGGCCGCATCAGCACTCATTGATGTTAAGCTAGCCGCCATTGGGCCAAGGTGATCCATCCTGGCCCGACAGCCATGCTGCCGTGACGGCAAGCATTCCTTGACATGGTTTTTGACCGCTTGTTATAAAGCGTGCTTCGACCCAAGCAGGTATGCTGACTGGCTACAGCGTTGCTAGAACCACAAGCTTACATAACGACTAAACAACTCATTGAAATAGATAAGGGGACTTAGAGTGAACAAGTCTGAACTGATCGATGCAATCGCTGCATCTGCCGATATTCCGAAAGCTGCTGCCGGTCGTGCTCTGGACGCCGTCATTGAGTCCGTCACTGGTGCTCTGAAAGAAGGTGATTCAGTTGTTCTGGTAGGCTTTGGTACTTTTGCTGTCAAGGAGCGCGCTGCCCGCACCGGTCGCAACCCGCAAACTGGCGAGCCGATTGAAATCAGCGCTGCCAAGATTCCCGGCTTCAAGGCTGGTAAAGCACTCAAGGACGCCGTCAACTGATAGCGTCCTGTAACTGACAGGACATGCCGCCACGACACTGTGCGGCATGCTTTTGGACTCCTGGTCAGCAACAAGACACAGAGGTTCAGTCAGTTCCCGAAAGGCGCATCAATCAGGTGCGCCTTTTTTTGTTGTACAGGATAAGGATGGACCGGCAGGTTCGCGTGATCTGCCGGTTCTGTCGTCTGGTACCACAGGCGGCTGACAAGAAGATTTGGGGGCATGATGCTGCAGAATATGAGGGACAAGGCGCAAAGCTGGGTCGCGAAAGTGATCGTCGGCGTCATTGTGCTGGTTTTTGCGTTGACCGGTTGGGAGTCGATAAGCCGTTTCACCAGCAATGACGATAAAGCGGCTGAGGTCAACGGAACCGTGATCAGCACGGCTGAATTCGAGCAGGCCGTTTCCCTGCAGCGCCGCCAATTGACCCAGCAGTTACAGCAGCTGGGCGAGCAGTTTGACCCCGACATGATTGATGAGCAGTTGCTGCGTGACTCCGTTCTGCAGGGGCTGATACAGCGTGCCGTGTTGCTGGAGGGAGCCCGCGATGCCGATCTGCGCGTCTCCGAACAGATGGTCGATCAGATGCTGTTGAATACGCCAGACTTTCAGGTCAATGGCCAGTTTGACGCCAACCGCTTCGATATCGTGATCCGCAACATGGGCCTGAGCTCACGCATGGCCTTCCGCGATCTGGTACGCCAGGAGTTGATGCTTGCACAGCTGCGCAATGCCTATCAGGCTACTGCTTTTGCCACCCCGGCTGAGCGCCAGATGCTCGCCCGCCTGGAGAACCAGAGCCGTGATTTCGCAGTGCTCGAGCTGGACGCCGATGCCGCAGGGGTCGAGGTGATCGAGGCGGAAGTGGAAGAGTACTACAACGACAATCTGGCCGATTTCCTCAGCCCCGAGCAGGTGATCCTGGAAACCTTGACGCTGTCGCGCAGTGATTTCTTCGATGATGCCCAGGTGGATGAGGCGGCGCTTGAGTCGCTGTATCTACGTGAAACCGAAAACCTGACCGAACAGCGCCGCGCCGCGCACATTCTGATCGAAATTGAAGACGGTGACGAAGCGGCTGCCCGCGAACAGGCTGAAGCCATCAAGGCACGCCTGGATGCCGGCGAAGACTTTGCCGAGCTGGCCCGGGAAGTGTCGGATGACCCGGGTACCGTGAACAACGGTGGTGATATGGGTTATGTCGAACATGGCAGTTTCGATCCGGCTTTCGACGATGCCTTGTTTGCTCTGCAGGAGAATCAGGTATCGGAGCCTGTGCGCAGCCGCTTCGGCATCCATCTGATCAAACTCACCGACCTACAGTCACCGGAAGTGCCCTCGCTGGAGTCCATGCGTCCGACGCTGGAGCAGGAATTGAAAACCGAGGCCGTGGAGCGCCGGTTTGTCGAGGTGGCTCAGGAGCTGGCCAACCTGGCTTACGAGTCCGAGGATCTCGCCGAGCCGGCACGCGTGCTGAACACAGAGATTGAAACCCTGGGGCCGCTGGAGCGCTCCGGTGGAGAAGGTCTGGCTGCCAACCCGAAAATTATCGCTGCGGGCTTTTCCGAGGAAGTACTGGTTGATCGGCGTAACAGCCAATTGATCGAGCTGGATGCCGACACGGTAGCCGTCGTACGGGTCAAGGAGCACCTGCGTCCGGAACAGCGTCCGCTGGAGGAAGTTCGTGCTGAAATTGCCGATCTGCTGCAGTTCCGTAAAGCCACCGAACAGGCGGCTGCACAGGCTGAAAACTGGGTGAAGCAGCTGGGGCAGGGCGAGCTGGATAGCTCGACACTGGCAACGGAACTGGATCAGCAGTGGTTGATTCATGAGGCCGCCAGTCGCTCCGACCGAGACATCGCTCAGGCACTGCTGCGTAACGTGTTCACCATGCCCAAGCCGGATGCCGGCCCGCGCTACGCGCATTTCCGTCAGCCTGACGGCGGCCAGTGGATCGTTGAACTGCGGGGCGTGTCGACGCCGAAGGAGGCGCTGGCTGAGGCCGACTCACCTATGTATGACGAATACATCGCTGGCCAGACCGGTGAGCAGGATTTTGCGGGTGTTCAGCAGCACCTGCAATCCGAGGCTGATATCGAGCGCTTCTGATAGCAGCCCGGGCCGAACGAAAGAACCGCATGTCCTCGGATATGCGGTTTTTTTATGTCCGCAAAGAGGCTGATATCGGGCGTTGTTGGTAAGAAGAATCCTTTGCAAGTGGCATATTGATCATTTACTGTTGCCGCTGCTCCGCTTGCCCGCCATCATTGAGCTGCCGACACGGCCGCGCAAGGTGATTGTGCGTCGACGTGGGGCTTTTCGTTTCCTCTCATTCTGGGTTTGTGTTTTCCATGACCGACTCCCCGTCATTATCCATCCGCCATAAACGTCTGATCGGTATTCTGGCATTGCTGCTGGTTCTGGCCGGGATCTGGTATCTGTTGGCAAGGAACCCGGCTTCGGTGCCGCCACCCCAGCGCAGTGCCTGGAACCAGCCGACCCCGGTGCGGGTAGTACAGGTCGAGCGTGGCAGCCTTGATGTGCAGCTCAAATCCATCGGCACTGTCACCCCGCTTAACACGGTAACAGTGCGCAGCCGGGTCGACGGCGAACTTACGCGGGTGCTGTTCACCGAAGGCGCCGAGGTGGAGCGGGGCACCTTGCTGGCCGAGATCGATCCATCGCCCTACCGGGCGCAGCTGGCTCAGGCCGAAGGTCTGGCCCAGCAGAACCAGGCGCAGTTGGCCAACGCCCAGGCGGATCTGGAACTGTATGAAGGATTGTTCGAACAGGATTCCATCGCCCGTCAGCAGTTGACCAGCCAGCGCGCGCTGGTGGAGGAGCTGCGCGGTACCCTCAAGGCGAACGCGGCCCAGGTCGAGGATGCCCGCCTGCAGTTGTCCTGGACCCACATCGAGGCGCCCATTGCCGGCAAGTTGGGATTGCGCCGGGTGGATGCTGGCAACCTGGTGAGCAGCGGCGATACCGAAGGCCTGGTGAGCATTACCCAGATGCGCCCGATCGCCGTGGAGTTCACTGTGCCGGAGCCTGATGTGCCAGCCCTGCGTCGGGCTGCGGCCAGCGGCGAGGAACTGGCGGTGCAGGTGCTGGATCGCAGCGAGCAGCAGACACTTGCCAATGGTCGGTTGCACACCCTGGATAACCAGATAGATATCGCCACCGGCACCCTGCGAGTCAAAGCGCTGTTTGAGAATGAGGATGACGACCTGTTCCCCAATCAATTTGTCAACGTGCGCCTGCGACTGCATACCTTGCCCTCGGTGGTCACCATTCCCGCGGATGCGGTGCAGTTCGGCTCCCGCGGTACCTATGTTTATGTGGTGAAACCGGAGGAAAGCAAGGCCTACAGCCGGCTGGTCAAGCTCGGCGCGAGCGCCGATGGCCGGGTAGCGGTGACCGATGGACTGGCGGAACAGGAACTGGTGGTGCTGGAAGGGCTCGACCGGCTGCGCGATGGCCGCGAGGTGGTGATCAGTGATGAGGATGCCGGTTGATGAAGGGCTTGTCGGTGGCCGCCGCCACGCGACCGGGAGCGGCGCAGCTGGTTGAGGCCGGCGGCAGATGATGAGCCTGTCGCGTCCCTTCATCCTGCGACCGGTCGCCACCTCGCTGCTGATGTTGGCGTTTCTCATCACGGGCGTTATTGCCTGGCGCCTGTTGCCAGTAGCGGCGCTGCCGCAGGTGGATTATCCGATCATCCAGGTATTCACTTTCCAGCCCGGTGCCGGGCCGAACGTCACCGCTCGCACTATTACCGCACCCTTGGAGCGCCATCTGGGGCAGATCCCCGGCCTCAAGCAGATGTCCTCCACCAGCTCTGCCGGTGCCTCGGTGATTACCCTGCAGTTCGCACTGGAGGTTGATCTCGGCGTCGCGGAGCAGGAAGTACAGGCGGCAATCAATACTGCCGACAGTCTGCTGCCCAATGAGTTGCCCGCACCACCCATCTACCGCAAGGTCAACCCGGCCGATGCGCCCATTCTCACTCTGGCTATCACCTCCGACGCCATGCCGCTGCCCGAGATCCATGATCTGGTGGACACCCGTATGGCCCAGAAACTCGCCCAGTTATCCGGGGTGGGCATGGTCAGCCTGGCTGGCGGCCAGCGACCGGCGCTGCGGGTCCAGGCCAATCCGGCAGCACTGGCCGCCCGTGGCCTGAGTCTTGATGATGTGCGGGCGGCCATCGCCGCTACCAACGTCAACCAGCCCAAAGGCAGCTTTGATGGCCCCCTGCGTACCACCATGCTGGATGCCAACGATCAGATCCGCTCGGTGCAGGACTACCGGGATCTGATTCTTACCTGGCAGGATGGCGCCGCGCTGCGCCTGGGTGATGTGGCCACTATTGTCGACGGCGCCGAGGATCGTTTTCTTGCGGCCTGGGCAGACACCCAGCCGGCGGTGCTGCTGAATGTGCAGCGCCAGCCCGGCGCCAACGTCATTGATGTGGCGGACCGGGTGCAGGCACTGCTGTCGCAACTGACCGCGACCCTGCCGGCAGCGGTGGATGTAACTGTGCTCACCGACCGCACCCAGAGCATCCGCGCCTCGGTGCGCGATGTGCAGCATGAGTTGCTGTTCGCCATCCTGCTGGTGGTGCTGGTGACCTTCGCCTTTCTGCGCAGCATTCCCGCCACTATTATCCCCAGCATAGCCGTACCGCTGTCGCTGGTAGGCACCTTCGGCTTCATGTACTTGATGGGGTTTTCCATCAACAATCTGACGCTGATGGCGCTGACCATTGCCACCGGCTTCGTGGTGGATGACGCCATCGTCATGCTGGAGAACATCGCCCGGCACCGCGAGCAGGGCGCGTCGCCAATGGAGGCCGCGCTCAAGGGGGCGGCGCAGATTGGCTTCACTCTGATCTCGCTGACCCTGTCGCTGATCGCCGTATTGATCCCGCTGCTGTTCATGGGCGATCTGGTAGGCCGACTGTTCCACGAATTTGCCGTGACCCTGGCGGTGGCCATTGCCATCTCGCTGGTCGTGTCCCTGACCCTGACGCCGATGATGTGCGCGCGGATGCTGCGCCAGCCGCTGGTCCATGACGAGCAGGCCGAAGGGCGAAGTCTGATGAGCAGAACCATCCGCTGTTACGGCGAACTGCTCGACTGGGCATTGGATCGTCAGCCACTGATGTTGCTGGTAATGCTGGCGACCATCGGTTTGACTGCGCTGTTGTATCTGGCGGTGCCCAAGGACTTCTTTCCGGTGCAGGACAGCGGCGTGATCCAGGTGGTGACCGAAGCCCCCCAGGAGATTTCCTTCAGCGCCATGGGCGAGCGGCAGCAGGCCCTGGCCGCGGCGCTGCTAAATGATACCGGGGTGGTCAGTCTGTCTTCCTTCATCGGCGTGGATGGCACCAACAGCAGTCTCAACAGCGGGCGGATGTTCATCAACCTGCCGCCACACAGCGAACGCAGCGAATCGGTATTCAGCGTCATCGAGCGGCTGCGTCAGCGTGCCGCCGAGATCGAGGGTATCGAGGCCTGGTTCCAACCGGTGCAGGAGTTGAGTATCGAAGACCGGGTTGCCCGCACCCAGTATCAATTCACTCTCACCAGTCTCGACAGCGAGACCCTCGGTGAGTGGGCTCCACGCCTTGTGGATGCTTTGCGTCAGCGACCGGAGTTGATCGACGTGGCATCCGATCTGCAGCACCGGGGCCAGGAGCTCTATCTGGAAATCGACCGCGACGCTGCAGCGCGTCTGGGTATCAGTGTCTCGGCCATTGCCGAAGTACTGCAGAACGCCTTCGGGCAGCGACAGATCTCGACCCTGTTCACCCAGGCGAATCAGTATCGGGTGGTGCTGGAGATGGACCCGGCACTGGCTCAGGGCCCGGACGCGCTGCGCAGTATTTATGTACCCACCGCCTCGGGTGGCCAGGCGCCCCTGGCCACGGTGGCGCGGCTGCAGCAGCGCGCGACGCCGCTGAAGATCAGCCATCAGGGGCAGTTTCCGATGGCCACGGTGTCCTTCAATCTGGGGCCACAGACTTCACTTGGCCAGGCGGTTGCAGCGATCGAGCAGGTCAGCGGGGAGCTGGCCATGCCGACGGAAATCGAGACCCGCTTCCAGGGTGCGGCGCAAGCCTTCCAGGCCTCGCTGTCCAATACCCTGTGGCTGATTCTGGCGGCGGTGTTAACCATGTACATCGTGCTGGGTGTGCTCTATGAGAGCACCATCCATCCCATCACCATTCTTTCCACTTTGCCATCGGCAACCGTCGGCGCCTTGCTGGCGCTGCTGGTCAGCGGCCGGGCGCTGGATATGATCGCGGTGGTCGGGGTGGTACTGCTGATCGGTCTGGTGAAGAAGAACGGCATCATGATGGTGGATTTTGCGCTTGAGGCTCAACGTAATCAGGGCATGGCGCCGCGGCAGGCGATTCACCGGGCGGCGATGCTGCGTTTCCGGCCGATTCTGATGACCACGCTGGCGGCGCTGTTCGGTGCGGTGCCCCTGATGCTGGCCAGTGGCTCGGGGGCCGAACTTCGGCAGCCGTTGGGATTGGTCATGGTCGGCGGCTTGCTGGTCAGCCAGGTATTGACCCTGTTCACCACGCCGGTGGTATACCTGTTCTTTGACCGGCTCAGCCGGCGCCGCCGTACCCAGGCGGATACCGATGCAGCGAGTCAGGGCTGATGAATCCTGCGCGCCTGTTCGTCAGTCGGCCGATTGCCAGTTGTCTACTGGCTCTGGCCTTGCTGACCTGCGGCCTGTTGACCTGGCGCCTGCTGCCGGTGGCACCCTTGCCGGAAGTGGAGTTCCCGGTCATTACGGTCAGCGCCAGCCTGCCGGGGGCCAGTCCGGAAAGCATGGCCACCACGGTCGCCACGCCGCTGGAGCGCGCGCTGGGCAGTATTTCCGGGGTGCTTGCCATTACCTCCAGCAGCAACCAGGGTTCCACCCAGATCATGTTGCAGTTCGAACTGGACCGCAACATCGACGAGGCCGCGCGGGAGGTGCAGGCCGCCATCAATACGGTCCGCGGCGAGCTGCCCGCCGGCATGCCGGGTAACCCCGAGTACCGCAAGGTCAATCCTTCCCAGGCGCCGATCATGGCCCTGGCGCTCAGTTCAGCCAACTTGGATTCCAGCGACCTCTACGATGCGGCCTCGACCATCCTGGCGCAGAAGTTGGCGCAGATCAGCGGGGTGGGGGAGGTGAGCGTCACCGGCGCCTCGCTGCCGGCGGTGCGAGTGCAGCTGGACCCCGGCGCATTGCTGCACAACAGCATTGCCCTGGATGAGGTGCGCAACGCCATCATCCAGAGTACGGCGCTGTATCCACTGGGCTTCATCGAGGATGACGAACATCGCTGGCGGGTAGGCATCAGCGATTCGCTGCGGACGGCAGAACAGTACCGTGAACTGACAATCCGCCATCGCGACGGTGCGGTGGTACGGCTGGGCGACCTGGCCACGGTCACCGATTCGGTGGAGAACCGCTACACCAGCGGTTTTCACAACCATGACCCGGCAGTGATCCTGATGATCAGCCGGCAGAGTGGCGCCAATGTGGTGCGCACCATCGATGCTATCCATGAACAGCTGCCGCAACTGCAGGCGCTGATGCCGGTCGATAGCGAGCTGGCCGTGGTCATGGATCGTTCGCCGGTCATCCGCGCCACCTTGAACGAAGCTCAGTTCACTCTGCTGCTCGCCTCGGTGCTGGTGGTGCTGGTGGTGTGGCTGTTCCTCGGCAGCGCGCGCACCGCGCTTATTCCTTCGGTGGCGTTACCGGTGTCGCTGGTCGGCAGCTTTGTGGTGATGTATTTCTACGGTTTTTCCCTCAACAATCTGTCGTTGATGGCGCTGATCGTCGCCGCCGGGCTGGTGGTGGACGATGCCATCGTGGTGCTGGAGAACGTCGAGCGGCATATCGAGAATGGCCTGACGCCCTTTCAGGCCGCACTCAAGGGCACCGGGGAGGTGGGTTTTACTCTGTTGGCGATGAACGTGGCGCTGGTGGTGGTGTTCGTCTCCATCCTGTTCATGGGCGGGATAGTCGAGCGGCTGTTTCGCGAGTTCTCCATTACGCTGGCGGCGGCCATGCTCATCTCTCTGCTGGTCTCTCTGACCTTGACTCCCAGCCTGTGCGCGCTGTGGCTGAAGAGCCGGGCCGAGCGGGAGCCTGGCGCGGTAGCGCGCTATAGCGAAAGTCTGTTCAGTGCGCTGCGAGACGGCTACCAGGGAACGCTCGATTGGGCGCTGCGCCATGGCGTGCTGGTCCTGCTGGCGCTGGCAGCGGTGATCGCCTGCAATGCCTGGTTGTACGTCAATATCACCAAGGAAACCCTGCCACAACAGGACACCGGACAGATTCGTGGTTTTGTGCGCGGTGACGACGGCTTTTCCTTCCGGGTCATGCAGCCGAAGATTGAAGCCTACCGCCAGTTCATTCTGGCCGACCCGGCGGTACAGGATCTTACCGGTACCAGCGGCGGCGCCGGCGGCACCACCAACGCCCAGCTGTCGATCAACCTCAAACCGCTCGAGGAGCGTGGCGTCTCGGCCCAGCAGGTGGTCGAACGGCTGCGGCAGAATCCACCGCAGATCCCGGGTGCCATGATGATACTGATGGTCGATCAGGATCTTTACCTGGGCTCGCCGTTCCGGCGCAGCGAGCATGAAGTGGTATTGCGCTCCGACTCACTCGAGGCGCTGAAGCTCTGGTCGCAACGGGTATCCGTAGCCATGCAGGACTTGCCTGAACTGGTGGACGTTGACGCGGCCGGCGGCGAAGAGACTCGCCAGGTGATGCTCGATATCGACCGGGAGGCGGCCCGACGCCTTGGTGTGGATATGGCCACGATCGCCTCGGTACTCAACAACTCCTTCTCCCAACGCCAGGTGGCGACCCTCTACGACGAGCTGAACCAGTACCGGGTGGTGATGGAACTCGACCCGCGCTACACCGAGGACCCGGCTGTGCTGGGGCAGATCGAGGTGATCACCGATGTCGGCACGCGCGTACCGATATCCGCCTTCGCCCGCTGGGATTACGGCATGGCCAGCGACCGGGTGCGGCATGACGGCCAGTTCGCCTCGGTAGGTGTCGGCTATGCCCTGGCGCCCGGTGTGACAGCCTATGAAGCCGAGCAGGCGATTGACCGTATGCTCGGTGAGGTCATGCTGCCGAGCAGCGTGCATACGGTACCGGCATCATCCGGGCGACCGGATTTCAGCGTCAATCTCAATCAACCATGGTTGCTGTTGTGGGTGGTGCTGGCGGTGTATCTGGTGCTCGGGGTGCTGTATGAAAGTACCCTGCACCCGCTGACCATTCTGTCGACCCTGCCGTCGGCCGGCGTCGGTGCCTTGCTGGCGCTCCATCTCAGCGGTACCCACTTCAGCTTGATCGCCTTGCTGGGATTGTTTTTGCTCATCGGTGTGGTGATGAAAAATGCCATCATGATGATCGACTTCGCCCTCGAGGCCCAGCGCCGTGACGGTCTGGCGCCCCGGGCAGCTATTCGTCACGCGGCGGTGTTGCGGCTGCGGCCCATCCTGATGACCAACATCGCCGGGCTTCTCGGTGCGGTGCCGCTGGTGCTCGGCTTCGGCGAAGGCGCGGAGATGCGTCGGCCGTTGGGCATCACCATTATCGGCGGGTTGGCAGTCAGCCAGTTGCTGACGCTGTATACCACACCTGTCATCTATCTCTATCTGGAGCGCCTGCGGCAGCGGGTGCTGCGCAACCGGGAGCAACCGGTCGACTCGATGAATCCTTCGCCATGAAAATACTACCACTGTCTGTCCCGCTGTTTGTCATTCTGCTGTCCGCCTGTACTCTGGGGCCGGATTATATTCAGCCCGATATTGCGGATACCGCCGCTGTCAGATACCAGGACGGCTGGCAGCCGATGCCCGCGCAGAGCTGGAAGGCCAGCGGCAGTTGGTGGCGGGCATTCGATGACGACACCCTGAGTGCTCTGGTGGAGCGCAGCACCCGGGCGAATCAGACCCTTGCTCAGGCCGAGGCCCGCTTTCGCGCCGCCGAAGCACAGTGGCGCCTGTCCCGCGGCGGCTTGAGCCCGGAGCTGGAGGCGACCCTGGGGGCGACCCGCAGTGGCGGCAGTGGCGAAATCGAGCGGTCTGCTTCCGAGCAGTACGATGCCCGCCTGCAGTTCAGCTGGGCGCCGGATCTGTGGGGGAGGGTGCGGCGGGGGATCGAGGCCGATGAGGCAGGTTTGCAGGCCAGCGCTGCGGACCTGGCGGCGGCCCGGCTTGCGATTCAGGTGGCGGTGGCCGGCGCCTATGTCAATGTACGCGCACTGGATCGTCAGCAGGAGATCCTCAACGAAACCATGGCGGCCTACGACCGGTCCGCGACCCTGACCCGCAACCAGTATGAAGCCGGTATTGTGTCCTGCGCCGACGTCATCCAGGCCGAGACTCAGCGCCAGTCGCTGCGTACGGAGATGTACGACCTGCAGGCCGCGCGCGCCCGGGAGCAGAATGCGCTGGCGGCCTTGCTGGGCATCGCCCCGGCCGAACTCAGCCTGGAACAGCAAGGTGAGCGCCTGCCGGCTGTCCCTGTTCTGCCGCAGAGCCTGCCGGCCGTGCTGATCGCCCGGCGACCCGATGTGGTCGCCGCCGAGCGCCAGGTGGTCGCAGCCAATGCGCGCATCGGTGTGGCCCAGACCGCCTGGCTGCCGGACCTGAGCCTGGATCTCTGGGGCGGCGTGCAGAGCGGCAGTTTCAGTGGGCTGTTCGATGCACCGGCCAGGGTCTGGTCAGTGGGGCCGAGTCTGGCCCAGACACTGTTCGACGGCGGTCGGCGCGCGGCCACCCGGGACATGGCCATCGCGCAGTACGATGAACAGGCAGCCTTCTATCGGCAGACCGTGCTCGATAGCCTGCGGGAGCTCGAGGATGCCCTGGCCACGCTGCAGATCCTGGCCGAGAAGACCGAGCAGCAGGATGCTCTGTTGCAACTGGCACTGGAGAACGAACGGGTGATCACCAACCGCTATCGAGCGGGGCAGGTCTCTTTCCTGGAGGTGGCGACAGCGCAGAACACCACCCTGAGCACCCGGCGGGTGGCAGTGGACATCCATGCCGAGAGGTTGGCAGCCACGCTGCAGTTGGCAGCAATCATCGGTGGCGGCTGGGATCTGGATGATCCGGTGATTCAATCAGTGACGGGAGAGTAAGCCTGCGCTTTAACCTGGGGACTGCCTACCTGCGACCGTGCGAAGACCCCGCACCTGCCAGAAAACCAATACAGCGCCCCGCCGCGACAGTTTAGGGCGGGGCGCTTACCGGTAGGCTTTATTCCTGATCGACGCTGCCCATGGCGGTGATGTTGAAGCCACCGTCCACGTACAGGATCTCACCGGAGATCCCGGAAGCCAGATCGGAACTCAGGAAGGCGCCGGCGTTGCCGACTTCTTCGATGGTCACGTTGCGGCGCAGCGGGGTGCGGGCTTCGTTGTAAGCCAGCATTTTGCGGAAGCTCTTGATGCCGGAGGCGGCCAGAGTACGGATCGGGCCGGCAGAAATGGCGTTGACGCGGATGCCGTCCTCGCCCAGGTTGTTGGCCAGATAACGCACGCCGGCTTCCAGACTGGCCTTGGCCATGCCCATGACGTTGTAGTTGGGCATGGTGCGCACAGCGCCGAGGTAGGTCAGGGTCAGCAGGTTGCCCTGACGCTTCTTCAGCATTTCGCGGCCGCCCTTGGCCAATGCGACAAAGCTGTAGGCACTGATGTCGTGGGCAATCTTGAAGCCCTCGCGGGTGGTTACTTCGGTGAAGTCGCCATCCAACTGATCGCCGGGAGCGAAACCGACCGAATGCACGATGCAGTCGATACCATCCGGCCATTTCTGGCTCAGCTCGGTGAACACCTGCTCGATCTGCGCATCATCGGCGACGTCACAAGGGAAGCACATGTCAGCACTGGAACCCCAGTCGGCAGCGAAGCCTTCGACGCGGCCCTTGAGTTTCTCGTTCTGATAGGTGAAGGCCAGCTCAGCGCCTTCACGGTGCATTGCCGCAGCAATACCCGAGGCGATGGACAATTTGCTGGCTACGCCAACGATGAGTACGCGCTTTCCGCTTAGAAATCCCATGTCTGTTTCCTGTTATTCAAAGGGGGCCTCAATCGAGGCCGACTTATCGGATACCGGGTGAGCGAACGCTGCCTCGAGCAGCTGACGGGTATAGTCATGCTGCGGTGCGGCAAAGAGCTGCTCAGCCGGTCCCTGTTCTACAATTTCGCCCCGGCGTATGACCATCAGCTGATGACTGAGGGCCTTGACCACCGCCAGGTCGTGGCTTATGAACAGATAGCTCAGATTGTGCTTGCGTTGCAGCTCGCGCAGCAACTCGACCACCTGGCTCTGCACCGTTCTATCCAGCGCCGAAGTTGGCTCGTCCAGCAAAATCAATGACGGCTTCAGCACCAGCGCCCGGGCGATGGCGACGCGCTGACGTTGCCCACCCGAAAATTCGTGCGGATAGCGATGCCGACTTTCTGGGTCCAGGCCAACTTCCTGCATGGCCTGAATCACCATCTGCTCGCGCTCCGGCGCACTGCCGATGCGGTGAATATCCAGGCCTTCACTGATGATCTGCGCGATTGACATGCGCGGACTCAGGCTTCCGAAGGGATCCTGAAATACCACCTGAAACTGCCTGCGTACCGGGCGAACCGCATTTTGATCGAGTCCATCCAGTCGCTGGCCGTTGCATTCTATCAGGCCCTGACTGTCCGTGAGCCGCAGCAGCGCCATGCCCAGTGTGGTCTTGCCTGAGCCACTTTCACCGACGATACCCAGGGTCTGCCCGCGTTGCAGGCTGAAAGTGGCATCGGTGACCGCTTTGACGTGATCTACGGTACGCCGGAACACGCCCTGGCGGATCGGAAACCATACCCGCAGTTGCTCGGCACGCATCACTACCGGGGCCGCAGTGTCAGCTTCTACCGGCTTGCCTGACGGATCGGCAGCCAGCAGCCGCTGCGTGTATTCATGCTGCGGTCGGGCAAACAATTCTGCACAATCGTTCTCTTCGACGACCCGACCCTGATACATGACACATACTCGATGGGCAATTCTGCGCACCAGGTTGAGGTCGTGGCTGATCAACAGCAGCGCCATGCCGAGTTTCTGCTGCAACGACTTCAGCAATTCGAGGATTTTCAGCTGCACGGTGACGTCCAGCGCGGTGGTCGGCTCGTCGGCGATCAGCAGCTCCGGCTCGTTGGCCAGGGCCATGGCGATCATCACCCGTTGCCGCTGGCCACCGGACAGTTCGTGGGGGTAGGCGCTCAGGCGCTTGGCCGGCTCCGGAATGCCGACCAGCTCCAGCAATTCCAGGGTTCGGGCTCGGGCGGCTTTCTTGTCCAGGCCCTTGTGCAGAAAGAGCACCTCGTTGATCTGCCGCTCCACCGTATGCAAGGGATTCAGCGAGCTCATCGGCTCCTGAAAGATCATCGAAATGCGGTTGCCGCGCACCTTGCGCAACTGCTTTTCCGACGCGCCGAGCAGATCCTGATCTCGATACAGAATGCGCCCACTGGGGTGTCTGGCCTGGGGGTAGGGCAGCAGGCGCAGGATGGAATGCGCGGTCACCGACTTGCCCGAACCACTTTCGCCGACCAGCGCCAGTGTCTCGCCCGGGCGAATATCAAAGCTCACACCGCGTACGGCCTGAATCTCCTGCTTTTCACTGGCGAAAGCGACACTGAGATTGTCGATCCGTATCAATGGCTGTTCGGTCATGATTTCCTCGGGTCGAAAGCGTCGCGCAGGGCTTCGCCAATGAATACCAGCAGCGACAGCATGACTGACAGCACCACAAAGGCGGTCAGACCCAGCCAGGGCGCCTGCAGGTTGGCCTTGCCCTGGGCAATCAGCTCACCCAGTGACGGCGAGCCGGGCGGCAGGCCGAAGCCGAGAAAGTCCAGCGAGGTCAGGGTGATGACGCCACCGGTCAGAATGAACGGAAAGAAGGTCAGCGTGGCGACCATGGCATTGGGCAGGATATGCCGGAACATGATGCTGCCATTGCTGGCTCCCAGCGCGCGGGCGGCACGCACATATTCCAGATTGCGCCCGCGCAGAAATTCGGCGCGGACCACATCTACCAGGGCCATCCAGGAGAACAGCAGCATGATCCCCAGCAGCCACCAGAAGTTCGGCTGCACGAAGCTGGCCAGGATGATCAGCAGATAGAGCACCGGCAGGCCCGACCAGACTTCAATGAAGCGCTGGCCGAACAGATCGATGCGGCCACCATAAAACCCCTGAACGGCACCGGCAATGACGCCGATGATCGAGCTGAGGATGGTCAGGGTCAGGGCGAACAGCACCGAGATGCGGAAGCCGTAGATCACTCGCGACATGACATCCCGGGCCTGGTCGTCGGTGCCCAGCCAGTTGTCAGATGACGGCGGCGCGGGGGCGGGCAATTGCAGGTCGTAGTTGATGGTTTCATAGCTGTAGGGGATGGGCGGCCAGAACATCCAGCCGCCTGACTCCTCGATCAGCTCACGCACATAAGGGCTGCGATAATCGGCCTCGATGGGGAATTCCCCGCCGAATTCGGTTTCCGCGTAGCGGTTGAGTACCGGAAAATACAGTTCATCCTGGTAGCTCAGCAGCAGTGGCTTGTCGTTGGCCAGAAACTCGGCCCCCAGACTCAGCACGAACAGCACCAGAAACACATGCAGCGACCACCAGCCGCGGCGATTGGCGCGGAAGCGGGCGAAGCGCCGGCGGTTGAGCGGTGACAACTGAAAACGCGACATCGACTCAACCCTCCCGGCTTTCGAAGTCGATGCGCGGATCGACCAGGGTGTAGGCGATGTCACCGATCAGCTTCACTACCAGCCCGAGCAGGGTGAAGATGTACAGGGTGCCGAACATCAACGGGTAGTCCCGGTTGATGGCCGCTTCAAAGCCGAGCAGGCCCAGCCCGTCCAGCGAGAAGATCACCTCGATCAGCAGCGCGCCGGTGAAAAACACGCTGATCAGCGCCGAGGGAAAACCGGCGATGATCAGCAGCATGGCGTTGCGGAATACGTGGCCGTAGAGCACGCGATTCTCGGACAGGCCCTTGGAACGTGCGGTGGTCACGTACTGCTTGCCGATCTCATCGAGAAAGCAGTTCTTGGTGAGCATGGTCAGGGTGGCGAAACTGCCGATGACCATGGCGGTAATCGGCAACACCAGGTGCCACAGGTAGTCGGTGATCTTGCCCCAGGTATCCAGCTCTTCCCAGTTGTTGGAGGTCAGCCCGCGCAGTGGGAACCAGTCGAAATAGCTGCCACCGGCAAACACCACGATCAACAGGATCGCCAGCAAAAAGCCGGGGATGGCGTAACCGACAATGATCAGCGAACTGGTCCATACATCGAATGCCGAACCGTGACGAATGGCCTTGCGAATGCCCAGCGGGATGGAGATCAGATATGTGAGCAGGGTGGTCCACAGCCCTAATGAGATGGACACCGGCATCTTCTCGATGATCAGGTCGATGACGCTGGCATCGCGAAAGAAGCTGTCACCGAAGTCGAAGGTCAGGTAGCCCTTGATCATCAGCCAGAAGCGTTCATGGGCGGGCTTGTCGAAGCCGTACATCTTTTCTATCTCGGCGATGATTTCCGGATCCAGACCCTGGGCTCCCCGGTAATTGCCGCCACTGGAGACCTCGCCCTGGGCGCTGCCGCCAATGCGGCTGGTAGCACCTTCAAAGCCTTCGAGGTTGGCAATCATCTGCTCCACCGGGCCGCCGGGGGCGGCCTGGATGATCAGGAAGTTGATCAGCAGAATACCGAAGAGGGTAGGGATGATCAGCAGCAGGCGTCGAATGATGTAGGCGAGCATGGCTCAGGGCTCCTGCTCTGGGGTCGGCAATACCGACACCGGCTCAGGCGCGCCGGGTTTCACCCACCAGGTATACATGCCCACGTCGTACTTGGGCGCCTGTGCGGGGTGGGCGAACTTGTCCCAATAGGCCACCCGGTAGACCGGCGTATGGTAGTTGGGAACCAGATAGTGCCCGGCGCGCAGCACGCGGTCCAGGGCCCGGGTGTGCGTGATCAGCTCGGCGCGTGAGTCGGCGACGATCAGACCTTCCACCAGTTGGTCGATGGCCGGATCGCGCAGGCCTATCAGGTTGCGACTGCCGGGGTTGTCGGCGCTGCTGGAGTGCCAGTATTCCCGCTGTTCGTTACCCGGTGAATTGGATTGGGAAAAGCCGGTGACGACCATGTCGAAATCTCTCGAGCGCAGCCGGTTCACGTATTGCGAGACATCGATGCGGCGCAGCTGCATGTCGATTCCCAAGGAGGCCAGGTTACGTTTGAAAGGCAGCAGCACGCGCTCGAAATCAGCCTGAATCAATAGGAACTCGAAGCTCAGCGGCACACCCTCGGCATTGATCAATTGATCGTTCTCGATCCGCCAGCCTGCGTCCTGCAGCAGCTCGTAGGCCTGGCGCCGCTGGTCACGGATACTGCCGCTGCCATCGGTCTGCGGCGGTATGTAGGCGCTGTCGAACACAGTGTTGGACAGTTGCTCGCGCAATGGTTCCAGCAGTGCCAGTTCATCTTCCCCGGGCAGGCTTTCGGCAGCCAGTTCGGAGTTGCCGAAGTAGCTGGCGCTGCGGGTGTAGGCGCCATGGAACAGGCGTTGATTGGCCCATTCGAAATCGAACAGCAGGGCGATCGCCTGGCGCACGCGGATATCCTGGAAATACGGTTTGCGCAGGTTGAAGATGAATCCCTGCATACCCTGGGTGTTCTGGTTGGCTATCTCTTCCTTGATGATGCGCCCTTCACTGAGGGCCGGGCTGTCATAGCCGGTCGCCCAGTTCTTGGCGCTGAACTCCAGGTTGAAATCCAGCTGGCCGGCCTTGAACGCCTCCAGGGCGATGCCGGTGTCGCGGTAGTAGTCCACCACCACGCGGTCGAAGTTGTAGAAGCCCTTGCGCACCGGCAGCTCGGCTGCCCAGTAGTCGGTGACCCGCTCGAAACTCACCGAGCGGCCGGGGCGCACCTGGCCGATGCGGTAGGGGCCGCTGCCCAGTGGTGGCTCCAGGCCGTTGCGGGAGAAGTCCCGCTCGGCCCAGTAATGTGCCGGCAGCACCGGCAGTTGCCCCAGCACCATGGGCAGCTCGCGGTTGTTGCCGTGGTGGAAGTGGAAGGTCACGCTGCGCTCGCTGTCAGCCACCACCTCTTTCACATCGGCGTAATAGGCTTTGTAGAAAGGCGCACCCTGTTCCACCAGGATATTGAAGGTGAATACCACATCGGCCGCGGTGACCGGCTCGCCGTCATGAAAGCGCGCCTCAGGGCGCAGATGGAAGCGCACCCAGGTATTATCCGGTGCTCGCTCGATGCGCTCGGCCAGCAGGCCGTATTCGGAGAAGGGCTCATCCAGTGACTGCACGGTAAGGGTATCGTAGATCAGGCCGAGTTCGTCGGCCGCGGTGCCGCGGCTGATAAAGCCGTTGAAGGAATCAAAGCTGCCAAAACCCGAAAGCCGCAAGGTGCCACCTTTGGGGGCTTGGGGATTGACGTAATCGAAGTGGGCGAAATCTTCAGGGTATTTCGGTGGCTCGCCGTAGAGCGTCAATGCATGTCCGCCGACCGCGGCCGTTGATGCTGCCAGCAGCAGGCATCCCAAACAGGTTTTGAACATGTCGAACATCGAGGTGGCCTTTCCTTGTTCAGTCGCTCTTGTTATCTATCCACCAACTGCGGATGGACAATGAGTAGGGTGGTGTCGTCAATGACCGCAGCGTACTTCGATGGGCAATGCGATGGTAGTTTATATACCAGTTCGGGATTGTATAGTGCTCCCATAACAACACCCTATCTATCGCTTTGGCTGCGGCAATCTGTTTTGTGCGTGTGTCAGCGGCCTGCAGTGTGTCCAGCAGGTCATCCACCACCGGGTTGCTGATGCCGGCATAGTTGCGGCTGCCCTTGACGTGGCGCTGGGATGAGTGGAAATAAACGTGCTGTTCCTGTCCCGGCGACAGGCCCTGGGGCAGGGTGGTGAGAATCATGTCGAAATCGAACTGGTCGAGACGCGCCTTGTACTGTGCCCGATCCACGGTGCGGATACGCAGGTCGATACCCAGGCGCGCGAGATTGGTGCGATAAGGTAACAGAATGCGCTCCAGGCTCGGGTTGACCAGCAATATCTCGAACGTCAGGGGCCGACCTTCGCTGTTTTGCAGGCGGCCGTTCTTCAAGTGCCAGCCAGCCTCGGCAAACAGATCCACAGCGTTACGCAGGGTTGCCCGCGGAATGCCGCGCCCATCGGTTGTCGGCAGATTGAACGGCTGCAGGAAAAGCGCCTTTGGCAGTTGGTCACGATATTCATTCAGATACAGGAATTCCTGACCGGAGGGCAGCTCCGTAGCGCTGAAGGGACTGTTCGGGTAATAGCTCAGAGCGCGCTGGTAGGCGTCATAGAAGAGCACTCGATTCGACCATTCGAAATCGAACAACATACCCAGTGCCTGGCGCACCAGTCGTTGATCGAAGGGGTTGCGTCGGGTATTGAAAAACAACGCCTGGGTCGAAGCCGGAATCTCATGTTCGATGGCGCGCTTGACCACGGATCCTGACGCCACCGCGGGGAAATCATAGGCATTGGCCCAGTTGCTGGCCTTGTGGTCCAGGTAGATGTCGAACTCGCCGGCCTTGAAGGCTTCAAAGGCGACGTTGTTATCGCGATAGAACTCCACTTCCATGCGGTCGACATTGTATTTTCCACGATTGATCGGCAGGTCCTTGGCCCAGTAGTCCTTGACCCGCTGGTAAACCAGTCGCCGGCCCGGTACCACCTCTGTGATCCGATAGGGACCGCTGTTCAACGCCGGCTCGAAGGTGGTGTCGCCGAAGCTGCGGTCGCGCCAATAATGCTCGGGCAGCACGGGTAGCTCACCGAGGCGCAGAATCAGCAGCGGATTATTCGCCCGTTTGAAGATAAAGCGGATACGGTGCGTGCCCAGCAGATCGATACGTTCGATATCCTGCAACATGGCGCGGTAGTTCGGATGGCCTTCCTTGCTCAACAGGCGGTAACTGAAGGCAACGTCATGGGCGGTAATCGGACGGCCGTCATGAAAGCGCGCTTGCGGCCTGAGATTGAAGACCACCCAACTGCGATCATCGGAGAACTCCAGGGTCTCGGCAATCAGGCCATAGGCGGAATAGGGCTCATCGCCCGAGGGGTCATAGATGCCGCTGCCGGCCATCAACGGCTCGTTCAGTTCGTTGATGCCGTACTGATAGAAGTTGCCGGTACTGATCGGGCTGGTGCCCTTGAGGGTGTAAGGATTGACCGTGTCGAAGGTGCCGCTGCCCATGATCCGCAGCGTGCCGCCCTTGGGCGCATCCGGGTTGACGTAATCGAGGTGGGTGAAGTCCTTCTGATACTTGGGTTGGCCGAATACCGCGTAGCCGTGCTGCTTATAGACGGTCGCGCTTGCCGCCGGGCAGAGCAGGATGGTCAGCAGGAGGGCGTACAGCAGTTTCAACGGCAAGATCATGGACTATCGCGTAACCGGAGGGGCTTGGGGGTAACAGACCCTAAGCTAACATCCCCCGGCTATAAGCGAAAGCGCCTGACCGATCGAACCCGGTCAGGGCATATGCAGTGTCAGCTGCTGGCCCGGGCTGAGGTGGGTGTCGACGCCGTTCCAGGCACGCAGCTGCTTGATTTCCACGTTGAAACGTCGCGCGATACTGTACAGCGAGTCGCCGGATTTGACGGTATAGATACGCTTTTTGCGCTCTGCCTGCGTACTGGCCAGTTGGGTCGGACCGTGAGGCACGATCAGCGTCTGGCCGATATTGATCAGGCTGCCTTGAATGTCATTAGCCTGACGCAGCATATTCACGCTCAGGTTATGTCGTTTGGCAATCTGCGTCAGGCTGTCGCCGCGGCGCACTGTGTAGCGGGTAAAGGGAATTCGTTCGCTGTCCGGCAGGCTGGCCAGCGCGGAGCTGAACTGTTGCGCCTGGTCCACTGGAATCAGCAACTGATACGGTCCTGAAGGTGTCGCTACACGATGCTTGAAAGCCGGATTGAGGTACTTCATCTCATCGCTGGAGATGCTCGCCAACTCCGCCGCCTTGATCAGGTCCAGCGGGCGTTTGATGGTGATCTGCGCGAAATAGGGCTGATCATGCAGAGACGGCAATACGGTTCCGTATTGCTCGGGACTGTTGATGATCTGGCTCAAGGCCAGCAGCTTGGGTACGTAATTCATTGTTTCGCGCGGCAGCTGCAGGTTCCAGTAGTCGGCAGGCAGACCCATGCTCTGGTTGCGTTTGACGGCGCGGCTCACACAGCCTTCACCGCAGTTATAGGCCGCCACGGCCAATAGCCAGTCGCCATCGAACATGTCACCCAATTTGGTCAGGTAATCCAAGGCGGCGGCGGTAGAGGCGGTGATGTCGCGACGTCCGTCGTACCAGTCATCCTGACGCAGAGCGAATACCCGGCCGGTGGAGGGAATGAACTGCCATATACCTGCCGCATGGGAAGTGGAATAAGCCATGGGGTTATAGCCGCTTTCCACGAAGGGCAGCAGCGCCAGCTCCAGAGGCATGCCACGCTTGTCCAGCTCTTCCACTACATAATGCAGATAACGCTGAGCCCGTTTCGAGGTGATTTCGAAATAGCGGGGCTGAGAAGCGAAAAACAGTCGTTGCTGATCGATCCTGGGGTTGTCAATGACCGCCGGGTCGAGCATGAAACCGTCGCGGATGCGCGTCCAGAGAGTACGCGGCTCCTCTATTCGATGCGGCGGACGCCAGCGTGGGACAGACGGTTTGGTAGCCTGCGACACAGGGGTCGGATGCTCGGTGAGAGTGGGAGATTGGCCTACTGGCCCGGTGCTGGTCTGACAGCCGACAAGAACGACGAGCCACAGCGTCAGGAGTCCGTTTCTGAGTGCTTTGGGCGAAAAATGCATGAGCTGGTCCGTGAAAATTTGCTCGATTCTAGGGAGTCACTTCCCCAGGGTCAAGGAAGCCGGGCGGGACCTCTTGCCGCACCGGCGTGGGACGTCATGCAAAGGGGCGTTATAAGCGGCGCAGTCCCGCTCGTCTGGACTGTTTCAGAATGTGTCTTTCCATGATCTGATGGCGGAAAATGTCTGCACGCCGGTGGTCGGCATGGCGCCGCTGTGGGCCGCAGCGGCTGCGCGCACATGCTGATCCTCGCAACGCAGGAAGGGGTTGGTACGCTTTTCCAGCGCCAGGGTCGTGGGCAGGGTTATTCTGCCGTCGCGGCGCAGATCCTCGACCACTTCAAGGCGCACCTTTATATCCGGATTGTTCGGTTCAACCGCCCGGGCAAATCGCAGGTTGGCCTGGGTATATTCGTGGGTGCAGTATATGGTGGTGTTGTCCGGCAGATTGGCCAGACGTTGCAGCGAGGCATGCATTTGCTCGGCAGTGCCTTCGAACAGCCTGCCGCAGCCACCAGCGAACAGAGTATCGCCGCTCAGCAGCCAGGGATCCTGCAGGTGATTGCAGAAGTAGGCGATATGATCCAGTGTGTGACCGGGCACGGTCAGTACCTCGATCTCCTGTTCGAACAGGCACACCCGGAAGCCGTCTTCGAGTCGGCGGTCGATGCCTTTAATGTTGTCGTTCGCTGGCCCCCAGACCTTGCAGCCGGTGGCACCCTTGAGGGTGAGCACGCCGCCGGTGTGATCCTGGTGATGGTGGGTGAGCAGGATGGTGCTCAACTGGTACTCCGGATGGCGACTCAGCCAGGTAATGACAGGCTGGGCGTCGCCCGGATCCACCGCAGCGACCTGCAGAGTGGTCTCGTCCAGCAGCAGCCAGATATAGTTATCCTGGAACGCTGGTAACGCAATGAACTGTGGCATGGGCATGCACCTTCCTAGAATAGTGGTTTCCATCTTAGGAGGTAATATGACTCAGGCCAACCCGGAGGTCTTATGGTGATACCAGAACTGTCGCGTTCCATCAGCCAGGATGACCTGCTGAAGCTGCTGGGCGTCGCGCGGGAATGGCTGGACACGGCTCCGGGTCGCTGGCTGTTGGACAGCGAGCGTGCGGTGATGCGCCAGGAGATGTCCGCCTGTTTCGGTCAGCATCTGGTTCAATACGGGCTGGCCGCAGAACTGCTCGACAGTGAGCGCTCGGTATTGCGTCATCACTGGCAGCTGGATCTTCTGGCGGGTCCCTTGGCGCTGCCCGCAGAAGAAACGCAATGGCCCTTTGCGCCGCACTCTCTGGATGCCGTGGTGCTTCACCATGGGCTGGATTTCTGTCTGTCCCCGCGCAGCCTGCTGCGCGAAGCCAGTCAGGCGGTGCGCGCCGGTGGTCATCTGCTGGTGTTCGGTTTCAACCCCTGGAGCAGTTGGGGAGTCAACCATTTCGCCGGCCGTGAGTGGTTCAGTGAAGCAGGCTTCGTCAGTCCGGCGCGACTGACCGACTGGTTGGAACTGCTTGGTTTTGCGGTGGAGAAACGCGTTGATGGATGTTATCTTCCGCCCCTCAAATCGCAGGCCTGGCTCCACCGGCTCGGACGTATCGATGCGCTGGGCCAACGGCATCAGTTACCGGGCGGCGGTTTCTATTTTCTGCTTGCGCGGCGGCAGACGCTGGGCGCCACGCCACGTCGGCAGCGGGGAATGGCCTTCCCGGCGCTGAGTCTCCCGCCCCTGGTTGCCGGCAACCGGCGAGCACATAAACGGAACAAGTAATGAGTCATGTAATCGAGATATTTACCGACGGTGCCTGCAAGGGCAACCCCGGGCCGGGCGGCTGGGGCGTACTGCTGCGCCTGGGCGAGCATCAGAAGACCCTGTTCGGTGGTGAGCTGGCCACCACCAACAACCGCATGGAGTTGACCGCGGCGATTCGCGGGCTGCAGGCATTGAAAAAGCCGGCCCAGGTGATGCTGACCACGGACTCGGAGTATGTCATGAAAGGCATCCGCGAATGGATGCCGAACTGGAAGAAGCGCGGCTGGAAGACCGCCAGCCGCCAGCCGGTCAAGAATGCCGATCTGTGGCAGGAGCTCGATGCCCTGGTGAACCAGCATCAGGTCGATTGGCGCTGGGTCAAGGGTCACAGTGGGCATCCGGAAAACGATCTGGCCGATGAGCTGGCCAACCGCGGTGTGGACCAGGTGCTGGGTAGAGGGAGTGCGTTGGATGCGTGAAGTAGTTCTGGATACCGAAACCACGGGTATCGAAGTTCGCGAAGGGCACCGCATCATCGAAATCGGTTGCGTTGAACTGATCGACCGGCGTCTGACCGGTCGCCATTTTCATGTATACATCAATCCCGAGCGCGAAGTGGAAGAGGGTGCGTTCGCCATCCACGGTATCAGTGATGAGTTTCTGGCGGACAAACCGCTGTTCGGCGAGGTTGCCGACAGCTTCATGGAATTCATTACCGGCGCCCGTCTGGTCATCCATAACGCAGCCTTTGACGTTGGTTTCATCGATGCGGAATTGCAACGTCTGGGCGCGGTGCATGGCCAGGTAGCTGATCATTGTTCCGTGGTGGATACACTGCGCACCGCCCGGGAAAAACATCCGGGCCAGCGCAACAGCCTGGATGCGCTGTGCAAGCGCTACGGGGTGGACAACTCCCAGCGTGATCTTCACGGCGCCTTGCTCGATGCCGAGATTCTGGCTGATGTCTACCTGATCATGACGGGTGGCCAGACGGCGTTGCTGCTGTCCAATCAGGGCTCCGGCGATGCCGGCGCAATTGATGCTGGCACCATCCGTAGACTCGATCCGGCGACCCGGCCACAATTGGTAGTCATCCGCGCCAGCGAGGCCGAACTGGCGGCACACGAAGAGCGCTTGGCGGCTATTGAAAAGGCGGCGGGCTTCGTAGCCTGGCAACCGGCAGTGGAGTTGGCGGCGGACTAGGGAAGAGGAGCCCTGCTGCCAGCATGCGAAGCGGTATGCGCCCGAGCAGAAGGCTTGATATAGTTGGCGCTATTGTCTCGGTACAACCGGTCAAGAACAATAATCAGGGAGCCTTTACAGATGCATGAATACCAGTCGCTGAAAGTCGAACAGCAAGGCGCCATCGCGCATATTCTGATCAATCGGCCGGCCAAGGCCAACGCCATGGATGAAGCTTTCTGGACCGAGATGGTCGAGGTGTTCGACTGGGTCGACCAGACCGACAGCGTGCGTGTCGCGGTCATATCCGGGGTGGGCGAGCATTTTTCCGCTGGAATCGATCTGGCCATGCTGGCCCAGGCGGCCGGTAGCCTGACCCAGGACATCGGCCGCAATGCCGAACGTATTCGCCGTAATATCCTGCGCCTGCAGGCCGCCTTCAACGCCGTGGATGACTGCCGCAAGCCCGTCATTGCCGCCATTCACGGCTACTGCATCGGCGGTGCGATAGACCTGATTTCTGCCTGCGACATGCGTTATGCTACGGCCGATGCACACTTTTCGATCAAGGAGATCGATATGGGCATGGCGGCGGATGTAGGTACCCTGCAGCGATTGCCGCACCTTATCGGGGATGGCATGATGCAGGAATTGGCGTATACCGGCCGTGCCATGCACGGTGACGAAGCCAGGCAGCTCGGTCTGGTCAACAAGGTCTATGCTGATCATGCCGAATTGATCGAAGGCGTGATGACCCTCGCCGGTGAGATTGCCGCCAAGTCACCGCTGGCCATCCGCGGGACCAAGGAAATGATTCGCTATAGTCGTGATCACAGCGTTGCAGAGGGCTTGAACTATATCGCCACCTGGAACGCGGCCATGCTTCAATCGGAAGATCTCAAGCTGGCGATGGCGGCACATATGAGCAAAAAGCCAGCCGAGTTCGCCGATTGAGCGTACCAGTCTGACTGCAGGGACGAAGGAGACTGAAGCGATGTTAACCGGTGCCACATCACTTGATCTTGTCAGGGACGAACTCTTCGCCAGCGTGGCCGGCGTGGAAGATCTACTGCAGCAATTTCTCGAAGAACGACAGAACGGCAGTCTGCTGCAACAGGCGATCGAAGGTTTGCAGCAGCTGCGCGGGACGCTGAACCTGATCGAGCTGGGCGGCGCTGCGTTGCTGCTCGAAGAAATGATAGCGCTGGCAACGGATATCCCGGTGCACGAGGGTGACGGCAGAAACGCCCCCTTGACGGCGTTATGCAACAGCCTGTTCCTGCTGCAGCGTTATCTGCATCTGTGTCGTCAGCAGGGCGCGGAGCGACCCGAGTTGCTGCTGCCTACCATCAACGACCTGCGCTCGCACAGATCGGATGCGCCATCTCTGCCCGAAAGCCATTTCTATCCGCTGGAACTACAACGCGTACCTATGGCCCTGCGTGACGGCGCACGTGAACCACTGGATGCCCGGAGTTTCGCCCGATTGCGCCAGATGTATCAACTTGGCTTGCTTGGCATGATCCGGGACGAGCGTCCAACAGCCGGCATTTCATTGATGCAGCGGGCGTTGCAGCGCTGGGAAACCCGTCTGGATGACCGCGCAGCAACCCTGTGCTGGGTGGCGTCCGCGTCGCTTGAAGCGGTCGATGGCATGCCGCTGTTGCTGACCCCTGAGCGCAAGCGGCTGTACTCGCGTCTGGATCGGGAGATCAAGCGTCTGGCCGGAGGTCTTCCGGATACGGGCACGGCGCCGCAGTTGCTGCGCGAATTGTTATATCTGGTGGCCCTGGGGGATGCCAGGTGTGTGTTGTGCGAGGAAGTTCGCCGCGCGGTCAATCTGCCTGAGCCGGGTTACACTGAAGCCGCCTTGCAGAGGGGGTTTGACAGTCTGCGCGGCCCCGGCGCCGATGTCATGCGCTCAGTTGCCGACGCGCTGCACGAAGAGATCGCCACCATCAAGGATTTGCTTGACCTGCTGGCACGCAATGCCGGAGACGCCGAGCAGTCTCTGGACAGCCTGGATGTCGCATTGCAGCGATTATGGAAGACCCTGAACATGCTGGATATGCCGGGCGTATCCGAGCGGATTCGCAACGCCACCGGACAGCTGGGCCAATGGCAGCCGGGCAATAATGCAGTGCTGGAGCAGGTGGCTGATGCGGTGCTGCATGCAGAGCTGGTGGTCAACCGGCTTGAGAATGAAGGCGAATCGTTGGGCTCGTTGGGCGATGCTCAACAGCCCGGTCCGGTTGAGTTGAAGGAAGCGCACATCGTCCTGGTGGAAGAATCCCAGGCGGGTCTGGCATTGGCCAGACGGGCCGTTACCGCCTATATCGAATCGGGCAACGACCGTATGCATCTGTTGAATGTGCCGGCTACCCTGGAAACCGTACGCGGTGGCCTGATCTTCCTCGGTATGACCCGGGCTGCAGACATCATCCTCACCGCGTCGCGTTTCATTCGCGAGTCGATGTTGGAGCGTCAGGCCGCCACGGGCACGCAGCAACTCGAAGTGCTTGCCGATGCGCTGACGAGTATCGAATTCTATCTGGAGTCAGCGGAACGTTCGTCGGTGGGTACAGGTGATGTTCTGGCCCTCGCCGAAGACAGTCTGGCTGAGCTCGGTTACAGCGTGGGAGCCTGACGCGATGCAGAAGTTTGCCCGGTTCACTGCCTCCTTCTCGGCCGAGAGCCGAACGGATGGTTGGGTGCTGATCCGCCATGAACAGTCTTTCGCCATGTACCAGGGCAACCTGCTGCATGATCCAGACATGGCGCGTTATCTGGGTGATGCAGAGTACCAACTGACCCTGGGGCTGCTTGATGATCAGCCATGCCGGCTGGTGCGGGTCAAGGAACAGCTCGATGTGCCGGGACTGTCCTGGCATGATTTGCGGGCCCTGCTCGGTCAGGTGGATGACTCGACCTTCCGCCTGCTCGGTGTTGCCCAGCAGCTTGACATCTGGCATGACACCCATCGCTTTTGCGGACATTGCGGGCAGCCGACCCATATCCGGCCTGATGAGCGGGCGATGGAATGCAGCAGCTGTGGCAATAGGCAATATCCCAAGCTGGCGCCATGCATCATCGTACTCATCACCCGTGGCGAGGAAGTGCTGCTGGCACGCTCAGCCAACTTCCGGTCAGGCTTCTTCAGCACCCTGGCGGGGTTCATCGAGCCCGGCGAATCTGCTGAAGAGGCTTTGCGCCGTGAGGTAATGGAAGAGGTCGGTGTAACAGTCGATCATATCGAATATCTCGGCAGCCAGAATTGGCCGTTCCCGAATTCGCTGATGCTGGGTTTTCATGCGAGTTATGTCGACGGTGATATCGTGCCGCAGCCTGGCGAAATTGAAGAGGCCCACTGGTGGCATGTCAATCAGTTGCCGCCCATCCCGCCCCAAGGAACTATCTCTCGCTGGTTGATCGATTGTTATCTGGCTCGACTGGCCGGCCAGCCGCAGCCCCCCGTTCCAGCTTGAAATCAGGGAAGCGCTGAACAAGGAGTTCACATGCAATATGCTGGTCTGGCAGGGCTGGTAGGATGCCTCGCGTTGTTGTTGCTATATCTGACTTTACGCTGCGGTTGGCGGCTTGATTGGTTGTATGGCTGGCTGAAGGGCTCACTGCTGTTGCTGCTTCTGCTGTGCTGCGCGATTGTAGCGGTGGCGGCCTGGGAACTGTATCAATTCCGCCCGATAGCCGATGGTGCTCGCATAGCTACCCTGGAGCTGCATGAGACCGCTCCGCAGCGCTATGAGGCGACGCTGAGCTCTGCCGCGGGTAGCCAGCATCTGCAGCTGGAGGGTGACCTCTGGGAACTGGAAGTTCAGGTGTTGCGTTGGCAGGGGTTTCCGCATGTCCTGGGGCTGCAGGATGGTTATCGTCTGGACACCCTCAATGGTCGCTATCTGGCCCTGGAGCAGCAGCGCGAGACCGGCCTGTTGCTGGATCGTTCGCTGCACGCTACGCCGCGCTGGCGCGATGCCTGGCGGTGGTTGGATCGGCTGGATTTTGGCTGGCTCTATGCAGACGCCTTTGCCATACGCTTCATGCCGGCTGCTGAGGGAGCCGAGTTTGCCATTGAAATTGGCGCCACCGGCCTGTCGCCAGTGGCCACAAACCTGCAGGCGCTTGAGGTACTGAAAGGATTCGAGTGACAATGCCGGCCGCGAGGCCGGCATGCGGGCATCAGGACAGCATGCCGCCGTCCACATTGATGGCGGTGCCGGTGGTGTAGCTGGAAGCATCACTCACCAGATACAACACGGTACCGGCCATCTCGCTCGGGTCGGCCGGGCGAGCCAGAGGGATACGCTGCAGGGCGGGCTTGAGAATGCTGTCATTCTTGACCAGCGCCGAGGCGAATTTGGTGTCGGTCAGACCCGGCAGCAGCGCGTTGCAGCGGATACCGAACTGCGCACATTCCTTGGCGAACACCTTGGTCATATTGATGACCGCTGCCTTGGTGATCGAGTAGATCCCCTGCATCATGCCCGGCACCATGCCATTGACCGAAGCAACGTTGAGGATGGCGCCGCCGCCGTTCTCGCGCATCAGCTTGCCGGCTTCGACCGACATGAAGAAATACCCGCGGATGTTCACATCGACGGTCTTCTGAAAGGCGTCCAGGTCGGTATCCAGCACATTGCCGAAATAGGGGTTGGTGGCCGCATTGTTGACCAGGATGTCCAGCTTGCCGAACTGGCTGCGAATGGACTCGATGGTGGCGTTGATCTGTTCCATCTCACCGATATGGCAGGCCATGGCCGTGGCCTTGCCGCCGGCGGCAACGATGGCATTTGCCACTTCCTGGCAGCCGTCGATCTTGCGGCTGCTGACGATGACATGAGCGCCCTGTTGAGCCAGCAGCTTGGCAATGGCCTCGCCGATACCACGACTGGCGCCGGTTACCAGCGCGATTTTACCGTCCAGATCGAACAGTTGAGTTTTCTGCATGGGTCTTGTCCTTGTTGAAGTAAGCATGATCGTCGGTCAATCTAATGCAGCACGCTGGCTCTGCCAATATAAAGCGACGCTTATCAGAAAACGTGTTGTTGGCCGATTGGCTGTGTCAATCAGCAGCGCATAAAAAACCGGAGCCAGGCTCCGGTTTTCATACTGCTGCCCGATCAGACCGGGAAGAGTTCGCCCAGCTTCAGCGCCAGCATCATGTCGCCTTCAGCGCGCAGCTTGCCGCCCATGAAGGCCTGCATGCCGTCGGTCTCACCGGAGATCACGCCGTTCAGCGTTTCGGAGTCCATGATCAGGGTAACGTTGGGATCTTCTGCGTCGCCCTTGCTGACTGCGCAGGTGCCATCTTTGATTACTGTGTAGAAGTTTTCGTCGTCTTCGATGTTGAACTGGAAAACCAGGTCCAGGCCGGCAGCTGCAGCCGGGTTGAACTTGCTTTCCATGTTATTGATGATGTCAGCAACGGTAGTCATGGATTCTTCCTTATAGTGCTTTTACAGTAAGGCAACGGCGGAACCGTCGCGGTGGCATCAGTGGTGTAGCTCAATAGAGGGTATGGTGGGCCACCCAGCCTGTCAACAAGAATCATACGCTCGTTTGAATCGTCTCTTGGTAGTCTTGTAATCCGAATACGATCATCCTGTATGCTTGATGCGGATCGGAACCCGAATCGAATGTGGAGAGGCTTGTGGATTGGCTTGCTGAGTATGGAATGTTTGCGGCAAAAGCGCTGACAGTGCTGTTGGCGTTGGTGTGTCTACTGTTGGTGATTGCCTCGCTCAAAGGGCGACAGCGCAAAGGTGAGGGCGCCCTGACGGTGACCCGATTGAATGACCAGCTGGCCCGCATGACCGAGCGGCTGGGTGAGGCCGTGCTGGACAAGCCTGCCCTCAAGGCGCTGCAGAAAACCCGCAAGCAGGAGAGGAAGGCGCGTGATAAAGGCACCGCCGAGCGGAACAAGGTCTTCGTGCTGAATTTTCACGGGGACATCAGGGCCAGCGCTCTGGAGAATCTGCGTCACGAAGTCACAGCGGTACTGGAATTGGCCACACCCCAGGATGAGGTAGTGGTAAAGCTGGAAAGCGGCGGCGGCATGGTGCATTCCTACGGGCTTGCTGCAGCGCAGCTTACCCGACTGCGCGAGGCGGGCGTGCCATTGACCGTATGCGTGGACAAGGTTGCCGCCAGCGGCGGCTACATGATGGCCTGTGTCGCTGACCGGATCTTGGTAGCGCCTTTTGCCATGCTGGGGTCCATTGGTGTGGTTGCCCAGTTGCCCAATTTTCATCGCGTGCTGAAGAATCATGACGTCGATTACGAAATGCTCACCGCCGGCGAGTACAAGCGCACCCTGACCATGTTCGGTGAGAATACCGACAAAGGCCGGGAAAAATTCCAGGAAGATCTGGAAAATATTCATCGGTTGTTCAAGCAGTTTGTCGAGCGCTATCGACCTTCACTGAATGTCGACGCGGTTGCCACCGGCGAGGTCTGGTTTGGAGTCGAGACGCTGGAGCGGGCATTGGCGGATGAAGTGAACACCAGCGATGACTATATCAATCGGCGCATTCGTCAGGCTGATGTCTTCGAAGTGCACTTTGCCCGTCCCAAGCGGCTGCAGGATCGCCTGTCATCCAGCATGTCGGCAGCGCTGGATCGCGTGCTGCTGACCTGGGCGTCACGTTTTTACAATCAGCGTTTCTGGTAGGAGTCGGTCATGTCCCAGTTCAAGGCGTTACTGGTCAACGAAGAACAAGGGGAATTCATTCCCCGCGTGGTTACCCGGCATATAGACGAATTGCCCGCCGGTGAAGTACTTATTCGTGTGCAATGGTCGTCACTCAACTACAAGGATGCGATGTCCGCCAGCGGCAACCGCGGCATTACCCGCAATTTCCCACATACGCCGGGCATTGATGCGGCCGGCGTAGTCGAGGCCAGCTCGGTGGCGGAATTGGCGGTCGGTGATGAGGTGATCGTTACCGGGTACGACCTGGGCATGAACACATCCGGCGGTTTCGGCCAGTACATCCGAGTGCCTGCCGCCTGGGTGCTGAAGCGTCCCGCTGGGCTGAGCCTGCGTGACAGCATGGTGCTGGGTACTGCCGGGCTGACTGCCGCGCTGTGCATCGACAAACTGGAACGGGCCGGTCTGGTGCCCGGCGCCGGACCGGTGCTGGTCACCGGAGCGACCGGTGGGGTCGGCAGCATCGCGGTGGCTATGCTGGCGCAGCTGGGGCATGAAGTGGTCGCGGTGACCGGCAAGGCCGATAAGGTGGAGCTACTGCAGCGACTTGGGGCGACCCGAGTGCTCAGTCGGGCCGAACTGCAAGCGGGCACCAATAAGGTACTGCTGACAGAGCAGTGGGCCGGCGCGGTAGATACCGTTGGTGGCGACATCCTGTTCAATGTGGTCAAGTCATTGCGTTACGACGCCAGTGTCGCCTGCTGCGGCCTGACTGCGGGTGGCCAGTTCCAGGCCAGCGTATTCCCCTTCATTTTGCGCAACGTCAATCTGCTGGGCGTCGACTCGGTGGAACAGCCACTGGTGGTCAAGGCCTCCATGTGGGATCGGCTGTCGCTGCAATGGAAAACCGACCTCAGCCAGCTGGAGCAGGAAATCACCCTGGAACAACTGCCAGAGTATATCGACACCATCCTCGCCAGTGGCATGGTCGGCCGCGCAGTGGTCAAGCTGGGGTAGGGCGGTATGAGCACCCTGGATCTGTTCCATGAGGATCAACCAGGCCAGCGGGTAGCGATGGGCGCCCAAGCGTTCATCCTGCCCGGCTTCGCCAATCCTTGGCTCAATCAGCTACTCCCGGCACTGCAGGCCATCCAACAGCAGGCTCCCTTCCGCCAGATGATCACCAAAGGCGGCCGCCGCATGTCAGTACAGACCACCGCCTGCGGTGAACTCGGCTGGGTCTCCAGTGACCACGGCTACCGTTACTGCCCTATCGATCCGACCAGCGGACAAGCCTGGCCAGTCATACCCAGCTGTCTACTTGAACTCGCCCAGCGCGCCGCCGCAGAAGCCGGTTTCAACCACTTCCATCCCGACACCTGCCTGATCAACCGCTACCTCCCCGGAGCCCGCATGGGCCTGCACCAGGACAAGGATGAAAAAGGTTTCAAGGCACCCATCGTCTCGGTATCTCTGGGCATGTCCGCCACGTTCCTGTTCGGCGGCTTCAAACGCTCCGACCGACCAGCCAGAACAATACTGAACCACGGCGATGTAGTGGTGTGGGGCGGGGTAGACCGGATGCGTTTTCATGGCGTAATGCCGGTGGGCGATATGCCGCATCCAGAGCTGGGTAGTCAGCGGATCAATCTGACGCTGAGAAAGGCAGGGTAGAGGTGGCAAGACGCCATTGCTTGAGGTATGTTCTGACACGGGCATTGGAATGCAGATCTCTCTTCCTCAGGTGGACATGGATAGCCGTCATTTCCCAGCCAACTCGGCCGCAACAGTATTCTCCAGCCGAGCGCGGTAGCCATTCTGAAAAGCGAACCAGAGCGCTGAGACCGCAGATGTAATGAATTCACAAAAAGAAGACGTCAAGCGAATACAGGATGGCGGAGGTGGGTGGTCGCCAGCTGCAGTGCAACACCTGCTTGCATGGGGAGGTGCAATATTTCAGTTGTCGCGATCGGCACTGCCCGCAATGCCAGTGGCGCGTGATTCAGCAATGGGCCGAGCGGCAACGCGCAGACATTCTGGCCGTGCCCTATCACCATGTGGTGTTTACCCTGCCGCATCAGCTCAATGGCTGGGTGCAACTGCATCCGGAGTTGATCTGTCGACTGCTGTTCCAGGCCGTGTGGGGCACGCTGGATCGGTTTGGACGCGACCCCAAACGCCTGAATGGTCAACTGGGCATGACGGCTGTACTGCACACCTGGGGGCAGACTCTTGGTCAGCATGTGCATCTGCACTGCCTGGTACCAGCGGGTGCGCTCGGTGACGACGGCCACTGGCACGCCGCACGCAGTAACTACCTGTTCCCGGTGCGGGCGCTGTCCAGGCGTTACCGCGGCCTGATGGTCAGCGCCAGGCGCCAGGCGCCAGGCGGCAAGTCAGCATCAGCTGTCGCGTGTAACGCAGGCAGGCGAGGTGGATAGATTATTGAACAGCCTGATGGCTACTGAATGGGTCGTGTACAGCAAGCACTGCCTGCAGCACACCAGCAGCGTGGTCGATTATCTGGCGCGCTACACACGCCGGATCGCCATCAGCAATGCACGCGTGCGGCAGGTAGACGAGCAGGGTGTGACCTTCAGTTACAAGGACTACCGCCAGAGTGCGCGCTCCAGAGAGATGACCCTGAGCGGCGACGAGCTCGACTTGGACAGCTGAGGTCTGCACTGCTGCTCGGTGATATTGCGCACAAGGAAAAGACGGATGCGGGCACACCCAGCCCGCATAGCGGTCTTGTGTGTAACGCATGCAAGCGCCCGCACCTGTATTGCGTTGGGACAGTGGCGCCGGAGCGGGGGCAAGACACAGGCCACTTGCGACGACGTTGAATGCCTTGCCGGTTGGGGGAGACTGCCTGGCAGAGCAAGGCACGGCCGTACTGGCCATAAGGTGGCAATCGTAAGCAAATCGCGCTAATTTTACGTTATCAAGGAACCCGAGAGCATCGACATGGATATACACAACCGGTCAATCCGGCTTTTTCAAGCGCCACGTGGCCGCTGTCCAGCTGTCGCGACCTCACCTTCTCAATACAAAACCCTATAGATGCTGCGTGATCGCCGTTGCGGCTCAGTCCAACAGACATTTGATCGGCATGCTGTGCACACCGTTCAAATGCTTAGATGTTATATTTCAATAGGAAATACATGGATATCAATCAAGTAAAATTCATACACGACTATCTCGTCGATTACTTTGATAATTCTGATGACCCCGTATCACCTCCGGGTGTTAAAGATGAAGACTTATTGAACTCATCAGTTTCGCGACCATTCATGAGTGTCGGCGGTCAAGATGCATACCCTGGAATCTTTTACAAAGCAGCAGCATTATTCCATTCAATTATCAATAATCATTGCTTTTACAATGGAAACAAGCGGTAGTTGTCAACAATGATGTCCGGTAACTCATGCGGCACGTCTTTCCTTTTCTAATAACTCCTCATGCAGATTGTCCGGGTTAAGCCAGACACTATCGATAGGTGTCCAGTTGCGTGTCGGGCGAGTTCTCCAGCGAGCCGGATTGGCCTGTTTCGCGGCTTCATAGACAGCAGTACGGCTGACCAGGATATCCCGGTCAAGGCCGACATGACGCTGCTCCGGCGTAACGAAGCGGATACCACTATGACGGTGCTCGGTGTTATACCAGCTCACGAAGCGCTGCACCCAGACACGGGCCTGGTCGATGTCCGCGAAGCGCTTAGCAGGATAGGCTGGACTGTATTTCAAGGTCTTGAACATCGCTTCAGAATACGGATTGTCATTGCTCACCGATGGACGGCTGAACGAGGGCACCACACCCAGTTTTTGCAGTGTTGCCAGCATGGTGGCCCCTTTCATCGGGCTGCCATTGTCCGAATGCAGCACCAGCTGATCGCGGCGTATGCCATGACGTAGGCAGGCCTTGCTGATCAGAGTCGAGGCATGTGCTGAAGCCTCATTGTGGTGGATCTCCCAACCTACGATCATACGGCTGAAGATATCCATCACCAGATACAGACGGTAGAACTCTCCCTTCACAGCGGTCGGCAGGAACGTGATATCCCATGACCAAAGCTGGTTCGGTGCCGTAGCCACCCAGGCTTGCGGCTTTTCCAGGGTGCGTGGTGCGGCAGTCCGTCCACGGCGATGCGCCTGTTCATGCTCTCGCAGAACCCGGTAGAAGCTGGACTCACTGGCAATGTAGATGCCGTGGTCAGCCAACCGAGGAACAATCTGGCTGGGAGGCAAGCTCTGATGTTCCGCGCTATTACACACAGCGAGAATCTGCTCCTTCTCCTGTGCGGTCAGGGCATGGGCGCTGCCCTTTCGGACAGCTCCTTTGCGCTGATCTAGCAGTGTCTCGCTGCGTTGCCAGCGGCGCAGCGTACGATCGGTCAGGCCGAGCACCCCACAGGCCAAGTGCTTGCGTGCACCTGCTTCTACCGCTTCGTCAATCAAGGCAATGGCCATCTGTTTCATCGGCTCGGAGATCAATCGTCCTCGCTGGTGCCCCAGATGGCCTGGGCTTTTTTTGACAGGGTCAGCAAGGCAGCCACCTCCGCCAGGGCACGCTCCTTGCGCAGCAGTTCTTTTTCAAGCTTACGGCTCTTCTTGCGCTCTGCTGTCAGCTGCGCCTTGTCAGCCGGATGGCCGCCAGCATCCATACCCTCGAAGGCCTCCTTCCAGGCCTCCAGCTGCTCTGGGTACAGACCATGCTCACGACAATAGGTCGAGCGTTCGGCCTCATTCATGGAGGCGGTCTGGATGACCGCTGCCAGCTTGGCACGGGCATCCCAACGATCCGGGCTGGACGGTTTGGCTGGCACAACAAATCCTCTGGTCTGAAACTGCTTTTTCCAAGCATACAGCGTTGGCTCCGAAACACCGATCTCTCGGCTCAGATGGGCAACACTCTGATTATAGGGCGGCATCATCTTTCTGACGGTCTGCTCTTTGAATTCCGGGTTGTAACTGGGCACTGAATAAATCCGTCCGCCCCTCAAGTATCAATGGTAAACGAGCGGACATCTATTGTGACTGAGGGGGCAAGCGCTGTGCCCTTTTGAGCGCTATCGTTTATTTGGGAGATAAAGGGTGGTGGATCACTATCCCCAATGACGACGAATTATTTGAGTTTACTAGGCAAGCTGCTGCGCATGAGTTGACTGAAAAGCGTAGCGACGAGATAGCATATATTTCGGATTATTTTAAGCAAAATACTCGTAAAAGACAGGCGGGCGAGCACCAATTGACGCTTAGGGAAGGTCTGAAAAAGACTTCCTGAAAAGGTAAAATGCGTCAGCGCCATTTTCGAGACCACCGCATGAAACAGATGAGCTTTGCAGACGCCGAATACGCTGGTAAACGTAAGCAGACCCGCCGTGAGCGCTTTCTGCTGGAAATGGATCAAGTGGTTCCCTGGAAGCCATTGCTGGCGCTGATCGAGCCGCACTATCCCAAGGGCGAAGGTGGTCGACCTGCTTACCCGCTCGACGCGATGCTGCGAGTTCATCTGATGCAGAACTGGTTTGGGTACAGCGATCCAGCGATGGAAGAAGCGCTGTATGAAACCACCATCTTGCGACTCTTCGCGGGCCTTCAACTTGATCGCATTCCGGATGAAACCACTATTCTCAAATTCCGTCGGCTGCTGGAACGCTACGGCCTGTCCACGGCGTTGTTCGAAGTGGTCAATCGTTACCTGGGTGAGCACGGGCTAATGCTGCGCCACGGCACCGTGGTCGATGCAACCATCATTCATGCACCCAGTTCGACCAAGAACAAAGAAGGTAAGCGCGATCCCGAGATGCATCAGACCAAGAAGGGTAACCAGTATTATTTTGGCATGAAGGCCCACATTGGCGTTGATGCTGAGTCAGGGCTGGTTCACAGTCTCGTGGGGACGGCGGCCAATGCGGGCGATGTTACTCAGGTAGACAAGCTTCTGCATGGCGAAGAAACCCATGTATGCGGTGACGCCGGCTATACCGGCGTTCAGAAACGGGATGAACACAAAGGGCGCAAGCAGGTGGTCTGGTCGATTGCGATGCGCCCAGGCAAGCTCAAGACATTGAGCAAAACCAAGCTGATCGAGAAAGGCTTGCGCCGAATCGAGCGGGCCAAAGCCAGTACACGAGCCAAGGTCGAGCATCCGTTTCGAGTGATCAAATGCCAGTTCGGATTCACCAAGGTGCGCTACAAGGGCCTGGCGAAGAACACGGCCCAGTTGCATACCTTGTTCGCCCTGGCCAACCTATGGATGGCCCGAAAACAGCTGTTAAGTGCAGGATAAATCCGCCCGGAGTACTGGGTACAGCGGCCTAGATGGCCGAAAAGGGGCTGCAACGCGCTGAAAACGCGACTGAGGGCGATGAAATCGTTCCTGAAATGTTTTTTTTGTGAGCTGTAGTGGTCTAATGAAACCGGACACCAACTAGGCGACAATACTCGCCATTGAGAGGTGTTCGATGACAAGAAAGCGACGTACTTTTACCCCTGAATTCAAACAGGAAGCAGCCAGCCTGGTGCTGGACCAAGGCTACAGCATTACCCAAGCCAGCACATCGCTGGGCGTGGTTGAAAGCGTCCTGCGCAAGTGGGTTAAACAGCTCACTGAGGAGCGGCAGGGTGTCACCCCTAAAGGCAAAGCCATGACACCAGAGCAGCAGCGCATTCAGGAGTTGGAAGAGCGGTGCCGGCGGCTGGAGATGGAGAAGACCATCCTAAAAAAGGCTACCGCTCTCTTGATGTCGGACGACTGGAAACGTACACGCTGATTGACCAGTTGAGAGAGCAGGCCCCCGTTGACATGGTGTGCGCAGCCTTTGATATCAACCGTTCCTGTTACTACGAACACCGCCAGAGGATACAGCGTGTGGATGCTGAGCGTGTAGCCCTGAGGGCCCAGATTAACGAGCTGTTCAACAAAAGCCGCAGCTCGGCAGGTAGCCGCACCATCAAGGACATGCTGAACGATCAAGGCGTCGGCATCGGCCGCTTCAAGGTGCGCCGTTTGATGGGAGAGCTTGGCCTGATTTGTAAGCAACCAGGCCCCCATAAGTACAAGCAGGCCACCGTGGAGCGGCTAGATATCCCCAACCGTTTGGACCGGGAGTTCGATGTGGCGCAACCAGATCAGGTCTGGTGCGGTGATATCACCTATATCTGGACCGGGCAGCGCTGGAGTTATCTGGCGGTGGTACTGGACCTGTATGCCCGTCGCGTCGTCGGCTGGGCCATGTCTGACACCGCTGATGCGGACTTGGTGGTACAGGCCTTGGAGCATGCGTGGGAGCAGCGTGGGCGCCCTCATGGGGTGATGTTCCATTCTGACCAAGGATCACAGTATGCAAGTCGCAAGTTCCGGCAGAGGCTGTGGCGCTTCCGTATGGTGCAAAGCATGAGTCGTCGAGGCAACTGCTGGGATAATGCTCCTATGGAGCGGCTGTTCCGCAGTCTGAAAACGGAATGGATACCGCCGATGGGGTATCACAGCCTGGCAGCTGCCCGGAAGGATATCAGCAACTACCTGATGGGGTACTACAACCAGAAGCGTCCCCACGCCTTCAATGGCGGGCTCGCTCCGGCGGTGGCCGAAGAAAAACTTAAAACTGTGTCCGGAATCAGTTGACCACTACAACTATGACAAGCAGTACATTAGGAAACTACGACGTAAGCTCAAGCTAGTTCCTGAATATGGGGTGGATAGTTTCGCATTCTACGGTGATCGAGGTTTTTCCGACACTCTCGGAAAGTACATGAAAATGCGAGATAAGGTTATGAGGGATCTAGCCAAAATATAACCAGTGCAGGCACGGCGACGCCTACTACATTGCGCCTTCGGCTCCATTTCGTAGGCGCGGATGCTGCAAGCGTTAAAGCGAAAACACCGAGCCGTGGCACACAGCGCCCATCCGTGGCAAGATTGCGGTACGCGTATGAGAGGTTTTTCCCATGAATCTCCAGAAAATTGAAAACGAGGCGCTCCACCTTCCTAGGGAGGAGCGGGCTCAGTTGATCCAGAGACTGGTTTTGAGTCTTGAGTCTCCGTCAGAAAAAGAGCTCAGATCCGATTGGCTGCTTGAGGCTAGACGTAGAGCTGAAGAACTCGATAGTGGCTCCGTTCAGGCTGTGTCCGGTGAAGAAGTGATCCGGAAGGCTAGAGCCCTGATCAAATGAATTATTCTTTTCACCCGGCAGCGGAAGCCGAGTTTCTGGAATCTGTTGGTTATTACGAGACAAAGGTGCCGGGATTGGGTGGTGCTCTCATCAAGGAATTTGAAGCGCTGACCAGTTTACTTGGCGCGTCACCAAAAGCGTGGCAAGTCGAGTTGCCGCCAGACATCCGAACGGCCCCCCTTCGCAGATTCCCTCTATCCATCGTTTACCGAGAGCAGCCTGATGGTTTCCAGGTTCTGGCTGTAGCCCATAACAGGCGACGCCCCCAGTATTGGCTGGGAAGGCTCCGATGAAGTATTTTGCTTTGGCAGTTTTCATTGTTCTGTCAGCTCCGTCGCTGGCTAGTGCAGACTCGCTCTGCACCGATGCAGAAAGCACGTCAGATATGCGCGAGTGTTTGAATGAGCTGAATCGGGAAGCCAATATCCTGATGGAACAATATCTGACCGCAGCTATTGAGCGCTATGGCGACGACGAGGTGGTGGTTGCCGGGATAAGGTCTGCCCAGGCTGCCTGGGAAGCCTACCGTTCAGCCCATTGCGACAGTGTTTTCTCCGCCTGGCGAGACGGCTCCATCCGGTTTGATATGGCCAGCCTCTGCGGGACCTACACCACCCGAATGCGAACCCATGATATCTGGCGAGAATTTCTCACCTATATGGATTCCTCTCACCCTGTACTTCCGGAGCCGGAGCTTATGCTCGGCCAGTGAGCAGCGGGTCCCGCTACGCGTCTCGAACCCAGCCCCGACAACCATTCAGGGAGGCTCCATGTCCGATGACTTTGATCTGAGCCGCTTCAGGCAGGCCCAGGAGACCACATACGCCACGGCGCTGGCTGAGCTGCGCGCCGGCCACAAGCGCAGCCATTGGATCTGGTTTGTGTTTCCGCAGTTACGGGGGCTGGGGCGCAGCGCTACGGCCGAGCGCTATGGCCTGACCGGGTTGGCCGAGGCCCGCGCCTATCTTGCGCATCCGCTGTTGGGTGAGCGACTGCGTGAGGCGATAGAGGCAATGCTGATCCATGAGGCCCGGGGCGCGAGTGTGGTGTTGGGCGAGCTGGATGCCATGAAGCTGCGCTCTTGCCTGACGCTGTTCTCGCTTGCCGATCCCTCGGAGCCGCTGGTTCGCCGCGCGATGGAAGTGTTCTTTGGCGGGCAGCTGGATGAGCGCACGTTGAAGTTGCTGCAAGTGCAGTGCGGCAACTGAGATAAAATAGGGGCAAGTACATTTAATCTGCTTCGGCTTTTTTGGCCAACCGTTGCCGACGAGCCCGACTTGGACAACTAGGCTGACACAGGGGGGCTCGCCGGGACTCTCGATCGAGCGCCCGGAGCTTGGTCGTCTAAAAGAACTTCTGGACTACCTGAGGGGTGACGCCGAACTCACGTCGAAAAGCTGTGGTGAAGTTGGCTGTACCTGAGTAGCCTGCCAGCCAGGCGGCTTCGCGGATGCTCAGGCCGTTCTGCAGGGCACGGCGGGCCTGCTGCAGCTTGCGTTGCCGTTGGAAGGCAAACAGCGATTGGCCCTGCGCAATACGAAATTGGCGCTGTAAGGTGCTGGCACTGGCGCCCACCGCTGTGGCGATCTCATCCAGTGACCAGCCATCAGCTTGGTTGCTATGCAGCAGGTCCAGCGTGCGCTGCACCAGGCGTTGTTGATGCGGGCGTTGTCGCGGCGTTGGGTGCGTCTGGCCAACCAGCTGCTGCAGCACCCCTTGGGCCAGGTCCAGCGCCCGCGACTCCTGCTGCAACCGGGCCAGCAAGGTGTTTTCTGGGGTCTCGCTGAGAATCGTCTCGGACAGCGCCAGCACTGCGGGCGTCGGGGTCCAGCGGTGCATGGCCATATGCTGCTGCGGCTCGATAAATTGACCAATGCTCGCGCGGCTATCCATGCCACTGCTCTCGAACCACTCGGGAGACATGCACAGTGATAGCTTACGAATATGCTGACCGCGCCGGGCACGACGGGTAAAGATTGCTGGTTCGGTGAGTGCGACGGCGATGCCCTGGGGTTGTCCGGGGCGTGAGGCGACCTGTAGCGAGCGGTCGTCATAGCGCACTTCGCTACCACCGGCCATGAATAACACGAAGCTCAGACGCGGGCCGACCTCAACCTGAGTGGAAAAGTCATGCAGCTCCACACAGTCTGAACAGTGCAACGATAGTCCGGAGCGCAACCGCTGCCAGCTCAGCTTGCCCGTGAACAGTTGTTCGTGGGGCGGCCCATCCTCGCGTACTGTTACTGCGGCGCCTATGCGTCGTGACAAATCATCTGCTCTGACCATCTGCCGCTCTTCGCCCATTGCCTACCCTCGCAGTGCGTCGGTTTTTGCCGCCTGCGCAAATGAGATTGACGCTGACGCAAAACGTTTCGTTGGAACTGTGTGACAGACTACTCGCCGAAAAGCATACATGCAAATCATTCGCATTAGCGCTGTCTCACACGGATCATCAACAAGGATTGCACATGCAACCGTCAACTGTTTGCCAGGTATTGCGTTACAGCCGTCTGTCTCTGGCTATTCTTCTGGCCCTCGGCGCGCAGCAAGCGTTAGCCGAAGAGCCTCTTGAGCTCGACAGTGTTCAGGTAATAGGTACGGCGCAGGAGGAGCTCAAACAGGCTCCCGGCGTCTCGATCATTACTGCTGAGGATATTCGCAAATCGCCGCCAGCCAATGACATTGCGGAGCTGATCCGCAAACAACCGGGCGTTAACCTGACCGGCAATAGTGGCTCTGGCGCTCGCGGCAACAGTCGGCAGATTGATATCCGCGGCATGGGCCCGGAAAACACCCTGATCCTGGTGGACGGCAAGCCGGTCTCTTCGCGCAACGCCGTCCGTTATGGCTGGCGCGGTGACCGGGATACCCGGGGTGATACCAACTGGGTGCCTGCCGAGCAGATTGAGCGTATTGAGGTGTTGCGTGGCCCGGCAGCGGCGCGCTATGGCGACGGTGCTGCGGGTGGTGTTGTGAACATCATCACCAAGGGGCCGGGGTTGGAACACCACGGTGATATGACCGTATATATGAACCTGCCGCAACACAGTGAAGAGGGCGCCAGCAAGCGTATCAATTTCGGCCTTAACGGTCCGCTATCCGAGGACGTGGCTTACCGGGTGTATGGCAATATCAGCAAAACCGACCGGGATGATGAAGATATCAACGAAGGCCATACCATTCCAGGTTATGCCACCGCCGGGCGCGAAGGCGTGCGTAATAAAGATATCAACGGCTTGCTCAGCTGGTATGTGACCGATGCGCAGCAGCTGGAACTGGAGGCCGGTTACAGCCGCCAGGGCAATATCTATGCGGGCGACAGTATGAACAACGTCGCCTCAGCCAAGCTGGAAGAGCTGCGTTCTCCCTGGCTGGGCCGAGAAAGCAACGTCATGTATCGGCAGAACTACGCCATCACCCATCGCGGCGACTGGGACTTTGGTAGGACGGTTAATTACCTGCAATTTGAGCGCACCGAAAACCGCCGCCTCGAGGAAGGTCTGGCCGGCGGCCCTGAGGGCAGCATTCTCAATAGCAACTTCGGTACCATCAAACTGGATACCACTACGGCCCACAGTGAGTTGAATATGCCACTGTCCGGTCCTGTCGAGCAAATGCTGACGCTGGGCGCAGAGTGGGTCGAGCAGCGTATGGATGACCCCTTCTCCAACAATCAGAGCACCACCGAAGCAGGTGCCGTAGCCGGGCTGATCAACGGTGCTCGTAACACCAAAAGCGCCGCCCGGGTCTCTTCGGTGTTTGCCGAGAGCAATATGGAGTTGCGTCCCGGTACTATCCTGACGCCGGGCCTGCGTTTTGATCATCACAGCAAAACCGGTAGCAACTGGAGTCCGGCGCTGAACCTGTCACAAGCGCTGGGCGAGAATTTTACCCTGAAGGCCGGTATCGCACGGGCCTACAAAACGCCTAACCTTTACCAAAGCAACCCCAACTACCTGCTGTACAGTCGTGGTAACGGCTGCTGGGGCGGCGCGGGAGCTTGCTATTTGCAAGGCAATGACAAGCTTGATGCCGAAACCAGCGTCAATAAAGAGATCGGTATCGAGTTTCATCGCGATGACTGGGTTGCCGGTATCACCTGGTTCCGCAATGATTACAAGAACAAGATCGAGTCCGGCCGCAGCGCCATCGGTCAGGCCGCTGGTGGGAGTAATCCGGACTACGCAGACGCTGATATCTTCCAGTGGGAGAACGTACCCAAGGCGGTGGTGGAAGGTCTTGAGGGCGCTCTGAACGTACCGGTTACCAGCGCTCTGGAATGGCATACCAACTTCACTTACATGTTGCGTTCAGAGAACCGCGACACTGGGGAGCCGCTGTCGGTTATTCCTGAGTACACAGTGAATTCACAGCTGGACTGGCAGATCAACAAACCCTTCTCAGTCCAGGCTGACGTCACCTGGTACGGTAAGCAGAAGCCGGGAAAACTTGGTTATCAGGGCAACACCCTGACCGGCGACGCGCGGCGGCAGATTTCGCCTTACGCATTGGCAGGTCTCAGCGGCCAATATGAGTTCAGTGAGCGTCTCAGCCTCGCGGCTGGTGTCAGCAACCTGTTCGACAAACGCTTGTACCGTGAGGGTAACGCCAACGTGGCGGGTGCTTACACCTACAATGAACCCGGTCGTACTTTTTATACCAGCCTGAGCACGTCCTTCTGAGGTAGGTAAACCGGTAACAGGATTTCTACATGATCGAGTTTTACGGAAAGGCCGACACTGCGTCGGCCGCGCTGTATATGAACAAGCTGTGCAAGCATTTTGCGCATAAAATCGATATCCAACTGGATGCTGATCAGGCCCAGGCACTCTTTCCTTACGGCCAGTGCCTCATGCAGGCCGGTACCACGCAGTTGACGTTTAGCTGCAGCGCCCCGGAACTGGGCGGTGCGGCCATGATGCGTTTTGTGCTGGAAGATCATCTGGAACGCTTTGCCCGCCGCGAAAACCTGCAGATACAGTGGAACGCTGACGCGCCAGCAGCCTACCAGCCTGATCAGACGCCTTCGTGAAAGTCCTATGGCGTTTGCTGGCCATGTTGTCGTTGTGCTGCATTGGTAGCGTGAAGGCCAGCGCTCTACCTACACCAGATTGGCGGCCAGCGCAGCTGCCCCAAAGCGAGCAGACCGACCAGGTGTCCCGCTTCACTCGGCGTAGCTATCGCATCTTCGTCTCAGTGCCGACAGCGCCACCGCCTGCGTCAGGTTATCCGGTGGTCTACGTTCTGGATGGCAATGCCAAGTTCGCGCCCCTGGCGCTGCAGGCCCGTGGTGCCGAGCTGGGAATGGGCGATGGACTGGGCCAGCCGGTTATCATCGTTGGCATTGGCTATCCGATAGACGGTCTATACGATTTCAAAGCCCGCGCCGAGGACTACACGCCAGTGTTGCCTGACTCGCAGACCGAGCGAACGGCTGTTCGCCAGAGTAATGCGGCCTTGTTTCTGCGCTTTATTCAGGAGGAACTCAAACCACTGATCGCCAGCCGGTTTCCTGTTGATCCGCAGCAGCAAAGCCTGTTCGGGCACTCCTATGGCGGCCTGTTTACACTTTACACGCTGTTTCAGATGCCGGACGCCTTCCAGAACTATATTGCCGCCAGCCCGTCGCTCTGGTGGGACCACCCTGGCTTGTTAAGCCAACTGCCGGAGCTGAAGCGCAAGCTCGCTGTGCTGCCGCGCAGCCCGCGCTTGCTCCTGACGGTTGGCTCGGCAGAGGAGTACAGCGGGGAGCCAGTCTCTGCGCGCGAGGTGAAGCTGCAGGGCCGTCGTATGCGCAGTAACCTCGACGAGCTATATCAGGCGCTGCAACCTTTGCAGTCACAGGGACTGTACAGCGAGCGCCTGATCACCGCCGACGCCGATCATGGTACTAATGCCAGCCTGACCAGCCTGCGGGTTCTGAGCTTTGTCTCGGGCCACAGGCGCTGTAGTGTTGCCGGTGCTGATAAATGTTCCAAGTACAAATAGGCCGGTACACGTGGGTCTGTTTTTGATCACGCTCTGGCTTTGAATATAAATGTGAAGCCGTCAAAAGTAGCGACGTGACAGCCATCACCACAAGTCACGGACGGTATTTCTTTTAAATCTCTACTGAGTCACGCTTTGGTGTCACTGCAAACCAGATTTGTAGCCTAAAGGTCTGCCCATTGCCGCAACAGATTATGATAATGCCCGGTCAAGCTCAGCACCTCAGGGCTTTCGCCGATCTTCTCTCGCAGCTGCTGAATAGTGCCATCCAGATCGTATAACTGCGCACGCTGCGCGTCTGAGCGCACCATGCTTTGACTCCAGAAAACACTGCAGACCCTTTCGCCACGGGTGACCGGGGTTACCTGATGCAAACTGCTGGAGGGATACAAAATCAGGTCACCGGCCGGCAGCTTTATCTCATGGCAACCATAGGTATCCTGCACTTCAAGCTCACCGCCGTCATACTCTTCCGGCTCTGACAAAAACAGTGTCGATGACACGTCGGTACGCAGACTCAACTGGTTGAACGGCAGCTGGCGCACAGCACCGTCGATGTGAAAGCCGTAATGCTCGCCACCGCTATAAATACTGAACAGCGGCGGCACCGAACGCAGCGGCAGGGCGGCCGCCATGAACAGTGGGTTGGCGTACAGACGTTGCAAGATGATTCCGCCCAGTTCGAGCCCTAGCGGCGAATCGACCGGCAACTGCCGATTGCGTTTCACTTGTGCGCCCTGGTGTCCCACAGTCGCGCGGCCATCGACCCATTCAGCAGCCGTCAGTCGCCTACGAACCTCCGCAACCTCGGCTTTACTGAGCACTTCAGGAATATGAACCAACATAAAATTTCACCCCTCACGAGCTTGGCAAATAAGCGGGCTTCCGAGCAACCTCTGAATGGCTTGAAAACCGTTCAGAGGAAGCGTATTGATCAGCCGGCTTAGAAGCTCATATCAGCACTGAACAGGAAGGTGCGCGGGGCTCCAGGCGTGTATCGGTAGCCACTCTTGTTAATCGAAGCGACGTACTCTTCGTCGGCCAGGTTATAGGCATTCAAGCGCAGAGTTACGCTGTCCAGCACCGGGTAAGACACCACAGCGTCAAACACGGTGTAGGAGTCGGTATGGTCCGGCGTTCCCTGGGCGCCGTCTCTGCCACGCGTCAGCCCAGCGGTGTAACGCGCGCCACCACCCACGGTCAGGCCGGAGGGGAAGCGGTACGTAGTCCAACTGGTAAATGCATGATCCGGCGTATAGGTCAGATTGTTCGAGCCGCTGGCCGTGATGGCATCGCCTTCGGTCACTTCAGTATCCAGGTAGGTATAACCTGCGGAGACAGACCAGTCTCGGGTGATAGCGCCTACCATCGACAGCTCAATACCTTGTACCCGTTTCTCGCCATCCTGCGTCGGATTGCCGAGGTCATCTTCGCTGATCTCATTAAGCACATCGGTACGGAACACTGCTGCATTCAAGGTCAGCGCATTGGGGATGGCATCCCACTTCACGCCAAGCTCGTAGGTATTGGCTTCCTGTGGGTCCATGTTCGGATTGCTGGAGCTGGATGCCGAGTTGCTCAACTGGAAGTTCAAGCCGCCTGGGGGCTGTTGGGACAGCGCGTAATTAACATACAGGCTGGTTTGTGGCACAGGCTTATAAACGGCGCCAAGTTTCCAGTTGATCAGCGTATCGCTGTCGTCGGCGTCGATGGTATTTACGACGCTGCCGGTGGGCAACGCGCCACAGGGCACAGCGCGGCGACCGGTACCACCACATACCGCGTCGCTGCTGTACTCGGTATTGTAATGGTCAGCGCGCACGCCACCACTCACCAGGAACTGCTCGCCAAACTTGAGGGTGTCGAATACGTAAACGGAGTAGGTGTTGGTCTCGCCCTCGCTGTCTGCGCCGCTGCGTGAGTAGGTCAGATCGCCGGTGTCGCTCCAGTTGGGATTGAACAGGTTGGCATCCGGGCGACTGCCGGTTCCAGCAACGCCATAACTGGTTTGTTCTTCCTTGGTCAGCTCGACGCCAGTCAGCAGATTATGCTCCACGTTACCCGTGTTGAAATCGACTCGCAGGTTCAACTGATTAGTAAGGATGGTGTTTTCAATGTCCTTGAAGGTAGGCAGGCTACGCGACAGCATGTAAGTAGACAGGTCATTGACATCGGTATAGGTGATGTTGGTGCCGGTGCTCATGAACGCGGTCAGCAAATAATCCTGCTTGGTTTCACCCCAGCGCACGACGTTGGTCAGCCTGACCTGCTCGGAAAAGTCGTGCTCAAAACGGAAGGTGGCCATCTTGGCGGTGACGTCATCGTGATCCTGCTTGGTACCGTAGAAGTTCTCGCTATCAACCGGATTACCAACCAGATTCTCCAAGCCTGCCTGCGGGCTCCAATGGTCAATACCCACCGCTGGCACGTAACCATCGGGGATATTGTCCTGCTTCACGTACATCAGATTAAGGTAAGCGCGCGTATCGGTATTCAGACCAAAACCGAAGGAGGCAGCAATGCCATTACGGCTATTGTTCACATGATCACGACCGGCCACATCGCTGTCCTGCCCCAACAGATTGAGGCGCACCGCACTACCCGACAATTCATTCAGCGTCTGATTCAGGTCCGCCGTTATTCGCTTCTGGCCGTCGGTACCAACGGTCATGCTGGTCAGATTGGAATCTCTCAGGTTCGCCTGCTTGGTGCTGAGATTGATCGAGCCCGACGGCGAGCTGCGACCGCTGTCAGTACCGGCCGGTCCTTTCTCGACTTCCACCTGCTCGATATTGAACAGGTCGCGGGAGATTGAGCCGATATCCCGCACGCCATCCACAAAAATGCTGCCGGAGGTGTCAAAGCCGCGCATGTAAATGGAGTCACCCGTGGTGGTGTTGCCATTCTCTCCCGCATAAAAAGTGCCCACGCCGGCACTGTTGCGCAGCGCCTCTGTCAGGGTGGTCGCGCCTTGCTCCGTAAACAACTGATTGGTGATTACCTGAATGGTCTGCGGAGTATCCAGCAGCGGCTGGGTAAACTTGGGAGAGCTGACGGTATCGGCGCGGTAAGAGGCAGCCTTGCCCTCAATCTGCATGGCATCCAATTCAACGACGTTAGCTGCGTCTTGCGCTACAGCGGTACCAGACAACAACAACAGTGATGAGAAGGCAGTCGCTACCGGCTGCTGAAGGCGATGTTTCTTGGAGTGAATGAACGGCGAAGAAGACTTTTGCATGGCGTTGCTACCCTTTCCATTTTTGTAGGTTCAGAAGTCATTTCGCTTCTGACTTTGGAATCGGTCGCCATGCTAATGAGAATCAGTATTGTTTTCAATAAAAATATTACTTAATATTTCTGCGCTGTGATGTGTGCAAGAACTTTTCCAACGGTAAGTGACCCCAGGGAAACGATCGGAGACGCCCCCGTGCGGGCCGTTCAGGTTTTACGGATATGAGGCTAAGCGAGATTGTGCCGGACATGAACCGAGCTACTGCGGCAAAAAGCTAAAACGCTTGCACTTCTTTTCTGCCACCACCTTGGCATCAAGTAAATGGAATTAAGCATCAGTTGAAAGGTAAGCGATACATGAAACAGAACCGGACGCCTGAGCGTCCGGTTTGTCGTTCCAGTCAACGGCGCCGAAACAACGGCAGCGGCTGATCAGTGGCGGCCTGATACACTTCGGAGAAGTCATTCAGGCTGGCCAGTGCTGCATGCGGGTCGTGATCCTCGCGCAGGGCGTAGGCGTCAAAACCGCAGCGGTGCATGAAGAACAACTGGTCGCGCAGTACATCGCCAATGGCGCGCAGCTCGCCCTCATAGCCATAGCGATCACGCAGCAGACGGGCATTGGAGTAATTGCGACCGTCACTGAATACCGGGAAGCTCAGCGCGATGACCTGAAAATGCTGCAGGTCATCGGCAATGACTTCAGCTTCTTCGTCAGCGTCCAGCCATATGCCCAGGCCGCCATCACGCGCCTTGAGTGCATGGGCATGTTCGAGCCACAGGGCCAGCGGCACTATGATGTTGCCGGTGTTGGTCAGGTCGTCGGTGTTGGTGTCCTTGGGCAGCAGTTGCCAGGCGTCTTCAACGACCCGGTTACCCTTAATTATTTGCTGCATACACTTGCTCCTTGAACGGGGCCATACCGATACGCTCAAATGTATCGATGAAACGCTCTTCCGGGGTGCGGTTTTCCACATAGACGTCAATCAGCTTCTGTACCACTGTCGGCATCTGGTCGGCGGCGAAGGAGGGGCCGAGAATCTTGCCGATGGCCGAGTCGCGACCTGACTTGCCGCCAAGGGATACCTGGTAGAACTCCTGGCCTTTCTTGTCGACGCCGAGGATACCGATATGACCGACGTGGTGATGACCGCAGGCGTTCATGCAGCCGGAGATGTTCAGTTCCAGCTCACCGATATCATGCAGGTAGTCCAGGTTGTCGAACTGACGCTGGATGGATTCGGCAATCGGAATCGATTTGGCGTTGGCCAGCGAGCAGTAATCACCGCCTGGGCAGCAGATGATGTCGGTCAGCAGACCGATGGTCGGTGTGGCAAAACCCAGTTCGCGGCACTGCAACCACAGCTCGTAGAGGTCGCTCTGCTTGATGTAGGGCAGTACCAGGTTCTGATAGTGCGTTGAGCGAATCTCGCCCAGGCTGTAACGGTCGGCCAGATCGGCGGCGGCGTCCAACTGCTCGGCGGTGATGTCACCGGGAGAAATGGAAGTCGCTTTCAGCGACAGGGTGACTGCGGCGTAGCCCGGCACCTTGTGGGACTGAACGTTGCGCATGGCCCAGTTGTTGAAGCCCTTGTCGGTTTCGCGCTTGCTCAGGTAGCCCGCGTCATCACCGTCCAGCGTTTCGTACTGAGGCGGCACAAAGTACTTGCTGACGCGCTGCAGCTCGGATTCGGTCAGCGTCGCGCTGCCATCCTTGAGGTTCTGCCATTCGGCTTCGACTTTCTCGGCAAATACTGCCGGTGTCAGGGCCTTGACCAGAATCTTGATCCGCGCCTTGAACTTGTTGTCACGGCGACCATAGCGGTTATATACACGCAGGATGGCTTCGAGGTAGGTCAGCAGGTGCGGCCAGGGCAGGAACTCGCGGATTTCGGCACCGACCATGGGGGTGCGGCCAAGGCCACCGCCAACCAGAACCTGGAAGCCCAGTTCGCCTCGCTCGTTGCGTACCGCATTCAGACCGATATCGTGAATGCCAATCGCTGCGCGGTCTTGTTCAGCGCCGTTGATGGCGATCTTGAACTTGCGCGGCAGGAAGGCGAATTCCGGGTGAAAGGTGGACCACTGGCGGACGATTTCACACCAGGGACGCGGGTCGATCAACTCGTCTGCAGCAACCCCGGCGAACTGGTCGGTGGTGGTGTTGCGAATGCAGTTGCCGCTGGTCTGGATGGCATGCATCTGAACCTGGGCCAGCTCTTCGAGAATGTCCGGCACTTCTTCCAGATTCGGCCAGTTGAGCTGAATATTCTGACGAGTCGTGATGTGCGCATAACCCTTGTCGTAACGACGGGTGATGTAGGCCAGTTTACGCAGCCGCTCGGCAGACAGCACGCCATAAGGAACGGCGATACGCAGCATGGGCGCGTACCGTTGTACATACAGGCCATTCTGCAGGCGCAGCGGGAGAAATTCCGCTTCGGAAAATTCGCCGGCGAGGTAGCGGCGTACCTGGTCGCGGAACTGCTTGGCGCGGTCCTCTACGATGCGTTGATCATACTCGTCGTAAATATACATTCTGACAACCTGTTGTTGGGCGTTCGTTGCCCGTGACTACGGAAGCTCAGCCCTGCGGGGCTCAGGAAGCGCGGAGACAATATCAGTTTTGCTTTATGCTTAAAAGGAATGTTTATCTATATGCTTAGATCGAATAAAGATGTTCCGGCACAAGGCAACTTGTGCATTTGGCTGGTCTGGGCTTAACTGTACCGGCAGTACATTCCCATTTCAAAAACAACAGGAATCCTATCATGAGCGACGATGAAATTCACACTGGCGGGGACCATAACAGCGGTCTCGACGCTTTTGCCGCAGTCACATTGATCCTGATTGCGGTATTGACGGTCGTGTTCTGGGTCAGTCAGCACTAAACCGCAGGGCAGGGGTGACTACCCTGCCAGGTGCGTTACCAGTTTCACGATACCTACCAATACCAGAATGAACACCAGCATGAAACCAAGCCCGAAATAGATGAAGTGGCTTGGTTTTCCCTGGCTGAAATCCCGCTCTCTGGCCTTGTTGCTCTGCACCCCCAATGCACCGAACAGAATGGTGCTGAACATGTCTCGCAAGCGCATCTTGCTTGGGTTGGTGGAATCCTTCCTGTCGTTTTTCTTATTATCGGTCATCTCTGTTCGCTCTCCGGTGGTCCGTCAGATCTGAATATCAGTCCAGTGCTTGCGTCTCCACATTATGGCAAAGATAACAGAAGCCATAGTGCGATACAGCGTCTGCAGTAACCAGACTGCAAGCAGGCCCCCGCCGAGCACGGGACCTGCCAGATAGGCGCAGGGCAGGAAGATCAGCCACTGACTACCCAGGTTCACGCTCATGACGGTACGGCTGGCTCCGGCGCCGAGCAGCGCCTGGGTCAGTACCAGGGCGGTAGCATCCAGCGTCATGCCGAGTCCGGTAATGCGCAGCGGCCACTCACCCAGCGCCAGTAGATGTGGATCCTGGGTGAATACCTGCAGTACCAGCTGGGGCGCCAGCCAGAAGGGCAAGCCCATGAGGAACAGCGTTACCACAGCGACTCGAACCACGTCCCAGCCCCAGCGGTAGGCTTCCTGAGGGTTCTTCTCGCCGAGGCTGTGGCTGACCAGTGTGGTGGCGGCCATGCCCAGCCCAACACCCGGCAGAATCAGCAGCAGCGCCAGATTTACCAGTATATGGGCAATGGCCAGTTCGGAGGTGCCGATCTGCCCGACTATCCAGAACAGCACGGTCACTCCGGTGGCGAAGAAGAACTGTTGCATGGAGTTGGGCAAGGACAGGCGCAGCATGAAGCGGATATCCACCAAGCTCGGCAGGCTGCGCATGAAGCCATGCTTACGGCCGGTACGCCAGGTCAACAGGAAGTACATGGCGGTACCCATGAACATGGCGATGCTGGTGCCCAGTCCGGAGCCGGCCGCGCCCATTGCCGGCAGGCCGAAGTGGCCGAAGATCAGGCCATAGCTGATGATGATATTGAATACATGCATGGCCACCAGAATCTGCAGATAGCGACTGGTCTGGCGTATGCCGTTCCAGTAGCCTCGATAGGCGAAATTGCAGCCTACGGCAATGATCGCCAGCGCCCGCCAACGCAGGTATTCGCTGCCGATGTCGATGACCTCGGCATCTTGGCTGAGCAGACTGATGATGTTGGTAGCGTTGAACCAGCAAAGAAGCATCAGAGGCAGGGACAGCAGGGCGGCGAGAAACAGGCCATGGTTGAGAGGGGCTGCGATCTGTTGATGGCGGCCTTCACCACGACGACGGGCCACGGTGGCCTGGACTCCGACCCCCAATCCCATGACCAGCGCGATGGCCATGAAGTTGGCATATCCAGCCAGCCCGACACCGGCCAGCGCTGCTTCGCCGAGCGAGCCAACCATCGCCGCGTCCACCAGGTTCAGTAAGCTCTGGCTGAGCATGCCGCCCATGATCGGCAGTCCCAGCAGGGTGATATTCTTGAATCGCTCGGGACTGGGCAGCAGGTGGAATCGACGTTTACTCACGATATCGGTGTACCGGTTGCAGGTGACTTGTACAGCGGCCTGCATCGCAGGCATTACTGGCGAGGCGGCTGACTATAACAGATGCCGGCGGCTGACAATGAACCGGGAACAGCCCTTAGCTATCGAGCAACTGCTGCACCTGGGCAATGGACTCGGCCTGACGCTCGGACCAATCGCCAGCCAATTCGACCATCGGCTGCCCATGGGCGGTCAGCCATTGCCGGCACGCGTTGTGAAAGACAAGCCGTTTATCCAGCTCCGGCTGGCAACGCTGGCCATCGCCGATCCAGGGCACGCCTTCGGGCGACAGCAGTAGGTAGCTGTCGTAGCGACGGGTCAGCAGTGAGGCTTCCAGCCAGTCAGGAGCACGTCCGAACAACGTCCGGCTCCACAGCAGATTGCTCAGCAGATTGGTATCGAGAATCAGCAGTTCCGGATTTTGTTGGCGGGCCGCATCTTCCCGGCGTAGTTGTTCGCGCGCGATCGGTGACACGTCATTGTAATGGGTGTCACGCTGTAGCTGATCCACATATTCCCGCACATACTCGCTGACGCGCTGGCCGCCAAAATGATGCTGCAGCTCAGCGGCCAGCCAGCTCTTGCCAGTAGATTCGGGGCCGGTCAGTACCACTACCTTCATGGCGCCACCGCCTGTGCTGCACGCCATTGCCGCCAGCCCATTGCTGCCAGCAGCACGAACACGCAATACAGCGCTGCGGTAGGGTAGTAACCTTGATACAGAAACAGTGCCACATAGGCAATGTCCAGTACCAGCCACAACAACCAGCACTGGACGCGCTTGAGCGCCATCCAGAACTGGGCCAGCAGGCTGAAGGCGACCAGAGTGGCATCCAGTCGCGGGTGAACGGCGTCCGTGAAACCCGCCATGGCCGCGCCCAGCACCATGCTTATCAGGCAGGCAGCAGCGCCGCCGAGCAGCAGCCCACGCGGTGAGACAGAGGTTACCTGCAGTGGCTGTCGAATACCGCCGCGTGTCCATTGCCACCAGCCATAGACCTGCACTGCCGCATACACGAGGTGCAGCAGAACCTGGGAATAGAGGCCGGTGGATTGGAAGAACCAGGCGTACATCAGCACCATGCCGAGCCCGACCGGCCAGCACAACGGGTTCTGGCGCACCGTCAGCCAAACCGAGACAGCACCCAGCAGGGCAGCAATGATTTCGAATGAGGTCATGGAAGCCGAAGCGGCAAGGAGGAAAGAAGGGGCCGGTGGCTGCGCAGGCGCAGACCACCGGCATGCAATATCAGATGTCGTAACCCAGGTTTGGCATCAGCCAGCGCTCGGTTGTTTCGAGATCCTGGCCCTTGCGCTTGCTGTAGCTCTCGACCTGATCCTTGTCGATCTTGCCAACGGCAAAATACTGCGCCTTGGGATGGGCGAAGTACCAGCCGCTGACGGCAGCGGTGGGGAACATGGCATAGTGCTCGGTGAGCGTCACGCCGCAGTCACCCTGGGGGTCGAGCAACTCGAACAAGGTGCCTTTCTCGGTGTGATCCGGGCAGGCCGGATAGCCGGGGGCTGGGCGGATACCCTTGTACTGCTCCTTTATCAGCTCTTCATTGCTCAGCGTTTCCTCCGGGTCATAGCCCCAATGCTTGCGACGCACCTGTTGGTGTAGCCACTCGGCGCAGGCTTCGGCGAGCCGGTCGGCCAGTGCTTTGACCATGATCGAGTTGTAGTCGTCGCCAGCGTCCTGATAAGCCTTAGCCACTTCCTCGGCGCCAATGCCGGCAGTGGTGATGAAGCCGCCCACATAGTCGGTGATGCCGCTGTCCTTGGGCGCAACGAAGTCCGCCAGCGAGAAATTCGGCTTGCCGTCGGTTTTGACGATTTGCTGGCGCAGATGGTGCAGTCGGCTGAATGGCTGGCCCTGCTCGTCGTAGAGTTCGATATCGTCGTGATCAACCTGATTGGCCGGCCAGAAGCCGAATATGGCCTTGGCGCGGATCAGTTTTTCATTGATCAGTTTGCGCAGAATGTCCTGCGCGTCACTGAACAGCGACTTGGCCGCTTCGCCGACCACTTCATCATCGAAGATGCGCGGGTACTTGCCCACCAGATTCCAGGAGATGAAGAACGGGGTCCAGTCGATATAGTCCTCGAGAACGCGCAGATCAATGTCTTCCAGTACCTTGCGACCGAGGAACGCGGGTTTAACCGGAGTATGCTCGGTCCAGTCGAACTGCGGACCCGCTGCCAGCGCCTTGTCATAGCTCAAGCGCTTGGTGCGCCCCGCGCGATTGGCGGTACGCTCGCGGATCACGGCATATTCTTCGCGAGTCTTGCTGGCGTAATCAGCCTTCAGTTCCTTTGACAGCAGGGTCGTGGCTACACCCACGGCACGGGACGCGTCAGTAACATAGACCACGGCATCGTTCTTGTAGTGCGGGTCGATCTTCACGGCGGTGTGCGCCTTGGATGTGGTCGCACCGCCAATCATCAGCGGCAGGTGGAAGTCCTGACGCTGCATTTCCCGGGCAACGTGCACCATCTCGTCCAGCGAGGGGGTGATCAGGCCCGAGAGGCCGATGATGTCGCATTTTTCTTCAATGGCGGTCTTGAGGATCTTGTCCGCTGGCACCATCACGCCCAGGTCGACAATGTCATAGCCATTGCAACCCAGTACCACGGCAACGATGTTCTTGCCGATGTCGTGTACGTCGCCCTTGACCGTGGCCATGAGGATCTTACCCTTGGCCTCCGGCTTATCGCCTTTTTCTTCCTCGATAAAAGGAATCAGGTGGGCAACGGCCTGCTTCATCACCCGGGCGGACTTGACCACCTGGGGCAGGAACATCTTGCCCGAGCCGAACAGATCGCCGACCACGTTCATGCCGGACATCAGCGGACCTTCGATGACTTCGATCGGGCGCGCTGCCTGCTGACGACACTCCTCGGTGTCTTCGACGATGAACGCGGTGATGCCTTTGACCAGCGCGTGTTCCAGGCGCTTGTCTACCGGCAGGCTGCGCCATTCCTCGTTCTCCACTTCCTTGACCGAGCCGTCGCCGCGATAGTCTTCGGCAATCGCCAGCAGGGCTTCAGTGGCGCCGGGGTGACGGTTGAGAATTACGTCCTCGACCTTGTTACGCAGGTCCAGCGGAATCTGATCGTAGATTTCCAGCTGGCCAGCGTTGACGATACCCATTTTCAGGCCGTTCTGAATCGCGTAATACAGGAACACCGAGTGAATCGCTTCGCGTACCGGATTGTTACCGCGGAATGAGAAGGATACGTTCGATACGCCGCCCGAGGTCAGCGCGTAGGGCAGGTGATCACGGATGAAGGCACAGGCCTCGATGAAATCCACGGCGTAGTTGTTGTGCTCGTCGATGCCGGTGGCCACGGCAAAGATGTTCGGGTCGAAGATGATGTCTTCCGGTGGGAAGCCGACTTCGTTGACCAGGATGTCATAGGAGCGCTGGCAGATTTCGCGCTTGCGGGCGGCGGTATCGGCCTGGCCGGTTTCGTCAAAGGCCATGACCACGACGGCAGCGCCGTAGCGCTTGCACAGCCGGGCGTGTTTCTTGAATTCGTCAACGCCTTCCTTCATTGAGATGGAGTTGACGATGCCCTTGCCCTGGATGCACTTGAGGCCGGCTTCGATGATCTCCCACTTCGAGGAGTCGAGCATGATCGGCACCCGGGAAATATCCGGCTCGCCGGCAATCAGATTGAGGAAGGTCACCATGGCCTTCTTCGAATCCAGCATGCCCTCATCCATGTTGATGTCGATCACCTGGGCGCCGGCTTCAACCTGCTGCAGGGCAACTTCCAGGGCCTCGGTATAGTTGTCCTCGCGGATCAGTCGGGCGAATTTGGCGCTACCGGTAATATTGGTGCGCTCACCGACGTTCACAAACAGTGAGTCGCGATCGATGGTGAAGGGCTCCAGGCCGGACAGGCGGCAGGCCTTGGGAATGTCCGGGATCTGCCGGGGCGGGTAGCTGCTTACCGCCTCGGCAATCTGCTTGATATGTTCCGGGGTGGTGCCGCAGCAACCGCCGACGATGTTCAGGAAGCCGGAGGCGGCGAATTCACCGACGATCTTCGCCATGTCTTCGGGCGACTCGTCGTACTCACCAAACGCATTCGGCAGGCCGGCGTTGGGGTGAGCGGATACATAGGTGGCGGCCTTGCCTGAGAGTTCTTCCAGGTAAGGACGCAGTTCCTTGGGCCCCAGTGCGCAGTTCAGACCGACAGAGATCGGATTGGCATGGCGCACCGAGTTCCAGAAGGCTTCGGTGGTCTGGCCGGACAGAGTACGGCCGGAGGCGTCTGTGATGGTGCCGGAAATCATGATCGGCAGCTCGACACCCAGTTCCTCGAACACACCCTGCACGGCAAAGATCGCCGCCTTGGCGTTGAGGGTATCGAAGATGGTCTCGATCATGATCAGATCGGCGCCGCCTTCTACGAGACCGCGCGTGGCCTCGCTGTAGTTGTCCACCAGCTCATCAAAGGTCACGTTGCGGTAACCCGGATTATTCACGTCCGGTGACAGCGAACAGGTTCGGCTGGTTGGCCCGAGTACGCCGGCTACAAAGCGCGGACGGTCCGGGGTTTCAGTGGTTTTTTCATCGCACACTCGGCGAGCCAGACGAGCGCCTTCCAGATTCAACTCGTAGGCCAGCTCTTCCATGCCGTAGTCGCCCTGGGAGACGCGGGTGGAGTTGAAGGTGTTGGTCTCGATGATGTCTGCACCGGCATCCAGGTAAGCCTTTTCCATGGCGGCAATGGCGTCGGGACGGGTCAGGATCAACAGGTCGTTGTTGCCCTTGAGGTCGCGGTGCCAGTCGGCAAAGCGCTCACCGCGGAAATCCGCTTCCTCGAGCCGATAACTCTGGATCATGGTGCCCATGCCCCCGTCGAGTATCAGGATGCGCTGGCGCAGAGCCTCATTCAAGGCAGTCAAACGGGTGGTCAGGTCAGACATGGAAACTCCAGAATCAATGAGTACACAGCAGGGCAGTTTACCAGAAGACGTTCCGTACTGAATGAAAGCTATTCAAGGCACATGGATTTCATTCAAGCGCGAAGAAGCGGGAGAGGGTGCTGAAGATAATAACCAAGTGAAAAGGTGGGTCTTTATTCGCGGGTGCGAATCCCGTACACTGTCCGACATCAAGACATCGAACACGAGGCATTTCATGGCAGGCATTCACTTTACCGAGGCGGCCCAGAGCTATCTGGCGGACTTGTTATCCAAGCAGGACACAGACGGCATCGGTATTCGTGTGTTCATTACCCAGCCCGGTACGCCCTATGCAGAAACCTGCATTGCCTATTGCAAGCCCGGCGAAGAGAAGCCTGAAGATACAGTCATCACACTGCCCATACTGCGGGTCTGGCTTGATGCTACCAGCGAACCTTTCCTCGAAGATGCTGTTGTCGACTACGCCACCGACCGTATGGGCGGTCAGCTGACCATCAAGGCGCCCAACGCCAAGGTGCCCATGGTCAACGATGACAGTCCGCTGAACGACCGCATCAACTACCTGTTGCAGACCGAGATCAATCCCGGCCTGGCCAGTCATGGCGGTGAGATCAAGCTGATCGATGTCGTCGAGGACGGTATCGCCGTGCTGCAGTTCGGCGGCGGCTGTCAGGGTTGCGGCATGGTCGATGTGACGCTGAAGGAAGGTATCGAGAAGACACTGGTAGCGCGCATTCCCGAGCTCAATGGCGTGCGTGATGTGACTGACCATACCGTCAAGGAAAACGCTTACTACTGAGTGTGCAAACGTCGGGTTGTCGAGCGCCTGCTCGACGACAGAGGTGTAGATCTTGAACGCTTTGGCGTAGCGCAGGCGCACTACACCCCGAAGTTTACTCTACGTAGCGCTCATTCGGTTCCATCACCGATTGCTGGATCCCCAGCTTTTCCCCATAGATCACCCCGTAGGTCAGCACGGCCTGAACGTAGGCCCGTGTCTCGTCAAAGGGGATTGTCTCGATCCAGATATCCGAAGGCAGCGCCGGCATGTCGCGGGTCCACTGGCGTACCCGACCAGGGCCAGCATTGTAGGCGGCCGAGGCGAGCACCCGGTTGCCGTGGAACTGACCGTACAGCTGCGACAGGTAAGCCGTGCCCAGTGCAATATTGCGTTCTGGTACCAGCACCTCATGGGTGTTGCCCAGCGGAATGTTGTAGCGACGCGCGGTTTCCCTGGCGGTGGCGGGCATCAATTGCATCAGCCCCAGAGCGCCGGCGTGCGACCGCGCGTCCGTCATGAAGCCGCTTTCCTGTCGGGTAATGGCGTAGACCCAGGTCGAATTCAACTGGCGTAGCCGCGCCTGCTCGACGATGGGCTCGCGATAGGCCAGTGGGAAGCGGATATCCAGGTCGTCCCAGTGCTGCGCCTTGCTGATACCGCGAATCGCCGGAAAGTACCAGTCCATCTGCCGGGCCAGGCTGGCCTGGGCAATCAACTCTTCGCGACTGAACAGGCGCTCGGCGTGATACCACTCGCGGCGGGCATTGACGTGTTCGCCACGGGCAAAGAATTCCCGGGCGCGGATGATGCCTGCGGTGTTCTGCACCCGGGCTGCGGCGCGAGGATCAATGGGCACGGGCTGGTGATTGGTTGCATAAGGTTGGCGGCTACGCTCGGCTGCCAGAAAACCATAAAAGTCCCGCTCCCCGGCCAGTTGCGCATATTCGCTCTGCAGGTCACCAGTGTCGGTATCGCTTAGCTGCCTGCTGCGCAAGCTCCAGTAACGCCAGCGGCTCTGCTCGCGAAGATGCTCGGGCATGTTGGTTATCAGGTCCTGGACGCTGTGCCAATGCCCGGTGCGCAGCGCAAGCCGTCCACGCCATTCGGTAACGGTGTCGTCCTGCATGTGCGGATCATTAGCGGCCATGAAGACAAGCCCTTCCGGTTGATAACGCCGAGCCAGGCGCACGCCGATGTCTCGGGTCAGTGCAAGACGTTCTTCGTCAGTGAAGGGCAGGTGTTGGTAGTGCGGCCACAGGGCCAGGGCGGCATTGGTGTCATCACGTCCCAGGCGGCGCAGGGACACGGTTACCATGTCCGTAAGTTTTTCCAGCGGCTGGCTGGCGCTGGGCTGGTAACGACTGAACTGACTGAGCAGCCTGGGATCGCTGGCCGTGGCGACAAAGCGTTCGGCGAGCACTGATGAACCTGACATCTGCCGCGTCAGGTACTTGGCGAGCCCGTCCTGACGATGCAGCAGAGCCAGACGAATACGCTCCCAGACGATATCGTCAGTCAGGCCGCCGGCGGCGATCCAGCGCTCGAACAGTGGGTCGCAGGCATCCGGCTGCGACTGACCTACCGTCCAGAGTGCTTCTGCGCGCTGTCTGGCCTGCTCGACTTTCCCTTCATTCCAGGTGTGCATCACCAGCGGGCACTCCAACTCTGCCGTCAGCGTCTCGGTATCCACGTGGCGGCGTAGTCGCTGCCAGTCCTGTTCTTCTGTCAGACGCTTGAGCCAACTCTGCTTCAGGCTGCCGGCTGTGGGCAGGTCGCCATGGGCGGTGAGAAATTGCTCGATTTCCTGATGCGGCGCATAGTCCAGCCGCTTGCGCAGGGAGGCCAGCGTCAGATAAGGCTGCAGCGGGTAGTCCGCCAGGCCAGTCTTGAGCGTTTCAAAGCGGGAGAGGTCACCCGTTGCCAGAGCGCGCTGCGCCTGGTCGTACTGGACGCGCTGCTCACTGAGCCGGTCGGCCTGGGCTGGTAAGCTTGACAGTAGAAATGCTGCGCACAGCAGGCGGGGCAGTCTGGTCAGGTATCGTTTTATCAGGCGCGGCATGGTTATCCTGCCCGGGTGGGCGTCAGGCGTGTTCGAGAGGGCTTCCATGCCGGCTGTTCATGGAGCACAGCTTAGCTGTTTGAGCTGTTGCTTCAAAGACGCGGCCGCAATAAACATGCAGTAGTAACAGCCTGCAGGTAGAATGCCGACCTGAATGAACAAAAGGTGTGATATGGCTCTGCTTTCCTTTACCGATGTTTCCCTGGCCTACGGTCTGAATCCGCTGCTCGACAAGGCCAGTTTTCAACTCGACCGAGGCGAGCGTGTCTGTCTGATCGGTCGCAATGGCGCCGGCAAGTCGAGCCTGTTCCGACTGGTCAGCGGTGAGCAGGCGGCCGACGAGGGCGAATTGTGGCTTGCGCCGGGACTGAAGATCGGCCAACTGCCTCAGGAGCTACCCGAAGCGGGGGACATGAAGGTGTATGACGTGGTCGCCGCGGGCCTTGATGGCGTCGGAGATCTGCTCGCCGAATACCACAGCCTGGTGCATGGCGAGATGGGTGAGGCGGAGCTGGCGCGACTGGAAAAGGTGCAGAGCCGCCTGGAATCGAAGGATGGCTGGCGTTTGAATCAGCTGGTCGAAACCACGCTGACTCGTCTGGGATTGCCCGCGGAAAAAACCATGTCCGAGCTGTCCGGTGGCTGGCGTCGCCGGGTGCTGCTGGCGCAGGCGCTGGTAGGCGAGCCGGATGTGCTGCTGCTTGACGAGCCGACCAACCATCTGGATATCCATACCATCGCCTGGCTGGAACAGGTGTTGCTGGAATTCCGCGGTGCGGTGTTGTTCATCACTCACGACCGTGCATTCCTGCAGGCATTGGCCACGCGCATCATGGAGCTGGATCGCGGGCAATTGATTGACTGGGTCGGTGACTATCGCAGCTTTCTGGAGCACAAGGAGCAGCAGTTGGCAGCCGAAGCCACCGCGAATGCTCTGTTCGACAAGAAGTTGGCCCAGGAAGAGGTATGGATTCGTCAGGGTATCAAAGCTCGACGCACCCGTAACGAGGGTCGGGTCAGGGCGCTCAAGGCGATGCGCGAAGAGCGTGTCAGACGCATCGAGCGCCAGGGCAAGGCCAGCTTCCAGATGGAAACTGCAGATTCGTCGGGCAAGCGTGTTATCGAACTGGACAAAGTCAGCTTTGCCTGGCCGGGCCAGCGGCCGTTGGTACGCAATCTTACTACCAACGTACTGCGCGGTGACCGCATCGGTCTGATCGGCAATAACGGCTCCGGTAAAAGTACGCTGTTGAAGTTGATGCTCGGCCAGCTGGAGCCCACCAGTGGCACCATCAAGCATGGTACCAAGCTGGAAGTGGCCTATTTCGATCAGTTGCGCGGCCAGCTGGATCTGGAAAAGACCGTTATCGACAATCTGTCCGAAGGCCGGGATTTCATCGAGATCAATGGCGCGCAGCGGCACGTGATCAGTTATCTGGGCGACTTCCTGTTTTCTCCCGAGCGCACCCGTACACCGGTCAAGGCGTTGTCCGGCGGCGAGCGTGCACGTCTGCTGCTGGCGCGCCTGTTCAGCAAACCGGCCAACGTGCTGGTGCTGGATGAGCCGACCAACGACCTGGATGTGGAAACCCTCGAGCTGTTGGAAGAAGTGCTCGATGGTTTTGATGGCACCGTGCTGCTGGTCAGTCACGACCGGGCATTCCTGGACAACGTGGTGACCAGCAGTCTGGTGTTTGAAGGGGACGGCAATGTGCGTGAGTACATTGGCGGTTATGCCGACTGGCTGCGCCAGGGCGGCAGGATCGAGTCGCTGGCAGAGTGGGGTGACGACGCAGCAGAACCTGCTGTGGCTGCGCAACCTACGGCGGAGCCAGTCAAGGCTGCGCCAGCGGCAACAAAGGTCAAATTGAGTTACAAGCTGCAGCGGGAGCTGGACGCACTACCGGCGCTGCTGGAAAAGCTCGAAGCCGAATTGCAGGCGCTACAGCAGCAGGTCAGTGATCCGCAGTTCTATCTGCAGGATCACGCCCTGACTGCACCGGTCGTCACTGCCCTGGAAAACAAGCAGGCTGAGCTGGACCAGGCGCTGGAGCGCTGGGCCGAGCTGGAGGATATGGAAGGTTGAGAGAACGCTCGCCAGCGTTTCAGCTGGCGGCGGTCTTGTGCAGGCGTACCGCGATCACATCGCAAGGTGCGCCATGCAGGAGATCATTGGCGGTGGACCCCAGCAGCAAGGCCAGCCCATGGCGGCCATGACTGCCGACGACGATCAGATCGCAGCCATATTCGGTAGCCACACGGTGAATTTCCTGACGGGGGTGGCCGAAGGCGATCTGCAGTTGCTCCTCGGGCAGACCGTATTCGCCGGCAAACAGCTGCATGCGCTCGCGTGCTTGCTCGAACTGCTGTTGCTGCAACATGGATAGATCCATGGGGACGTCTCCGCCATAGGCCATGGCCAGGGGTTCGACGACATGGACAATGGTCAGTCGGGCATCCAGTGCCTGGGCCAGCTGCCGGGCGTGTTCGGCTACGGCGCGGCATTCTTCGATCAGGTCGATCGCGACCAGCACATGTGAGTAGAGCATGTGGGTTCTCTCCTTGCTTTTCGCTGATCTTAGCAGTCTTTGGCAAGAGGTCTACAGTGACATCCATTCAGTTACATTATTTCCAGCCAAACGAGGTAAAAAGATGATCACCTGGATCATAGTCGGCGTGGTAGCGGCCATACTGGTTTCCAATCTGGCCAAGCTGATGCCGCGCGGTCGCGAGAGGCACCTGCACCGCTTGCGCGAGCAGGCCAGACAGTCCGGTTTCGCCGTGGAATGGCTGCGTGAGGCACAGCGGGTGAACCAACTGGCGGGGTGTATTGCCTACCGAATGCCCTTGGAACGCGCGCCGCTGGCGCAGGAATTCAGCTGCCGTCGCGAGGCGGACGGCTGGGTATGGCTGCACGGCTCGGAAGTAACGCCCGGGTGCACGGAGGTGCTGAAGCAGCTTCCGGAGCAGGTGCGGGGCATTGATCGTCAGAGCCTGTCAGTGGTTGTGTACTGGCGTGAGCCGGATGATCCGGCGGTACTGACGCAGCTGGTTGCTGCGCTGGAGCCATTGAAAGCGCCATCCCAGCTGGACTGATCAGTCAGGACAATTGCCGCTGTTTTTTACCGTCATCCCGGTGTGGCAGATTGACAATGGCGCGGTTTTCCATGAAGGTGTGCGTACCCGAATCAAACGAGCGTATGAATCTTGCCGGGCCAGGCATCATTCAGTGTAGTCGGGAACTATCATGACATTGTCCGACAGCATGGTTGGGCAGTGTTTTTTCTCATCTGCTTTCACAGCATGGAGATCAGTTGATGATTTACGAAGGTAAAGCCATCACGGTTCAAATCCTTGAAGACGGCATCGCCGACCTCAGATTCGATCTGCAGGGCGAGTCGGTCAACAAGTTCAACCAGGCCACTCTCGCCGAACTCAAGGCGGCCGTTGACAAGATCCAGTCCGACAGCAGCATCAAGGGCGTCATTGTTACCAGCGGCAAGGACGTTTTCATCGTCGGCGCCGATATCACCGAATTCGTGCAGGCATTCAAGCTGTCCGAAGAAGAGCTGGTGACTGCCAATCTGGAAACCAACCGCATTTTCAACGCGTTTGAAGGCCTGAACGTACCAACAGTTGCTGCGATCAATGGTCTGGCACTGGGTGGTGGTCTGGAAATGTGTCTGGCGTGCGACTTCCGGGTCATGGCTCAGAGCACCAAGATCGGTCTGCCGGAAACCAAACTGGGTATCTACCCGGGTTTCGGTGGCACAGTTCGTCTGCCGCGTCTGATCGGTGTCGACAACGCCGTCGAGTGGATTGCCGGTGGTACTGAGCAGCGCGCCGACAGTGCATTGAAAGTGCGTGCCGTGGACGCTGTGGTCGCCGATGACAAGCTGCGTGATGCCGCGCTGGACCTGGTGCGCCGCGCCATCTCCGGTGAGCTGGACTTCCGCGCCAAGCGTCAGCCCAAGCTGGAAAAAATCAAGCTCAACACCATCGAACAGATGATGGCGTTTGAAACCACCAAGGGTTTCGTCGCCGGACAGGCCGGTCCTAACTACCCGGCCCCGGTTGAAGCGATCAAGACCATCCAGAAAGCTGCCAACCATGGTCGCGACAAGGCACTGGAAATCGAGGCCGCCGGTTTTGCCAAACTGGCCAAGACTACTGTTGCTGCATCGCTGGTGGGTCTTTTCCTGAATGATCAGGCACTCAAATCCAAAGCCAAGAAGTACGATAAGCAAGCCGGTGAAGTGAAGCTGGCTGCGGTACTGGGCGCCGGCATCATGGGTGGCGGGATTGCCTATCAGTCCGCTTCCAAGGGCACGCCTATCCTGATGAAGGATATCCGCGAAGAGGGTATTCAGCTGGGTCTGGACGAAGCTTCCAAGCTGCTCGGCAAGCGCGTTGCCAAGGGCCGCATGAAGCCGGAGCAGATGGCTGCAGCGTTGAATGCCATCCGTCCGACCATGTCCTACGGCGATTTCGGTAACGTCGATATCGTGGTGGAAGCGGTTGTCGAGAATCCCAAGGTCAAGCACGCCGTGCTGGCTGAGGTAGAGCAGTATGTGAAGGAAGACGCGATCATCGCGTCCAACACCTCGACCATCTCCATCACCTACCTGGCCCAGGCGCTGAAACGTCCGGAAAACTTCGTCGGCATGCATTTCTTCAACCCGGTACACATGATGCCGCTGGTGGAAGTGATCCGTGGTGAGAAGTCCAGCGAGAAGGCTGTAGCCACCACCGTCGCCTATGCCAAGAAGATGGGCAAGACGCCGATTGTGGTCAACGACTGCCCCGGCTTCCTGGTCAACCGCGTACTCTTCCCTTACTTCGGCGGCTTTGCTCGTCTGATCGGTATGGGTGCTGACTTCCAGCGCGTCGACAAGATCATGGAAAAATTCGGCTGGCCCATGGGCCCGGCCTACCTGATGGACGTGGTTGGCATGGACACCGGTCACCACGGTCGTGATGTGATGGCTGAAGGTTATCCTGATCGCATGGCAGACAAGACCAAGACCGCGGTCGACGTCATGTACGAAGCCAACCGTCTGGGCCAGAAGACCGGCAAGGGCTTCTATGCCTACGAGCTGGACAAGAAAGGCAAGACCAAGAAGGTTGCTGACCCTCAGTCCTATGAACTGCTCAAGCCGGTGGTTCTGGAACAGCGTGAGTTCAGCGATGAGGAAATCATCGAGATCATGATGGTGCCGCTGTGCCTGGAGACCGTACGCTGCCTGGAAGATGGCGTCGTCGAATCCGCTGCAGATGCCGACATGGGTCTGATCTACGGTATCGGTTTCCCTCCCTTCCGGGGCGGCGCACTGCGCTATATCGACACCATCGGAGTGGCTGAATTCGTGGCCATTGCAGACAAATACGCTGAGTTCGGCCCGATGTATCACCCGACTGAAAAGTTGCGTGAAATGGCGGCCAACGGCAAGAAATTCTTCGGTTAACCGCGGAACGTACAGAGCGAGAGTGAATTTATGAGCCTCAATCCGAGAGACGTTGTTATTGTCGACTTCGGCCGGACCCCGATGGGCCGATCCAAGGGTGGTATGTACCGCAATGTCCGTGCCGAGACCCTGTCTGCCAAGCTGATTACCGGTGTGCTCGAGCGCAACCCGAAAATCGACCCCGCAGAAGTGGAAGATGTCATCTGGGGCTGCGTCAACCAGACCCTGGAGCAGGGCTGGAACATCGCCCGCATGGCATCCCTGATGACGCCAATCCCGCACACTGCTGCAGCGCAGACGGTCAGCCGTCTGTGCGGTTCATCCATGAGCGCGCTGCACACTGCCGCCCAGGCGATCATGACCGGCAACGGTGATGTGTTCGTCATCGGTGGTGTCGAGCACATGGGTCACGTCAGCATGATGCACGGTGTTGATCCGAACCCGGCGTTGTCCCTGTATGCAGCCAAGGCCGCGGGCATGATGGGTCTGACTGCGGAAATGCTCGGCAAGATGCACGGCATTACCCGCGAGCAGCAGGACCAGTTCGGTCTGCGTTCGCACCAGTTGGCGCACAAGGCCACGGTCGAAGGCAACTTCAAGGATGAAATCATCCCGATGGAAGGCCATGACGAAAACGGTTTCCTGCGTGTGTTCACCGAGGATGAAACCATCCGACCGGAAACCACGCTGGAAAGCCTGGCTGCACTGCGTCCGGCGTTCAACCCCAAAGGTGGTACCGTGACTGCCGGTACGTCTTCGCAGATCACTGACGGTGCTTCCTGCATGATCGTCATGTCTGCCGAACGTGCCAAGGCGCTGGGTCTGGAGCCATTGGCCGTGATCCGTTCCATGGCAGTGGCCGGCTGCGATCCGTCGATCATGGGTTACGGCCCGGTTCCTGCGACGCGCAAGGCGCTCAAACGTGCTGGTCTGAGCATCGACGATATCGATCATGTCGAGCTGAACGAAGCCTTTGCTGCCCAGGCACTGCCTGTGCTCAAGGACCTCAAGCTGCTGGACAAGATGGACCAGAAGGTCAACCTGCACGGCGGGGCTATCGCTCTGGGTCACCCGTTCGGCTGCTCCGGTGCTCGTATCTCCGGCACCCTGCTGAACGTGATGAAGCAGAACGGTGGCACCATCGGCATGTCGACCATGTGTATCGGTCTGGGTCAGGGTATCACCACGGTATTCGAACGCGTGTAAACGCCCGGATAGCGGAGCCGGAGCATTAGCTCCGGCAGCCTGCTTAACCGAACCCGCCAACCGCGGCTGTGAAAACAGCTGGGGTTGGCGGGTTTTTTATTCAGTTCTGATAAGTCGGTATAACCTTTGGGCATTCAGCAACAAGTGCGATGGATTACAGCGCCGAATGCCTGTTAGATTGTCAGCGATGCCTATCCGAAGGATGCCAGCATGAACAAGGGACAAGAACAATTCCAATCGTCTCCTCTGGATGTACTGATTATCGGTGCCGGGTTGTCCGGTATCGGTACGGCCAGGGCATTGACCAGACACTGTCCGGACCAACGCTATCTGATTCTGGAGCGCCGCCAGGCTATCGGGGGTACCTGGGACCTGTTCCGCTACCCGGGTATCCGCTCCGATTCGGACATGTACACCCTGGGCTACCAGGATAAGCCCTGGACGGGACGCAAGGCCATTGCCGATGGCGCCGACATCAAACGGTATATCGAAGACGCCGCCGAGGAGGCGGGCATCAACAGACACATTCGCTTCCGACGTCAGGTGGTCTCCGCCAGATGGTCAATCGAGAAGGCCATATGGACGGTGACTGTTCGCGTGGCGGATGCCGAGGGGAGGCAGCAAGAGGAACGCTATCAGGCACGCTTCATCGCGTCCTGTTCCGGTTATTACAGCTACGATGAAGGCCATCGCCCCGAGTTTGCCAATGAATCGGCTTTCGCCGGGCGCATCGTCCATCCGCAGTTCTGGCCGGAAGATATGGACTGTCAGGGCAAGCGAGTCATCGTCATCGGCAGCGGCGCGACGGCAGTCACCCTGGTGCCGGCACTTGCCGAACGGGGTGCTCAGGTCGTCATGCTGCAGCGCTCTCCGAGTTATGTGGTCACGCGGCCCCTGGTCGACCGTCTTTCGCTGGGAATGCAGAAATGGCTGCCCGTGCCGCTGGCCTATCATCTGACCCGTTGGAAGAACGTCTTGCTTGGCCAATACTTCTACCGACTTGCCCGCAGCAAACCGAAGCAGGTGAAGCGATATTTGCTGCAGCTGCTGCAGCGTCAGGTGGGTGCGGACATCGACATGAAGCATTTCACGCCCAGCTACAACCCCTGGGACGAGCGGATCTGTGCGGTGCCCGACGGTGATCTGTTCAATCTGCTGCGGTCTCGGCAGGTCGAGATGGTGACCGATACTATCGATCATTTCACTGAGGACGGTATTCGCCTGAATTCCGGGCAGGAGCTGAAGGCAGATATCATCGTCACCGCCACCGGACTGAAGCTCAATGCGATGGGCGACATGCAGCTGGACGTGGATGGCGAGCTGGTGCAGCCGGCCGAGCGTATGTCCTACAAGGGCATGATGCTCAGCGATGTGCCCAATCTGATTCTCACCTTCGGTTATACCAACGCCTCCTGGACGCTCAAGGCCGAGCTCACCAGCAGGTACACCTGCCGATTGCTCCGCTACATGGACCGCAAGGGTTATCGCGTGGCGGTGCCACGACGGACGCCCGAAGTGCAGGAGCAGCCCTTTCTGAGCTTTACCTCGGGTTATGTACAGCGCGCCCGACACATCCTGCCCAAACAGGGCGATCGAGCGCCCTGGCAGGTTCATCAGAACTATCTGAAAGACAAATACATCATCCAGTACGGCCGACTGGATGATGGCGCGCTGCAGTTCCAGAAATAACCGCTGTTGCGTCATCCCGGCCAGGGTGACCGCGATGGTGGCAAGGTAGAACAGATAACATCAGCCCTCGTCAGGCAGCAGCCGGCCGTCCAGAAGTGTGTGGCTGAACGCGTAATCTTACCTGATGAGCGAGGGGGGCGACGCCCCTCTGGCTGTTGGAGTTGTCGTCGGGCGCTCAGTCCTGGACTTCACGAATCATGTTGCGGGCGATGATCACCTGCTGGATCTGCGTGGTGCCTTCATAGAGACGGAACAGGCGCACGTCACGATAGAAGCGTTCGATGGCGTATTCGCTTATGTAGCCGGCACCGCCATGAATCTGCACGCCCCGGTCGGCGACGCGGCCGCACATTTCGGTGGAGAACATCTTGGCGCAGGAGGCTTCGGTACTGATGTTCAGTCCCTCGTCGCGCTTGCGGGCGGCATCGAGCACCATGCAGCGGGCGGCATAGATCTCTGCTTTGCTGTCGGCGAGCATCGCCTGGATCAACTGGAAATCGGCAATACGCTGACCGAACTGCTTGCGCTCCACTGCGTATTGCAGTGAGTCAGCCAGCATGCGTTCGGCGGCGCCGACGGCGAGAGCGGCAATATGCAGGCGGCCCTTGTCGAGCACCTTCATGGCGGTCTTGAAGCCAACTCCTTCCTTGCCACCGATCAGGCTATCGGCCGGTACGCGAACATTATCGAAGATCACATCGGCGGTATGCGCGCCTTTCTGGCCCATTTTCTGATCCGGCTTGCCAATGGTCAGCCCCGGCGTGCCGCGCTCGACAATAAAGGAGCTGATACCGCCGGCGCCCTTGATCTCGGAACTGGTGCGGGCCATCACGGTGAAGACACCGGCATGGGGAGCGTTGGTGATGAAGCGCTTGGTGCCATTGATCACATAGAAGTCACCATCGCGCACAGCGGTGGTCTTCAGTGAGGCTGCATCAGAACCGGAATCAGGCTCGGTCAGGCAGAACGAACTGAGATATTCACCGGCAGCCAGCTTCGGCAGGTAATGTGCTTTCTGCTCCTCGGTACCATCGAGCAGGATACCGATGGAGCCGATACCGTTATTGGTGCCGATATAAGAGCGAAAGGCAGGGGAGGTGCGGCCTAGCTCGAAGGCGATATTCACCTCTTCTTCCATGGTCACACCCAAGCCGTCGTACTCCTCGGGAATGGTCAGGCCGAACAAGCCCATTTCCTTCATCTGCTCGACGATGTCCGCGGGAATGTTGTCGCTCTCGGCGACTTCATGTTCACGGGGAATCAATTCCTGGCTGACAAACTGACGGATGGAATCCAGCAGAATCTGCAGTGTTTCCGGATCACGAATCATATGCTCTCCTGAATAGCCTGCACGGCAGGCTTGTTGTTCATGGAGGCAGCCACCCGCGCGCATGTCAGCGGGTGGCTGCCTCTATGTTGTTTACCATGTTCACCAGACGGGGTCCGATGTCGTCTTCGAGCTTTTCCTGAGGCAGGTGAAAGCTCGGGCCGCCGCAGTTGAATGCCAGCAGGCCGTGTTGTGGGTGTGCCATGGGCACCGCGACGGAATTGACATCCCGCTGCCATTCGCCGATGGACATGCAATAACCGAAATCGGCGTAATCCCTGAATGCTCTTTCCAGCCCTCTGCGAATCGTCGGCCAGTCGTCCTGGTGTGCTGCACGCAGATGGTCAAGAATGAATTCCCGTTCACTCTCCGGCATGGCCGCCAGGCAAGCCCGGCCCATCGCCGTCAGGTGCATGGGCAGGTAGGTGCCTATGTGGCGCCGGGTGCTCATGTTGGCCTTGCCGTAGGCTACATCCAGATACACCATCTGCAGTCTGTCCCTGGCCGCCATGGCCACTGATGCCTGCGCATAAGCCGCCATTTCTTCCATCAGTGGGTGGCAGGTGGCATGTACCGACAGATTCGATAGCAGCGCGTAACCAAAGCCCATCACGCCGACATCCAGCTGGTACTTGCCGGTCTGTGCTTGGCGCTTCAGGCAACCCAGGCGCGTCAGCGTGTGGGTCAGCCTTGTCACGGTCGCCTTGGGCAGACCGGTTTTCGTAGCCAGATCCTGGTTGCCCAGCATGGTTTCCCGCGGCGAAAAACATCGCAAGATCTCGACTCCACGTGCCAATGCCGTGACGAAATGCCGGTCTTTCGGCGCATCATCGAAGGCCGTCATCGGGTCTAGCATCTGGGCATCGAACGTTTGAGTGGCAGATGCTTGTTCATTCGATTTGCCTTCTGGTTGGCTCGGATTGGCGGGCATGGTATCTCCAATTTTCATGAAATATCAACAAAACAAAATTAAGTACTGCAGTGCGAAATATAGCGCTTTTCGCCGAGCAGGGTGGTTCCTGGGGCCGGGGCACAGATGTTAGTGCAGGTGTCCGCTTACAGGTTGTAAGCTTTACTCAGCCGTTCTGCGAAACTATGATGATTGCAGAATACAGAATCTTATACTGCATAGCGGAATATGATTCAGTGTCCAACTCAAGGGTCGCAACGGGAAAAACGAATGGGTGCGCTGACTGGAATACGGGTGCTGGATCTGAGCCGAGTGCTGGCTGGGCCATGGTGTGGCCAGGTTCTGGCTGATCTGGGAGCAGAAGTGATCAAGGTCGAGCGCCCCGGTAGTGGGGATGACACCCGTGGTTGGGGGCCGCCCTGGATGAAGAACCCTGAAGGCGAGTGGACTGCCGAGACCTCCTATTACCAGTCTGCCAACCGGGGCAAGTTATCGGTGGCAATCAACTTGGCCAGTGCCGAAGGTCAGGAGCTGATACGAGCGCTGGTGGCCGATTGCGACGTGCTGATCGAGAATTACAAAGCCGGCTCGCTCGAGAAGTATGAGCTGGATTATGCCAGCCTGGCGAAACTCAATCCGCGGCTGGTGTACTGCTCCATCACCGGTTTTGGCCAGACCGGGCCGCGCGCGGCAGAGCCGGGATATGACTTCATCATTCAAGGCATGGGCGGACTGATGAGTATCACCGGTGAGCGCGATGACCTGCCCGGCGGCGGTCCGCAGAAAACCGGCGTCGCCGTTACTGATCTGATGACCGGATTGTATTCGACGATTGCTATTCAGGCGGCGCTGCTCAACCGCGAGAAAACCGGGCGCGGCCAGCACTGTGACATGGCTCTGCTGGATGTGCAGGTAGCGACTCTGGCCAACCAGAGCCTGAACTACCTGGCGTCCGGCAAGGTGCCGGGACGCTATGGTAATGCTCATGCCAATATTGTGCCTTATCAGGTATTTCGCGCGGCCGATCGCGACTTCATCATCGCTTGCGGCAATGACAGTCAGTTCGTGGCGCTATGCAATGCCATAGGCCTGCCTGAATTATCGGCCGACCCGCGCTTTGTCCGTAATGCTGACCGGGTGCAGCATCGCGAAGAGTTGATTGAGATTCTCGCCGCCCATTTTCTTGGTGCGACTGCCGATGAGTGGGTGAGCAAGGTTCATCCAGTGAATGTGCCGGTAGGCGCCATCAACAATATTGCCCAGGCGCTGGAGGAGCCGCAGATTCAGGCGCGCGACATGCTGGTCAATATTCCGCATCCGCTCAATCCCGAGTTCACCATGGTCGGCAGCCCGATCAAGCTGTCCGAGACGCCAGTGGAATATCAGCGCCCCGCGCCAGTGCTTGGACAGGACACCGAAGCGGTGTTGCGCGAGCGGCTGGGTTTGAGCAGTGAGCAGATGGCGGGACTGAAAGAGCTGGGTATCATCGGGCAATCGCCGCGCTGAATATGTCGGGGGAGCAGTGATTCTACTGCTCCGGCACCGGTAATGTCAGTGACTCCTTCACTTCTTCCATGACGATATAGCTTTTCGACTCGCGCACGTGGGGGAGCTTCAGCAGGATGTCGCCCAGCAGCTTGCGGTACGACGCCATCTCGTTGATGCGGGCCTTGATCAGATAGTCGAAGTCTCCCGAGACAAGATGGCACTCCAGCACATGTGGGAGCTTGAGTACCGCGCGGCGGAATTCTTCGAAGATATCGCCGGATTTGTAGGACAGGTTGATCTCGACGAAAACCAGTAGACCCGCTTGCAGATGTTCAGGGTTGAGACGTGCGCTGTAGCCCATGATCACCCCCTCGCGTTCGAGCCGGCGAACCCGTTCGGTACAGGGCGTGGTGGACAGTCCAACCCGCTCACCCAGCTCGGTAAACGCCAGCCGGCCCTCCGTTTGCAGTTCTCGAAGGATCTGGCGATCTATGCGATCAAGCTCTCTCTGGGCGCGATGTTTGGTTCTCATGGGAGAAGTGACTAGACCTTTGGCTAATTGAACGGACTTAAACGCTAAATATAGCGGATTAAATAGTGAATTCAACTGGTAATGCTCTCCTATAATCCGGGGCCAAAGCGATTGACCCATCAGTGGCGGGAGTTTTCATCATGCGTGTTCTGGTTCTTGGTAGTGGTGTGATAGGCACCACCAGTGCTTATTATCTGGCCAGGGAAGGGTTTGAAGTGACCGTGATCGACCGTCAGCCTGACGTGGCGGAGGAGACCAGTCACGCCAATGCCGGGCAAATATCCCCTGGTTACGCTTCGCCCTGGGCGGCGCCGGGTGTGCCATTGAAGGCCATCAAGTGGATGATGCAGAAGCATGCCCCCCTGAGCATCAAGCCGACAGCCGATATCAATCAGTACCTGTTCATGGCGCGCATGCTGCGCAACTGCACCGCCGCGCGTTATGCCGTGAACAAGGAGCGCATGGTGCGGCTGTCCGAATACAGCCGCGACTGTCTGGACGAGCTGCGTGCCGAGACCGGCATTCACTATGAAGGTCGCCAGCGCGGTACCACCCAGTTGTTCCGCACCCAGGCCCAGCTCGATGGTGCAGCCAAGGATATTGCCGTGCTGGAGCAGATGGGGGTTCCCTATGAGCTGCTGGACCGCAACACTCTGGCTACAGCCGAGCCGGCGCTGGCCAAGGTCGCGCACAAGCTGACCGGCGGCTTGCGTCTGCCCAATGACCAGACAGGTGACTGTCTGATGTTTACCCGGCGGGTCGCAGAGATGGCGCGCGAGCTGGGTGTCGAGTTCCGTTTCAACCAGAATATCGAACGCCTGGACTACGCTGGCGACCGTCTCAACGGTGTCTGGATCGATGGCAAGCTGGAAACAGCAGATAGCTACGTCCTGGCACTGGGCAGCTTCAGTCCGCATATGCTGGCGCCGCTGGGTATCACCGCGCCTATTTATCCGCTGAAGGGCTATTCGATCACTGTGCCGATTACCAACCCGGACATGGCCCCGGCTTCCACCATGCTGGACGAGACCTATAAGGTAGCGATCACCCGTTTCGACAACCGCATCCGTGTCGGTGGCATGGCGGAAATCCGTGGCTATGATCTGAAGATCGATCCGCGCAAAGGGCAGACTCTGAAGATGATTGTCGAAGACCTGTTCCCGGAAGGGGGAGATACCTCGACCATCGACCTGTGGACCGGCCTGCGCCCTGCAACCCCGGACGGTACGCCGATCATCGGCAAGACCCGTTACCGCAATCTGTTCCTCAATACGGGTCACGGCACCCTGGGTTGGACCATGTCTTGCGGCTCGGCACGCCTGCTGGCGGACATGATGTCGAAGAAGACTTCTGCGATCAGCACCGCCGGTTTCGATATATCACGCTACGGCGACAGCAAATAAGGAAACAAGCATGCGCATCCAACGACTGGACACTGACAACCGGATGAGCCAGGTTGTCATCCACCGTGATACTGTCTATCTGGCGGGTCAGGTGGGCGAGAACATGGGAGCGGGTATTGAACAGCAGACGCTGGAAACCCTGCAGGAAATAGAGAAACTGCTCGCCCAGGCGGGCAGTGACAAGGAGCATATTCTTTCGGTAACCATCTACCTGAAAGATATCGAGCGCGATTTCGCCGGCATGAACGCCGTATGGGATCGCTGGCTGCCCGAGGGCGTTGCCCCGGCGCGAGCCACCGTAGAGGCTGGGATGTGCGAACCGGACATCCTGGTGGAAATGTCAGTTATTGCTGCCGTAGCTGAACAGTAAAACGCAGCACAACTATAACGATAAAATTAAGTAGAGCTAAAAAATGAACAAACACTCCTTGCAGATTGCCCTGGCTTACATGTCCGTGGTTATTGGTGGTGGCTTTGCCTCGGGTAATGAAGTTCTGCAATTCTTCAGCGGCTACGGCGTTGCCGGCGTGGCCGGATCGGTGATCAGTGCCGTGTTGTTTGCCTTTCTGGGTATGCAGATTGCCCGCATCAGTTCGGTGATGCAGGCTGCTTCGCACAAACAGGTGCTCTATATAATGTTCGGAAAGCAGGCCGGCCTGGTGGTTGACCTGATTCTGTCATTCTTCCTGTACGGTGTGGGTGTGGTCATGCTTGCTGGCGCTGGTTCGACCCTGGCTCAGCAGTTCGGTCTGGCCCCGTTGATTGGCTCCGTTCTCATGACCGTCCTGGTGATCGGCACGCTTTGCCTGAACGTCAGAGGCATCATCAATCTGATCAGTGTGGTCATGCCGTTCCTGTTGGTTCTGGTTCTGGCCATCATGGTGTACTCCATCTATACCAGCAGCGCCGCCGTTGAGGAGCTGACTCAGGTGGCAACAGAAGTGCCGGTGATCACCTTCCTGGGCGCGGACGTGCCGCACTGGGCCTTGAGTGGTCTGCTCTATGCTTCTTTCAATATTGCTGTGGGCTTTCCCATGTTGGCGGTCATTGGTGGCTTGATCAAGTCCCCGAAAGCGGCGGCACGCGGCGGCATGGCCGGTGGTCTGGGTCTGGGCTTCCTGATCATTCTGCTGAACATCGGGCTGTTCACGAACCTGGACAAGCTGCAGGGTGTTGAGATCCCGACGCTGATGCTGGCTCAGAACATTCACCCCTGGTTGGCTGTGCTGCTGTCCATCGCTCTGGTTTGCATGATATACAGTACTGCCGTTGGCATGTTCTTCGCCTTCAGTGCACGTTTTGCTGCTCCAGAAACCAATAGGTTTAAGGTGCTTAGTGCTGTGTTTGCTGTAGTGGGGCTGGGCCTGAGCCAGGTCGGCTTTACCAAGCTGGTCGGTACCGTCTATCCGATGCTGGGTGTGGTCGGACTGGTGTTGATCATCGCCATCGCCGCTAGTTGGATTCGTACGCGCAATCATAGCGCCGAGGAACTTGCAAGTGAGGCAAAGCGCCTTAGCTGAATCTGAGTCTGTTTGATGAACAAGGCCGCCATCAGTTGATGGCGGCCTTGTCGTTTGTGCCAGTCAGTAGCTGACTTCAGGTAGTTGCATCCTTTCCAGGCGTACCTTTTCGGTTGGCGCCATCACGGTCGCTGCACCGTCCACCACCTTCTTGCCATCTTGATTGATTACCCGGGTGGCAATCTTCAGCCGGTTCTTCGGCAGCTTTTCCAGTACTTCCAGTTCGATACGGATCTCGTCACCAAGGCGTACCGGACGTAGGAAACTCAGCTCCTGTCCGATATATATAGTGCCGGGCCCGGGTAATTCACAGGCAATTGCTGCGGAAATAAGCGCACCTGACAGCATGCCATGGGCAATGCGGCCCTTGAACGGCGTGGTCTCGGCGAACTGTTGATCAAGGTGAACCGGGTTCACATCGCCTGATACGGTAGCGAACAGGATCAGATCACGCTCGGATACGGTATGGTTGACACTGGCGGTGTCGCCTATACCGACTTCTTCGTAGGTGCGGCTTTCTAGCATGGACATGGATTGACTCCGATAGCGTCTGAACCGGCATGCAACCGTATTCAGACAATTGATGAAACAGAACCGTGTTTTGTGTTTTTCGGCATTACTGGTAATTTTGCCCGGTACGCTGATACCCCATGAATAATAACAGCGCAAGTGCCTGGAGGCTGTTGCTGCAACAATATCCGGCACCTGGCAACTCCAACGGGAGAGAAGGAAAAAATGGAAGCAACGTTCTGGAACGACAAACGCCCACCGGGGGTTCCTCACGATATCGATCTGAGTCAGTTCAATTCAATCATCGAGGTGTTTGAATCGTCCTGCGCGCAACATGCTGATAATCCCGCATTCACCAATATGGGTGTCACCCTGAGCTACCGGGAGCTTGAGCAATATTCAGCGGCATTTGCCAGCTATATCCAGAATTACACCGACCTGAAGCCGGGCGACCGCATCGCCATTCAGATGCCCAACGTGCTGCAGTTTCCCATTGCCGTGTTCGGCGCCATGCGTGCCGGTCTGGTCGTCGTCAATACCAATCCTTTGTATACCGCACGGGAAATGCGTCATCAGTTCACAGACTCCGGTGCGCGTGCGCTGATCTACATGAATCTGTTCGGCCACCTGGTGGAGGATGTGCTGCCGGATACCGACATCAAATACCTGTTCGAGGCGCGCATGGGTGACATGTTGCCACCGATCAAGGGGCTGCTGATCAATGCCGCTGTCAAGCATGTGAAGAAAATGGTGCCGGCCTACCGGTTGCCCCATGCGGTGTCCTTTAAAAGTGCATTGAGCCGTTGCCGGGACCTCTCGCCCATGCCGGTATCCCGCACGTTGGATGACATTGCCGTGTTGCAGTACACCGGCGGTACCACCGGTGTGGCCAAAGGCGCGATGCTGACACACGGCAACCTGGTCGCCAACATGCTGCAGGTGCACGCTAATCTGCAGCAAGTCGACAAGGATGGCCAGCGCTTGATGGGCGATGGCGGGGAGGTGATCATTGCACCGCTGCCGCTGTACCATATTTTTGCATTCACGGTGAATTGCATGTGCATGATGCTGGCGGGGCACCATAACGTGCTGATCACCAACCCACGCGATATTCCCGGTTTTATCAAGGAACTGAAGAAATGGCAGTTCTCTTCGATTGTCGGTCTCAATACCCTGTTTGTAGCGCTTATGGAGCATCCGGAATTCAAGGATCTGGATTTTTCCCGGCTAAAGAGCACTACTTCTGGCGGTACGGCGCTGGTCAAGGCGACTGCTGAGCGCTGGCAGAGTAAAACCGGTAGCGGTATCGGTGAAGGCTACGGCCTGACCGAGTGCTCGCCGGTAGTCTGCTCCAGCCCGGGTGACGGCTTGGCCAGACTCGGCAGTGTGGGTCTGGCGGTACCCGGCACGGCGTTGAAGGTGACTGATGAGGATGGCAATGAGCTGCCGATAGGCGAACGAGGTGAGCTGTGCGTCAAAGGCCCTCAGGTGATGAAAGGCTACTGGCAGCGGCCCGATGCTACGGCCGAGGCGATGGATGCGGACGGCTGGTTCAAGACCGGTGATGTAGCCGTTATCGATGAAGACGGCTTCGTCAGCATTGTTGATCGCATCAAGGACCTGATCATCGTCTCCGGCTTTAATGTGTATCCGAATGAAATCGAGGACGTGGTGGCAGCCCATCCCAAGGTGGCCAACGCGGCTGCCATCGGTGTGCCGGATGAGAAATCCGGTGAGGCGGTCAAATTGTTTGTGGTGCCGTCTGCTGCTGATCTGACCGTGGATGAGCTGAAAACCTATTGTCGGTCGAATTTCACCGGCTACAAGGTGCCGAGATACTATGAAATCCGCGAGTCGCTTCCCATGACGCCGGTCGGCAAGATCCTGCGCCGCGAATTGCGTGATGAGTAATTGTTGACCCCTCAGAGCATAGAAACCGACTGACTGAGGAGTCGGTTTCTGCCTGCCTCGTCCTGCTTCTTTTCCATCTCCCTGATTAGCCTGTGGCCTATGGCCTGACTATAAAAAAGCTGTTAGGCTTCGGCCACTTTTCGACCAGAATCTATGAAATATTCACGGAAGGGTCGAAATGACTTTCTGCCTTAATTAAAAGACAATAGCAGCGCGGTATTGCAACCGGACGCATTTCAGGGGGTATCCATGCACGAGAGTTTTTGGACTGACAAATATCCGGAGGGGATCCCTGCCGAGATCAATCCCGACCAATACCCCAACGTTCTGGCTGTTCTGAAGGAATGCTGTCAACGCTTCGCTGATAAGCCTGCTTTCACCAATCTCGGTAAGACCATTACCTATAGTGAGCTGTATCACCTGTCTGGCGAGTTTGCCGCCTACCTGCAGACCCATGCTGGTTTGCAGCCGGGCGACCGCATTGCGGTGCAGTTGCCCAACGTGCTGCAGTATCCAGTAGTGGTGTTCGGCGCCATGCGTGCCGGTTACGTAGTGGTCAACACCAACCCCCTGTATACCGCACGGGAGATGGAGCATCAGTTCAATGATTCCGGCGCCAAGGCTCTGGTTTGCCTGGCCAACATGGCGCATCTGGCCGAGGAAGTCGTACCGAAGACCGGTGTGAAACACGTGGTCGTGACTGAGGTCGCGGACATGCTCCCGCCGCTCAAGCGAGTGCTGGTGAATGCCGTGGTCAAATATGTGAAGAAGATGGTACCAGCTTGGTCCATCCCAGGCTCGGTGCCATTCACCAAAGCCATGAAAGCCGGCGCCAAGGCCAGCTTCCGTGAAGTCAATCCGGATGCCGAAGACACTGCAGTGCTGCAATATACCGGCGGCACCACCGGTGTGGCCAAGGGCGCCATGCTGACCCACCGCAACCTGATTGCCAACATGTTGCAGTGCAAGGCGATGATGCCGAACGACATGAACGACGGTGAAGAGGTCATCATCTGTCCGTTGCCGCTGTATCACATTTATGCGTTCACCTTTCATTGCATGGCGGTAATGCTGTCCGGTAGCCAGAACATTCTCATCACCAACCCGCGGGATATCCCTGCCACGGTAAAGGAGATGGGACAGTTCCGCTTCAGCGCCTTTGTGGGGCTCAATACACTGTTTGCCGCTCTGTGCAACAACGAGAAGTTCCGCCAGCTGGACTTCAGCGGCATGAAGCTGACACTTTCAGGTGGTATGGCGCTGCAACAGGCCACCGCCGAACGTTGGAGCAAGGTAACCGGCTGCGACGTGTCCGAAGGTTATGGCATGACTGAAACCAGTCCGGTGGTCTCGGTGAATCCGGCCAATGCTACCCAGTTGGGCACTATCGGTATTCCGGTACCTTCGACGCAGTGCAAGGTGATTGGCGATGAAGGGCAGGAGCTGCCTTTGGGTGAGCGGGGCGAGTTGTGTGTCAAGGGGCCCCAGGTGATGAAGGGGTACTGGCAGCGTCAGGAAGCCACCGACGAAATCCTCAGCGCTGATGGCTGGCTGCAGACCGGCGATATCGCCGTTATTCAGGACGACGGTTATATGCGCATTGTCGACCGCAAGAAAGACATGATCGTGGTGTCCGGCTTCAATGTGTATCCCAATGAGCTGGAAGATGTCATGGCCGCGATCCCGGGCGTGCTGCAATGTGCGGCTATTGGGATACCCAATGAAAAATCCGGCGAGACAATCAAGGTGTTTGTCGTTAAGGAGCCGGGTGCGCAACTCACAGCGGAACAGGTCAGGACGCATATGCGCGAGAAGTTGACTGCCTACAAGGTGCCGAAGGAAGTCGAATTCCGTGACAGCCTGCCGACCACCAACGTAGGCAAGATCCTGCGGCGCGAGCTGCGTGATGAGGAAATGAAGAAACTCGGCGCGGCATAACACCCGCTCCCGGTTCTTTGCGACAATAAGCCCCGCCCGGGTCATCCGGCCGGGGCTTTTTCGTGGCCCATCTCTGACAGACAGGAAAGCATGACCGATCTTCGCACCCTTACAGGCAATCTCGACCAAGCCATGTCCGCCGATCAGCCTCGCCTGCAGCGCCAGTTGCAGGCACTGGGCAAACGGCCCGAGCCGGAGCGGCTGGATCAATGGTTGGCGCGGCTGACGAAGTCCTGCGCCAAAGTGGCGGCGCGGCGGGCCAGTGTGCCGCAGGTGCGTTATGACGACAGTCTGCCGATTGCCGCCAAGCGCGAGGAAATCAAGCGCGCCATCGCCGGCAGCCAGGTGGTGGTGATCGCCGGGGAGACCGGGTCCGGCAAGACAACTCAGTTACCGAAGATCTGTCTGGAGCTGGGGCGCGGCGCTCGCGGCCTGATCGGTCACACCCAGCCACGCCGACTGGCAGCCCGTAGCGTTGCCAGTCGGGTTGCCGAGGAGCTGAACACGCCGCTGGGCGAGCTGGTGGGGTTCCAGGTACGGTTCACTGACCAGAGCACCGAACGCACGCTGATCAAGCTGATGACTGACGGCATCCTGCTGGCGGAAACCCAGAATGATCGACGGCTGTCGCGCTATGACACGCTGATCATCGATGAGGCGCATGAACGCAGTCTGAATATCGATTTCCTGCTCGGTTACCTGAAGACCATTCTGCCCCAGCGCCCGGACCTGAAGGTGATCATCACCTCGGCGACCATCGATCTGCAGCGCTTTTCCGCGCATTTCAACGACGCGCCCATCATTGAAGTATCCGGTCGCACCTTTCCGGTGGATGTCTGGTATCGGCCCTTGTCGGCGGAGGTGGACGAGGAGGGCAACCGTGTCGAGGAAGATCTCAGCATTGATCAGGGCATTGTCGCCGCGTTGCGCGAGCTGGAGGCGCATGAGCGGGCCAATGGCAAGCGGCCGGGTGATGCACTGGTGTTTCTGCCGGGGGAGCGGGAGATCCGCGATACCGCCGATTTTCTGCGCAAGGCCAATCTGAAGCACACGGAGATATTGCCGCTGTATGCTCGGCTGTCGGTGGCGGAACAGCAGAAGATCTTCGCCAGCCATGCCGGGCGCCGAGTGATCCTCGCCACCAACGTGGCGGAAACCTCCCTGACCGTACCCGGCATCGTCTATGTGATTGATCCCGGTGAGGTGCGCATCAGTCGCTACAGTCCGCGCTCCAAGGTGCAACGCTTGCCTATCGAGCCGGTTTCCCAGGCCAGCGCCAATCAGCGCAAAGGTCGCTGTGGACGTGTTGCGCCCGGCATCTGCGTGCGCCTGTATGACGAGGCGGACTTTCTTGGCCGACCGGAATTCACCGATCCGGAAATCCTGCGTACCAACCTGGCTGCGGTGATCCTGCAGATGTTGCATCTGCGCCTGGGGCGGATTGAGGATTTCCCTTTCATCGAGCCGCCGGATGGCCGCGCCATCAGTGATGGTTTCAACCTGCTGCAGGAGTTGGGGGCGGTTGAGCGGGACGGGCGCATCACCGATATCGGCCGCCAGCTGGCCCGCTTGCCAGTTGATCCGCGCATTGGCCGCATGCTGATCGAAGCGGCCGCGCTCGGCAGTCTGCAGGAGGTGCTGATCATCGCCAGCGCGCTGGCAGTACAGGACCCACGCGAGCGGCCCATCGAACGCCAGCAGGCGGCGGATCAGGCACATGCCCAGTGGCGTGATGATCAGTCGGATTTCGCTGCTTTCGTCAATCTATGGCGTGGCTTTGAAGAGCAGCGCCAAGCGTTATCACAGAGCCAGTTGCGCAGCTGGTGCCGCCGCCAGTTCCTCAATTATCTGCGCATGCGCGAATGGCGCGAAACCCATCGCCAGCTGGTGCTGACCTGTCGTGATCTGGGGTTGCAATTCAACGCCGAGCCGGCCGGTTTTGATCCGGTGCACAAAGCCCTGCTGGCCGGCCTGTTGAGTCACCTGGGTAACAAGACCGAGGAAGGGGACTATCTTGGTGCACGCCAGCGGCGGTTCATGTTGCACCCATCCTCGGCACTGGCGAAGAAGCGCCCGGCCTGGGTAATGGCTGCCGAACTGACTGAAACCCGGCGCCTGTATGGTCGGCTGGTGGCTAAAATCGATCCGCTATGGGTGGAACCACTGGCCAAACACCTGACCAAGACCAGTCACAGCGAGCCGCACTGGGAGAAGAAGCGCGGTCAGGTCGTGGCCTTCGAGCAGGTAACGCTGTACGGCATGATCATAGTGCCGCGGCGCAAGGTGCATTTCGGGTCGATCGATCCGGTGGTATCTCGAGAGTTGTTCATTCGTCATGCACTGGTTGAAGGTCAATGGCATGGCCGTGCGGCGTTCAACCAGGCCAACAAGGCGCTGCTGGAAGAGCTGGACGCCCTTGAAGCCAAAGCGCGCAAGCGCGACATCCTGGTCGATGACGAAACTTTGTTCCGCTTCTTTGATGAGCGCATCCCGGCGGAGATATATCAACTGGCCAGCTTCGAGCGCTGGCTCAAGCGCACCAGTCATGAGCAGCCCAAGCTCCTGCACATGACGCGCGAAGACCTGTTGCAGCGCGAGGCCAACGAGGTCAGTGCCGAGCAATATCCTGACACCTTGCGCTGGCAGCGGGTGGCGTTGCCGCTCAGCTACCATTTTGAACCCGGCCATCCAGCCGATGGGGTCACCTTGAGGGTGCCAGTGGCGTTGCTGCGTCAACTGCCCGAGGAGCGACTGGATTGGCTGGTACCCGGATTGCTGTATGACAAATGCGTGGCCCTGGTACGTGGATTGCCCAAGGCGCTGCGCAAGAATTTTGTACCTGTGCCGGACTTCGTCCGCGCTGCGCTGGAGCGTATGCCGTTCGGTGAGGGCAAGCTGACCCAGGCTCTGGGCCGGGAGCTCACGCGCATGACCGGGGTACGTCTGGGAGATGAAGCCTGGTCAGATATCAAGCTCGAGGATCACCTGCTGATGCGTCTTGAAGTGGTTGATGCTGAGGGCAGGGAAGTGGCCTCCGGTCGCGATTACAGCGCTCTGTGCACCCAGTTGAGCGGTCGCCTGGCTGACCGCCAGCCATCGTCCAGTACAACTGCTCCGGCAGCGCCAACCTCTGCGCCGGCAGGCCAGGCTGAGTTGCCGATCCAGGTAAGTCAGCGACAGGCGGGTATCGATGTGGACTTCTGGCCTGCCTGGGTGGAGCAGGGCGATACGGTTACCGAGCAGCTGTTCGACAATCCGGCTCAGGCGCAGCAGGCGCACCGTCTCGGGCTGCAGCGTCTGATCCTGCAGGCGTTGCCGGAGCAAGCCAAATTCCTCCGGCAGAAACTCAGCGCCGTGAAAGAGGCGGCTATCTATTACCGTGACCTCGGCAATCAGCAGCAATTGACTGAAGATGTGTTGCTTGCTGCGATTGATCGGGTGTGCCTGCCTGCCGGATCGCCCCTGCCGCGTGGCCCTGATGAGCTGAAGGCCCGTATCGAATCCGGGCGGGGGGATTTCGTCGCAACTGCCGAAAAACTTGCCGCCGAGGTGCTGACTGTTCTCAAGGCCTGGCACAGTGTGCAGAAACGCCTCAAGGGCAAAATCGATCTGTCGCGGGCTATTGCCATGAATGATATTCGCGAGCAGCTGGGGCAACTGGTATTCAGGGGATTCGTGCGTACTGTACCGGCAGAATGGCTCGCACAGTACCCGCGCTATTTTGCGGCGATTGAACAGCGGCTCGATAAGCTGCCGGCGCAGGTGCAGCGTGACCGGGTTTGGACGGATGAGCTTCAGCAATTCACTGAGCAGTACCGGATGCGAGCCGAGCGCTATCGGCTTGAAGGCAGGCAGGATGACCGTCTGGAATACTGGCGATGGATGCTTGAAGAATACCGCGTCTCTCTGTTCGCTCAGCAGTTGGGTACGAAGGTGCCGGTTTCCGAGAAACGGCTGAAGAAGCTGTGGCATGAGATCACGGCCTGACGGGAAGTCAGGGTGGGCTATTAGATACACTGTGGATTCTGTTGAGAAAAGGACTGATCAGGTGATTGAAGAGCGGATGAACTCCATCTCCATACCTTTGGCGGATAATGCAGCGTTGCAGGTGCGACGTTTCACGCCGACTGCGAACGGACCTGCAGTATTGATGATTCATGGGCTGGGGCAGCGCGGCGATGTGTTCTGTCCAGCGCCTGGCGTCGGGCTTGCGCCCTGGTTACGTGAGGCCGGCTACGATGTCTACGTGGCGGACCTGCGCGACCGGGTCAGCAACAGCTCGGCGGTGCCGGACATCTCCCAGCATCAGCTGATCTGCGAAGACCTGCCGGCATTGTTCGAGCACATTGGCGCCGACCATCCCGGTGAGCGCTTCTTCGCCATCGGTCACGGCTGGGGCGGCGTATTGCTTGCCTGTGCGCTGATCAGGCACCCGGCGTGGCTCGAGCGGATTGCCGGACTGGTTCAGATAGGTGCACGCAGGGTCTGTCAGCAACGGAACTGGCAACGGCTGCTGTTGCTTGAGCTGATGTGGAATCGGCTGGCACCGCTGGCTGGGCGACGTCAGGGTTATCTGCCGTTGCGCTCGCTCGGTTTGGGAACGGCAGACCTTTCTCCGAAGCTGCATACAGACAGCCAACTGTGGCAAAATGACGGCAAATGGCGTGATCCGCAGGATGGTTTCGACTATGCTGCAGCTTTGCACGAGATCAGTTGGCCGAGCAGTTTGTATCTGAGCGGCCGCAATGATCGCTGCATGGGGCATTCAGCAGACGTAAAGGCATTCGCACGCGAACTGGGTAACCACGACGCCCAGCTGATACTGCTGCAGAAGGGCACCGGCAGCTCCCGCGATTACGGTCACCTCGATATGCTGACTCACCCGCAGGCCGTCAATGATCATTTCCCGTTGATGCTGTCCTGGCTGGCTCGACACTCAGATACAGCAACGCCATAGCTTTCATGAACGTATCGCCACCCTCGGCGATGCACAGCCATTACATTGAGATATAAAAGAGGCCCAACCGTGCAGAAAGTAGTCATCAGCGGCACAGGTTTGTACACCCCCCCAAACAGCATCAGCAATGACGAACTGGTTGCCAGCTTCAATGCCTGGTCAGAACGCTTCAACCAGGATAATGCCGAGGCCATCGCGGCCGGTGATATGACCCCGGCGCCGCTCTCCAGCAGCGAGTTCATCGAAAAAGCCTCCGGTATCAAGAGCCGTCATGTGGTCAACAAGAGCGGTATTCTTGACGTTGATCGTATGGTTCCGCAGATTCCCGAGCGCAGCAACGATGAATGGTCGATTCTGTGTGAGATGGCCGTTCAGGCCGCCACCGAGGCTTTGCAACGTGCCGGGCGCACGGCGGCTGACATCGATGGAGTGATTGTTGCTTGCTCCAACCTGCAGCGCGCTTATCCGGCCGTCGCCGTCGAGGTGCAGGCCGCATTGGGCATCAACGGGTTCGGCTTTGACATGAACGTGGCCTGTTCTTCTGCCACTTTCGGCATCCAGAATGCGGCCAACAGTGTCAGTACCGGACAAGCCCGTGCGGTGCTGATGGTCAATCCGGAAATCTGTACCGGCCATATGAACTTCCGTGATCGTGATAGCCATTTCATCTTTGGCGATGCGTGTACTGCGGTGATCATCGAGCGTGCGGAGGATGCCGTTTCCGAGCACCAGTTCGAGATCGTCGGTACCAAGCTGCTGACCCAGTTCTCAAACAATATCCGCAATAACTTCGGCTTCCTCAATCGTGCCGATGAGAGCGGTATCGGCGCGCCGGACAAACTGTTCGTGCAGGAAGGCCGCAAGGTGTTCCGAGAAGTCTGCCCGATGGTGGCCGAGCTGATCGGTAAGCAGTTGAGCGAACTGGATCTGGCGGTAACTGATGTCAGCCGTTTCTGGCTGCACCAGGCCAACCTGAACATGAATATGCTTATCGCCCGCAAGCTGCTGGGCCGTGATCCTGATCTGGAGAAGGAAGCACCTGTGGTATTGGATGAATATGCCAACACCAGCTCAGCCGGTTCGATCATCGCCTTCCATAAGTATCAGGACGACCTGCCAGCCGGGAGTCACGGTGTTATCTGCTCCTTTGGTGCCGGTTACTCCATCGGCAGCGTAGTACTTCGCAAGTTGTAATACTCCCGCCTATATACTGCTTCCGACGGGCCTTCGTCGGAAGCAGAGCACACCTGGCACCCCAGGTCTTTCTTTCTGGTTGTTTTGTCCTTGCTCGCACGGGCGCGGAAGTGCGCTGCTTGTTTCTGCCTTTTGCAAAAAGTTCCCCTGACTTCAAACCTTCATATTTCAGCAAGCGTTCTGTCACATCGGGTTCCCATAATCCCTCCTGTCGAAACAAACAACGTCAAATCACCGCAGGATGACGTTCTACAACCCGAAGGAGTTTTTCCCGATGAAGAAGAAGTTGATTGCGCTTGTTGTTGGTGCTGCTGCAGTAGCTCCTAGCCTGGCAATGGCTGATGTTACCGTCTACGGTCGTGCACACGTTTCCACCGACTTCCTGGATGATGGCGCCGATTATTCCGAAACCAACATCTCCAGCAACTCTTCGCGCTTGGGCTTCAAAGGTGATCATCAGATCAACCCGAACCTGAAAGCGTTCTTCCAGATTGAGCAGCAGATCAACTTCAACACTGGTGAGAGCGACAGTGGTGAGAACTTCGCGACCCGTGACACCTTCGTAGGTGTGGCTGGTACCAACTGGGGTGCGGTCCAGCTGGGTCGTTTCGACAGCCCTTTCAAGAAAGCCCGTGGCCCGGCCAACCTGTTCGGTGACCAGGTCGGTGATATGCGTAACCTGACCCGCGTCGGCAATGCTCGTTTCGATGAGCGTTACGACAACACCGTACAGTACACCACGCCGAGCCTAGGTGGCTTCAACATCCAACTGGCTTATTCGGTTTACGAAGGTCAATCGCGGATCGTTGATGAAACTCACGAGGATTACAATGAAGACTCCGATGCCTTCAGCACCTCGTTGAACTATGCTTCTGGCCCGTTCGAAGGTTCGCTGGCCTATGAAACTGCTGAGGAGAACACCGGTCGCGGTGAGCGTGATGGTATTCGTGCCGCAGCAGCCTACAAGCTGACTGATGCGTTCAAGATGGTCGGTTTCTATCAGACAGTCGAATATGATGACTCCGACGCTACGGCTGGCGATCGCGATCTGTGGTCTGCCGATGTCTACGGTCTGGGTGGTGAGTTCAAGTTTGCCCCCAATACTGCGTTCAAAGCCATGTACATGACGCGTGACGCCGATGCTGACAACGCTGACAGCGATATGTGGGTCGTGGGTGTTGAGCACAAGCTGGATAAGGCGGTTCGTGTTTATGCCAACTACGCGGTTGTGGATAACGATGACGATGTCGCTCTGACTCCGTGGAGCCAGGCTCGTACTGCTGATCCGGATGATGCTGATGCTTCGGGTGAAAAAGCTACTGGTTTTACTGTAGGTCTGCGTTACGACTTCTGATCTTACCTGACGGGAATGGAAGTACCGAACCGGGTTGCTCGCAACGAGCAACCCGGTTATGCGTTCCTGCTGCGCGCTGATGCGTTGGTGGTAACTGAAATGGCAGGCGACCGGCGCCTGTCATCGAATTGAAACCATTTGTTCTTATTCTTGTTTCGCCTGTCATCTTACAGGGTGGTCGCGATCGCCCAGCCTTGTCCATTCGCATCAAGGAGTTTCCATGCGTAGTCTTTTTGTCCTCGCCATTGCCTGCCTGTTGTCGGCTTGCGCTCAGCAGTCCCAGATACAGCTCTATCCTGGATCGCCGTTATCTGACGAGCAGGTGCTCACCGTGGTCGTGCCTAATGAGCTTGAAGTGCAAAGCATCAACGGCCAGCAGATTCCCTCCGCCAATTGGAGTTTTGGTAACGCTGACAAACGTCTGGAGCTGCAGCCGGGTGTCTATCGGATCAATGCTTTCTACAAAAACGGTTTCGACATTGATGGCGGTATAAGCCATGAGGTAGTGCGTGGGCGTACTGCGACATTCATTGTTGATGGTCAGCCCGGTGAGCTGTGGCAGCTGGACTTCGATCGGCCCGAAAATCTGCAGCAAGCAAAGGCCTTTGAAGCCGCGTTCTCCGCCTGGACCGTTAATACCCGTACTGGTGAGCGGCACGCAGCAGAGGCTGGTCAGCGAAATAACTCCGTGATCAACAACCTCATTGGTGGTACCGCTGACCCGGTGGCGGAACAAACCAGCGTGGCGCCGCTGGGTGCTGCTCCGGCCAGCGCGCGTGCAATTCAGCCTGCTCCAGCACAAGGCGTCGTCAGACCTATGCCGGGTGCGATGGCTAATGAAACCTTGCCGCACAACGATGCTACCTTGAGCACCCTGCAACAGATGTGGCAGCTGTTGGGTGATGACAGTCGCGCCGCCTTCCTGAAATGGGCGCAGCAGTGAGATAGATCCTCGGTGGGAGGCTTTCATGCCTCCCACCCACTCTCCCGCTGTGGCATGCTTGTCGCCATGCACATACGTCAACTGAATCACATAAGCGACATCTCTCCTGAACTCTGGGACGCTCTGCTACCCACGGACTATCCCTTTCTGCGCCATGCTTTTCTCCATGCACTGGAACACAGTGGATCGGTGACGCCGGTGCAGGGCTGGGAGCCAGCTCATCTGGTGGTAGAGACTACCGACGGTAGTCTGCAGGCGCTGCTGCCCCTGTATCGTAAGCAACACTCCTGGGGTGAATACGTTTTCGACTTTCAGTGGGCCGAGGCCTGGGAGCGGGCAGGGCAGCGCTATTATCCCAAGCTGACGGCGGCCATTCCCTATTCTCCAGTGCAGGGGCCGCGCCTGCTGGCTCGCTGTGCGGACAGCCGTGGTTTGATCATCAGCTGGTTGCAACGAGCGCTGGCTGGCGACCAGGTCAGCGGCACGCATCTGCTGTTCAACGATGGCGAGGAGAATGCGGCGCTGGAGGCGGCGGGCTGGGTACAGCGGTTGGGCTGTCAGTTCCACTGGTTCAATCGTGGCTACGGCTGCTTCGAGGACTTTCTTGCGGTCTGTAATTCACGCAAGCGCAAGAACTTCCGTAAGGAGCGCCAGAGTGTTGCGGCTCAGGGTATTCAGTTTGAATGGCTCAGCGGTGGCGAGATCAGCATCGCCGATTGGGAGCGCTTCTATCCTTTTTATGCGGCGACTTATCTCAAGCGTGGGCGTCAGCCTTATCTCAGCGCTGCTTTCTTCCAACTGCTGTCAGCGGGCATGGCCGAGTCGGTAAGGCTGATATTTGCCAGAGAGGCCGGCCGGGATGTGGCAGGGGCGCTGTTTCTGGTGGGAGGGGATACCTTGTACGGTCGCTACTGGGGCTGTCTGGACGAATATGACCGGCTGCATTTCGAGACCTGTTTCTACCAGGGTATGGAGCGCTGTATTGCTGAAGGGTTGTCGCGCTTCGATGCCGGTGCGCAGGGTGAGCAGAAACTGTTGCGCGGATTCGAACCGGTTCTGACTCAGTCGTGGCACAGAATGCAGCCTGGGCTGCATGAGGCGGTGGCAGACTTTCTGTTACGGGAAGGTGATTCGGTCAGGGCGTACCAGCAGGATGCCCGGCAGTATCTGCCGTATCGCCGGGAAGAATAATCTCCGGCGATACGGCGGGAGTTTATTCGGCCGCCTCAACTCGCTTGGCGCTGATGATGGTCACCGGGTTCTGCGGCACGTTCTGATGCCCGCCCTGGTTGCCGGTGGGCACCTTGGCAATGGTTTCCACCACGTGCTCGCCGGCGACGACCTTGCCGAATACCGCATAGCCGAAATCGCGTGAACCGTGATTCAGGAAGTCATTGTTGGTCAGGTTGATAAAAAACTGGCTGGTAGCGCTATCCCGCACCTGGGTGCGTGCCATGGCCAGCGTGTAGCGATTGTTCTTCAGGCCGTTATCCGCTTCGTTCTTGATCGGTTGACCGACGGCACGCTGACGCATCTCGGGAGTAAAGCCACCCCCCTGGATCATGAAGCCGGGGATGACGCGATGGAAAATCAGCCCATCATAATGACCGGCGTCGGTGTAACGCAGAAAGTTCTCGACCGAAATGGGCGCCTCTTCGGCATTCAGCTCGATTTCGATGTCGCCGTGGCTGGTGTTCAGTATGACGCGCGGGTTGTCGGCAAAAGCGGTGGTAGTGGCCAGCAGCAGGGCGCAGGTTCCTATGAGTCGTTTCAGCATTCTACAGCTCCGTGGGGTAGAAGATTCGGGGATGAGTGTAAGCACAACGGCGGTGGGAGACAATGTGGCATATCGGCCCGACTTGTCACGTCCCGGAATGCTCGCAGATCAGATCTGCGAGAATGCGCGTGGCCGGGCCAAGTGGCTTGTCCTTGTTGGCATAGAGATACATGTTTGAGGCGCGGCGGCTGCCCTGTACCAGGGGTAATACTTTCAAGCTGCCGCGCTCCAGCGAATCCTTGATTTCATGCTCGGGCAGCCAGGCAAACCCCAGCCCCTGGCTTAACAGTTTGGCGGCGGTACTCAGGCTGGTGACTGTCCAGCGTTGCTCGGCACCCAGCCAGCCGGCATCCCGGGGCTGGCGGCGTCCCGAGTCTCGAATCACCACCTGAAGATGGGTTTCAAGGTCGCTGTGGGTGAGCGCGCGTTCGAGCAGGTGCAGAGGGTGCTCTGGATGAGCTACGGCAACAAACTCAATGTCATTGAGTTGCTGCGGCAGATAGCCGGCGATGCTGATGCCGGAGATGGCCAGGTCAGCTGTGCCGCTGTGCAGACACTCTTCGACGCCGGAAAGCACCTCTTCACGCAGTTGTACCCGGCAGCCTTTACTCTGCGGCATGAAGGCCTTCAGTGCGCCAGCCAGACGCTCAGTAGGATAGGCTGCGTCCACTACCAGCTGTACCTCGGCTTCCCAGCCCTGATCCATGTTCCAGGCCAGCTCTTCCAGTTGACTGGCTTGCTTGAGCAGGTTGCGTGAACGGCGCAGCAGAGCAGCACCGGCTTCGGTAAGCACGGCCTTGCGTCCGGCGATTTCCAGCAGTGGCACGCCGAGTTGCTCTTGCATGCGCGCCACGGTATAGCTCACCGAAGACTGTGAACGATGCAGCACCTCGGCGGCCTGGGCGAAGCCGCCGTGATCGACGACGGCTTGCAAGGTACGCCATTGTTCCAGGGTGACGCGCGGTGCTTTCATCGATGGAGCCTCTGGCCTATGCTGATGGTGTGGAGTTTGCCAATACGAGGATGCAATGTATCAATATTTGCTGGCCGTTGGGATAGCTCTGGGTTGGACGATGCCGGCGTGGGGATTTCCGATTGATGTTGATGTGCAGCCCGGTGCAGCTGAGGTGTCGGTCAGCAGTACTGATCTGATCAATATCGCAGCGATCAATCTGACCAGTCACGCGGCGACACCGCTGCGCTGCCAGGCCACTTTCGTCAATGGCCCTGAGCGGCCGCTGCCTCGGCGATTGCATCTGCAGCCGGGCGAGGGGGTCACGCTGACTCACGAATTCACGCGCGAGATTATTCGGGTTCGTGTCAGTATTGATTGCGCACCGGAGTGAGGTGTTTTCTGCGCGCACAAAAAACCCGGCTATTGCCGGGTTTTCTGAATATTGGCTCCGCGACCAGGACTCGAACCTGGGACCCAATGATTAACAGTCATTTGCTCTACCAACTGAGCTATCGCGGATCGGATGTGCGCACTTTACCAAAAAAACTTTTCAAGTCAACACCTTGAACCGCTTTCCAATAAGTGCTCACAGGTTCCGTTCAACCTTCAAGCAGGACTTTGGCCATGGCATTGGCGACCACGTCGATGTTGTTGTCATTCAATGCGGCAACGCAAATGCGTCCACTACCGACCGCATAGATGGCGGACTCTTCAGCCAGCCGAGCGACCTGTTCGCGGGTCAGGCCGGAGAAGGAGAACATGCCCCGTTGCTGCTGAATGAAGCTGACATCCTGTTGCACACCTGCTGCCTGCAATTTCTCGACCAGCGCCTGACGCATCTGCTTGACGCGCACACGCATCTCGGCGAGCTCCTGTTCCCAAATGGCGTAGAGTTCTGCGTTGTTCAGTACTGCAGCCACTACTTTGGCGCCATGGGTCGGCGGGTTGGAGTAGTTGGTGCGAATCACCCGCTTGAGCTGTGACAGCACGCGCTCGCCTTCCTCGGGAGTCTCGGTGATCAGCGTCAGCGCGCCAACCCGTTCGCCGTACAACGAGAAGGATTTGGAAAAGGAGCTGGCAATCAGGCAGGGCAGGCCTGCTTCGGCAAACAGGCGTACAGCCAAGGCATCCTCTTCCAGATTGTCGCCAAACCCCTGATAGGCGATGTCCAGAAAGGGCACATGGTTGCGCTTGCGGACAACCTCGATCACCTGTTTCCACTCATCCACACCGAGATCAACGCCGGTCGGGTTGTGGCAGCAGGCGTGAAGCAGAACCACACTGCCTTCGGGTAACTGTTCGATGCCCTGCAACATGCCCTGCAGATTCAGGCCGTGGGTAGCCGGATCGTAATAAGGGTAGGTCACGACCTCATAGCCTGCCGCTTCAAACAGCGAGCGATGGTTTTCCCAGCTGGGATCGCTGATCGCGACCAGGCGCTTGCCAGACAGGCGATACAGGAAGTCGGCACCCAGTTTCAGCGCGCCGGTACCACCCAGTGACTGCGCGGTGATCAGCCTGCCGGAGGACAGCAATGCGGAGTCGGCGCCCAGCAGCAATTTCTGCACGGCGAGATCATAGGGCGCCAGACCTTCCATGGGCAGATAGGTACGCGGGGCGTGTTCGGCTACGCGGGCTTCTTCCGCTGCCTGAACTGCGCGCAACAGAGGAACCTTGCCGTTTTCGTCGTAATAGACGCCAACGCCCAGATTGACTTTTTCTTCACGCGGATCAGCATTGAAGGCTTCGTTCAGGCCAAGGATGGGATCGCGTGGCGCCATTTCAACGGGGGAAAACAGACTCATGATATGGGCAGACTCGAAACAGGTGAATGTAGGTGTCGGGCTATGCCGCAGGCGGCTGGCTATTATAAACAGAGACGCGCGCAGGGTGCGAGTCCATGGAAGGGCAATGCTATGATAAGGGTTGTCTGTCCATACGTGGTGCCCCCTGATTATGAGCCAATTCAATCTGCAAACCCGTTTCAAACCGGCCGGTGACCAACCCGTTGCCATAGAGCAATTGGTGGAGGGGCTGGAAGCGGGTCTGTCACATCAGACGCTGCTCGGGGTAACCGGGTCGGGGAAGACCTTCACCATTGCCAATGTCATTCAGCGCATGCAGCGGCCGGCGATTATCATGGCGCCAAACAAGACGCTGGCTGCGCAGCTGTACGGGGAGTTCCGCGAGTTCTTTCCGAACAACGCGGTGGAGTACTTCGTTTCCTATTATGACTATTACCAACCCGAAGCCTACGTGCCGGCGTCGGATACCTTCATCGAGAAGGATGCCTCGATCAACGATCATATCGAGCAGATGCGTCTGTCTGCGACCAAGGCGCTGATGGAGAGACCCGATGCGATCATCGTGGCGACTGTTTCGGCGATCTACGGTCTGGGGGATCCGGAGTCCTATCTGCGGATGGTGCTGCATATCGATAGGGGGGACGTTCTCGACCAGCGAACCCTGCTGCGCCGGTTGGCCGAGTTGCAATACACCCGCAATGATATGGAGTTGTCCCGTGCTAACTACCGGGTCCGCGGGGATGTGATTGATGTCTATCCGGCTGAGTCCGACCTTGAGGCGATTCGTATTGAGTTGTTCGATGATACAGTGGAAACGATCAGCTTCTTCGATCCGCTTACGGGTGAGGTTCTACGTAAGGTTCCGCGCGTAACTATCTATCCTAAATCACATTATGTGACACCAAGAGAGAAGCTGCTGGAAGCGGTGGAAGAGATCAAGGTCGAGTTGAAGGAGCGGCTGGAGGTGCTCAATAGCCAGAACAAGCTGGTCGAGGCGCAACGTCTGGAGCAGCGTACCCGCTTCGATATGGAAATGATCATGGAGCTGGGATATTGCAACGGTATCGAGAACTACTCTCGCTACCTGTCCGGCCGGCCCATAGGTGAAGCTCCGCCAACTCTGTTCGATTATCTGCCGGAGAACGCGCTGCTGATCATTGATGAGTCCCACGTCTCGGTGCCGCAGGTCGGCGCGATGTACAAAGGCGACCGTTCACGCAAGGAAACACTGGTGGAATACGGCTTCCGCCTGCCATCGGCACTGGATAACCGGCCCATGCGCTTCGATGAGTGGGAGGCAATCTCGCCGCAGGCCATTTTTGTATCCGCGACCCCCGGGCCCTATGAGGAAACCCATGCCGGTCGCGTGGTGGAGCAGGTGGTACGGCCGACCGGCCTGGTGGACCCGCTGATCGAAGTGCGCCCGGCCACGACGCAGGTTGATGATCTGCTGTCGGAAATCGGCCTGCGTGTCGCCCAGGGCGACCGGGTGCTGGTTACCACCTTGACCAAGCGCATGGCAGAAGACCTCACTGACTATCTGGCTGACCATGGTGTGCGGGTGCGCTATCTGCACTCGGATATCGATACGGTTGAGCGGGTGGAGATTATTCGTGACTTGCGTATCGGCGGTTTCGATGTGCTGGTCGGCATTAACTTGTTGCGCGAAGGTCTTGATATGCCGGAGGTTTCTCTCGTTGCGATACTGGATGCGGACAAAGAGGGCTTTCTTCGTTCGGAGCGCTCGCTGATTCAGACAATTGGTCGTGCGGCGCGGAACCTGAACGGCAAGGCCATTCTGTACGCCGATCGCATGACCGGTTCAATGGAGCGCGCGATCGGCGAAACCGATCGTCGTCGTGCCAAACAGATTGCCTTTAACCTGGAGCATGGCATCACGCCAAAAGGCGTGGTCAAAAGCGTGCAGGATATTCTCGAAGGCGCAGTGGTGCCGGGCAGCCGCTCGAACAAGCGACGCCAGCTCAAGGCCGCCGAGGACGCTGCCGAATATGGCGCGGAGAAGCTACGTTCGCCATCGGAGATCACCAAGCGTATTCGCCAGATGGAAGAGAAAATGTACCAGCACGCGCGGGATCTGGAATTCGAAGCGGCGGGGCAGCTGCGGGACGATATCCAGGAGCTGCGCAAGCGGTTGGTGAACATCTGAAAAAGTCTGAGTTTTTATAGTTATTCAGTAACTTAGGGGTTGACGGGTTTTAGAGGGGTGCGTATAGTTCGCCTCCATTGCAGGCACGTAGCTCAGTTGGTTAGAGCACCACCTTGACATGGTGGGGGTCGGTGGTTCGAATCCACTCGTGCCTACCAAATTAAAGCCCGATCACCCTGTGATCGGGCTTTTTCATTTCTGCGTCGAGAGGGATGCCGACAGCGGCAGGCTCTTCGATACATTTCCATCATGTGGCCTTGCGTAGCGGTCACCACTGAGAAGGAGCGGTATATGCCCACTATTACTCTTCCTGACGGCAGTCAGCGCACTTTTGATCACCCTGTAAGCGTAGCCGACGTGGCGCAATCCATTGGCGCGGGCCTGGCCAAGGCGACTGTGGCAGGCAAGGTCGATGGCCGTCTGGTCGACGCCTGTGACGTCATTGACTCTGATGCTCATCTGCAGATCATTACGCCGAAAGACGAAGAGGGGCTGGAGATCATTCGTCACTCCTGTGCTCATCTGGTTGGTCACGCGGTCAAGCAGCTGTACCCGACGGCCAAAATGGTGATCGGTCCGGTCATTGATGAAGGCTTCTATTACGACATCGCCTATGAGCGCTCCTTCACGCCGGAAGATATGGCAGCAATCGAGTCGCGCATGCGTGCGCTGATCGCCACTGAATACGATGTCATCAAGAAGATGACGCCGCGTCAGGAAGTGATCGAGCTGTTCCGTGTCCGTGGCGAGGAATACAAGCTGCGTCTGATCGAGGATATGCCCGATGAGCAGGCGATGGGGCTGTATCATCACGAAGAATACGTCGACATGTGCCGCGGTCCGCACGTGCCCAACACCCGCTTCCTCAAGGCCTTCCAGCTGACCCGTATTTCCGGCGCCTACTGGCGTGGGGATGCGAAGAACGAACAGCTGCAGCGCATCTACGGCACCGCTTGGGCGGACAAGAAGCAATTGGCTGCCTATATCAAGCGTATCGAAGAAGCGGAGAAGCGTGATCATCGCAAAATCGGTAAGCGTCTGAATCTGTTCCACATGCAGGAAGAAGCGCCTGGCATGGTGTTCTGGCACCCGGACGGCTGGACCGTCTATCAGGTGCTCGAGCAGTACATGCGCAAGCTGCAGTTGGATGCTGGCTACCGTGAGATTCGTACCCCGCAGGTTGTGGATCGAGTGCTCTGGGAACGTTCCGGCCACTGGGAACACTACTCCGCCAACATGTTCACCACCGAGTCGGAAAGCCGCGATTACGCGATCAAGCCGATGAACTGCCCGTGCCACATCCAGGTATTCAATCAGGGACTGAAAAGCTACCGTGAGCTGCCTCTGCGTCTGGCCGAGTTCGGCTCTTGTCATCGCAATGAGCCTTCCGGTTCGCTGCATGGCCTGATGCGGGTGCGCGGTTTTACTCAGGATGATGCGCATATCTTCTGTACCGACGAGCAGGTCAAGGCCGAGGCGTCCGATTTCATTGCGTTGACGCTGCAAGTTTACCGTGATTTCGGTTTTGATGATGTCGAGCTGAAGCTGTCCACTCGTCCGGAAGATCGGATGGGCGACGATGCGGATTGGGATCAGGCGGAGCAAGGGCTTGAGGCAGCATTGAATGAAGCTGGGCTGAAGTGGGATCTGCAGCCGGGTGAAGGCGCCTTCTACGGTCCGAAAATCGAATTTTCTCTGCGCGATTGCCTTGGGCGGGTCTGGCAGTGCGGTACATTGCAGCTGGACTTCATGCTGCCGGGTCGTCTGGGCGCGCAATACGTAGCAGAAGACGGTGCTCGCAAAACGCCAGTCATGCTGCACCGTGCGATCCTGGGGTCGTTCGAACGCTTCATTGGTATTCTGATCGAGCATTACGCTGGGGATTTCCCCGCCTGGCTCGCCCCGACCCAGGTCGCGGTACTGAATATTACTGATAATCAGGCGGAATTTTGCCAGGAAGTTGAGAAATCTCTCAATGAAATGGGATATCGTGCTATTGCGGACTTGAGAAACGAGAAGATCGGCTTTAAAATCCGCGAGCATACTTTGCACAAGACTCCCTATCTGCTGGTAATTGGCGACCGGGAAGTCGAATCGCACACTGTGGCCGTGCGCACGCGGGAGGGTAAAGACCTGGGTATAATGAAAATTGCCGAGTTCTCCGAGTTCCTTGCCCGCGCCGTTGCACAACGAGGCCGCCCGAATTCGGAGCAATAAAGATTAAACGCGAGATGAGACAAGACAAAAGAGCCGCACAACGTCCGCCGATCAACGAAAATATCACGGCGCCTGAAGTGCGCCTGATTGGCGCCGAAGGTGAACAAATCGGTATCGTGTCCATTCAGGAAGCCATGGCCGCCGCTGAGGAGGCCAAGCTAGACCTGGTTGAAATCTCCCCCGATGCAGAGCCGCCTGTTTGCCGGATCATGGATTACGGCAAGCACATCTTCGAAAAGAAGAAGCAGCAGGCTGCTGCACGGAAGAATCAGAAGATCATCCAGATCAAAGAAATCAAGTTTCGTCCAGGGACGGAAGATGGGGACTATAAGGTCAAGCTTCGCAACCTTATAAAGTTCCTCTCTGAGGGTGACAAAGCCAAGGTATCCTTGCGATTCCGCGGCCGCGAAATGGCTCATCAGGAGCTGGGCATGGAGTTGTTGAAGCGGGTTGAAGCTGACCTGCTTGAATACGGCACCGTTGAACAGCACCCGAAAATGGAAGGTCGTCAATTGATGATGGTCCTAGCACCCAAGAAGAAAAAGTAATCTCCAGGGCAACGCCAGGCCTTGTGATTATCTTATCCACTCTATTTGGAGTAACTGAACATGGCAAAGATGAAGACCAAAAGTGGTGCCGCCAAGCGCTTTAAAGTGACTGGCAACGGCATCAAGCACAAGCACGCTTTCAAGAGCCACATCCTGACCAAGATGAGCACCAAGCGTAAGCGCCAACTGCGTGGGACTTCCCAGCTCAATGCTGCGGATACCCAGAAAGTTGAACGCATGTTGCGCCTCCGTTAATCAAGGTTGAGGATTTAAAGAATGGCTCGTGTTAAGCGTGGTGTAATGGCGCGTAAGCGTCACAAGAAAATTCTGAAGCTCGCCAAAGGTTACTACGGTGCGCGTTCGCGTGTGTTCCGTGTTGCCAAGCAGGCGGTCATCAAGGCTGGTCAGTATGCCTATCGTGACCGCAAGCAACGGAAGCGTCAGTTCCGTGCTCTGTGGATCGCTCGTATCAACGCTGGTGCTCGGATTAACGGCATGTCTTACAGCCGTCTGATCGCTGGTCTGAAGAAAGCGTCCATCGAAATCGACCGTAAGGTTCTGGCCGATCTGGCTGTGAACGAAAAAGCGGCGTTTACCGCGATTGTCGAAAAAGCAAAGGCTAGCCTGGCTTAAGCCCTCGTTACGACAATCACCGGCGCTCGCGTCGGTTGGCAACGTCATTAATAGGGGAAGAGCCTTATCGCTCTTCCCCTATTTTTGTTTCTGGAGTGTGAAATGGAAAACCTAGACGCGCTGGTCTCCCAGGCCCTGGAGGCCGTGCAGCAGGCGGTGGATGTTAATGCACTGGAGCAGATCCGCGTCCAGTATCTCGGCAAGAAGGGCGAGCTTACCCAGGTAATGAAGACCTTGGGCAACATACCTGCCGAGGAGCGCCCCAAAGTCGGTGCCATGGTCAACGAGGCCAAAGAGCAGGTGCAGGGTGTGCTCAATGCACGCAAGGCTGATATGGAAGCTGCAGCACTGAATGCCAAGCTGGCAGCGGAGCGGGTAGACGTAACCCTGCCTGGCCGTGGCCAGGTGAGCGGTGGGCTGCATCCGGTTACCCGGACCATGGAACGGATCGAAGAATTCTTTTCCCACATCGGCTATGACGTTGCGGAAGGCCCCGAAGTCGAAGACGATTATCACAACTTCGAGGCGCTCAATATTCCCGGCCATCACCCGGCACGGGCGATGCACGATACCTTCTATTTCAACGCCAACACGCTGCTGCGCACCCATACCTCACCAGTACAGGTGCGGACCATGGAAAGTCAGGAGCCGCCGATTCGCATCGTCTGTCCTGGTCGCGTCTATCGCTGCGATTCGGATCTGACCCACTCACCGATGTTCCACCAAGTCGAAGGACTGCTGGTCGATCGCAAGGTCAGCTTTGCCGATCTCAAGGGCACTATTGCTGAGTTTTTGCAGGTGTTCTTCGAGAAAGATTTGAAGGTGCGCTTCCGGCCATCATTTTTCCCGTTCACCGAGCCTTCAGCTGAAGTCGATATTCAGTGTGTGATGTGCAGCGGTAATGGCTGCCGGGTATGCAAGCAGACTGGCTGGTTGGAAGTCATGGGGTGCGGCATGGTTCACCCGAGCGTATTCCGCTCCTCGGGGATCGACCCTGAGAAGTTTCAGGGCTTTGCCTTCGGCATGGGCGTCGAGCGTCTGGCCATGCTGCGTTACGGCGTGAATGATCTGCGCCTGTTCTTCGACAACGATCTGCGTTTTCTCGCACAGTTCCGTTGACACCGTAACCGCAACCCCTTTGATAGCAGGAAAAGAACATGAAATTCAGTGAACAGTGGCTGCGCAGCTGGGTGAACCCCGAGGTTTCTCGTGATGATCTGGTTGCACGTCTGTCCATGACTGGCCTCGAAGTGGATAGCGTTACTCCGGCTGCCGGTGAATTCAGCGGTGTCGTGGTGGGCGAGATTATCGCAGCCGAGCAGCATCCCGATGCGGACAAACTGCGCGTCTGTCGCGTCAGCAATGGCAGCGAAGAATTCCAGGTGGTTTGCGGGGCGCCGAATGCTCGCGCCGGCATCAAGGTACCGTTTGCCATGGTGGGGGCGGTGCTGGGCGAGGACTTCAAGATCAAGAAGGCCAAGCTGCGTGGCGTGGAATCTTTCGGCATGTTGTGCTCGGCTGACGAGCTCAAACTGTCGGATGATAGCGATGGGTTGTTTGAACTACCTGCCGATGCGCCGACAGGGCAAAGCTTGCGCGAATATCTTGGTTTGGACGACGCTATCATTGAAGTCGATCTGACGCCCAACCGCGGTGATTGCCTGTCCATCGCCGGCTTGGCACGGGAAGTGGGTGCCAACTACGCTGTTCCCGTTACTCGTCCAGCGATCGAGCCGGTTGCTGCTGTGCATGATGAGGTGCGTCCGGTCGAGCTGATGGCCCCCGCTGCATGCTCGCGCTATATCGGTCGGGTTATTCGTAATGTCGACCTGTCACGTCCGACGCCTCTGTGGATGGTCGAGCGTCTACGCCGCAGCGATATTCGCAGTATCGATGCGGTAGTAGATGTCACCAACTACGTCATGCTTGAGCTCGGTCAGCCATTGCATGCTTTTGATCTGGCTCAGGTGTTTGGCGGTATCCGTGTGCGTATGGCGGAAGAAGACGAAAAGCTGGTGCTGCTTAATGGTCAGGAAATAAGCTTGCGCAGCGACACGCTGGTAATTGCTGATCACGAGCGTCCGTTGGCAATGGCCGGCATCATGGGTGGCGAGCACAGCGGTGTCAGCGACACTACCACCGACCTGTTTCTGGAAAGTGCTTTCTTCGACCATATCGCGATTGCCGGCAAGGCACGTAATTACGGTCTGCATACCGATGCCTCACACCGCTACGAGCGGGGCGTTGACTGGCAATTACAGCGTGAAGCAGTCGAGCGCGCTACGGCACTGTTGCTGGAGGTTGTCAGTGGGGAGCCGGGCCCGGTGGTCGAAGCTGTTGAGCCGTCTCATCTGCCGCAGCCGGTCAGCATCACCTTGCGTAATGAACGTGTTACGCAGATGCTTGGGCTGGAAATCGCTCCCGCAGAAATTGAAGCCTATCTGCGTGGGCTGGAGCTCAATGTAGTGTCCAGCGGGGCGGCGGAATGGCAAGTTGATGTGCCCAGTCACCGCTTCGACATCGCTCTCGAAATCGACTTGATCGAAGAGCTGGCCCGCCTGTATGGCTATAACCGCCTGCCGGTCAGCGCGCCGACGGCTGCCTTGAGTCTCACCGCCAAGCCGGAAACCCAGGGCGAACTGCCGATCCTGCGTCGTCTGCTGGTGGCTCGCGGTTATCAGGAAGCGATCACCTACAGCTTCATCGAGCCGAGCCTGAACAAACTGTTCGACCCACAAAGCGAGCCGCTGGCCCTGGCCAACCCCATTTCCAGTGACATGGCGGTCATGCGCACATCATTGTGGCCGGGTTTGAGCAAGGCGGTTCAGCATAACCAGAATCGTCAGCAAGCACGGGTGCGCTTGTTTGAAAGCGGCTTGCGGTTTGTTCCGCAGGCTGACGGTGAGCTGCTGCAGGAGCCCATGCTGTCCGGTATTGCTTGCGGCACTCGTTTGCCCGAAGGCTGGGCCAATGGTAACGACAAGCTGGACTTCCATGATGTCAAAGGCGACGTAGAAGCAGTGCTGGGGCAGGGCGGTGCACTGGACGCGTATGGCTTCGAGCCGGCAGAGCATCCCGCTTTGCATCCGGGACAGTGCGCTCGGATCGTGCGTGACGGCAACCCGGTGGGTTGGCTGGGCGCCTTGCATCCGCAGCTGGTTGATGAGCTGGATCTGTTGGGCCCGGTGTTTGTATTTGAGCTGCGACTGGATGGCATCACCGAAGGGCGGTTACCGCGTTTCAGCGAACTCTCCCGCTTTCCTGAAGTCAGACGTGATATCGCCGTGCTGGTGGACAAGACCGTAGTAGCCGGGAATCTGCTGGCAGATATCCGCGAGCACGCCGGTGAATTCCTCAAGAACCTCAGGCTGTTTGACGTCTATGAAGGGAAAGGTGTTGATCCCCAAAGCAAAAGCCTGGCGATCGGCTTGACCTTGCAGCATTCATCGCGCACTCTTACTGATGATGAAGTGAATGCTGTTATGGACAAGGTGCTCGGCTCACTGGAGCAAAGGTTCAACGCCACACTAAGAAAATAGGGATTGCTATGGGGGCTCTGACAAAGGCAGAAATGGCGGAACATCTCTACGAGGAACTTGGTTTCAACAAGCGTGAAGCCAAGGAACTGGTAGAACTGTTTTTTGAAGAGATCCGCAACGCGCTTGAAAGCAACGAGCAGGTCAAGCTGTCCGGTTTCGGCAATTTCGACCTGCGCGACAAGCGTCAACGCCCCGGCCGCAATCCCAAGACCGGCGAAGAAATACCTATTACGGCCCGGCGCGTGGTTACCTTCCGCCCCGGTCAGAAACTCAAGGCCCGAGTAGAAGCCTATGCTGGAACCCAGCCATAACAATGAACTGCCGGCAATCCCGGGAAAACGCTACTTCACCATCGGTGAGGTCAGTGAGCTCTGTGCCGTTAAACCACACGTGCTGCGTTATTGGGAGCAGGAGTTTCCTCAGTTGTCTCCGGTCAAGCGCCGTGGCAATCGCCGTTATTACCAGCGTCAGGATGTGCTGATGATTCGCCAGATTCGCGCACTGTTGTATGACCAGGGGTTTACCATTGGCGGTGCTCGTCAACGTCTCTCCGGTGACGAAGCCAAGGATGACGGTAGTCATTACAAGCAGCTCATCCGTCAAACTGTGGCCGAGTTGGAAGAAGTGCTCCAGGCGCTCAGAGCAAAATAGTCACCAAGGCAGAAACAACAAAGCCACCCGAAGGTGGCTTTGTTGTTTCTTAATTTGGTCGGGACGGAGTGATTCGAACACTCGACCCCTTGCACCCCATGCAAGTGCGCTACCAGGCTGCGCTACGCCCCGACGATGCTTTAACGATTGCTGCCAAAGCGGGACGAACTATACATTAACTAACTGAAATGCGAAAGGTTTTTTTCGGCTTCAGTGGTCAGGCTTTCTTTTTTCCGAAACGCCATCTCTTTGACTCATAGCGGAAGCCGCCCGGTATTGTCTAGCTTGTCTCTTGGCATCTCTGTAGGTCGACTTGCATATGCGCGCACCACTCCGCCGTGGGGGAGTAAGGATCGGACGCGTCGGATTGATGGAACTTTAATGCTGCCCTTCCGTTCCGATACCTAGAAGTAGCTTTCAAGGTAAAGGGCCTGTATGCGAACCCTTAGAATAACGACATTCAATATCAATGGTATTCGTTCCCGCTTGCCTGCGCTGCTGGACTGGTTGTCGCGGGAGGAGCCGGATATCGTCTGTCTGCAGGAATTGAAGGCGGCGGACGAATTTTTCCCCATCGAGGCGATACAGGCGGCGGGATATGGGGCGGTGTGGCATGGTCAGAAAGCCTGGAACGGAGTGGCAATATTAGCCAAAGGCACCGAGCCGCTCTTGAGTCGCCGCGGGTTGCCGGAAGATCCCAATCCGGAACAGAGCCGTTATATAGAGGCAGTGGTCGAAGGGGTAATTGTGGGATGTCTTTATCTGCCCAACGGGAATCCTCGGCCAGGGCCCAAATTTGATTATAAGCTCGCATGGTTCAGAAAGTTGATAGAGCATGCTGGCGATTTGTTGAAGGCGGGGCATCCGGTTGTGCTGGCGGGCGATTACAACGTGGTGCCAACCGACGCCGATATCTACAATGCGCGTTCTTGGCAAAATGACGCCCTGTTACAGCCGGAAACCCGGGAGTGTTATCAGCGTTTATTGGGGCAAGGCTGGCAGGATGCGCTGGGCAGCCTTTATCCAGGCCAGCGCATCTATACATTCTGGGATTATTTTCGTCAGCACTGGCAAACCAATTCGGGTTTACGTATTGATCATCTGCTATTAAGCCCGCAACTGGTTGAACGCTTGGTCGGCGGGGGCGTGGATCTATGGGTGCGTGACCAGCCGAAAGCCAGTGATCACGCGCCTACGTGGATAGAGCTGTCAATTTAGCAATCCGCTATTGACAGGCAAGCGAAACGGCGTAGAATGCGCCGCTCACTGAAGGGGCCGGTTTGGTCGCTTCTTCAGGGTGAGAAAGGAATTTCAGGAAGGCGTTGACAAGGGGTTTTACTCCTGTAGAATGCGCCTCCCTGGCCCGGAACAGCAGCAGCGTTCCAGGCCGATGTGCCAAGCGGTGCAGCGCTGAAAAGCCTCACAAAAAACGCTTGACAGATCAGAAGGTTAGCGTAGAATGCGCGGCCTTGGTTAAGCGGAAACGCAGACCGAATCGCTCTTTAACAAATTGGAATCAAGTAATTCGTGTGGGTGCTTGCTCAATGGAGAGATGATCGCAAGATTATCAGCCTAAGCAAGTTACTCTGTGAATTCATCGAGTTTATAGAATTTTTTGTACGGCTGAGCCAAGTTTAGGGTTTTCTCAAAACCCAATCAGTATTTTAACTGAAGAGTTTGATCATGGCTCAGATTGAACGCTGGCGGTAGGCCTAACACATGCAAGTCGAGCGGATGACGGGAGCTTGCTCCCTGATTTAGCGGCGGACGGGTGAGTAATGCCTGGGAATCTGCCTGGTAGTGGGGGATAACGTTCGGAAACGAACGCTAATACCGCATACGTCCTACGGGAGAAAGCAGGGGATCTTCGGACCTTGCGCTATCAGATGAGCCCAGGTCGGATTAGCTTGTTGGTGGGGTAATGGCTCACCAAGGCGACGATCCGTAACTGGTCTGAGAGGATGATCAGTCACACTGGAACTGAGACACGGTCCAGACTCCTACGGGAGGCAGCAGTGGGGAATATTGGACAATGGGCGAAAGCCTGATCCAGCCATACCGCGTGTGTGAAGAAGGTCTTAGGATTGTAAAGCACTTTAAGTTGGGAGGAAGGGTTGTAGCCTAATACGCTGCAACTTTGACGTTACCGACAGAATAAGCACCGGCTAACTCTGTGCCAGCAGCCGCGGTAATACAGAGGGTGCAAGCGTTAATCGGAATTACTGGGCGTAAAGCGCGCGTAGGTGGTTCAGTAAGATGGGTGTGAAATCCCCGGGCTCAACCTGGGAACTGCTTTCATAACTGCTGAACTAGAGTACGGTAGAGGGTAGTGGAATTTCCTGTGTAGCGGTGAAATGCGTAGATATAGGAAGGAACACCAGTGGCGAAGGCGACTACCTGGACTGATACTGACACTGAGGTGCGAAAGCGTGGGGAGCAAACAGGATTAGATACCCTGGTAGTCCACGCCGTAAACGATGTCAACTAGCCGTTGGGAACCTTGAGTTCTTAGTGGCGCAGCTAACGCACTAAGTTGACCGCCTGGGGAGTACGGTCGCAAGATTAAAACTCAAATGAATTGACGGGGGCCCGCACAAGCGGTGGAGCATGTGGTTTAATTCGAAGCAACGCGAAGAACCTTACCTGGCCTTGACATGCTGAGAACTTTCCAGAGATGGATTGGTGCCTTCGGGAACTCAGACACAGGTGCTGCATGGCTGTCGTCAGCTCGTGTCGTGAGATGTTGGGTTAAGTCCCGTAACGAGCGCAACCCTTGTCCTTAGTTACCAGCACGTTATGGTGGGCACTCTAAGGAGACTGCCGGTGACAAACCGGAGGAAGGTGGGGATGACGTCAAGTCATCATGGCCCTTACGGCCAGGGCTACACACGTGCTACAATGGGGGATACAAAGGGTTGCCAAGCCGCGAGGTGGAGCTAATCCCATAAAGTCTCTCGTAGTCCGGATTGGAGTCTGCAACTCGACTCCATGAAGTCGGAATCGCTAGTAATCGTGGATCAGAATGCCACGGTGAATACGTTCCCGGGCCTTGTACACACCGCCCGTCACACCATGGGAGTGGGTTGCACCAGAAGTAGCTAGTCTAACCTTCGGGAGGACGGTTACCACGGTGTGATTCATGACTGGGGTGAAGTCGTAACAAGGTAGCCGTAGGGGAACCTGCGGCTGGATCACCTCCTTAATCGAAAGATCACCTCTGTTTTTCAAGCACTCACACGAATTACTTGATTCCGAAAGAAAGGCGATTGGGCCTGTACTCCAAGCAGCAACGGTGGCAGCCCGAGATAATTGGGTCTGTAGCTCAGTTGGTTAGAGCGCACCCCTGATAAGGGTGAGGTCGGCAGTTCGAATCTGCCCAGACCCACCAATTATCGAGGTGTCAGATTCGTCAGGTCTGAACGGGGCCATAGCTCAGCTGGGAGAGCGCCTGCCTTGCACGCAGGAGGTCAGCGGTTCGATCCCGCTTGGCTCCACCAGGTCAGCATGCAGGCTTGGAAGATTGACCAACATCGCCGGTACTCGATAAGAGTTCATACATGAATTATCCCGCAGGTTTATGATGGGATGATTGATGTCTGATCTTTGATCAGTCGCTCTTTAACAATGTGGAAAAGTGATAGAAGTAGACAAGACATAACGGGTGTTTCACTGCACACGTTATGGCTAAGGTAACTTGTGATCTCAAGTGCAAGTTCCGGATTGTCGTGAAATCATGTCAAGACGTATGGCAGCAAGCGATCAGCGCAAGCAGATTGTTTGGGGTTATATGGTCAAGTGAATAAGCGCATACGGTGGATGCCTTGGCAGTCAGAGGCGATGAAAGACGTGGTAGCCTGCGAAAAGCTTCGGGGAGGTGGCAAACGACCTTTGATCCGGAGATATCTGAATGGGGAAACCCACCCAGCATAAGCTGGGTATCACACACTGAATACATAGGTGTGTGAGGCGAACCCGGGGAACTGAAACATCTAAGTACCCGGAGGAAAAGAAATCAACCGAGATTCCCCAAGTAGTGGCGAGCGAACGGGGAGCAGCCCTTAAGCGGTATTGAGTCTAGTGGAACGCTGTGGGAAAGGCGGCCATAGTGGGTGATAGCCCCGTACACGAAAGACTCTTTGCCGTGAAATCGAGTAGGTCGGCGCACGTGAAACGTTGACTGAACATGGGGGGACCATCCTCCAAGGCTAAATACTCCTGACTGACCGATAGTGAACCAGTACCGTGAGGGAAAGGCGAAAAGAACCCCTGTGAGGGGAGTGAAATAGATCCTGAAACCGTATGCGTACAAGCAGTGGGAGCCGACTTGTTCGGTGACTGCGTACCTTTTGTATAATGGGTCAGCGACTTATATTCAGTAGCGAGCTTAACCGTCTAGGGGAGGCGTAGGGAAACCGAGTCTTAATAGGGCGTTTAGTTGCTGGGTATAGACCCGAAACCGGGCGATCTATCCATGGGCAGGTTGAAGGTGCCGTAACAGGCACTGGAGGACCGAACCGACTACCGTTGAAAAGTTAGCGGATGACTTGTGGATAGGAGTGAAAGGCTAATCAAGCTCGGAGATAGCTGGTTCTCCTCGAAAGCTATTTAGGTAGCGCCTCGTGTATCACCACTGGGGGTAGAGCACTGTTTGGGCTAGGGGGTCATCCCGACTTACCAACCCCATGCAAACTCCGAATACCAGTGAGTGCAGAGCACGGGAGACACACGGCGGGTGCTAACGTCCGTCGTGAAAAGGGAAACAACCCAGACCGTCAGCTAAGGTCCCAAAGTTATGGTTAAGTGGGAAACGATGTGGGAAGGCTTAGACAGCTAGGAGGTTGGCTTAGAAGCAGCCATCCTTTAAAGAAAGCGTAATAGCTCACTAGTCGAGTCGGCCTGCGCGGAAGATGTAACGGGGCTCAAACCATACACCGAAGCTACGGGTGCATCTTAGGATGTGCGGTAGAGGAGCGTTCTGTAAGCCTGTGAAGGTCAATTGAGAAGTTGGCTGGAGGTATCAGAAGTGCGAATGCTGACATGAGTAACGACAATGGGAGTGAAAAACTCCCACGCCGGAAGACCAAGGGTTCCTGCGCAACGTTAATCGACGCAGGGTGAGTCGACCCCTAAGGCGAGACCGAAAGGTGTAGTCGATGGGAAACGGGTTAATATTCCCGTACTTCTGGTTACTGCGATGGGGGGACGGAGAAGGCTAGGCCAGCACGGCGTTGGTTGTCCGTGTTTAAGGTGGTAGGCTGAGATCTCAGGTAAATCCGGGATCTCAAGGCCGAGAACTGATGACGATCCTTCTTTTTAGAAGGAGAAGTGGTTGATGCCATGCTTCCAGGAAAAGCCTCTAAGCTTCAGGTAACCAGAAATCGTACCCCAAACCGACACAGGTGGTCAGGTAGAGAATACCAAGGCGCTTGAGAGAACTCGGGTGAAGGAACTAGGCAAAATGGCACCGTAACTTCGGGAGAAGGTGCGCCGGCTAGGGTGAAGGACTTGCTCCGTAAGCTCTGGCTGGTCGAAGATACCAGGCCGCTGCAACTGTTTATTAAAAACATAGCACTCTGCAAACACGAAAGTGGACGTATAGGGTGTGACGCCTGCCCGGTGCCGGAAGGTTAATTGATGGGGTTAGCTTCGGCGAAGCTCTTGATCGAAGCCCCGGTAAACGGCGGCCGTAACTATAACGGTCCTAAGGTAGCGAAATTCCTTGTCGGGTAAGTTCCGACCTGCACGAATGGCGTAATGATGGCGGCGCTGTCTCCACCCGAGACTCAGTGAAATTGAAATCGCTGTGAAGATGCAGTGTATCCGCGGCTAGACGGAAAGACCCCGTGAACCTTTACTATAGCTTTGCACTGGACTTTGAATTTGCTTGTGTAGGATAGGTGGGAGGCTGTGAAACGTGGACGCCAGTTCGCGTGGAGCCAACCTTGAAATACCACCCTGGCAACTTTGAGGTTCTAACTCTGGTCCGTTATCCGGATCGAGGACAGTGTATGGTGGGTAGTTTGACTGGGGCGGTCTCCTCCTAAAGAGTAACGGAGGAGTACGAAGGTGCGCTCAGCACGGTCGGAAATCGTGCGTAGAGTATAAAGGCAAAAGCGCGCTTGACTGCGAGACCAACACGTCGAGCAGGTACGAAAGTAGGTCTTAGTGATCCGGTGGTTCTGTATGGAAGGGCCATCGCTCAACGGATAAAAGGTACTCCGGGGATAACAGGCTGATACCGCCCAAGAGTTCATATCGACGGCGGTGTTTGGCACCTCGATGTCGGCTCATCACATCCTGGGGCTGAAGCCGGTCCCAAGGGTATGGCTGTTCGCCATTTAAAGTGGTACGCGAGCTGGGTTTAGAACGTCGTGAGACAGTTCGGTCCCTATCTGCCGTGGACGTTTGAGATTTGAGAGGGGCTGCTCCTAGTACGAGAGGACCGGAGTGGACGAACCTCTGGTGTTCCGGTTGTCACGCCAGTGGCATTGCCGGGTAGCTACGTTCGGAAAAGATAACCGCTGAAAGCATCTAAGCGGGAAACTTGCCTCAAGATGAGATCTCACCGGGGACTTGATCCCCCTGAAGGGCCGTCGAAGACTACGACGTTGATAGGCTGGGTGTGTAAGCGCTGTGAGGCGTTGAGCTAACCAGTACTAATTGCCCGTGTGGCTTGACCATATAACACCCAAACAATTTGGGCCTATGGCTTGACGCATTGAACGACAGTCTGGAACTGCAGGAGATTGCAAGTCCTTAACCTTGTCTGATAAACAACTATCACTTTTCCCACCCTTTACGCCGTGTGGACTGACAAACGCACAGCAACGAATTGCTTGACGACCATAGAGCATTGGAACCACCTGATCCCATTCCGAACTCAGCAGTGAAACGATGCATCGCCGATGGTAGTGTGGGGTTTCCCCATGTGAGAGTAGGTCATCGTCAAGCGCTATACCGAAACACCCCGATCTGGAAACAGGTCGGGGTGTTTCTCTTTGTGCACGGAAAAAATCCTAGCCCGGACCCGACCAATTATGCTCTTGGGATGTAGCGCGCCTGTGCTAAGGCTGAAGGTAAGCGGTAAGCGTCCGGCAATCACAGGTTGATAGCCGGCTTCCAGTTGTGCGGCAGTAATTCATTGATAGCGCTGTTCTTCTGCGTCGGCAGTCGGGTCAGCACATCCTTCAGATAGGCATAGGGATCATACCCATTCAGTTTGGCGGACTGGATCAGGGTCATGATGGCCGCGGCACGCTGACCACTGCGTAGCGATCCGGCGAACAGCCAGTTGGAGCGGCCCAGTGCCCAAGGCCGGATCTGGTTTTCAACCCAGTTGTTATCGATCGGTACAGCCCCGTCATCCAGGTAACGTGTCAGTGCTGCCCAGCGCTTCAGGCTGTAATCCAGAGCTCTGGCTGTCCCTGTCCCGTCCGGCACCTTTTCCCGCTGGGCCAGCATCCATTTATGCAGCGCCTCGGCAATAGGTTTGGCTTGTGTGGCCCTCATGACCTGGCGCTGTTCCGGTGCCAGGTCTTTGGCTTCCCGCTCGACCTGGTATAACAGTTTGATGTACTCCAGTGCCTGCTCGGCCAGCACACTCTGATTAGCGACGTGCAGGTCGTAGAACTTGCGCCGGGCATGGGCCATGCAGCCGATCTCGATGATGCCATTGCCGAACCCGGCCTTATAACCAGCGTAATCGTCACACACCAGCTTGCCTTGCCAGTCACCCAGGAAGGTGCGGGCATGCTCACCCGCCCGGCTTGGGGCGAAGTCGTAAACGGCCGCTTTCAGATCAGCGAACGGGGTGGTGCTGTAGGCCCAGACGTAGGCTTTGTGGGTTTTCTTCTTGCCGGGAGCCAACATGCTGACCGGCGTTTCATCAGCGTGCAGAACGCCGTGTTCCAGCAGGGCCATTCTCAGGGCATCGGCCAGCGGTTGCAGCTGGACGCCGCAAGCGCCTACCCATTCGGCCAGGGTGGAGCGAGGAATGGTGAGACCAGCGCGGCCAAAGATGCGTTCCTGGCGATACAGCGGTAGATGATCAGCGTATTTGGCTACCAGTACCTGGGCCAGCAGACCGGAGGTCGGAATGCCCTTGTCGATGACCTGTGCCGGAACCGGCGCCTGGGTCAGGGTGCTGCATTGGTTGCAGGCCCACTTGCCGCGGACATGGCGTTCAACGGTAAACACACCCGGCACATAATCCAGCTTTTCGCTGACGTCTTCGCCGATACGCTTGAGCTGACATCCACAGCGGCACTGCGTGGACTCAGGCTCGTGATGGATCAGTGTCCGGGGCAGTTCTGGCGGCAGCGGCGCACGTTTGGGCTGCTGCTTGGGTTTGGTGTCAGGAGGCAGGGCCTCTGTGAGCTCGGCCAGCTCGGCCTCGATGGCTGCGATGTCGCTATCCACCAGCTCTTCCAGCAGCAGCCCTTGATGCCCATCCAGCTGTTCGCTGCGACGGGCGAACTTGTGGCGTTTAAGTATGGCCAGCTCATGGGTGAGCTTTTCGTTCACGGCCTTGGTGTAATGCAACTCCCGATCTTTGCTCTCCACGCGATCAAGCAGCTCCATCGCGAGGGCGCGGAGCTGGTCGGTAGAGAGTTGATTGAGGTCGGGTCGCTGAGTCATGGCTGGCAGTATGCCAATCCCCAGGCCTCGTCGCGATTCCCTTATTTGGTGATGGCTCTGCTGGCCAGGTTGTGGTTACAGCACCGAGATGACGCCTGCCTCACCAAGGCGCTGCCAGGGCAGCCCCTGGACCAGCGCCATGACTTGCTCATCGGTCAGCCGCAGACGCTCGCCGCGCCAGGCTTCGCCCCAGTGGAACTTGCCCCGGTTCAGTCGGCGGGCACACAGCCAGATACCCAGGCCGTCATGGATCAGCACCTTCATCCGGTTGCCCCGTTTGTTGGCAAATAGGTAGGCGCAGTGAGGTCTGGCCGAGCCAAACACCTGAACCACCCGCGCCAGTGCCGTATCGGCACCGGCGCGCATATCCAGCGGTTCGGTCGCCAGCCAGATCTCATCAATGCGGATCATCCCAGCAGATCCCGCAACAGGACGGCACACTGCTGGGCCTGTTCTGTGGGCCATTCCACCACAACCGCACCACCGGCCCGGTGTATCTCGATACGGATGGTATTGCCAGCATTCGAGACCGGCCGGCCGCCCGGAGACGGTGCGACGGCGGGCAAGTTGATTGGCATGAACCCGGGGGTTGCCAGCGGTGCTCCGCCTTCTCGTGCCTGACTGACCCAGCGTCTGACCAGGTTGGCATTGAGCTCATTGTCCAGGGCAATACGGGCCACGGAGACGTCCGGCTGACGGCACTGAGCAACGATGCTGGCTTTGAATTCGGGAGAAAAACGGCGGCGTGTACGTTTAGGGGTGGTTACGCTTAATGAGTCCATCGATAGTGTCCACTAGAAAATAAGTGGACACTATCCTGATGCCTATAGCAGGACGCTCAAGATGGGATCACCAGACGCTTACGGTAAGCGTCCGGCAATCCCGTCTTGAGCCTGGCACAGCTGACGTCAGGATAGTGTCCACTTATTTTCTAGTGGACACTTAATATGAGCACTGTAAGCGTAGGCAAGCCCTACCAAAAACGCCGTCGCCATTCCCAGGAGTTCAAGGCCAGCATCGTTGCAACCTGCCATGAACCGGGTGCCTCCGTCTCACGCATTGCGCTGGATAACGCCCTCAACGCCAATCTGGTGCGGCGCTGGATCAGTGAGTCGCGACGAACCGATAACACGCTCACTTCAGTGCCCGCGTTCGTTCCGGTTAACCTGCCAGCTCCGTCGACTGCTGCAAACAGTCACCCGCGCAACAACATCCGTATCGAGATACCCCATGTTGATGGCGCTGTTGTCGTGGAGTGGCCTGCCGACCAGGCTCACCAGTGCGCGGCCTTGTTACGCGATCTGTTGCGGTGATCCGCATCGATGAGATCTGGCTGGCGACTGAACCGCTGGATATGCGCGCCGGTCCGGACAAGGCCTTGGCACGTGTTATCCAGGTCTTCGGTGCAGCCAGACCACACTGCGCTTACCTGTTTGCCAACAAGCGCGGCAACCGGATGAAGGTATTGATTCACGATGGCCTGGGGATCTGGTTATGTGCCAGGCGCCTTAATCGCGGCAAGTTCCACTGGGCTGAAGCCTGGCGCGGTGACCGAGTGAACCTGACAGACGAGCAGTTGGTTGCACTGGCTCAAGGGCTGCCTTGGCAGCGCATGGGTGATGCCGGGGTCATCTCAATGCTGTAATCATATTCTGCTGATGGGAGCCATAACCCAAAGGATGAATTCCGAACCGGACACAGGGTCGGCATACTACCGGCATGACCCAGCAGCCTGATCTCAACCAGCTCTCCGCCGATCAACTCCGCGCCTTGGCCGCTGAGTTGATGGTCTCGCTGGCGGCTAAAGATCGGGCGCTGGTGCACAGCAATGCACTGAACGACAAGCTGACCCATGAACTGGCCATCCTCAAGCGCCACAAGTATACCCGGCGCAGCGAGCAATTGAATGCACTGCAAGGCTTGCTGCTGGATGAATTGGTCGACAGCGACCTGGCCGCCATTGAAGTCGAGCTTGAGCAGGCCATGCTGGCTACCGGCCAAACCACCAAGCCCAAGCAGCAACCCAAGCGCAGCCCGCTGCCGCCAGAACTGCCCCGTACCTTGATCCACCACGAGCCTGACAATACGCAATGTCGCTGTGGCTGCCAGCTCAAGCGCATCGGCGAAGACATCAGTGAAAAGCTGGACTACGATCCCGGCGAGTTCAGCGTAGAGCGCCACATCCGGGGCAAGTGGGCCTGCGACAACTGTGAAACCTTGATCCAGGCACCCGTTCCAGCGCAGATCATCGATAAGGGTATCCCTACTTCAGGACTGTTGGCTCAGGTGCTGGTCGCCAAGTATGCAGATCATCTGCCGCTGTACCGCCAAGAACGTATCTTCGGTCGCGCCGGTCTCGAAATCCCGCGTTCCACCCTGGCCGAGTGGGTGGGCGCCTGCGGTATACAGTTGCAACCGCTAGTGGATGCGCTGCGCCGCGAATTACTGGCACATCCGGTGCTGCATGCCGATGAAACCCCGGTCAGTATGTTGGCGCCGGGCAAGAAGAAAACCCACAAAGCCTATGTGTGGGCATTCTGCAGTACCGGGTTCAACGACCTGAAAGCAACGGTGTACGAATTTGCTCCGAGCCGTGCCGGCGAGCACGCCCGCGCCTTCTTGGGTGACTGGCAAGGCAAGCTGGTCTGTGACGATTACGCTGGCTACAAAGCCGGGTTCGGCATGGGCATTGTGGAAATCGGCTGCATGGCGCATGCCCGCCGCACGTTCTATGATCTGCACCAGGCCAACCAGAGCACCTTGGCCGCCCAGGCGCTTGAGTACATCAAGCATCTCTATGAGGTAGAGCGGCAAACCAAGGACTTACCGCCGGACAAGCGTCAGGCCATCCGGGCAGCCAAAGCCCGGCCGATAGCTGATGCCTTGCATCAATGGATGCTTGCCCACCGAACAAAAGTACCGGATGGCTCCGGCACCGCCAGGGCATTGGATTACAGCCTGAAACGCTGGGATGCGTTGACGCGCTACTTGGACGACGGCCGCGTTCCAATCGATAACAACTGGGTGGAAAACCAGATCCGCCCCTGGGCGCTCGGTCGCTCCAACTGGCTGTTCGCTGGATCGTTGCGCAGTGGCCAACGCGCTGCCGCCATTATGAGTCTGATCCAATCAGCCAAGCTGAATGGCCATGATCCCTATGCCTACCTGAAAGATGTGCTGACCCGGCTGCCAACGCAGAAGAACAACGCCATCGAAGAGCTGCTGCCGCACAACTGGAAACCAGCTATCCAGGTGTGATCGCCGGTCGCTTACGGCTGAAGGACCAGGCATGGATAAAAGCTCGCTAATCGGCAGAGTGCATCGGGCGCTTGTCAATTTTGTGGAAACTGGCCCGTCCGGCCTTTGTGCTGAACTTGTGCATACGGTCTGCCTCAAAGGCATGAGAACCGGTATGGACATATTAGCTATGATTATTACTCCACAAACCCCGCCATCACCGTTATGTGACAACGATATAAAAATGTTTGTATCACCCAAGGATCGACTCGATTTTTACCGTAAGGAGATCCATAGCGAGGCGGATAATCTGTCGGCCCGCACGAATGCCTATTTGACGGCTCAATCGTTTCTGGTTATTGCATATGCGTCTTCGATGGCCAACACGAATGCAGAATGGGGGCCGATATTCACCTTGATCGTACCGCCGATGCTTGCGCTGTTTGGTATATTGAGTTCGATTAACGCATGGCCGGGTATTCATGCCGCTTGCGACATTATCGACCATTGGCACCGAAAGCAGACCGACCTGCTTAATTGCGAGCCGGCAACCGGGCCGGTGTATGATGATGCGCCGCTATTTTCGAGCTGGGAATCCACATACCAAGGCCAAAGCAAGGCGCTCATGTTTTCCAAACGCACGCCGTGGTTGTTTTCTGGGTTCTGGGCGTTTCTTGGTATTTTCGCGTTGGTTATTCAGCTTCTATAACGGAGCTTGGCAAGACTCTACAGCGTGCCGTCAATGCCGGAACGCTGTATATAGCATTCTGAAGGCGGGTCTTACACTTAAAGAAGCGGGCTCATGAAAAACATCAGCCGTTCCAGAACTCTGGGTGCCTTGCCTCGCTGTGCCCAGCGCTCGGCTTGCAGAAGCTCGCTGTTGGCCTCATAACTGCGCAGCAATGCACCTATGGTCGCACAGCTCTCCGGCGCAAACAGCGCGACGGTGAGCTCGAAGTTGAGCTGGAAGCTGCGAATATCCAGATTCACGCTGCCGACCAGGGCCAGCTTGTCATCCATCAGCATGGCTTTGGTATGCAACAGTCCTCCATCAAACAGCAGAATCTGTACGCCGGACTCCAGCAGAACATCAAAATAGGATCGGCTCGCCCAGCCAACCATCAATGAGTCGTTCTTGCGCGGTAGCAGCAATTTCACGTTCACTCCACGGTTTGCTGCTTGGCAAAGTGCGTCGAGTACCGCCTCCGAGGGCACAAAATAGGGCGTACTGATGACAATGCTATAGTTGGCGCGGTAGATGCTTGCCAGCACCGTCTGGTTGATGAGGTTGCCCAGACCGGGGCCGGAGGGGATGATCGACAGCCATTGATTTGGCTGGTTGGCAGGCTCAGCGAGGGAAGGAAAGCATCGCTCTCCAGTTTCCACTTCCCAATCCCAGGCAAAAACCTTCGCCAGCCCGGCTGCGGCCTCCCCATCCAAGCGTAACATCATATCAACCCACTGCCCGACTCGCGCTTCCAGCTTGAAATGGGCGGGATCGGCCATATTCATTGAGCCTGTATAGGCGATCTGATCATCAATCACGATCAGTTTGCGATGTAAACGCAGGTCTATTCGATGCGCCAATGCACGGAACAGACGGACGGGCAGGGCGGGCACCACCTGAATGCCGGCTTGCGTCATGGATGTGCGCCAGACCGAGCGGAAAAAACGCCGACTGCCGGCGTGATCGATCAGTAACTTCACATTGAGGCCGCGCATACTGGCGGCAATCAGTTCACGGGCCAGTTCGTCAACCAGCCCGCCGGGATGCCAAATGTAAGTTTCCAGGACCACGCTCTGTCTGGCGTTGCGGATATCTTCAATCAACCGCTCGAAGATACGCTCCGGCGTGTTCAATACCTGCAGTCTCTCATAATTGAGCACACCAATACCTACTTGAGTGGTCATCAATCGATTGACCGCCAAGCTGAGTTCTCCGCCGGGAAGCGGCTGGTGGTTATCCCGGAACTGTGTGGTGAGATTGGTCAGATAAGGCTCGATCATGGCGTTGGATCGCGCGGCACGCTTGCGCCCCAGGTTCAGTTCGCCGATCAATAGATACAGCGCCGCGCCCAGAATAGGCAGGATATAAATGATGAGCAACCACGCCAGGGTCACGCTCACCGGCCGGCGCAAAGCAATGATGCGAATGGTAACAGACGCAGTCAACAACCAATAAAGACCCGCGAGGGTCCAGCCAATAATGCTATGCAGATAATCCATGGCGGCCCGTAAATGATATTTGGGTTAGAGGCAGTTATCCGGCTTGGGTAAGCCTGCCAGCTTACTGGCAAGCTTGGCAGGACTGTCCGGAAACAGCGAAAGCAGATACAGGCTAGTCCCCTTGTCCTTACCAAGTTCTTGACCAATATACTTCACCAGTGGGCGCATGGCTGGAGATAGTTGATACTGAGCATGAAACCGGCGCAGAGCGTGGATGATTTCGAAATGAGCGGCGCTCAACGTCAGACCTTCATGCTCTGCCAGTGCTACGGCCACACCATCCGACCAGTCCACCATGTGGACCAGAAAGCCGTCCTTGTCCAGATCGATGTCTCGGCCGTCTGCCTGCAGGCGCATCACCAGCTCACCACCTTTGCATGCTTTGTGCACAGCTCCACCATCATTGGATAACCAATCACCTTGATGCGGGAGGGTAAGTCGTCCAGCGCAAGCCCTCGGGCCTGCAGATCCTGTTCCAGCGTATAAAGATCAATGCTCCCCGGCAGATAGTCCAGAGCGGCGCGGCCCGATGTGCCGGGAAGCAGTCCATAGACTGCGTCCTCAATCAGCAGCAACCCCTGGTTGGCATTGATCGCGCGCAGGCAGCTGCCAAACCGAGAGTCCGAATGGGGCGAATGACGCAGGATATGCAACATGGTAGTCATCCTTATGCAGCTCAGAGCGAAACGACCTGCTCGTAATGTTCAAGTAGCGTGGCGATTTCAGCATTGTTCACTGCGCGTGCCTCCAACATGCACTGGTTGGCGTGCAAGCCTCGTTCGCCGAGAGAGTGCTGGCAAACCAGAATATCTTCCACCCCATACAGCGGTAGTGCTTGAAGATTGGCCGCCAATGACTTCTGCCCTATCTGCCCAGCGTCCTGCCCGCGCATCAACTGAAATATTCCATCGTCCATGAACAGAATGCCGCAAGGTACACCAAACGCCGCTGCCGCCAGCGCAACGTCCAGCGCTTCGCGTGCTGACTGACGAGCAGGCGGTTGGCGAGTGATGATCAACAGACTTTTCATGTCAGGTCCCAAAAGTCACGGCGCGATCGGCCGTCTGTAGCGCGTCGACCCACTGCCCCAGTCCCGAAAGCACCCAAGGAGCCGCGGCATTGGCTGCGGGGCGGCCCCAGCGAGCAGACTCCGCCTCGTCGAGAATACCGCGACGGAGGGCGGCAGCAATGCATACCACTGCATCAAGCTGATGATCAGTAATGAACTGACGCCATTCGGCAGCAACATCCTGTTCGTCCTGCGGTTGCACACCAAGATGTGAAGCCACCTGTACCGCATCCCGGTAAAAGAACAGACGACTGATCTGATGGCCCGAGGACAGGACCGCACGAGCAAACTCGAGGGCACTCCGGGCGGCCGGGTCTTGAGGGCCGGCTAGCAGGGCAATGGCAAAATTCATGAAATCGACCCAGTAGAAACAAAGAAGGCCCGCCAAACGGCGAGCCCCCGAAGTATAACCAAAACCGCCGGATCAGTCGTTGCTGAAGATGCCGAGCAGCTGCAGCAAGCTCAGGAACAGGTTGTAGATCGACACGAACAGGGTAATGGTCGCCATGATGTAGTTGTCTTCACCACCATGGATGATCGCGCTGGTCTGATACAGGATAACGGCTGAGGAGAAAAGCACGAAACCAGCAGAAATCGCCAGTTGCAGGCCGCTCATCTGGAAGAAGAAGCTCGCGACCACCGCACCCAATAGGACGATGAAGCCAGCCATGATGAAACCGGACAGGAAGCTGAAATCCTTGCGGGTCAGAATCGCATAAGCGGACAAACCGAAAAACACCAGCGCGGTAAGACCCAGGGCCATGGTGACCAGCTGTCCGCCGTTGGGCAACGACAGGTACGCGTTAAGAATCGGCCCAAGGGTATACCCCAGGAAACCGGTAAAGACGAAAGTAGTGATCAACCCCCAGCTGGAGTTGCGCAGCTTTGCGGTCAGGAACAACAGACCATAGAAACCGACCAAGGTGATTATCAGACCCGGATGAGGCAGGTTGAGACTCATGGACGTGAATGCGACCAGAGCACTGAATGCCAAGGTCATGGCGAGCAGCGTATAGGTGTTGCGGAACAGTTTGCTGACCTCGACCTCACTTACGCCGGTGTGCTGCAATGTATTGCGTTCTTGCGTTTGCATGGTTCGTTGGCTCCAGTAATGACACGGACAATCCTTCTTCAGCGATCATACCTGTTAACCTTCAGCAAACAATACCGACAACTTCGGAAAACGTTAACTGATGTGTCTTTATCCATTGACTGTGCACGAGTTTCCGGTAGTATTGCCGGCCGTGGAGGGATGGCAGAGCGGTTGAATGCACCGGTCTTGAAAACCGGCGAAGGTGAAAGCCTTCCCAGGGTTCGAATCCCTGTCCCTCCGCCACTTCATGTCCTCAAAGCCCCGCACTCCGGGGCTTTGTTGTGTTCGGGGTGCTCTCGTTGTCACTCCGCCCCCTCATTCAGCCTGCATCGCCGCAAAACAAATCTGCACTTCCCTGCGCGTATCCGGTCATACCCAAGGCAACACTTCAACCATTAGAAGGAGTTCCTTATGCGACTGACGTACCTGTTGGTTCCGGCTTTTGCTTTGATGCTGGCTGGCTGTGGGCCGGATGAGAATGATCGTATCAACGAAGAAGATGCCATGCCGCCTTCGGCCGAGCCGCAGAACAATATGGGGCAGCCCGCGACGGGAGCGAGTGGTACCGATATGAACACGCCGCCAGCCACCAGCCCGGGTACCGCGCCGTAATCGGCAAGCCTCTCTGGAGCTCAGGCTCCGGAGGGCTCGGCATTGATTCTCCGGCGGCTCAGAGCGTAGCCATTGTATTGAGCTTTCTCTGGGCGACTGGTACGAGTTATTGATTGTATAAATGCCTTGAAGTAACGGGCGGGTGGTGTTCTATCCACTGCTCCGGCTCGATTAGTTCTTTATACTCCATCTGTTTCCTCGCAGGATGTGTGTAGATGGATAAGATTGCCAAAGGTTATTCCGGGGGCTTTCTCTGGGCTGCTGTCTCTGTCTTACTGGTTGTGCTCGCGGCTTATTGGTGGCTGCTGCTCGACAATCAACGCTCGCAGCTCGATTACGCCGAAAAACAATTGGAGCTACGCGCGCAGCAAACCTCCGAAGCGCTGGCGACTCAGATTCAAGTGCTTGTTTCCGGCTTGGATTACCTGGGTGAGAGCCTGTCTGCTCAATACATCGAGAGCAACGAACGTTTCCCTCTCGCGGTCGAAAAGGCCATTGCCATTTTTGAGCAGGACATTATTTTGCAGGTGGCCGTGGCCGATGAAACCGGGAACATTGTCTACAGCAACCTCACATCTGATACCAACACGACAGGAACGCCGTTTTCCATTGCCAATCGGGAACACTTTCTGATCTATGCTGAAGGTCGAGCGCCCGCAACCGGAATATATATCAGCGATCCCGTTCGAGGGCGAATATCAGGCCGATGGTCCATTCAATTAGCTCAACCCCTGGTACGTGACGGCACATTCGCGGGGGTGCTGGTCGTATCGATCTCACCTGAATTTATTTCCGAGTATTTTCAAAAGGTCTTTCCCCGCAGCGGCGGTGACGTGGCTTTACTGCTGAATGACCGAGGCTACTATCTGGCGCGCTCTTCTCAGCAGGACCAAGTCATTGGTAGCCAAGTCTCAAAACAACTGCGCGCAGGCCTTGATAGCGGGGATGCACGGGGCAAGTATCGGTTGCAGCCTGCTTGGGATGCTGTCCAACGCGATTACGCCTGGCGTTGGGTTCAGGGTTATCCGCTCGCTGTCAGCGTTGGCCTGGACCGGCAGGCGGCCTTGTCACCAGTAACCGACCGTTTTGTGCAAAGTCGATTCTGGAACGCAGTCAGTACTTTGGTCATTCTTGTATCGTTATTGTTGATCGCCATTCTGGTGAGACGTTTGCATACCGAGCAACAGCGTCTGGCCTGGAATGAGGAACGCCTGACCAGTCTGCTCGCGCAGGTACCGGGGGCCGTCTATCAATTTCGCCGTCAGTCTGATGGTTCGTCCGAAATGCTGTATATCAGTCCTGGCAGTACGGCTCTGATTGGCTATACCCCGGAAGAAATAAAAAACAATATATCCGCCATATTCGATACCTTCCATCCGGAAGATCGACAGGAAGTACTCGCTGCGATCGCAGTGTCAGCTGAGAACCTGACGCCCTGGGAAATCAAATTCAGGTTATTGCTACCCAGCGGTGAGACTCGCTGGGTGGCTGGTTACGCCAATCCGCGACGAGAAAGTGACGGCAGCATACTGTGGCACGGCTATGTGCATGATATAAGCCGCCAGCATGCAATCAATGATGCCTTGCGCGACAGCACGGCGCGCTTGCGCACGACAATTGACGCAGTGCATGACGGTCTCTGGGAGTGGCATCTGAGCAACGACACCATCCTATTTGACGAGCGTTGCCAGGGCATGCTTGGTTATCCACTATCTGACCGGCCGGTAGCTTTCGCCCACTGGTATGGATTGGTGCATCCCAACGATCGCCCTTTTCTGGACAAGGCGATCAATGAGATCCACCGCGGAGAGCTGTTCAGGCTCGAGCTGCGCTTGCGTATGGCCTCCGGTGACTGGTTGTGGACGGAGATACGCGGCAGAGCAGTCGAGGGCGATGAGGGTAAGAGGGTGCTGGGTACGCAAAGCGATATCAGCCAGAGGGTGGCTGAAGATCAGCTGCGTAACGCCTTGCTGGATAACAACGCGGCGGCGATTTTGTTGGTGGGGCCGGACCAGCAGGTGCGATTGGCCAACCGTCGGGCCAGGCAGTTATTTGCCAATGGCCATCCGCTTAAGGGGATGCGGCTTGGCCAATTACAACGCAATGAGACTGGGGCTGATAATCTCAGTGCGCACGCGGGGATGCTGCGCCAGGGAAAGTACGCAGTGGAAGCGGAATATCCCTTTCCTGATGCCAACGGCGAGCTTCACTGGTTCAGTATCCATGGCACGCTACTTGATGCTGAACGTCCTGAGGGCGACATCATCTGGACACTTATCGACATTACCGAGCGCAGGCAGATGGAGGTGGCACTTTCCGCCACCCAAACCCGCCTGATCGAAGTGATCAGACATTTCCCCGGTGGCGTATTACTGGAGAGCGCGGATGGTGAGATTCTGGTTGCCAACCAAGCCCTATGTGATCTGTTCGGCCTGGAGATGACGCCTGACTCGCTGACCGGCACCGACCGTGAACAACTCTCTCACCTCATCAACCTCCAACAGGTGCCGGCGCCGCAGGATGAGCGCCGCCAGAATGTACTAGGGAGCACCAGCGAGGTGGTTCTGGCAGATGGACGTATGCTGCAGGTCGACCTGATTCCCATTCGAATCGATGACACCGACGTCGGCAGACTATGGATCAGCTCAGATATAACCGAATGGCGCGAGCATGAGCGCAATCTGGAGCGGTTAGCCACAACCGATCCTTTGACGGGACTGGTAAACCGCCGAGTATTGTTGGCAGAAATGGAGGCGGCGCTTCAGCGAGACGCACCTGAATTTGCGATGGGCGCCTTGATCATGCTTGATCTCGATCACTTCAAGAATATCAACGACACCTATGGCCACGCAGCCGGGGACAGTGTGCTGGTGCATCTGGCTAGCCTGCTCCGCAATATGCTGCGCCAGGGTGATATAGCCGGCAGACTGGGCGGAGAGGAGTTTGCGGTATTGCTCGCCGGTGCGGGGAGCGAGAGCGCTCTGGTCATCGCCGAGCGCCTGCGTGCTGCGGTGGAGCAGAGTAGTATCGAACTGGAAGGCAACAGCATTCAGGTGACCACCAGTATCGGCCTGGCGCCGCTCATCGGGAAGGTGGACGATGTTTTCGCCCGGGCAGATGAAGCCTTGTACCGAGCGAAAAAAGAAGGACGCAATCGAGTCGTGATGGGCAGTCCTCCGTAAATGCTCTCGGGCATCATCTGAAAGGCGTCTGATGATGCCTTTTCTAATATTTATACGAAAGTCGTAGTCTCGTTTTGCCTCACGTGGTGCTAATTTTAAGCTGCAATATAAAAACAACAATAGGAGACTTATATGTCTTTATCCAAAGAAGACGCAGCCCGAGCCTACTGGAAGGAGAACCTGCGGTTAATGATGACGTTGTTGGTCGTCTGGTTCGTCGTATCCTTCTGCGCTGGCATCCTGTTCGTGGATGTCCTCAATCAAATCCAGTTTTTCGGTTTCCCACTTGGCTTCTGGTTTGCCCAGCAAGGTGCTATCTACGGCTTCCTGCTGTTGATCCTGGTCTATGTGTTGAAGATGAACAAACTCGATCGCAAGTACGACCTGCACGAAGAATAACAACCAGGAGCCTTGCATATGGAAACCCAAACGCTGATATATCTGGTGGTTGGCGCCACCTTTGCGCTGTACATAGGTATTGCCATCTGGACACGGGCTGGCAGCACCAGTGAGTACTATGTAGCCAGCAAGGGCGTTCACCCGATCGCCAATGGCATGGCAACCGGCGCCGACTGGATGTCGGCAGCCTCATTCATCTCCATGGCGGGGATTATCTCGTTCACTGGTTACGATGGCAGTGTGTATCTGATGGGCTGGACCGGTGGCTACGTGCTACTGGCAATGTGTCTCGCTCCTTATCTGCGCAAGTTCGGACGGTACACAGTGCCGGAGTTCGTCGGAACCCGGTATTACTCCCAGGCGGCGCGGGTGGTAGCGGTTATCTGCGTGATTTTCATATCCTTCACCTACGTGGCAGGCCAGATGCGTGGTGTCGGTATCGTGTTCTCCCGTTACCTGGAGATTGATATCAACCTGGGCGTCATCATCGGGATGGCCATCGTATTCTTCTACTCCGTGCTTGGCGGGATGAAGGGCATTACCTATACCCAGGTGGCTCAGTACTGCGTGATGATGTTTGCCTACATGGTTCCGGCCATCTACATCTCTATGCTGATTACCGGTAACCCCATTCCACAGTTGGGCTTCGGTGATACCGTGAGTGGAACCGATACATCGGTTCTCGATCGGCTCAACGGCCTGGGGGCGGAGCTCGGCTTCAGTGCCTATACTGATGGGACCAAGTCCACTATTGACGTTTTTGCCATCACCATGGCGCTGATGGTAGGCACCGCAGGCCTGCCTCATGTGATTGTGCGATTCTTCACTACGCCTACGGTCAGAGATGCTCGTAAGTCGGCAGGCTACGCACTGTTGTTCATTGCGATTCTTTACACTACTGCGCCAGCGGTGGCCGCTTTTGCGCGCATCAACTTGTTGAGCAACGTGCCCGACGTGGCTTATCAAGAGGCGCCAGAATGGATCAATACCTGGGAAGATACGGGGTTGATTGCATGGCAGGACAAGAACAATGACGGCATTATCCAGTATGGTCCAGGCGCGCCTTTCGCGGGCTCACCGCAGTTCACCGGTGAGCGCGGCGCGAACAACGAGCGTTTGATCAGCAATACGCCGACGGATGCGGAAACCGAACTGTACGTTGACCGCGACATCATCGTTCTGGCCAACCCCGAGATCGCCAATCTGCCGGGTTGGGTGGTCGCACTGATCGCCGCAGGCGGGCTGGCTGCCGCACTCTCCACTGCAGCAGGCCTATTGCTGGTTATCTCGACATCGGTATCCCATGACTTGCTCAAGAGTAATTTCAAGAAAGATATCAGCGAGAAGGGCGAATTGCTTGCCGCCCGGGTCGCAGCTGGGGTTGCAGTGGTTATTGCCGGCCTGTTCGGCATCTATCCTCCAGCGTTTGTGGCGCAGGTGGTAGCCTTCGCCTTCGGTCTGGCAGCAGCATCCTTCTTCCCCGTCATCGTGATGGGTATCTTCTCGAAGAAGATGAACAAGGAAGGTGCCATTGCAGGTATGGCGATTGGTCTGGCGTTTACTTTCAGCTATATCGTGTTCTTCAAGTTCATCAGTCCCGAGATGGATAATGCCGCGCATTGGTGGTTCGGTATTTCGCCGGAAGGTATTGGTACCTTGGGGATGATCTTGAACTTCATCGTATCGGTCGCCGTTGCTTCGGTTACCAAGGCGCCACCGGAGCATATCCAACATCTGATCGAGGATATCCGTGTGCCGCGTGGGGCAGGGAGCGCAATCGACCACTGATCAGCGATGCTGTGAAACGAGAAGGCCCCGGTTGGAATCAACCGGGGCCTTCTTCGTTGCGCGGGTCTGAAGGATCAGAACCGGTGGGTCAGCTGCACGCCGGCGCCGTGGGCGCTGTTGCGGTACTCAGCGGAGTAGTTAGTGCCCGTCGAATGATTGGTCTGATCTACTCGCCCTTTGCTTTCGCGCAGATAGGAGTAGGCGAAGTCCATGGTCCAGTCGTGGTTGATATTCCAGCCTGCGCCGAGGGATACGATCTTGCGGTTGCTGACAGGGATGCGCACGGTGCGGTCAGCGTTATTCGTGGGAGACTCATCCATGGTGAAACCACCGCGCAATACCCAAGCTGGGTTCAACTGATAGGCTACACCCACGGCGTAGGACCACGAGTTTTCCCAATTCAATTCTTCGCCGACGGTGTCATATTGTCCGCCAAGCCCTGGATGCATGCCCTCGTTAATTGCTTCGATTTCCTTAAGCTGGCTCCAGCGAGTCCATGTCGCCCCTGCATACAGGGTCCACTTGTCATTCGCTGTATAAGTGATGGAAGTATCAGCCGACTCAGGGGAGGTGAAATCCAGCGTCGCATCATAATTACCGCGAAGAGGAGCAGGGAAACCGGCGAAACGAGTGCGACCTTCAAGCTCGTAGTCCACTTTCGAATGATAGGTCAGACCCCAGGCCAGGCGATCTGTTACATCTACCAGTACGCCCACGTTGAAACCATAACCGATGTCATCACCTTTGATGTTCACAGTCGCGTCGGAACCTGTGACGGCCAATGGCTGGCTAGTAAGCTTGCCTTCAATCTTATTGATTGTCGGGCCGAAGCCGATTGCTATGCGATCATTGATACGGTAGCTGAGAGTCGGTTGCAAAGTCATTACTTGGACCTTGCTGTAAAGCCCGAGATCACGACCCTGCGACGATTTCTCGTAATCGCTGATCACGCCGAACGGAACATAAAAACCGAGGCCGAAATGCCATTTATCATTAAGAGGGCGGACGTAATAGGCAAACGGCACAGCTGCTTCGGGAGCAATGTCTCCCTCGTTAGTGCCTTGTACAAGGTTGGTGCCAGTGGCAGGGTTGGGGCTGGCGCTACCAATATCAGTGCTCGCCTTAATCGCTGCAAAACCACCGCTGATCTCAGCCCGCTCCAGACGCGACATGCCCGCGGGGTTGCCGAACACGGTACTGGCATCCTGTGCGGAAGAGGAGCGGCCAGCGAAACCGGTACCCATGCCGCTGACGCTTTGCTCGTTGATAGCCAAACCGTTTGCCATCAATTGGCAAGAGGCACTGGCTACGGCTACGGCTAACGTGGTTCTGAACCAGGCGTGTTTGATCATCGAGTACTCCTATTGAGGTTTTGAATTGTTGAATTTGTTGACGCCGCGGAAACTAGCAGGAAAAAAGCCGCTGCGCCACGCTCCATGCTTCGGATTTCATGTGATTCGCGTTAAGAAACGTAAATTTCGGCGAAGTTGATGGAAGACTGATCAGTCACCTTGCGGGAGCCGGTTTTTACTTTGTTCACGCCGCAAGAGATAGATCTAGAATCCGCTGGAGCGGGCGTGGTTCAGCCGTCGCCAGAGCACCAGTCGGTTGTTGAGTTCTGCCAGTGTATTTGTGCCTTGCTTCGCGGCTCGGTTCAACAAGATGAGCAGGATCTCAGCAGTGGCCTGGGCGTCGGCGGCAGCGTTGTGTCGCTCGCTGTTGTCCAGATGAAAATGGTTCTGCCAGTCATCCAGCGTCGAGCATTGCTGCGCGGCTTCTGGAAACAACATCGGCGCCAGCTCGGCAACGTCCAGAAAACGATGTTGCAGTCGATGATTCAGGTCCCGACGCAAGCCGCGCCTGAGCATCCGCTGATCGAAGCCGGCATGGAAGGCCAGGAAAACGCAATGGCCAGCAAACTCCATCAGCCCCAACAAGGCGTCATCGGCCGGAACCCCGTCGTTAATCTCACCTGGCGTGATTTCATGCAGCAAGGTGGCTTGGCTGGCGCGGTGGGTCGGGCGAAACACTGTGCATTCGAATTGATCCGCCATGCTGAGAATGCCGGTATCTATCGCAACCGCACCGATGGAGA